>NZ_CP132542.1:0-600000 GCF_030845175.1 Coralliovum pocilloporae | reverse complement strand
GTCAATCAGTGTAATCGTCAGGCAGATGGGCAGTCCGTTCCTGTTCGCCTTGATTGCGCGGGTGGCCTTGGCACCGTGAACATAGACCTTGTCGCCTATCCGGCCATAGGCCATGGGAATGACCACAGGTCTGTCACTGACCTGAAATCCCATATGGGCAATCAGGCCCTGGTCAAGAACCGCATGGATGCTCTCTTTGTCATAGGAAGCCTTTGCTCCAACGCGAATCTTGCCGAGCTTGGTTGGATTGTAAATGTCAGTCATTGGATATCTCGTATCTTGGTATTGTCTTGTGTCAGGGAAGTTTGCTTGCAAGCGGCCAGTCTGAGAAACGCAGGTGAAGGACTGGCGCTGTCAGTTTGGACAGGCTGCTGATCTGATGCCCGGCCTCATCAAAATTGTCCTGGGCGAGCCAGTGTTCGAAAGCGGGCTTGAGTGTTGCCCAGTCCTGGTCTGTTGCCGCAAACCAGGCCGTGTCCCGGTTTCTGCCTTTGTAATGAGTGGCCTGGCGGAAAACACCCTCAAAGGACAGGCCAAGTCGTTCGGCGGCCGCTCTTGAACCCCGGTTCAGGGCATCGCATTTCCATTCGAACCGACGATAGCCGAGAGCAAAGGCATTGCTCATCAGCAAGAACAGAGCCTCCGTTGCCAACCGTGTCCTCTGTGCTTTTGGGGAGAGGCAAATATGGCCGACTTCGATGGACCCGGCTGCGGGATTGACCCTGAGGTAGGAAAGAAGCCCGACGGCTTCTCCTGTTTCCCGCTCCAGAATGGTGAAGAATATCGGATCAATGCTGGTCGCCGAATCGGAAAGCCAGGATTGATAATCGGTGAGTTTTGCAAAGGGTCCGTAAGGCAGGTAAGTCCAGATGCTGCCATCTGCATCAAGTTTGTTTGCGTCATGAAGCTGGCGAGCATGTTTCCTAGCATCAAGAGGCTGGAGCGTGCAGTACTGTCCTTCAAGAGCCTGTCTGCGCGGATGGTCCGGTCTTTTCGCATGCGTGAGTGGCAGTCCGACCGAATAACCCTGGTCGTTGTTCTGCCACTGATATGGTTCTTGCATTCCCTGTCAGCTCCACGTCTTGCGTTCCCTGTTGCCCGCCTATATGGTTTCTTTTGTTTGGTTCTTCATAAAGGTCCAAATGTTCACATCATATGGGACTAATGAAGTTATGGAGCAGGCTGTTTCATCTTTGGCTCTGGATCGGGCCCTTCCTGAACCGCTCAATCGGCAGCTTTACAGGCAGATCAAGGCCGCGATTGTATCCGGAACCATGCCAGCACATCTTCGGCTCCCGGCAACGCGGCAATTGGCCGATATGCTGGATGTGGGCCGTAATACCGTGGTTGCGGCCTATGAGCAGCTGACCATGGAGGGATATCTGATCACTCGAAAAGGTGGCGGGACCCGCGTGGCTCCGGCTGCTGACCAGTTCCTGCCCGGTGATGTTGGTCTTGAGACTGTTGATATGTCAGGACAGGACAATGCTGTCCGCTTGTCGCGTGCTGGTGAGGCTCTGACAAGGGTTCAGCGCCGCGATGAAGAGCAGGTTCTGCCGATGCAGCCCTGTATGCCGGACCCGAGACTGTTCCCGTCTGACCTCTGGGCCCGGTGTTTGAGGCGGGCCGGGCGGCAGATCACCGGTCGTCGCGGTGGCTATGAATATTATCAGGGCCTTCCCCGCCTCAAATCTGCGATCATGCGGCATCTGGTTGAGTTCCGGGGGCTCCGTGCCGGTGATGACCAGTTGCTGGTTCTCAGTTCTGCCCAGGCGGCGCTTGATCTTGTCGCCCGTATGCTGGTTGACCCGGGGGATGAAGCCTGGATCGAGGAGCCGGGATATCACGGCATGCGGGCCTCTCTTTTTGGTGTCGGAGCTCGTATCGTACCGGTGCCGGTCGATGAAGAAGGGGTTTCCATCAAACGTCAGGCCGGAGACCCCCGCCTGATCTACGTCACGCCATCGCATCAATATCCGACCGGCGTTTTTATGGGGCTTGAACGACGTACGGAACTGCTGAACCGGGCAGCACAGACCGGGGCTTTCATTATCGAAGACGATTATGACAGCGAGTTCCACTATCGCGGACGGCCGATCGCGTCGCTGCAGGGGCTCGATCAAAATGGCAGTGTCATCTATATGGGCACCTTCGCAAAGACCATGCTGCCTGCCTTGCGTGTGGCCTATCTTGTTGTTCCGCGTGGGCTGGTGGAGGCGTTTTCACGGGCCTTGCGGAATACGGGGCAGGTGCCGAGCCTTTATATTCAGGATGCGCTGGCTGATTTCATTGAGGATGGCCATTACCGTGCCCATGTCAGGCAGATGCGCCAGATTTACGAGCAGCGTCGTGATGTCATGGCCAAATTGCTGCTGGATACCTGCGGGGCCTATCTGAATATTGTTGTGCCGGATGGTGGAATGCAGCTCGTCGCCTGGCTGCGGGACCAGACGATGGACGACGTCAGCCTGGCGATGCAGTTCAGGGCGCTGGGTTTTGACGGGGTTCCGCTGAGCCCGTCTTATACGACTGCACCCCGCCGGCAGGGGCTGCTGCTGGGGTTCGCCAGTTCTCCCGAGCAAGAGATACAACGTGCCAGTCGGGCTCTGCTGAAGCTTCTGCAGGAGCGTGCCTCAACAGAATATGCAGCAATCGGATAATCTTGGTGCTTGACCCTCAGGCTCTATCTTCGTAAGGCCATCCTGCCAGTCGGTCGGGTGATCGCTCCGGTGTCGCGAAAGCAATCCGGGGAGGAAAGTCCGGGCTCCATGGAAATACGGTGCCGGATAACATCCGGCGGGGGCGACCTCAGGGACAGTGCCACAGAAAGCAAACCGCCGATCATGATCGGTAAGGGTGAAAGGGTGAGGTAAGAGCTCACCGCGCGACCGGTAACGGAAGCGGCATGGTAAACCCCACCGGGAGCAAGACCGAATAGGGACAGCGCGGGCCTGTGTCCAGGCGTATTTCCACGTCAGCTGTCCGGGTGGGTCGCGTGAGGTGTCCAGTGATGGGCATCCCAGATGAATGATTGCCGCGCGGAGTTTCTCCGCCATACAAAACCCGGCTTACAGACCGACTGGCGTACTTTCTTTCCTGTAACAGCCTGAACTCGGAACTCTGCAGAGGGGAATCCGATGAAAGGAAATCTTAACCCTTTCGCGGTTGGTTTAGACATGTGTATAGGGCATGAATCCCGGACGATTCCATTGACGCCCATATTCTCCCATGATATCCCATATTATCCCATGAAGTTGTACTGAGTGATCGGGCGTGTTGTCAGTGTGGGCAGGCTGAACAGTCAGGATCAGGACGGTTTGTCGCTCAGTTTGATTGGGAATCTGAAGCGGGTCGAAGAGAGCCTGCGTTTTTGGGGATACTGATGAGTGATTTTGTCTCCCGCGTAACCAACAAGCTGGATTCGAAAGGACGGGTGTCTATCCCGGCAGCCTTTCGGGCCGTGTTGGATTATGAGGAAGCCAAATTTCTCTATTGTTGTCCGACACTTGACATGCAGGCTATTGATGCGGGCGGCTCCCGGTTTCAGGGGGCTATCCGGGATCGGCTGGCGCAGTTTGAGACATTTTCTGAAGATCATGAGTTCCTGTCGACAGCTCTTCTGGGTGAAAGCGAGAACCTGAAGATTGATACAGACGGTCGCGTTACCCTGTCAGATGCGTTGAAAGAACATGCAGGTATCACGACCCATGTGACCTTTGTCGGTCAGGGTTACAAGTTTCAGATCTGGGCGCCCGAACGCTTTGAAACGTATCGCAATGAGGCCAAAATTCGCGTGCGTGAGCTGCGTCGCAGGCTTGGAGCAACGTCTTCAGGCTCGCCCAATTCGGGGGCGGATACATGACGGGAGGCAGCGTGCACGAAAATGCTGCTGGCGGACCATCCCGTCACGTCCCCGTTCTTCTTCGAGAAGTGCTGGATACGCTGGATACGCTGGAGCCGCGAGATGGCGGTGTGTTCGTGGATGGCACGTTTGGCCTTGGTGGCTATACGACAGCTATCCTTGAAGCCGGTGCCGGTTCTGTTCTTGCGATTGATCGTGATCCGAATGCAATCCGTGACGGTCAGGCTCTGGTGGATCGTTTTTCCGGCAAACTTCAGCTCGTTATGGGGCGTTTCGGCGATCTTGATGCGCTGGTTGATGAACAGCTCGGCGGATTTGTGGACGGAGTTGTGCTCGATATCGGCGTTTCTTCCATGCAGCTTGATGAGGCGGAACGCGGATTTTCATTTCGCTATGATGGCCCGCTCGACATGCGGATGGAGCAGGCGGGGCCAAGCGCGGAAGATGTGGTGAATGAGCTCGGCGAGGCCGATCTTGCCCGGGTGCTCTACATTTTTGGTGAAGAAAAGAAATCACGCCGTATCGCCAAGGCGATCGTTGAAGCCCGCAAAGCTGAGCGGATCACACGCACCAGCACACTAGCCAGCCTTGTCGAGAAGACAATTGGCCGTGGCATGCGGGACAAGATACACCCCGCAACCCGGACTTTTCAGGCTCTGCGGATCTATGTGAATGGCGAACTTGATGAGCTTGGCCGAGCTCTGCTTGCAGCAGAGCGTGTGCTGAAGCCAGGCGGGCGGCTTGTTGTGGTGACCTTCCATTCTCTGGAAGACCGGATCGTCAAGCGCTTCTTCACTGAGCGGTCGAAGACCCATGGTGGCGGTTCCCGGCATCGGCCGGAGCAGGACTTGCCGGATGCAACCTTTACTTTGAAAACCCGTAAGGCTCTTTCGCCTCAGGATGATGAAATTGCGGAGAACCCGCGTGCGCGCTCATCCCGCCTGAGAGCAGCTGTGCGGACGGATGCGCCATCAAGACACTCAGACCAGACGGCATGGGGCGTGCCTGATCTGGTTATGGGTAAAGGAGGGTAATTGTGAGTAGAGTTGTGAATCTCATTCTTATCCTGCTTGTTGTTCTGGGCGTTGGATATGTCTACCAGATCAAGGGTGAAGCCGAGGAGGCGTCCGATCGGGCTGCCGCTTTGCAGGGTCAGATTGATGAAGTCCGCCAGACGATTGAAATCCTTCAGGCTGAATGGAGCCACTTGAGCAGACCTGACCGTATTCAGACGCTGGTGGAGCGTTACGAGCAGCAATTGCAGCTTGGCCCCATGGAAGTCTATCAGTTCTCGACGCTGGATGATGTTCCGTTGCGCCCGATTGAGCTTGATCCGCTCTCGCGTGGTGCGCTTGGCGGCGTCGCGGCTGGCCAGCCGGGAGTGCTGGCACAATGAAGCAGTTTTTCCAAAAGCGCTGGAACTCCAGGCCCGAAGAGGATGCTTCGGGAGATGACGGGGTTGTTCTGGAAGGCAGCCAGAAGGGTGCTGTCAAGATTGCCCGGTCCCGGACTGTGCTTGTCGCACTGGTTTTCCTTGGACTTTATGCGGCAATTGCCGGGCGTCTTATCCAGTTGGCCCAGACCGACACGGCGCAAGCGGGCATTCGCCTGACGGCAAAGGACGCGATTGCTGCGACACGGCCCAATCTTCTTGACCGCAACGGTGAAATTCTGGCGACAGATATCCAGAGTGCTTCGCTCTATGCCGAACCGCGGCGCGTGGTTGATGTGGATGAAGCTGTTGAACGGATCCTGTCAGTCCTGCCAGACCTGAGCGAGAGCACATTGCGTGAGCGGCTTGAGAGCGGGCGCGGATTTGTCTGGCTCAAGCGGGAAATCACACCAAGACAGCAGGCTGCTCTTCATGCGCTTGGATTGCCCGGTCTTGGGTTCCTGCCTGAAAAACGGCGCTTTTATCCCAGTGGGCCGACCGCTGCTCATGTGATCGGTCATGTGAATGTGGACAATCAGGGCATTGCGGGAATTGAAAAGCATCTGGATGACGAAGGCCTGGCCGACCTGCGTGATTTCGGTTTCGCCCGGAACCAGCGGATGGAGCCGGTCAATCTCTCCATTGATCTTCGGGTGCAGCATGTGCTGCGTGACGAGCTGGCAAAAGCCAAGGAGTTTTTCAAAGCAGATGCCGTGTCTGGTATCGTCCTGAGCGCGAAGACCGGCGAAGTCTTCGGTCTTGCTTCCCTGCCTGACTATGACCCGAATGACCCTGCAACGGCACTTGATGATGACCGGATCAATCGCGTCACAGCCGGTGTCTATGAAATGGGATCGACGTTTAAGGCGTTCACAACAGCCATGGCGCTTGATTCCGGACGCATCCGGCTGTCTGATCAGTTTGACGCCACAAAGCCCATTCGCCGGGGCGGCTTCACGATTTCAGATTTCCACGCCAAGAAACGATCTCTCAGTGTGTCGGAGATCTTTATTTATTCTTCCAATATTGGCACCGCTAAAATGGCGCTGAGCCTTGGCAAGGATGCGCATCAGGATTTTCTCCGCCGCCTTGGACTGCTGACAAGACTGAAAACCGAACTGCCTGAAAACCGGCGACCGCTTGCACCGCGCGACTGGACCGATCTCAGCACAATGACCATCTCTTTTGGTCATGGACTGTCGGTGGCTCCGATCCAGACAGCTGCCGCAGCAGCCGCGCTTGTCAATGGTGGTCGACTGATCAAGCCCACCTTCTTTGTGCGCAGTGCAGAGGAGGCCTATGCGGCTGGAGAGCAGGTTCTTCTGCCTGAAACCAGTCGGCAGATGCGGTATCTTTTCAAGTTGAATTCGGAAGAGGGTTCCGGCCGCAAGGCCAATGTGCTCGGCTATCGGGTTGGCGGCAAAACAGGGACGTCTGAGAAGGTGGTCAATGGTCGCTATGCCAAGGACCGGCTCTATACGTCCTTCCTTTCTGCTTTTCCGATGGACGATCCGGAATTTGTTGTCCTGATCATGCTGGACGAACCAAAAGCAGCTGAAGGGACGTTCGGCTATGCTACAGCCGGTTACAATGCAGCACCGACGGCTGGCAAGGTGATTGCCCGAATTGCTCCCATGCTGGGTGTTCGCCCCAAATTTGACGGCATTGATGCGCAAACCATTCTTGTTTCCTTCTGAAGCGGATCGCTTTAAAGGAGAGGGGCAAAGAACAGCAAGAGTGAAAGCATGTCGGACAAGGCCAGACATCTGAAAGATCTCGTCAGCGATTCGGTTTCTATTGAAGGCAACGCGGACGTCGAAATCAGCACCATTACCTCAGACAGTCGGGTGGTCGAGACGGGCGCGCTCTTTGCGGCTTTGCCCGGAACGCAGGTGGATGGCATGCGCTTTGTGGGCGACGCCATCGCGGCTGGTGCAAACTGTGTTCTGGCTCCGGAAATCGGTGAAGTTCCATCCGGGCCGACCGTTCTGCGCAGTGATGATGTCCGGCGGGACTTCGCGCTCATGGCTGCGCGTTTCTTTGCTCCGCAGCCGGAAACGGTGGTTGCTGTGACAGGGACCAGCGGCAAAACATCTGTCGCGTCCTTTGTCCGTCAGATCTGGTTATCCGCAAAGCTCAAGGCGGCAAGTGTCGGAACGCTCGGGATTGTGTCTCCCAATGGTGATGTCTACGGCGGACTGACCACACCTGATCCTGTTTCATTGCATCGCAGTCTTCAATCGCTTGCGGACGATGGCTGTACCCATGTGGCGCTTGAGGCATCCTCCCATGGCATTGACCAGCGTCGACTGGACGGAGTGAGCCTGAAAGCAGCCGGATTTACCAATCTGGGGCGGGATCATCTGGACTATCACGAGACGACCGAGGCTTATTTCGACGCCAAGGCCCGTCTGTTTGACACTTTGCTGCCACAGGACGCACCTGCGATTATCAACGTGGACGATTCTTACGGCCAGCTGATGGCTGAACGGGCCAGGGCTGCCGGTCACCCGGTGCAGACGGTTGGCTTTCAAGGCGATGATATCCGGATCAAGTCCGTTGCGATTGACGGGTTCGGCCAGTCGGTCAACGTCAACGCGTTTGGTCAGGACGTGTCGTTCCTGCTGCCGCTTGTGGGAGAGTTTCAGGTCTCCAATGCCATCCTGGCTGCCGGGCTTGCGATTGCGGGTGGGTGCCGTATTGAGGAGGCCTTCTCAGCGCTTGAAAGCCTTAAGGGTGCTCCAGGACGGCTTGAGCTTGTGGGGCGCGGGCCGGGTGAGAGCCTCTGCTTTGTTGATTATGCCCACAAGCCGGAGGCGCTGGATCATACTCTGCGTGCCTTGAAGCCGTTCACGAACGGGCGACTGATTGTTGTGTTTGGTGCCGGTGGGGACAGGGACCCGGGCAAGCGGGCCATTATGGGCGGCATTGCAGAAGCCCAGGCTGATATTGCCATTGTGACGGACGATAACCCGCGTAACGAAGATCCGGCCCTTGTCCGTCGCGCCATTCTTGATGCTGCACCGAAAGCACTTGAGATCGGCGACCGCGGGAAAGCAATCCGCCATGGCGTGGGGCTTCTTGAGGCTGGTGATGTGCTGGTGGTGGCTGGCAAGGGGCACGAGACCGGGCAACTGATCAAGGGTGTCATGCATCCGTTCTCTGATCATGATGAACTACGTATGGCATTGTCTGAGCGGGGTGCCTGATGACTGTCTTGTGGACACTTGCTGATTTTCTTGAGGCGACCAGTGGCTCTTTGGTGGGGTCGGTTGAGGGGGATGTTCTGGATCTGTCGATTGACAGTCGGTCCCTTGAACCTGGGCATGCCTTCTTTGCCATCAAGGGTGACCGGTTCGATGGTCATGATTTTGTAAAAGCGGCTCTGGATAACGGAGCGGCCTTTGCGGTTGTCTCGCGGGCTGATGAAACCACGCCGCAGCCCTATGTGCTGGTGGATGATGTGCTGAGGGCGCTGGAACGACTGGCTGTTGCTGCTCGGGCCCGCTCTAAGGCCCGTATTGTCGCGGTGACAGGAAGCGTCGGGAAAACCAGCACAAAGGATGGCCTGCGGCTGGTGCTGTCGCGCCAGGGCAAAACCCATGCGGCTGTTGCCAGTTTCAACAATCATTGGGGTGTGCCGCTGACATTGGCGCGGATGCCATCTGATACCGAGTTCGGTGTCTTTGAAATCGGCATGAACCATTCTGATGAGATCCGGCCGCTGGTGAAGATGGTTCAGCCACATGCGGCAATCATCACCACTGTTGCCCCGGTGCATCTGGCTCACTTCTCCTCAGTTGATGAGATAGCCGATGCCAAGGCGGAGATTTTCGAGGGCCTGGTGTCTGATGGTGTTGCCATCATCAATCGCGACAATGGTTATTTTGATCATCTCTTTGCATCTGCCCGTGCTGCCGGTGTTCAGCGCATTGTGAGTTTTGGACGATCCGTGGATGCGGATACACGGCTGGAAACCATCATCAGCCAAGGTGTAATGTCTGTTCTGGATGTTTCGGTTCTCGGTAGTCCGATGCATTTCAAGCTGGGTGCGCCGGGGGATCATATGGCGTTGAACAGCCTCGCTATCCTGACGGCTGTTCATGTTCTGGGAGCGGACCTTGCGCTTGCAGGCATGGCGCTTGCCGATTTTACCGCTCCGAAAGGTCGTGGAGAGCAGCACAGCCTGACACGCAAGGGCGGCAGCATGACGCTCATTGATGAGAGCTACAATGCCAACCCCACATCCGTGAAAGCCGCAATACGGTTGCTTGGAAGCTCGGAAAGAGGCACAGGTGGACGCAGAATTGCCGTTCTCGGTGATATGCTGGAACTGGGTAGTGATTCGCCCGTCTTCCATGCCGGTCTTGCTGAGGCAATTGAAGAAGCTTCGGTGGACTGTGTTTTCTGTAGTGGACCGGATATGGAACATCTCTGGAAGGCTTTGCCAGAGACTGTTCGCGGTGCTTATGCACCAACGTCGGACGGCCTGCATGAGCCTTTGCAGAATGCAGTGGGGCCGGGTGATGTCATCATGATCAAAGGATCTCTCGGTAGCCGTATGGGGCCGCTGGTTGAGATGCTGAAAAAGGAATTCGGCCGGTCAACGGCCTGAGGGCAGGGTAAAGCAGAATGTTTCTTCTTCTTGCGGAGTTGTCGGACCAGATCTCGGTTCTGAACGTGTTCCGTTATATTACGTTCAGGACTGGCGGTGCCGTGATGACGGCCTTGCTGTTTGTCTTCCTGTTTGGACCGGGGATCATTGACAGTTTGCGGGTTCGTCAGGGGAAGGGACAGCCTATCCGCGAGGATGGTCCGCAGAGCCATATCCTGACCAAAAAAGGCACGCCGACCATGGGCGGGTTGATGATCCTGTCTAGCGTTCTGGTTTCCACTCTGCTCTGGGCTGATCTGAGCAATCCGTATGTCTGGGTGGTTATGGGTGTGACGCTCGGTTTCGGTCTCATTGGTCTTTATGATGATTATCTCAAGGTGACGAAATCATCCCACAAGGGCTTTTCCGGCCGGTCCCGGTTGGGGTTGGAAGCGCTTATTGCCGGTATTGCCTGCCTTGTTGTGGCGCTTGTGGGCGATACGGCTTTCGCTACATCACTTGCTTTCCCGTTCTTCAAGGATCTGGTGGTTGACCTTGGCTGGTTCTTCATCCTGTTCGGAGCCTTTGTGATTGTTGGTGCGGGCAATGCGGTTAACCTGACCGATGGTCTGGATGGTCTTGCTATTGTCCCGGTGATGATTGCCGGTGCCAGCTTTGGCATGATTGCCTATCTCACCGGAAACGAGGTGTTCTCATCCTATCTCCAGATCCACTATGTGGTCGGCGCGGGTGAGCTCTCCATTCTCTGTGGTGCACTGATTGGTGCGGGGCTGGGCTTCCTGTGGTTCAATGCACCGCCAGCGGCCATCTTCATGGGTGATACCGGGTCTCTGGCTCTTGGAGGTATGCTGGGGGCTATTTCGGTCGCCATTAAACACGAGATCGTTCTGGCTATTATCGGCGGGCTCTTCGTCCTTGAGGCTGTGTCGGTCATCATCCAGGTGGGGTCCTACAAGCTGACCGGTAAGCGGGTGTTCCGCATGGCTCCGATCCATCACCACTTTGAGCATCTTGGCTGGACAGAGCCGCAGGTGGTGATCCGGTTCTGGATTATTGCTGTTGTCCTGGCGCTTATCGGCCTGTCGACGCTGAAGCTGAGGTAGGCATGATCAAGGCAACCACATTCAAGGGAAAATCGGTTGCTCTGTTCGGGCTTGGCGGCAGTGGCATGGCAACCGCCAGAGCTCTTGTTGCCGGGGGCGCACAGGTTCTCGCAGCTGATGACAATCAGGGTCGGATGGATGAAGCGGCCAGGGAGGGTATCCCCGTTGGCAGTCTTGATGACGCGGACTGGGGTCGGTTTGACTCTCTCGTCCTTGCGCCAGGTGTTCCGCTGACCCATCCGGTGCCGCACCGGATCGTCAATCTGGCCAATAGGGCCGGTGTCGAGATTATCGGTGATATTGAAGTTTTTTGCCGCGAGCGAGCTGCTCGTGCGCCGGGTTCAAAGCTTGTTGCAATTACCGGAACCAACGGTAAGTCAACCACAACGGCGCTTGTGGCGCACGGTTTGAAGGCCTGCGGTTTCAATGTGCAGATGGGCGGCAATATCGGCGTTGCTGTGCTCTCGCTGGATGAACTGTCTGACAATGCCGTTTATGTTCTCGAATGTTCGTCCTATCAGATTGATCTGGCGCCAACGCTTGATCCGACGATTGGTGTTCTGCTGAATATCAGCCCAGACCATATCGACAGGCATGGCTCGTTCGAGCATTATGCAGCAGTGAAGCGGAATCTTGTGGCGCAGTCGGAGACCGCCGTCATCGGTATTGATGACGAGACAACGCGGTCTATTTCAGAGACACTGAAATCTGATGGTGTCTCTGTGATCGACATCAGCACACGACAGGCGCTGGGTCATGGTCTGTATGCTATGGCTGACCAGCTGGTTGATACTCTGTCCGGGCGTCGTCACGTGGTGACCCGCCTTACCGGCATTCCGTCTCTGAGAGGTCGGCATAACGCGCAGAATGCAGCTGCCTATGCTGCTATCGCCCGTTGCCTTGGTGTCAGCTATGACGCGCTGGCCAAGGGGCTGAGGAGCTTTCCCGGACTGGCTCACCGTATGGAAGAGGTTCGCCGGATTGCCGACATTGCCTTTGTAAATGACTCCAAAGCCACCAATGTGGATGCGGCTGCAACGGCTCTTGGTTCGTTCCAGGATATTTTCTGGATTGCGGGTGGTCGTGCCAAGGATGGCGGTATCGATGAGCTTGAGCCATTCTACCCGCGTATCCGGAAGGCCTATCTGATTGGCGAGGCGGCAGAGCCGTTTGCCGCCACTCTGGGCAAAAAAGTGCCGCACGAGATCGCCTCAACAATGGATCATGCCGTTGTTCTGGCAGCGCGTGATGCTTTCCGGTCGGGCCTGGATGAAGCTGTTGTTCTTCTGTCTCCGGCCTGTGCTTCTTTCGATCAGTATGACAATTTCGAGTTGCGTGGTGATGCCTTCAGAAAGGCTGTGGAAGCGCTCGATCTGGACCAGCCGAAAGCGGAGGCCCTCTGATGGTCAGCCGGACGGAAGGCGGAACCCTGATCGGTCGATGGTGGTGGACTGTCGACCGGTATCTGCTGTTTTCCGTCATCGCCCTTATGATCACCGGGTTTATTTTCTCATTTGCCGCCAGCCCTCCGGTTGCTGAACGGCTGGGGCTTGATTCCTACCATTTCGTCAAACGCCATGCTGTGTTCATGATCCCGTCTCTCGTGATCTTTCTCGGCGTTTCGCTGCTGTCTCCAAAACAGGTGCGACGGCTCGCGCTTCTGGTTTTCCTGGGCGGTGTTGCCCTGATGATCGTGACGCTGTTTATCGGTCTTGAAATCAAGGGCGCCCGCCGCTGGATCTCGGTGGGTGGTTTCTCACTGCAGCCGTCTGAGTTCGTGAAGCCCGCCTTGATCATTCTGTCTGGCTGGTTGTTTGCAGAACACAAGCGTCAGGCGGATATTCCGGGCAATATCTTTGCCATTCTGCTTTTGGTTATGGTGGTGTCTCTGCTCGTCGCCCAGCCGGATTTCGGCCAGACTGCTCTGGTCGGGGCCGCCTGGGGTATGGTGTTTTTCATGGCCGGTCTGTCCTGGACCTGGATTTTCGCGCTGGCCGGGCTTGGTGTGATTGGCGGTGTGATTGCCTACCTCACCGTTGCCCATGTGGCAGGGCGTATCAATCGCTTTCTTGACCCGTCATCGGGGGACACGTTTCAGGTGGATACAGCCATTGATGCCTTTGTCAAAGGTGGCTGGTTCGGACGGGGGCCGGGCGAGGGGACCGTGAAACGGATCCTGCCGGATTCCCATACGGATTTCATCTTTGCGGTGGCTGCCGAGGAATTCGGCATCATCGTCTGCCTGCTGCTGCTGGCTATCATGGTGTTTGTGGTCATGCGCGGGCTCTATCAGGCGCAGCGTCTCGATGATGCCTTTCATCGTCTGGCGACATTCGGCCTTGTCTCGCTGTTCGGCCTGCAGGTGGTGATCAATCTCGGGGTTAATCTCAAGCTGATGCCTGCCAAAGGCATGACATTGCCATTCATTTCCTATGGCGGGTCATCCATGTTATCAGCCGCTTTTGTCATGGGGGTGGTTCTCGCCTTCACCCGCAGCAAGCCGGTGCGATCCGCGCTCAGGCATCGCCAGCCTCTTGCCCGTTCTGAACAGGTTACCAAACCAGATGCAGTCTGAATCAGATCCCAAACGTGTTTTTGTTGCCGCTGGTGGGACCGGTGGTCATGTGTTCCCGGCAGCCGCACTGACTGCTGAGTTGCTCAAACGTGACTATCTGGTGCACTGGCTGACCGATGATCGGGTTTCTTCCTATGATGAGGCTTTTCTGGGCGCGCGGATTCATCGGGTGTCATCAGCGACTTTTGCCCGGAAATCACCGGTAGCGCTGGCGCGGGGTGCCATTCAGCTTCTGACCGGGTTTTATGAATCCCGACAGCTTATCAAGCGTTACCAGCCTGATCTTATTGTCGGTTTTGGCGGCTATCCGACTTTCCCTCCGCTGTATATGGGGCAGAAGCTCGGTGTGCCGACCTGTATCCATGAGCAGAATGCCGTATTGGGCCGGGCGAACAAAGCTGTTCTGAAGAACATCCATGCTGTTGCCATGAGCCTGCCGCAGACGCGCGGGCTTGATGGTCATGCGCGAACCATCCACACGGGCAATCCTGTCCGTCCTGAAGTGATTGAGGCGGCAGACAGGCCTTATCCGACCATGGGCGGCCATCTGCCGTTCCGGCTTCTGGTTTTCGGCGGCAGTCAGGGCGCTCAATTCCTGTCTGAGGTAGTGCCTGCTGCGTTTGAGCTGTTGCCCGAGGACAAGCGCAATCTTGTTTCGGTTGTGCAGCAATGTCGTCCTGAGAACCTCTCCACAACGCTTGCGCGCTATCGGGCACTTGGGATGAGTATCGAGCTGGAAACCTTCTTTGAGGATTTGCCGCAGCGCATGGCTGAAAGCCATCTGGTGATTTCGCGCGCTGGAGCATCCACTGTATCGGAACTGGCTGTTATCGGACGACCGGCTATTCTCATTCCTTACCCGGGTGCGCTTGATCATGATCAGCGGCTGAATGCTGAAGGTCTGGCAGAGGCCGGCGGGGCATGGATCAGAGAGCAGGCTGATCTGACACCGGAGCGTCTGGCGGGAGATCTGAGCGCGCTTCTTGATGAACCGGAAAAACTATGGACTGCGGCCTCTGCGGCCAAATCTGCGGGCTATCCCGATGCCGCTGTCAGGCTGGCTGATCTTGTGGATGAGCTGACTCACAACTCGAATTGAAGGATCTTGTGATCGATGAAAATGCCTCAGGATATCGGACCCATTCATTTTGTGGGTATTGGTGGTATCGGGATGAGCGGGATCGCCGAGGTTCTGAATAATCTCGGATATCGGGTTCAGGGCTCCGATATGTCAGACAGCGCCAATGTTCAGCGTCTGAGAGCCAAGGGCATTTCGGTTTCTATCGGGCATGCCGAGGAGAATCTCGGTGAGGCACGGGTTCTGGTCGTATCATCCGCCATCAAGCCGGATAATCCGGAGCTGTGTGCTGCACGTGACCGTATGGTGCCTGTTGTTCGGCGCGCGGAAATGCTGGCTGAACTGATGCGCCTTCGTTCGGCTGTGGCTGTTGGTGGTACGCATGGTAAGACCACCACCACGTCTCTGGTGGCAACTCTGCTTGATGCTGCGGGGTTTGATCCGACCGTTATCAATGGCGGTATCATCAATGCTTACGGCACCAATGCACGTCTTGGAGAAGGCCAGTGGATGGTGGTCGAGGCAGACGAATCCGATGGCACATTCGTCAAGCTTCCTGCCGATGTAGCGATTGTCACCAATATCGACCCGGAGCATCTGGACCATTACGGCACATTTGACAATGCCCGTGAGGCGTTCCGGCTGTTTGTCGAGAATGTACCGTTTTATGGTTTCGCGGTGATGTGTCTTGACCACCCGGAAGTGCAGGCTCTTGTGGGTCGGATTGAGGACCGTCGGATCGTCACTTATGGTGCAAATCCGCAGGCTGATATCCGGTTCCGCAATGTGCGCTCCGATAACGGGTTCTCGAAATTTGATCTAATCGCGCGCGATCGCGCGACCGGAGTGGAAACGGCTATCAATGATCTGACTCTTCCCATGCCGGGTCTGCACAATATCTCGAACTCTGTTGCTGCAATCGCGGTCGCGCTCAACCTTGATGTATCGGAAGACGCGATCAGAACCGGGTTGCAGAATTTTGGCGGGGTCAAGCGCCGCTTTACGGCAACCGGAACCTGGAACGGCATCCGCATCTTTGATGATTACGCCCATCATCCGGTAGAGATTGCAGCGGTTTTGCAGGCTGCGCGCTCGGCGACAGAAGGCAAGGTAGTCGCGGTCATGCAGCCACACCGCTATACGCGTCTGCATGACCTGTTTGATGAATTCTGCGGCTGTTTCAATGATGCGGACACGGTGATCATTGCTGATGTCTATGAAGCCGGTGAGGAGCCGATTGAAGGTGCGGACAAGACCGGGCTTGTATCCGGTTTGAGAAGCCACGGCCACCGCAGTGTGCTGCCGCTGGAAGGACCGGAGAGCCTTGCCGGGTTGATCCGCGAGCAGGCCGAACCGGGAGACCTTGTGATTTGTCTCGGGGCTGGCAGTATTACACATTGGGCTCATGCCCTGCCGGAGGCGCTTGAACAGCTTGAAGGAGGGAAGGGATGAGTTTCCCGGATCTTCTGGAAGAACACGGCTCTGCTTTTGAAGGTGTCCGTGGGCGCCTGATCACCAATGCTCCGCTGAAGGATTATGTCTGGTTCCGTGTCGGTGGACCGGCGCAGCTGCTTTTCCAACCTGCTGATGAAGAGGACCTGGCCCGGTTTCTGGCGGTTCTGCCGGAAGACATTCCTGTCACGGTTCTGGGTCTTGGGTCCAACACTCTTGTGCGGGATGGTGGTGTTGCCGGGGTTGTTGTACGCCTCTCGGCCAAGGGGTTCGGGCAGATTACCACGGAACCCGATCACCATTTGCGCGTCGGTGCTGCTGTGCCTGATGTCAGAGCAGCCAAGGCGGCGGCTGATGCGGGGATAGCGGGGCTGTCCTTCTACCGGGGCATTCCGGGTGGTATTGGCGGCGCATTGCGCATGAATGCCGGTGCCTATGGCGGTGAGACGAAGGATTTCCTCATCGAAGCCCGCGCGGTTGATAGGCAGGGGCAGGTTCATATCCTGTCAAACGCTGATTTCGGATACAGCTATCGGCACTCAGAAGCATCTGGTGACCTGATTTTCACGGAAGCCCTGTATCGCGGTTCTGCCGGGGAACCGGACGCGTTGCGCGCTGAGATGGAGCAGATCACAGCCTCGCGTGAAGCGACGCAGCCGGTAAAGAGCCGTACGGGAGGCTCGACGTTCAAGAATCCGGAAGGGCACAAGTCCTGGCAGCTTATTGATGCGGCAGGTTGCCGTGGCATGAATATCGGCGATGCCCAGGTTTCTGAATTGCACTGCAATTTCCTGCTCAATACCGGAAACGCGACGGCCACGGAACTTGAACTGCTTGGGGAGACGGTTCGGTCTCAGGTTCTGGCAACAAGCGGCATTCGGCTTGACTGGGAAATCAAGCGGATTGGCACCTTGCCGGATGGCGTGAATATTCAACCCTTTCTCGGGAGATAAATGATGAGCACTGGTAAGCATGTAGCTGTTCTGATGGGCGGATGGTCCGCGGAACGGAGTGTTAGTCTTGCGTCCGGCAATGCCTGCGCTGATGCTCTTGAGGACGCAGGCTACCGTGTGACACGGGTGGATGCCGAGCCGTCTGTTGCGACTGTGCTGCAGGAGCTGAAGCCCGATGTGGTTTTCAATGCCCTGCATGGCCCATACGGTGAGGATGGTTGTATTCAGGGCATTCTTGAGACGCTCAGCATCCCCTATACGCATTCCGGTGTCCTTGCATCTGCACTGGCGATGCACAAGGAAAAGGCCAAGGATGTGATGCGTGAGGCGGGTGTACCCGTTGCAGAATCAAAAATTGTCCACAGATTAGATGCAGCGCGCGAACATGTGATGAAGCCGCCTTATGTCATCAAACCGGTGAATGAGGGGTCCAGTTATGGCGTTCTGATTGTCTCTGAAGACATGGAACATCCACCCCAACAGCTCTATTCAGATAACTGGCCATATGGCGAAATTGTTATGGTTGAGCGCTATATTCCGGGCCGCGAGCTGACCTGTGCGGTGATGGGTGACGTGGCCCTGGGGGTGATTGAGATCCTGCCTGACGAAGGCTTCTATGATTTCGATTCAAAATATCGCCCTGGTGGATCAAAACACATTCTTCCGGCAGAAATTTCACCGAATATTTACCAAAACATACAGACATTAACCTTAAGAGCACATCAATCGCTTGGCTGTCGCGGTGTGAGTCGCGCTGATTTCCGGTTCGATGACCGATTGCACGGCACAGGTGAGTTGATTTGTCTTGAAGTTAATACGCAGCCCGGCATGACGGAAACGTCACTGGTGCCGGAACTTGCAGCAGATGCCGGACATGATTTCCGCGCATTGGTCAGTTGGATGGTGGAGGACGCTTCTTGCAACCGTTAGCGAAGCGACATGATGGAGACAGCGACGGGATCAAATCCGCCGAACAGGCGCGACTTGATCGTGAATATTCGCTGCGTCATCGTTATGGTTCCTTCGCAAAACTGGCGTCTGAAAGCTGGCGCCTCCTCAATCTGACACCGAAGTGGCTTGGTACGGTATCAACGGTTGCCTTCCTTTCCGCAGCCATCGTGTATGGGGCATCTCTTGGCGGGCATCTCGGCCCGGCTGTTGATGCCGCGTCCAAAAAGGCCGGTCTGGCGATTACCGAAGTGCATATTTCCGGCCAGGCATCTGTGTCTGAATCAGAGATTCTGTCCCAGCTCGGAATTACCCCATCCACATCCCTCATTGCTTTCAATGTGGCAGATGCACGGGACCGGCTGCTGGCCAATCCCTGGATTTCATCTGTGACCGTACAGAAATTCTATCCCGGTACCTTGCGGATAGCTGTGACCGAGCGCCGGCCGTTTGCGGTCTGGCAGCGCGGCAGCCTGTTATCCGTGGTTGACCAGGCCGGTGAGCCGATCATTGATGTGCAGGGTGGCGATTTTGCCAGCCTTCCTCTGATTGTCGGACGAGGTGCCCAGCGTGAAGCCGAGGGGCTTTTCTCCGAACTGGTGCGCTATCCGCTTCTGCAGAGCCGTCTGCGGGCCTCATCTCGCATTGCAGACCGCCGCTGGAATCTGCATCTGGATACAGGCACTGTGGTTCTTCTGCCGGAAGAGGGACTTGCCCGCGCGCTTCGTGATCTGGATGCGCTTGCGCGGGATCGCCAGATTCTGGCCCGGGATATCTCACGGGTCGACTTGCGGTTCGCTGACAAGGTGACATTGCGTCTGACGGATGACGCTGCAACTGAGCGCAAGGCGGCTTTTGAAGCAGCCATCAAGCGGCGCAAGACGGGAGGTGACGCATGATCCGCCTTCCTGAAAGCGTTCGTGGCGTGCACATGAAGCCGTTGCCACAGCATCGCTCGTCTGTTGTGTCGGTTCTGGATGTCGGTTCCACCAAGGTCTGCTGCATCATCGCGCGGTTGCGTCCGCGTGATCCGGGTGAAGCACTACGTGGCCGGACCCATCAGATCGAGATTATCGGTTTTGGTCAGCGTCAGGCCCAGGGCATGAAGTCCGGTGTTGTTACCGATATGGAAGCGGCAGAACGCTGTATCCGTCACGCTGTTGATGCAGCGGAGCGGATGGCCAATCTGACCGTGGATTCTCTCATTGTCAGCATGTCTGCAGGCCGATTGCAGAGCGAAACATACAGCGCCAGCGTTGCTCTTGATGGCCATGAAGTGCAGGAAGATGATATTGCCCGGGTTCTTCGGGCCGGTCGGTCTCATTCGCTGACGGAAGGGCGTTCATCCATTCACTCCCTGCCGATTGGCTATTCTCTTGATGGCAATCGCGGCATCAGTGATCCGACAGATATGTTCGGCAACAAGCTCGGTGTGGATATGCATGTGGTCACTGCAGACCATGCGCCGATCCGGAACCTTGAGCTCTGTGTCAATCGCTGTCATCTGCAGGTGGAGGCTTTTGTTGCTACGCCTTATGCCAGCGGTCTTTCCGTTCTGGTGGACGATGAAGCTGAACTTGGCGTTGCCTGTATCGATATGGGTGGTGGCACCACAACGATTTCGATTTTCGTCGAGGGTCAGTTTGTGCATACCGATGGCTTTGCCATTGGCGGGCATCATGTGACCATGGATATTGCCCGCGGCCTGTCCACACGGCTGGCCGATGCGGAACGGCTGAAGACCCTTGCTGGCAGCGCTTTGCCGAGTGTGTCTGATGATCGTGAGATCCTGACCGTTCCGCCAGTCGGTGATGATGAGCGGGATTTGCCCCACCAGGTGCCACGCTCTGCGCTGACGCGGATCATCCGGCCTCGGGTTGAAGAGATCCTTGAGCTGGCTCGGGACAAGATTAATTCAAGCGGGTTTTCTGCCCAGGTCGGTCGCCGTCTGGTGCTGACCGGTGGTGCAAGCCAGCTTACGGGAATGTCGGAAGTCGCAAGACGGATTCTGGCGCGGAATGTTCGGCTCGGCCGTCCCCTTGGGGCTGCTGGTCTGCCGGAGATTGCCAAGGGGCCGTCTTTTTCCGCTGCGGTCGGCCTGCTGATTTATCCGCAGGTTGCCCAGATTGAACAGTTTGCAACGAGAAAACAAAAACTGTCCCTGACCGGGACGGACGGGTACTTCGCCCGGGTCGGTCAGTGGTTCAGGGAGTGCTTTTAATACATCTTTTTCCGGTTTAACCTCGTCGAATCAAGGTGAATCGGAGAATACTGAGAGAGGTCGAGACGGCGGGAATGGCCGTCCAAGCCCGACGAGGATGCCATGACCATTAATTTGAAGATGCCCGATATCACAGAACTGAAGCCGCGTATCACGGTGTTTGGTGTTGGTGGAGCTGGCGGCAACGCCGTCAACAACATGATCACAGCCGGATTGCAGGGCGTTGAGTTCGTCGTTGCCAATACCGATGCCCAGGCGTTGTCCACGTCTCAGGCCGAGCGTGTGGTCCAGATGGGAATTGCCGTGACCGAGGGGCTCGGCGCAGGTTCTCAGCCGGAAATCGGTCGTGCTGCTGCCGAAGAGGTGATTGATGAGATCAATGACCATCTGGCTGGCTCACACATGGTTTTCATCACCGCAGGTATGGGAGGCGGCACGGGTACGGGGGCAGCTCCTGTGATCGCCCGGGCTGCGCGTGAACATGGCATTCTCACAGTCGGCGTGGTCACCAAGCCGTTCCACTTCGAAGGCCAGCGCCGCATGCGTATTGCGGAAAGCGGCATTGATGAACTGCAGAAGAATGTGGATACGCTGATCTGCATTCCGAACCAGAACCTGTTCCGTATCGCCAATGAGAAAACCACATTCGCTGATGCCTTCTCCATGGCTGACGAAGTGCTTTATTCCGGCGTGGCCTGCATCACGGATCTGATGGTCAAGGAAGGCCTGATCAATCTGGACTTTGCTGATGTTCGCTCAATCATGCGCGAGATGGGCAAGGCGATGATGGGTACCGGTGAAGCGTCCGGTGACCGTCGTGCTGTTCAGGCTGCTGAAGCGGCTATTGCCAACCCGCTGCTGGATGACATCTCCATGCAGGGTGCACGCGGTCTGCTGATTTCGATCACCGGTGGTCAGGATCTGACCCTGTTTGAAGTGGACGAAGCGGCAACCCGCATCCGCGAGGAAGTCGATCCGGAAGCCAATATCATTCTGGGCGCTACGTTTGATGAAGGCCTTGAGGGTGTCATCCGCGTCTCTGTTGTGGCAACGGGTATCGATCAGGAGATCCTTGAAGAGGTGACCCCTGCTGAAATCCGTCTTTCCGAGCTGGCTCAGCAGCGTGAAACGCTGACCGTCGAGCAGCATGAAGAAGTTGCCGAGGAAGAGCACGCAGAAGAAGTGGAACTGCCGCAGTTCATCATCCGTGATGATGTCCAGGAGCAGGTTTCCGCTGATCTGATGCAGTATGAGGAAATGGAAGCAGCTCCGGTTGCCAGTGCTGAAGATCCGGATGTGATGATTGAGCCTTTCCGCCCGGAAATGCCAGCATTCAGTGAGCCAGAGCCGCAGCCGGAAATCGATCCGATGCCAGCTCCGGAAGTTGCTGAACAGCCAGCACCGCAGCGTCATTTCATTCCGCCGCAGGCTGAAATGCCTGAGCCTCGTGCACCGCGTATGCCGCGTATGGAAGAGTTCCCGCCGGTCGGTCAGCGAGAGTTTCAGGCTCGCATGGCTCCAGAAGCTCCTCAGGAAACTGCTCCTGAGGCTGAGGAAAAAGGTCCGATGACCATTCTGCGCCGCCTGGCCAATGTTGGCCTGGGTCGCAAGGAGCATGAGGCTGCTGAAGCAGAACCTGCTCCGGCTCCGACCCAGCAGGTTCGCCCGCAGATGCCTGCCACAGCCCAGATGGCTCCTCCTCAGGCTTATGCGCCACAGCAGGCTCCGCGCAGCGAATTTGCAAAGCCGCGCCCGGCACCTCAGGGCATGTATCAGCCGCAGCAGGGTCAGCTTGATCCGCGTGGCCGTGCCCAGCCTCAGCCACAGGCTCATGAGGATGAGCAGCTGGAAATCCCGGCATTCCTCCGTCGCCAGGCGAACTGATCGTCTGATACAGACTGTTACAGATTATGACAGGGGCAGATTTTCTGCCCCTGTTTTTCGTTTAAATTCAATGAATTACAGCATCTGAAAGTTTTCTGAAAATCGTAACAAACAGTAAGAAAGCGTGATTTGTACCCGTTGCGGGTGACTTGTATTGTGCAGCCATCAGGGCTTAAGGGCGCAGATTCGAAAATCCAATAATAAAATCTTTCGGGACAGAATGATGACCATGACTGACGTGCGGCGGCAACACACTCTGGCTGAGCCTGTGGAACTTTCCGGTATCGGTGTTCACAGTGGTAAGCCGGTCTCGATGACGCTTCATCCTGCTGAAGATGATCATGGTATTGTTTTTCTGCGTTCCGAAGATGGCAAGGATTACGAAATCCGCGCGTCCCACAAGGTTGTGTCTGCAACAGAGCTGTGCACTGTGCTTGGTGATCCGAGCAGCGTGTCTGTTGCAACGGTCGAGCATCTGATGGCTGCTCTTGTTGCCTATGGCGTGGACAATGTTCTGATTGAGATTGATGGCCCGGAAGTTCCGGTCTTTGACGGCAGTTCCGCTGCCTATATCGATGCTTTCGAGCAGGTCGGGCTTAAGCAGCAGCGCCGTGCCCGCCGCTTCATCAAGGTTCTGAAGCCTGTCCGGATTGAGAATGGCCAGTCCTATGCAGAGCTTCGTCCGTTTGATGGCAGCCGGTTTGAGGTCGAGATTGATTTTGATACGCCGGTTATCGGTCGCCAGAAATTTTCCGGTGATCTGTCCCCGGCTGTTTTCCGTGATGAGTTGAGCAGAGCGCGGACCTTTGGCTTCATGAAGGATGTGGAAGGTCTCTGGGCCATGGGTTATGCACTTGGCTCCTCGCTCGATAACACGGTTGTTCTGGGTGACGATGAAGTGGTCAACCCTGAAGGGCTGCGGTACCCGGACGAGTTTGTTCGGCACAAGACCCTTGATGCTGTTGGTGACCTGTCTCTTGCGGGGGCGCCTATTCTTGGGCTTTATCGCTCTTATCGTGGTGGCCATCGTGTGAATATCAACATGGTCAAGGCCCTGTTTGCTGACCCCGACGCCTGGGAATATGTTGAAGAAGCTCCGACCCGCACGGTTGGCCATGGGGAATTGCCAGCTGGTATTGCCGCTGCTGCATTCCGTGCGGATGTTTCGTAACAGGGATTACCGGAATATCCCGGCGTGTCCGGGGGCATTATTGCGGGGCCGGTTTCTGGCCCCTTTTGCTTTTATGCCCTGAAAGGGTGTAACCCGTCGGCCATGGGTGGAAAAATTGCCTTAGTTCCGCTCCAATTTCATGGCATCGGGCTTGGCGTTCGAGGTGGATTTAGGGTAAAGACATCAAACGGTCTTTGGTGACTTGTCATGGGCAGCTCTGCGGCAGTATTGTTTTGCCTCAGCGTATGGCTACAGCGTTATGGGATAAATTCAGGCGATGAATAGCACTCGGAAAACAGTACCAGCGTATTTCGGTTGGCTTGCTGCAGCTTGTATGACGTTTCTTGCAGCCTGTTCCAGCACTGAAGAATCGCTGGATGATCTGGCTTTCAAGGACGAGCCGGCTGACCGGCTCTATAACGAGGGACTGGCTGCTCTGAACTCAGGCGATGTCTCGACGGCCCAGAAGAAGTTCAAGGATCTTGACCGTCAGCATCCCTATTCGACCTGGGCCAAGAAGTCTCTTGTGCTGAGTACCTATACGAATTTCCAGAACGCCCGGTATGACGATGCGATCTCTTCGGCTCGTCGTTTCATCACGCTGTATCCGGGCGATGAAGATGCCGCTTATGTGCAATATCTGATCGGCCAGTCCTATTTCCGCCAGATCCCGGATGTGACCCGTGATCAGGAAATGACAGCCAAGGCGCTGAGAGCCATGCGTGAGCTGGTGCAGCGTTATCCTGAATCGGATTATACGGATGATGCGCGCCAGAAAGTACGTGTTACGCTCGATCAGCTTGCCGGTAAGGAAATGCAGGTGGGCCGGTACTATCAGGAGCGGCAGGAATATATTGCTGCGGCGAACCGCTTCAAAACCGTTGTTTCCGAATATCAGACCACACGTCATGTGGAGGAAGCGCTTCTCCGTCTGACCGAGACCTATCTGGCGCTCGGAGTTGTACCGGAAGCGCAGACCGCTGCTGCTGTGCTTGGACATAACTTCCCGGACAGCGAATGGTACCAGCGGGCCTATGAACTTCTTGCGGAAGGTGGTTACAAGCCGCAGGAAAACAAGGGCTCCTGGATCAGCAAGACAGTGGGTACTCTGACAGGTCTCAGCTAAGGACAATCATCGGATCATGCTGGGGGCTTTGTCGATCCGTGATATCGTTCTGATTGATCGGCTGGATATCGATTTTTCGGATGGCTTGACCGTGCTCACTGGAGAAACCGGTGCGGGCAAGTCTATCCTGCTTGATTCCCTGTCCCTTGCTCTGGGTGGCCGCGGTGATGGCGGTCTTGTCCGGTCAGGTGTCAAACAGGGACATGTGATCGCGACCTTTGATCTTCCAGCAGACCATCCGGTTTTTGTTCATCTGAATGCTCATGATATTGATGCTGATGGTGAGCTGGTGCTGCGACGTGTGCAGTCAGCGGACGGTCGGACACGGGCCTTTGTCAATGATCAGCCCGTATCTGCCGGGCTTCTCCGGGATATTGGTGGTCTGCTGGTTGAAATCCATGGCCAGCATGATGACCGGGCGCTGATTGATCCTGCCAGCCACAGAGCTCTTCTTGATTCCTACGGCGAACTGACTGGACTCTGTGATGATGTCCGGAAGGCGTTCCAGAGCTGTCGCCATCTCGAAAAGGAGCGGGACAGATTACAGGCCGAAATAGAGGCTGCCCGGCGTGAAGCCGATTATCTGCGTGCTTCTGTTGAAGAGCTGCAGACCCTTGCTCCTGAAGCAGGGGAAGAGGAGAGCCTGGCCGAACGACGCCAGACCATGATGAATTCAGAGAAGATCGCTTCTGATCTGAATGATGCGGTTGAGATTATCAGCGGCAATGCCTCTCCTATCCCCACCATATCCGGCCTTATGCGCCGCCTGCAGCGTAAGGCTGCTGATATGGGTGGAATGCTGGATGATGCGCTGGAAGCCCTGGACCGGTCTCTGAATGGCCTTGAGGACGCCTCTACGGCGCTTGAGCAGGCCCTGCGTGATGCGGACTTCAACCCGCGTGAGCTTGAAGAGGTGGAAGAACGTCTGTTTGCTCTGAGAGCAGCATCCCGCAAATATCACGTACCGGTGGAGCAATTACCTGTTCTTGCCACGGATATGGCCGGGCAGCTTGAAACGCTGGATGCAGGTGAAGAGCGTCTTGATGGTTTTGCTGCAGAGCTGGAAACGGCGTGGGCCACTTACTGGTCTCTGGCAGAGCGCCTGAGTGAGCAGCGGGCTGATCATGCCGGTGCACTGGCTGAGCTTGTGAATTCCGAATTGCCGGACCTGAAACTTGAGGCGGCCCGGTTCATCGTGCATCACGAGGCAGATCGGGACCTGCCGCAGGCTGACGGCATCGATCAGGTGGCATTCTGGGTCCAGACCAATCCCGGTACGAAGCCCGGGCCTATGATGAAGGTCGCGTCCGGTGGTGAGTTATCCCGCTTCCTTTTGGCGTTAAAGGTCGTTCTGGCTGACAAGGCCTCGGCGCCTACGCTCGTCTTTGATGAGATTGACACCGGTGTTGGCGGTGCTGTTGCGGAAGCAATCGGGTTACGCCTTGCTCGCCTTGCGGGGCGGGTGCAGGTTCTGTCGATCACGCATGCGCCGCAGGTGGCCGCCCGTGCTGCTGGCCATATGCTGATCGCAAAATCCCGTGTGGCTGACGAGGAACGGGTCGCGACGCAGGTCTCGGCGCTTTCCGGACCATCTCGCCGGGAAGAAATTGCCCGCATGCTGGCAGGCGCAACAATAACAGAGGAGGCACGCGCTGCAGCAGACAGGCTGATGGCGGGTGCAGGGAGTGCATGAGCGGAACTCTCAGGGACCGGTCCGTTGATGATCTGACGGAAGATGAAGCACGTGCAGAGCTGGATGCGCTGGGGCAGGAGCTTCTGCAACATGATGAGGCCTATCATGGACAGGATGCGCCGCTGATCAGCGATGCGGACTATGATCATCTGAAGCGCCGCAATCTGGCGCTTGAAGCACGCTTTCCCCATTTAAAACTTGCCGATTCGGCCAGTGACAGGGTTGGTGCCAGGCCCCAGGAGAAGTTTGAGAAGGTACAGCATGCGGTGCCGATGCTGTCGCTCGACAATGCCTTTGATGATGAGGATGTTGCCGAGTTTGACCAGAGAATCAGGCGATTCCTCGGGTTGGATGCTGACGCGGACCTGGCCTTTACTGCGGAACCGAAGATTGATGGCCTGTCAGCAAGTCTGCGCTATGAAAAAGGTGTTCTGACTGTTGCTGCCACCCGTGGCGATGGGGCTGTTGGGGAGAATATCACCGCCAATATCCGGACAATTTCCTCTATCCCGCAGACCCTTTCCGGCTCCGATATCCCCGATGTGGTCGAGGTGCGCGGTGAGGTCTATATGGCGCATGAGGATTTTGCGGCGTTGAATGACCGGATGCTTGCCCATGGCGGCAAGGTATTTGCTAATCCGCGTAACGCAGCGGCCGGGTCGCTCCGGCAGCTTAACCCGGACATTACCGCCTCCCGGCCATTGCAGTTCTTCGCCTATGCCTGGGGTGACATGAGTGCGATGCCATCTGAGACACAGGCCGGTATGGTCGCGTGCCTTGCGGAATGGGGCTTTACCGTCAATCCTTATCTCCAGCGCTGTGGAGCTGTGGGTGATGTACTTGCAGTGTATCGGTCGATTGAAGCGGATCGTGCAGTGCTTGGCTATGATATTGATGGTGTTGTCTACAAGGTCGACCGGCTGGATTACCAGGCCCGGCTCGGCTTTGTGTCCCGGTCGCCGCGCTGGGCGATTGCTCACAAGTTTCCAGCAGAGAAAGCGACCACGATTCTGGATGGAATTGATATCCAGGTCGGGCGTACAGGCGCACTGACGCCGGTTGCCAAACTGCGACCCGTCACAGTTGGCGGCGTTGTGGTGTCCAATGCGACATTGCACAATGAAGATTATGTGCGGGGTGTTGGCTCAAATGGTGAGAGTATCCGCGAGGGCAAGGACCTGCGCGTGGGGGATACGGTTACCATTCAGCGCGCAGGGGATGTTATTCCGCAGATTGTCGATGTGGATCTGTCCAAACGTGCTGATGATGCTGAAGCCTTCGTCTTCCCCGATGCCTGTCCTGCCTGTGGCAGTCATGCGATCCGCGATGTGAATGAGGCAACAGGCAAGGTGGATGCGGTCAAGCGGTGCAGTGGTGGACTTATCTGTCCGGCTCAGGCTGTGGAGCGTTTGAAGCATTTTGTGGCGCGCAATGCCTTTGACATTGAAGGGCTGGGGGCCAGGCAGGTGGAGGCGTTCTACAGGGATGGCCTCATCATGAATCCTGCTGATATTTTTACCCTGCGGGACCGTGATGCTCGGTCACTAAAGCGCCTGAAGGATCGGGAAGGCTGGGGCCCCAAGTCTGCCGGTAATCTGTTTGACGCCATTGACGAACGTCGCTCAATTGATCTCAACCGCTTTATCTTCGCGCTCGGTATCCGGCATATCGGTGAAACCAATGCGAAGACGCTGGCGCGGACATACGGGTCTTTCGATATGTTGCGTGACGCGCTGGTCGCTGCGCATGATCCTGAAAGTGAAGCCTGGGCTGATCTGGTCGCCACAGACGGGATCGGTGATATTGTCGCGCGTGCTGCGGTGGAGTTTTTCTCCGAAGTGCATAATCTCGCAATTGTTGATGCTCTGGCCGAGCAGGTGACGCCTTTGCCGCTTGAGACGGTTTCCGACAGTTCACCGGTTGCGGGCAAGATTGTTGTTTTCACCGGTAAACTTGAACAGATGAGCCGTGATGAGGCAAAGGCCATGGCTGAGCGTCTCGGCGCGAAAGTGGCGGGTTCTGTTTCAAAGAAGACGGATATTCTGGTTGCCGGTCCCGGGGCGGGCAGCAAGCTGAAAAAGGCGCAGGATTCCGGTGTTCAGGTGATTGATGAAAACGGCTGGTTCGCCCTCATTGAGGGCGAACAGTAAACGCGTTTTGTTCCCTGGATAAGGATCGCCTATTAAAGCACCAGACCTTTAACCTGAACCGGCGGTGGTGCTTTAAGAGTTTGTTTCTGCACGAGCTTTTATCTGAAAAGTCTATCAACTTTTCAGAAGCACGCTCTAAGCGATCATATCCGTCGCCTGCTGAAGCCAGCGGCGTTCATGATCACCCAGATGTGGAGACAGGGTCTGGAAAACAGTCTGGTGATAACTGTTCAGCCATGCCTTCTCCTCATCGGACAGCAGGCTCTTTTCAATCAGCCGCTGGTCGATGGGCGCAAGTGTCAGGGTCTCGAATGAGTACATAGGGCGGTCGCCACCCGGAACCTCTTCAGCCTCACGGACAACAATCAGATTTTCAATACGGATACCGTACGCGTCTTCCTTGTAGTAGCCCGGCTCGTTAGACAGAATCATGCCTGGCTCAAGCGGAACCATCGAGGCTTTAGAAATGCGCTGCGGACCTTCGTGAACGGAGAGGTAGGAGCCCACGCCATGACCGGTCCCGTGATCGAAATCCAGACCGTTCTGCCATAGAGCCATGCGAGCCAGAGCATCCAGATGGCCGCCTGTTGTGCCTTTTGGGAAGCGGGCTGTGGAAATGGCAATCATACCCTTCAGGACCAGCGTGTTCCGGGTGCGGACCTCGAGGCTTTGTGCATCGACAGCAATGGTTCGTGTGATGTCGGTGGTGCCATCTTCATACTGCGCGCCGGAGTCAATCAGGAAGACAGGGCCGGTCGAAAGAGGAAGATCTGTATCAAAAGTAACTCGATAATGGTTAATTGCACCATGAGGGCCTGCTGCAGAGATGGTATCGAAGGAAATATCCTTCAGTTCTCCACTTGCCGCGCGGAAGCCTTCGAGCGTTCTGGCGACGGAGATTTCGGTTGGTTCACCATTGGCGATTTCCTCATCCAGCCAGCAGAGAAACTTCGCATAAGCAACACCATCACGAATATGAGCCTGCCTGGTTCCTTCGATTTCGGCGGCGTTTTTCCGTGCCTTGGGCAGGAGACAGATGTCTGCTTCTGCCAGTATTGAGCCGCCGTTATCTTCTACCAGACTGGCAATGGCATCTGCTGCCCAGGCCGGGTCCAGAAGCACAGTTGCATTCGCTTTGCCGAGCTCTTCGAGCGCTGTGTTGAATGTATCCGGCTCGCACTGGGTGATCTGATCAGAAAAGCTGTCAGCAATGCCTTTTACCTTCTCTCCGGAGATGAACCAGTGCAGAGCACCATCCTTGTGGAGGATCGCAAAAGACAAGGGCAGGGGGGTATGCGAGACGTCCGACCCACGGACATTCAGCAGCCAGGCAATTGAATCCGGCTGAGTCAGTACCGTCGCATCAACTGTCTTTTCTACGAGGGTTTCTGCCAGTTTTGAAAGTTTTCTGTCGCTGCTTTCACCCGCCAGGGCAAGAGGATGAAGCTGAACGGCGCCCGCAGGCGCATCAGGCTGGTCTGTCCAGATTGCATCGACGGCGTTCTGGTCAATCTTGACCAGTTCGGCACCTGCACCCTCCACCGCTTTGCGGAGGCTCTTGATCTCGGACACTGTATGCAGCCAGGGATCGTAGGCCAGTTTCTGTCCTTCTGACAGCGTTTCAGCCAGCCAGTCCTTTGGCGGGTTCTCGATCAGATGTCTCGGCTCAAAAACACTCGTATCCACCTGTTCCTTGACCTGGATAGTGTACCGGCCATCGACAAAAATGGCCGCCGTGTCTCTCAGCACAATTGAAAGGCCTGCAGAACCGTTGAAGCCGGTCAGCCAGGCAAGGCGTTCTGCGTGGGGAGGGACGTATTCCCCCTGATGTTCATCTGAACGCGGAACAAGAAATCCATCCAGACCGTTACTGGAGAGCCAGTCCCGCAATCGGGTACACCGCTCACGGCCAAATCTCGGATTGGATGTCTGCTCATAGGACTGGAACATGGGCTTTGTCATGTACATTTTAACTTCTTTTGAGTTATTTTTTATAAATTCACTCATTTCAAGTTAATCTTTCGATCTATACGTGTTTTCAAGGTCGGGATCCTAACGTTTAAGGATCAAGGTCAGCCAGCCTTCCCTCACGTAGCGCCGTTCGAGATAAAGGCCATGCTGGCGATAGCGGGTCAGGATCCAGTTCCCTTGCCGTTCAAGGAGCCCGGACAGGATAAGACGACCGTCTTGTGTCAGAATTCGGGTGAGGTCTGGCGCCAGTGCAGACAGGGGCCCTGCCAGAATATTGGCGACGACCAGGTCATAGGGAGCGGACTTCTGAACATCAGGGTGGTGTGTGCCTGTTGCGGTCATGCAGCTGGTCCAGGGGTGGCATTGGTTCAGGCGGGCATTATCCCTCGCCACTCTGGTCGCTATGGGATCAATGTCGGATGCAAGCACAGGGCGGTGCAGCCGTTTGGCCAGAGCCATAGCAAGAACCCCTGTGCCGGTACCCACATCAATGCAGCGATGGAAGCTGCGTTTTTTCAGAAGGTCGTCAATGGCCTGAAGGCAGCCCGATGTGGTGCCGTGATGGCCCGTTCCGAAGGCTTGTGCCGCATCGACCAGAAGGCTGATCATGTGCGGCTGTACAGCATCCTTGTCATGGCTGCCATGAACCAGGAACCGGCCAACGGGCACCGGTGTCAGGCCTGCAAGACTTTCTGTAACCCAGTCCGTATCCGGCAGCTCTTCGATGACAAGACCAGCAGCCAGTCCGTGAGCTTCAAGATGCGTCCTGATCCGGCTGCTTTCTGTGTCCGGGGCTTCTGTTTCAAGGTAGACGGATGCACACCAGACGCCGTCTTCGACCTCGAAACAGGCGATGGGGGTGCCATCTTCGGAAAACAGATCTTCAAGCGCGTCCGTGGCGCGGTCAGCAAAGGCTTTGTCGGCTGTAACACTGGCTTGTAATACTGGCATAGGATGTGACTTTCAGGACAGATCAGTGGCGCTCGACAAAGGAATCGAGAACGCGTTTCTGACCCGCTTTCTCGAATTCGATGGTCAGTTTGTTTCCATCAATGGAGCGGATGGTTCCATAACCGAATTTCTGATGGAACACACGTTCCCCTTTCTCATAAAGAGAAGAGCCACCGATCACGCTCTTGGCTATCAGTTCACCCTCGATCATCGGTGCTGATGACCTGTGGCCGGACGCGGATGAGCTTCTGCCACTTCTCTGTGCCCGCTGCCATCCTGGCGTGTCATAGGCGCTTGAAAAGGATGAGGACCGTTCGAAACGGCTTTGCCCGCCATAACCACCATAGCTGGATGAGGCTTCCTTGATTTCCACGTGCTCCTGGGGCAACTCGTCGACAAAGCGGGATGGCATTGAATTCTGCCAGAGACCGTGAATGCGCCTGTTCCCGGCAAACCAGATAAAGGCTTTTTTCCGCGCCCGGGTGACGCCCACATAAGCCAACCGCCGCTCTTCCTCAAGTCCGCTGCGTCCAGCTTCATCCAGCGCGCGCTGGTGGGGGAACAAGCCTTCCTCCCAGCCGGGCAGGAAAACGGTGTCGAATTCAAGCCCTTTGGCAGAGTGAAGCGTCATGATGCTGACCGCATCATCATTCTCGTTATTCTCGCTGTCCATGACCAGTGAGATATGTTCGAGAAAGCTTGGCAGAGATTCGAACTCTTCCATGGAACGGATAAGTTCCTTGAGGTTTTCAAGACGCCCGGGTGCATCGGCGCTGCGGTCCTTCTGCCACATCTCGGTGTAACCGGATTCATCCAGAAGGGTCTCGCAGACCTCTGAATGAGGGGTTGATGAGAGTAGTCCCGCCCAGCGGTCAAAGTCCTGCAGCAATGTCTTCAATGTATTGCGCGGCTTTGGCTTCAGCTCTTCTGTTTCCACCAGGTCGCGGACGGCTTCGGTCAGAGGAATTTCACGCGCGCGGGCATAGGCATGGACAATCTTCAGCGTGGCGTCACCAAGACCACGCTTCGGCACATTGACGATGCGCTCAAATGCGAGATCATCGGCTGGCTGGACAACAACCCGGAGATAGGCCAGCGCGTCGCGAATTTCTTTCCGTTCATAAAAACGGGGGCCGCCGATGACGCGGTAATTCAGGCCCAGCGTAATGAACCGGTCTTCGAATTCGCGCATCTGGAAGGATGCACGGACGAGAATGGCGATATCATTGAGGGCGTGGCTTTTGGATTGGAGAGCTTCAATCTCTTCCCCGATCGCACGGGCTTCTTCTTCAGAGTCCCAGGCTGATGCAACAGACACTTTTTCTGCCGCGTTCTGATCATCAACATCTGTGAAAAGCGTTTTGCCTAGTCGTCCCTCGTTATGGGAGATGAGATGGGAGGCGCAGGCCAGAATATGCGGTGTGGAACGGTAATTTCTTTCAAGCCGGATGACCCTGGCGCCGGGAAAGTCCTTCTCAAACCTGAGAATGTTGTCTACTTCTGCACCACGCCAGCCATAGATGGACTGGTCATCATCGCCGACGCAGCAGATATTCGGGTTTTTCTGGGCAAGCATCCGCAGCCAGAGATACTGGGCAATGTTTGTATCCTGATACTCGTCCACCAGCATGTAGCGGAACCGGCGCTGGAAGTCGGCCAGCACATCGGGATTTTCCCGAAACATGCGGATACACTCGAGCAGAAGGTCACCGAAATCCACAGCGTTCAGGATCTTCAGGCGGGCCTGATAGTCCTGGTAGAGTTTGCCGCCCTTTCCATTGCCAAAGGCTCCGGCTTCTCCATCCGGCACTTGTTCAGGTGTCAGACCACGGTTTTTCCAGCCATCCACATAGGACAGGAACTGCCGGGCGGGCCAGCGCTTGTCATCAAGCCCTTCAGCCTGGATGAGTTGTTTCATAAGACGGAGCTGGTCGTCCGTATCCAGCACCGTGAAATTCGGCTTCAGCCCTACCAGCTCCGGCCTGTAGCGGAGAATGCGAATACCGATGGAATGGAACGTGCCGAGCCATGTCATGCCTTCAACACCGGCACCAATCGACTGGCCGATGCGGTGTTTCATTTCGCGTGCGGCCTTGTTGGTAAAGGTCACGGCGAGGATCTGATTGGGATGGGCTTTGCCACTGGCCAGAATATGGGCAATACGTGTTGTCAGAACCCGGGTCTTGCCTGTGCCGGCTCCGGCCAGCACAAGAAGCGGGCCTTCTGTGGTCTCAACGGCATCGCGTTGTTCCGGGTTCAGGCCATCAAGATAGGGCACTGGTCGCCGGCCCATGGCGCGCGCAGCAATGCCGCCCGGCTGTGGCACGGACAAAGGCACATGGTCAAAAGTATCGTCAGGTCGTGTCATGAAAAACCCGGTCGCTGGCCCGATGCGTCTGTATCAGGCCGGAATCAATTTGGCGGCCACTATAGCAGTGAACAGAACGGAAACGGAATGGCTTCCTGTGCTAACCCGGCCAAAAAGGTGCTACCGGTGTTCTTCTACGCTTGTGGCGATCAATTCCTTGTTGAAATAACGCAGTGCCCGAACCTGTCTGGCGCAGGCAATGGCCCTGGTTGCGTCGTTTTCATCGACCACCGGGATATCAGTGGCCCCACTTGAATCGAACATCCGCAAAGCGGTTTCCAATGTGTCGTGTGGTCGGAGATAGGGGAAACCCGAACCGGGGTCGAAGGGTTCGGGTTCGGGGTCGCCGATGTCGGGGCGTTCCATGAAGTCCCGGACCTTGATCGTGCCCATAAGATAGCGGTGCGGGCCGTCCTGTAGAAAGACGCCGCGCATTTCAAGCTGCCAGTGAAAAAAGGACCGTCCGTGCACAGCCAGCGTTAGGCCAGTGGCAATGGAGGCCGTTAACAGAAGGGCTATGGTGACGTCGTACCCACCGGTCAGCTCAAAGACGATGACAGTGGTGGAGATAGGCGCGCCCAATACGGCAGAAGCCACAGCCGCCATGCCGAGAATGGCGTAAAGGCCGTGGCTGGAGGCGAGGTCAGGGAAGGCCCCGGCGGCGATCAGGCCGAAAGCGCCACCGGTCAAAGCCCCGAGATAGAGGGCCGGTGTGAAAATGCCACCCCCGAAGCGCGAAGCGAGCGTTATGGCGGTTGCTGCCGTCTTCATCACGATGAGCGTCAGCATCAGCGTGAGTGGCAGATCCTGCTTCAGTGCGGCGTCTGTTGTCTCATAACCAACGCCCAGGACTTCTGGAAACACCAGCCCCATACAGCCAACGGCAAATCCGCCAATGACCGGGCGGAACCAGAGAGGCATGGTGATGTGGCGGGCAACCCAGTCCGTTCCAATAAGCGCAAACTGAAACAGGATCGCAACCGCTGCACATGTGATGCCGAGAAGGCCAAAGGCCGGGATTTCCCAGTAAGAGGTGATCTGATAGTTCGGGATGATGAAGGCTGCGACATCCCCGATAATCAGATGAGATACCAGTGTGCCCATCACAGATGAAATGACGATGGGGACAAAGGCTGAAATGCTGTAATGGCCGAGGATCACTTCATGGGCAAAGAGAACGCCTGCAATGGGCGCATTGAACGAGGCTGAAACAGCGCTGGCAACGCCCGCCGCCAGCAGAGTTCTGCGACCTGATGCGGGCAGGCTGAAGAAGCGGGCAATGGCTGCAGACAACGTGGCCCCAAGATGAACCATTGGTCCTTCTCGCCCGGCGCTGGCGCCTGACCCAAGTGAGATAATGGTGATAAAGGCACTGCTGATACCGGGCCAGAAAGGAAGCCCCCTGCCACCAAGAGCGCGGGCTTCAATCACATCGGCCACGCCATTGGCCCGATGGCCCGGCTGAACATAGGTCAGAAACCAGCCAACAATCACCCCGCCCAGTGTCGGTGCCGCGACGATAACCCACCAGGGCTGCTCACGTGCTGCAGTGACAACAAGTTCACTGATGGTGCCGAGCCAGGGCAGTTGGACAACGCCGATTGCATAACGGAGAAAAACAGCGGCAAGACCGACACTTATTCCGATGGCCAGTGCCAGAAACCAGAGAATGGGTTGCCGGGTGGTGCGGAAATAACGGAAGTTCGGCTCGATCCAGCGGATCAGCAGATTAACCAGATGTAGAAACTGCTGCCTCATGGGGGATCATGTCTTCCTTTTGATCTCGATTGTCCGACCGGCCTTCTCGGGGAAGGGCATAGGCCGGTGCGCATCCTGAAGCGCCTCAAGCCTGCCTTTGACATCCTCCGGATAAGGAGCAGACCGCCTCTCTGTCATATCCACATGTACGCAGAGCTGTTCGGATGTTGCAGAAATCCAGCCTTCATCCGCATGTCGCAGTTCCTGGAAGAAACGTGCCCGTTTGTCATCCAGATCCAGAAGCTGGAAAGATACCGTGACAGGATCATTCAGATGGAGTTCCCGCAAATAACAGACATGCACTTCTGCGGTGAAAAACGACATATTGCGTGATCGGACATAATCCGGCCCCATCCCGACGAGCGCGAAAGCCTCGTCCACACCTCGGTCAAACAGGACATTGTAGAAGGCCATGTTGAGATGGCCGTTATAATCAATCCAGTCCAGTTCGATGGTCATGCGGGATGAGATAAGAGGGGCAGGATAGGCTAAGGTCACGAATTTCCCCGGTTTTGACGATTATGCTTTGTGCGTCCTGAACAGACTGGTGCGCTGGAACTCTTGTCGCATATTGTTCAGGTGTTTCGACTCGTCTTTGAGTCTATTATGGCATCCATGATCATTGACGCCAATGATAAGGTCGTCCCGTTTTTGCGGGATTTCGGGGTTGTTTGGGAGTGAGTTATGGGAATTGCAGATCGTTTTCCCGCTTTGGAACGGAATGAGGACGGGATTGCCACGGTTCTCTCTATCCTCAAGCAGAGATTTGGCGAGCGCGCTTCCGTGTCTCCTTCTCTGCTGGAACAGCACGGGCATACAACAACGTTTATCCCGAACATGCCGCCGGATTGTGTGGTTTTTCCTGAAAGCACCGAAGAGGTGTCCGAGATTGTTTCCACCTGTGCGGACTATGGTGTGCCGGTCATCCCGTTCGGGGCGGGAACGTCTCTTGAAGGTCATGTGAATGCGGCTGCCGGTGGTGTATGCCTTGATATGACCGGGATGAATGCGGTTCTGGCCGTTCACCCGGAAGATCTGGATTGCCAAGTACAGGCCGGTGTTACCCGGATCCAGTTGAATGAATATCTGCGGGATACCGGCTTGTTTTTCCCGATTGATCCGGGTGCGGATGCCAGCCTTGGCGGCATGGCTGCAACCCGGGCATCAGGAACCAATGCGGTTCGTTACGGCACCATGCGGGATAATGTCATCAACCTGACTGCTGTGATGGCGGACGGGCGGATTATCAGGACAGGCCGCCGGGCCAAGAAATCCTCTGCCGGATATGATCTCACCCGGCTTCTTATCGGTTCAGAGGGTACATTGGGGGTTCTCACGGAACTGACGCTGAAGCTGCACGGTATTCCGGAGGCTATCTCGGGTGGTGTTTGCCCGTTCCCCAGTATAGATGCCGCCTGTCAGGCGACGATTGCTGCTATCCAGTGCGGAATTCCTGTTGCCCGGATCGAGCTTCTGGATCCTTTGCAGGTCAAGGCGTGTAATGCGTACTCGAAACTGGATCTGCCAGAGCAGCCTATGCTGTTTCTGGAATTTCACGGCTCTGATGCCTCGGTTGCAGAACAGTCGGATCTTTTTGGTGCTATTGCAGACGATCTTGGTGGTGGTCCCTTCACCTGGGCTACCCAGGCGGAAGACCGGACAAGGCTTTGGAAAGCGCGCCATGATGCCTATTGGGCTTCTGTGGCCTTGCGGCCGGGTGCGCGCGGCGTCTCAACAGATGTCTGCGTGCCGATTTCACGACTGGCTGAGTGTGTGAGTGAGACTGCTGCCGATCTGGACGAGCTGGGACTTCTTGCTCCGATTGTCGGCCATGTGGGAGATGGCAACTTTCATGTTCTGCTGCTTCTGGATATGGAGAGCACAGAAGAGCTGGCTGCCGCTGACACGTTTTTGAACCGCCTGGCCGAACGGGCCATTGGCATGGAAGGAACCTGCACCGGTGAGCATGGTATCGGCCAGGGGAAGATCAAGTATATGGAACAGGAGCATGGCCTGGCTCTCGGGCCGATGGCCTTGATCAAGCAGGCGCTGGACCCGCTTAATATTCTGAATCCGGGAAAGATTCTCCCCATTCAAATCGGGGCATGATAAACAGGCCTGAACTGGCTCTCCAATGATGGAGTAATTCGCTGAATTCGCTTTACGTTACTATAGGCGGCACAATCGTCATCGCGCTTCTGGTTGCTTTGATCGGGCCGCTGTTTGTGGACTGGTCCGCATATCGAACAACATTTGAGACTGAAGCCTCGCGCTTGCTCGGTCATCGGGTTGTTGTGGCCGGAAAGGCTGACGCTCGTCTTCTGCCGACGCCGATGCTGGCCTTCGAAGATGTGCGGATTGGCGACGATGGTGGACCATCTGTCCGGGTTGAGCAGTTTGAAACCCGTATCGAACTGATGCCGCTGTTCAGTGGTGAAGTACGCATTATTGATATGGTGCTGGATAATCCGGATGTGTCTGTCTCTGTGCAGGATGACGGCTCGCTTGACTGGATAGACCTCAAGTCGACACCTGAAACTCAGGAGCTGAGCTTTGTCTTTGACGCGGTGACGATCAGGGGCGGATCGTTCCGGCTGGATGACAAGCGGAATGGCCGTACTTTTCTTGTCGAGAATATCAATGCGTCCCTGAGTGCGCGCAGTCTGCAGGGTCCTTACAAGATTGAAGGCAGTGGCCTGTTCGATGGTCAGCGTTATTCAGCTATTATTGCCACAGGACTGGCGGATGATACGGGCCTGCGCAGCAAGATCAGCCTGGTGCCGGCCCACAGGCCTGTCACTCTTGCGCTTGATGGAAGGATCAGCCGTCCGGATCAGACTCTGCGTTATGAAGGCCGGTTTGATCTTCAGGAACTGTCTCTGGAAGCGCAGGACGATAACGACCAGCAGGCCAATCGATGGACAAGCCGCGGCAGCTTTGAGCTGACGTCTGCCATGCTGAGATTGCCGGAATTCACCACCATTTTTGGAAGTGAAGGGCAGGCGGGCAGTTATACGTTCAGCGGGGCCGGAAGCCTTGATTACTCAAGGGCCCCAAGACTGGATGCTGTTCTGACATCGCGGCAGATTGACCTGGACCGGGCACTCGGTGACGGGCCTGATAAACCTGTTTCTGTTGAAAAAGCTCTATCCGCTCTGTCTGATACAGCCCGAAGCATCGCCTGGCCGGGAATTGATGGAAAAATCGGCTTTGACGTGCCCGGGATTGTTGTCGCAGGTGACCTTATCCAGAGTGTCCAGCTTGACCTTTCCATGTCTCCGAACGGTGCAATCGTTGATACCTTGCGTGGCCGATTGCCGGGTGGAACAGATGTCCTTCTCTCAGGCGAGGCCGGGGGCAATGGTCAGTTCATCAAGGGACCGCTGACGCTTTCTACCGATCAACCGGATGTGTTTCTGAACTGGCTCGGTCTGGCCGTTGAGCAGGGAACAAGCGGGCGTCCGAGAGATGGTCTGGTCCTCAAGGGTGGATTGTCTTTGGGGCCTGACGGGTGGAGCCTCGACAGGTTTAATCTGACCTCCGGTAAGACTGTATTGCGCGGGTCGGTTCAGCACCAGTCGGGTGAGAATAGTGTCCTTGACGTGGACGCGCAGACCAAGACGGTGCGTCTTGATCTTCTGACTGCTTTTGGCACCTTGCTGCGTGGGGCCGGACCTTCGTCCGGTATCAAGCTCGCGTTTCAGGCCGGGCAGATTGAATCTGAACAGGGAAATGCGCAAGGTGTTGATGTCTCGGTGGCCTTTGACGGGCAGAACCTCAAGGTTGACCGGTTGAAGGTTGCGGATCTTGCCGGAGCTTCTCTGAAGGGTGAAGGGCAGTTCGAGCGGATTTTTTCCGAGCCGCGCGGCAATATGACTCTTGATCTCAAAGCGCAGCGATTTTCCGGTGTTATCGCCTTTCTGGAGGCGGCGGGGCTCCCGCAAAGTCTGAGCCAACGCCTGCGCAATGCTGAACCGGCGTTACGTAACATTGATCTCTCCCTTGCGGCAGATGCAGGTGCCGAGGAGGGGAGTGCCCGGTTCACCGGACAGGTGCGCGGGAAGATTGGTGAGACGGAACTGGCCCTTGATGCTTTTGTGCAGGGAAGCCCCGCACGTCCTGTCGATGCGGAATGGGTGCTGAGTGCGGATATGAGCAATCCGAAAACCCTGCCACTGCTGCGCCAGCTCGGGATTGATGTGGTTCCTGTTGAACCAGGTGGTTCAGCGATGATCAGTGCGGTCTTTGACGGCAAACCGTCAGAAGGCGGTGCATTGAAGGTTGATCTCAATCTTGGCGGAACTCAGGCGCAGTTTGATGGCGATGGTGGTATTCAGAATGACACCCTCATGCTGTCAGGCGCTGTGTCTCTGGTGTCAGATGATGTTCTGCCGCTTGTACTGACCCTTGGTCAACCCTTGCCGGGATATGGAGCAACACGACTTGATTCGAATCTGACGAGCAGGTTGTCAGTGAAGGACCGGCAGATTTCTTTTGCAGATGTGAAAGGCCAATTGTCTCAGCAGTCCCTGTCCGGGGCGCTTACGGTTGACCTGCGCCGCGAGAGACCAAAGGCTGAAGGCACATTCTCAGTGCCGGAACTGTCACTTGAAGCTGTGATGAGCTCTATTCTCGGGGACGGTGTTTCTCTTGAACCAGAGGCCGCGCCGATCTGGTCGGAAACGGTCTTTGGTGATGCTCTGGCTGGTGATGTGGCGTTTGACTTATCGCTTGATGTGGAGCGGCTGGTCCTTGCCGGGACAAAGACTATTTCAAATGCGGATCTGACCACGCGCTATCGGCCATCTTCTCTCACTGTGACCCTGGATAAAGGTGGCTTTGCCGGTGGTGAGGCATCGGGGCAGCTGCAGATTGACCGGATTGACGATACGGTGCGTTCAGAGATCCGCGTCCAGCTATCAGAGAATCGCGCTGAAGAGCTTCTATGGGTATCCAGAGCGTCCGGGTTACCCCTGGTCGATGGTGATCTGTCTGTTACGGCCCAACTGATGTCTGAGGGGCGGAGCCTCTCCGGGCTGGTGGCCAATCTTGGTGGTGAAGGGACCTTCAATCTGAAAGAGGGTGCCCTGCAACAGATGAACCCGGCTGCATTTGGTCTGATCATCCGTGCTGTTGATGGCGGGCTGGAAGTGTCTGATGAGCGACTAAAGGATCTGTTTGCGGGTCATCTGGATTCAGGTGCCTTGTCCTTTTCTCAGGCCAGTGGCGCATTTTCACTCAGCAACGGTGTGGCGCGATCCCGCAATGTAACATTTGATACAGGTCGTCAGGCGACCACTTTCGCAAATGGTCAGATGGATTTTCGGTCTCTTGAACTTGAGAGCGCCTGGACCCTGTCTGTTGATGCGGGTGAGGACGCGGTCGCGGGCGGCAGGCCGGAGGCCGCTCTTGTATTCTCCGGTGATATGCGGCAGCCGGAGCGGGCGATCGATCTTTCGACCTTTGTCGGCTTCCTGACCATTCGGGCCTTTGAGCAGGAAGTTGAGGAAATCGAACGCCTGCAGGATGATATTCTGGAGCGGGATTATCTGTCGCGGGAACTGAGACGGATCAAGCAGGAACGCGACCGGCATCTTTCTGCTCGCAATGAACCTGCTGAAGCGCCTTTGCCTTCGGATGGGGAAAGCGAAGCCTCAGTGGAGGATACGGTCACTGGAGGTCAGGCCCGCAGACCTGCGGTTTCACAAGTGCCAGAACCCGAAATCGAGGCCCCCGAAGTCCAGGCCCCTGAAGTCCAGACCCCTGTGACAACCGCGCCATCAAGCCGGCCACGGACTGTTGCTCCCAAGAAACCGGCGCGCAAGCAGCTTAGCGATCAGGATCAGGCGTCCTTTGAGAACCTTATCCGGGGCGCATTGAGTGAAACGGATGACCTGCTTGATCCGAACCCACCGGAAACGGAGACCCTTCTGCCACCGCTGGATGCTCCGGTAGAAATTGGCCCTGTGAACTGAAGCGAGCCTTCATAGAGCATTTGTGTGAAAACGGGATCACTCCAAAGGCTCTATCTCTTTGTTTCCAGACATATTCTTATCCGAAAGACGCGCGCATTTTTCGGGAATATGCTTTAAAGCACAGACCTTTAGCTTGAATTGCTAGCGGTGCTTTAAGGGTTTGTTTTTGCGCGAGCTTTTATCTGAAAAGTCTATCAACTTTCCAGAAGCACGCTGTAGAAAAAGGCAGTGGTTGTAAACCACTGCCTTTAACCGCATGCTGTCTCACAGAATATCGCCTGCTATTCAGCAGCCTGTTTCATGTCACTCCGGAAATGACCAAGGATCTTGATCCGGATGGCAGAAGACAGGTTGCCAACAGATCGTTCCGCATCAACTTCACGGATGATCTTGGCAATACTGACGCCACGCTGGCGCGCAATTTCCTGCAGTGCTTCCCAAAACGGGTCTTCAAGCGACAAGCTTGTTCGGTGACCCGCAATGGTTACAGAACGTTTACGAATGCCGTGTGCGTCCTTTTCAGTCTTCCGACTGGTTTTCTCGTTGGTGAGAGTCAAGGGTCTTCTCCTTCAGTCGACCTTCAGCTTTCTCGAGTTCCTTTTGTGCTTTGGTTCTTCCGAACTTGACCCGATTAGCCGCCGCAATTTTCTCACGCCCCGATCGCTCTCGTTTTTTCTTTGCTGATCGAAGATTGATTACGTTTGTCATCATTTCACCATTCTGATGAAGCTAGCCTGTCAAAATCCGGATCATTTGCCAAGTGATATCGAGCGAAGATAGCTAATTTCGGGTTTATTTTACCTCATTATGGTCCGAATTCAGCAAAATTACCATTTTTTATTGGTATTTTTTGCAACTAAAAATTGATTCTTTCGCTTTTGAATAAAGATGTGCGATTAACAGAATCACTATTAATCTGCGGGCTGCCGGTCAGGTAGGGGACGTTTTTGAGATTGGTTGGCGCCTAATGTGGAATTCGTCAGGTGGCGCGCTTTTTTATATTCATTAAATAGAATGCGTATTTTTGCAATCTTAAGAAGGTGACGTTTCAGCAGGCTTCTTTTGCACGTTGTGATCAGCGTGTTTCTGCCCGTTGGGGAGCGTCCCAATAAAAGCCGGATATACTCCAGACCTGCATTGTAGGTCGGAATATCTGTCTGGATGATACCAAGCCAGGCGGGAACAGATCAGGATGGTTTTTTTCTGAAGGAATCCAGAGAGACAACATCCGCACCACCGGTCTCACCTGCCGGGGGCTTTTCTGACTCTTTTTCTTCAGTTTTTTCCGACTGTGTGATCGTCTCAGAAAGAGGTTCCGCTGCCGGTGTCACATCAACCGGTTTGTCCTGTTCCAAAGGCTCAAGCGGAACAGGTTTGTCCTTAAGCAGAGTATCTGTCAGCTCGTCCTGTTCGAGATCGGCTTCCTCACCCATGCTGACATCGAACTGGAGGCCGAACTGTACTGAGGGGTCAAAGAAGCCCTTGATCGCTGAAAAGGGGACGACAAGTTTCTCAGGTACACCGCTGAAGGACAGGCCAATTTCAAAGTGATGCTCGTGTACGGCCAGGTCCCAGAACTGGTGCTGCAGGACAATCGTCATGTCTTCTGCATATTGTTCATGCAGACGCTCGGAAATGTCGACGCCCGGCGCACGCGTATCAAACGAGATGTAAAAGTGGTGCTCTCCCGGCAGGCCAGCCTTTGATACTTCCGATAGAACCCGGCGCACGACGCCTCTGAGAGCTTCCTGTGCCAGAATGTCGAAGCGGATATGATCTGTTGTCATCAAATGCAGGTCCGTTACCGGGGTGGGCTGGGCGCTGAGATCAGCACGTCAAATTAGGTGGAGGCTTCTGTTGCCAGGTGCCTCCGGAACCCCGCCTGACGGTGCTACCCGACAGGACTTTAGCAGACTACTGGTACCGCATTACGCAGCAACAGCGTTGTCCATAGCATAGTTGTCATTTGCAACTATTGAAACGGCCCGATAACGGCGGAACCATGCCGAGCAAAAGTTCAGTCTTTACGCCCTCGTCGATCCTATTTCGCCCCCGCCGAAACACATAACCTGTATGTGCTTTGGTGGAGGCGCCGGGTACCGCCCCCGGGTCCGATAGGTTTATTACACTGACCGTTTATCGCCATAGCTGGAAAACCAGCAATGCAAATATAGAGATTCCCGAAGGGCGTGAAAAGGGTTGACGCAAAAACACATGTGGGCTTTGGAAAACATGCCTAACCCAATATGAGGGCAGGCGGCGCATTGCGTAGTTAATTTTCTCACATGGACGTGAAAATCTGTGGTCTGGACAGGCCTTACGAGCATCACCATATACAACCTAATTCGTTGTACAGGAGTGATGGTCATGAGACGTAGCGCAGTTTTACTGGCGGCCGTTGCGGGATTTTTGACCCTTGCCGCATTCAGAGAACCGGATATGACGACAACCGTCAAGCCACAGGACCTGTCGGTAAACAGTGTCGATGGCGTGGCTCTGTCCGGTTATGACCCGGTTGCCTATTTCCGGCAGGGACGGCCTGCCAAGGGCAAGACCAGCTATACATATCGTTACAATGGGGTTGTCTGGGCTTTCGAGAACAAGGAAAACCGTTCAACCTTTGCTATTGATCCGGCGGCTTATGTGCCGCAATTCGGTGGCTATTCAGCTTATGATGTTGCCAAGGGAATGCTCAAGGATGCCAATCCCGAAACCTGGTCCATTATTGATGGACGGCTATATCTGAACCGGGATGACACGATTGCATCAAGATGGGACACAGCCCGAGCACAGAAGATTTCAAGAGCACAGGCCTATTGGGACTCGATTTTCACGCCGTGAAAATGATAGGTCTCTAGGGATTCACCAACGAATCCGGGGAGACTGATGCGGCAATATCTCGATCTTCTAGATCACGTTCTTCAACATGGCGTAGTGCGTGATGACCGGACGGGCGTGGGAACACGATCCGTCTTTGGTCATCAGATGCGCTATGATCTGTCTGCCGGATTTCCGCTTGTCACCACCAAGAAGCTGCATCTGCGCTCAATCATTTATGAACTTCTGTGGTTCCTCAGGGGCGACACCAATATTTCCTATCTCAAGGATAACGGGGTGTCCATCTGGGATGAATGGGCGGATGACGCGGGTAATCTGGGGCCTGTTTATGGCAAGCAGTGGCGGTCCTGGGCTGCGCCGGATGGCCGGGTCATTGATCAGATCTCTGACCTGCTGGAGCGCCTTCAGACGGATCCGATGTCCCGCCGCCTGATTATATCGGCATGGAATCCGGCCGATGTGGGGGAAATGGCGTTGCCACCCTGTCACTGCCTGTTTCAGTTTTATGTGTCTCAGGGGCGGTTATCCTGTCAGCTCTATCAGCGTTCGGCCGATATCTTTCTGGGTGTTCCGTTCAATATCGCTTCCTATGCGCTGCTCACCATGATGATTGCCCAGGTATCAGGTCTTGAGCCTGGTGATTTTGTGCATACGCTCGGGGATGCGCATATCTATTCCAACCATGAGGATCAGGCGCGGGAGCAGTTGATGCGAGCGCCCAGAGCCCTGCCGCAGATGGCGCTGAACCCGGATGTCAGATCACTGTTTGATTTCGACTATTCCGACTTCACTCTGACCGGCTACGACCCTCATCCGCATATCAAAGCAGAGGTTGCTGTCTGATGTCTGTAAAATTGTGTCTTATTGCCGCTGTTGCCAAAAACGGCATGATTGGCTCAGCCAATGATATGCCCTGGGGGCATGGTCTCTCGTCGGATCTGAAACGATTCCGGGCGCTGACCATGGGCAAGCCCATCATCATGGGTCGAAAGACATTCTATGCCATCGGTAAGGCTCTGGATGGGCGAGACAATCTTGTGATTACGCGGGATGACAGCTTTTCCGAAGAGGGTGTCTATCGCTGTGCAACCATTGATGACGCGCTGGTGAAAGGGCAGGAACTGGCCGAAGCCCGTGGCGTTGATGAGATGATGGTTGTTGGCGGCGGGCAAATCTATTCGGCAACGATTGATAGGGCTGATCGGCTGTATATCACCCAGGTCGATGCAGAACCGGAGGGGGATACGCGTTTCCCGCACATCTCATCTGATGATTGGAGCGTATCACACCGTGAAGAGATCCCGCGTACGGACAAGGACTTCACCAATATCGAACTGATCACTTATGAGCGGAAATAGCGCCAACTATTCGAGCCCTGCTCATTGTTCGCGTTAATCTAAACCTCAGGAATGCGCGACTGCTGCTCTTATCCGCATTGAAACATTGTGATCGCATACCTATAACCTATCGCATGACCTGCATTTCTATGCATGGTGCATCCGTAGATCCATGATGAGGAGCAAATATGCCCTGGAGTAACCAATCCGGTGGTGGTGGCTGGAAAGGGGGCAATGGTGGCCCTTGGGGGTCCGGCCCGCAGAATTCCGGCCCCAATAATCAGCCAGACCTAGAAGAGATTATTCGCCGCAGTCAGGACAAGCTGAAAAATGTTGTTCCCGGTGGCGGTTCGTTTGGGGGTAAAGGGATCGCTCTGATTCTGGTTCTTCTGGCGGCTGTCTGGCTTGGAACCGGTTTTTATACGGTCAAGCAGGATGAAGTGGGTGTTGAGCTGGTCTTCGGCAAATATGTCGGAACCACACAGCCCGGCCTGAACTATAATTTCCCGTCTCCTGTCGGTACTGTGTTCCGGCCGAAGGTTCTGACTGTTCGTGAAACGTCGATCGGCTCTTCAGGCAACAATCTTGAAGACAGCCTGATGCTGACGGGCGATGAGAACATCGTTGATATCGACTTCAAGGTTCAGTGGCGTATCCAGAACGCCCGTGACTTCCTGTTCAATGTGGAAGACCCGGAAACGGCTGTTCGTCAGGTTGCTGAAAGTGCCATGCGTGAAATCATCGGCAACAGCGATATTGAGCCGATCCTGACAGAAAACCGTGCTGGCACAGAGGCTGCTGTCCTTGAGCTGATGCAGCAGACGCTTGATTCCTACCAGGCTGGTATTTCTGTCCGTCAGGTGCAGACGCAGAACGTCAACCCGCCTCGTGAGGTGATTGATGCATTCCGTGACGTTCAGGCGGCTAAGGCCGACCAGGAGCGTGTGCAGAACGAAGCTGAAACCTATGCCAACAAGGTTGTTCCGGAAGCGCGTGGTGAAGCTGCCCGTATTCTGGAAGCCGCCAATGGTTACCGGGATCAGGTTGTTGCCAATGCCACCGGTCAGGCTGACCGTTTCCTGAAAGTCTATGGCGCCTACAAAACGGCTCCGGATGTGACCCGGAAGCGTCTGTTCCTTGAAACCATGGAAGAGGTTCTCCGTGGTCAGAACAAGATCATCATTGATAACAATGATGGCAAAGGGTCCGGTGTTGTGCCGTTCCTGCCGCTTGATCGTCTGACCGGCTCAAACCAGGGGGCAACACGATGAAAACAGGTACCCTTTACGGCCTTGGCATTCTTGTTGCCGCTTTTGCTGTTCTGGCATTCGCCTCGCTGTTCGTGGTTTATCCGTATCAGCAGGTTCTGGTTCTGCAGTTCGGTGATATCAAACGCTCGATTACCGAGCCTGGCCTGAACGTGAAAATCCCGTTCATCCAGCAGGCTGTTCCGATCGACAAGCGTATCCTCAATCTTGATACGCCGCCGCAAGAGGTGATCGCCTCTGACCAGAAGCGTCTCGTTGTGGATGCGTTTTCCCGGTACCAGATTGTTGATCCGGTGAAATTCTATCAGACGGTCAACAATATCCCTCAGGGTGAAGTGCGTCTCTCAACCTTCCTGAACTCTGTTCTGCGTGCAGAAATCGGTAAGGATTCCTTCATTGCAGTTGTTCGCGACAAGCGTGAAGAAGTGATGGAGCGTATCCTGGTCCAGATGGATGTGCAGGCCCGTGATATCGGCATTCAGATTGTGGATGTCCGTATCCGCCGTGCTGATCTTCCGGTACAGAACCAGAATGCGGTGTTCTCGCGGATGCAGACAGAGCGTCAGCGTCAGGCAACAGAACTGCGTGCTCAGGGTGAAGAGGCAGCCCGGCGCATCACGTCGCGTGCTGATCGTCAGGTAACGGTGCTCCTGGCTGAAGCGAAGCGGGATTCAGAAATCATCCGGGGTGATGGTGACGCGGAGAGTAACCGTATCTTCGCAAACGCCTATTCCCAGGATGCGGACTTCTTCGAATTCTACCGCTCCATGCAGGCCTATCGTGAAGCCCTGCAGAAGAATGACACCACGCTGGTTCTGACCCCTGATTCGGATTTCTTCCGTTTCTTCAGGGAATCAGGTGGTGCCGTTCCGTCATCTGCAGCACAGTAAGCCCGGTTAACTCACTGTGAATGATCTGATTGTCGCCCTCGGTCTCGTATTTGTGATCGAGGGCGCACTTTATGCCTTGATGCCTTCCCGTATGAAATCGATATTAGTTCAGATGATCCCGATGCCGGATCATGTTCTGCGACGTGCGGGACTGGCGGCGGCATTTTTCGGGACATTGCTGGTCTGGCTTGTGCGCGGGTGATCCAATCGCGGGCTGACACAGCATAAAGACTGTGATGGCAAAGCGAGGAGGAGCCATTCCATGCGACATCGTCTCACCACAGGACTGATCGGGGGGGCGAGCCGATATGTGTTGGCTCTGATCGTGGCACTGGCGCTGATTGTGCCAGCAGCGAGCCCGACTTCCGCGCATGATTCAGAAGAAATTGCTGATCTTGTCGACAGCCTGATTGATGCGGTGGTGAATATCTCTACCGCCCAGACGGTTGGTGGCTCTCGCGGGATTCCCATTCCGGAAGTCCCTGAGGGATCACCCTTTAAGGAGTTCTTTGAGGATTTCTTCGAAGGGCAGGAGGGAAATGGACGGCAGCCACAGAAAGTCCAGTCTCTGGGTTCCGGCTTTGTGGTCGACCCGTCCGGTATCATCATCACTAATAACCATGTCATTGCCGAGGCGGACGAGATCTATGCCAATTTCAATGACGGGACCAAGCTGGAGGCTCGTGTTATTGGCAGGGATGCCAAGACCGACCTGGCTGTTCTCAAGGTGGACCCGCCCAAACCGCTGAAATCCGTGCCTATGGGTGATTCCGACAAGGTACGGGTCGGCCATCAGGTGATTGCGATCGGTAACCCTTTTAATCTGGGCGGGACTGTGACATCGGGTATTGTCTCCGCCCGTAACCGAGATATCAATTCCGGCCCTTACGACAATTTTCTTCAGACGGATGCCGCAATCAACCGGGGCAATTCCGGCGGACCATTGTTCAATATGGCTGGTGAAGTGATCGGCGTGAATACGGCTATCATTTCTCCAACCGGTGGATCAATTGGCATCGGTTTTTCGATCCCGTCCAATAATGCCCAGGCCGTCATTGCGCAGTTGCAGGAATTTGGTGAGACCCGACGCGGCTGGCTGGGGGTGCGCATTCAGCCTGTGTCTGATGAAAAGGCGGAAGAGCTGGGACTGGCGGATACCAGTGGTGCGTTGATTAGTGGGGTGAGTGAGAACGGGCCAGCAGCAGGTGCCGATATTCGCGTCGGCGATATTATTCTGGAATTTGACGGCAGACCCGTGACGAAAATGCGCGACCTGCCACGATTTGTGGCTGCAGCGCCCGTGGGTGCAGAGGTGCCTGTTGTGGTGTTTCGTGATGGTTCACGACAGGTTTTGGACGTGACCATTGGTCGTCTGAAAGAGAAGGGCATTGAGAAAGCCGAGGTTTCCCAGCCTCCGCTTGACCTCAAGGCACTCTTTGGTCTTGAGCTTGGCCCGCTGTCTGACGCGTTCCGCGCGCAATACAAGATTGCTGATGATATTAAGGGTGTTGCCGTCATCGGTGTTGAAGAGGGCAGTGTTGCAGCCGGGCGCAAGATCAAGGCTGGTGATGTCATCGGAGAAATCGCCCAGATGCCGGTTGTCACAGAGCAGGAAGCTGCCAAAGAGCTCAAGACCCTGATTGACAACAAGAGAACGCGGGCCAGCCTTCTGATTTTCACCGGAGACGGTGAAGTCCGGTATATCTCGCTTCCACTTAACCCGTAACGAAGTCGTCCTGATGATAGCCCTGGGCATAAAGCAGGGCTGTCATATCAGCATGGTCAATCCGGGCGTTCGCCTGCTCGGCTACCGCAGGTTTGGCCCGCCAGGCAATGCCGATTGATGCTTCTGACAGCATGGCCAGGTCATTGGCTCCGTCACCAACGGCCATTGTGGCATCTGCTGGTATGGAGTGTTCGTCCCGCAGGGCAAGCAGTCGGTCACGCTTAGCATCCCGTCCAAGTATAGGCAGTCCCACATCTCCCGTCAGAATGCCATCTTCGTGGTGCAGGATGTTGGCTCTGTTTTCATGGAAGCCCAGCATCCCGGCAATCCGGTCGGTGAAGACCGTGAAGCCTCCGGAGACGAGTGCGCAATATGTTCCGTGGTGGCGCATGGTCTGGATAAGCGTGCGCGCACCTTCCGTCAGTGTGATCCTGTCCCGAATGACCGTGTCGACGACGGAGAGGTCGAGCCCTTTCAGCAGAGCCACCCGTTCCTTGAGAGCCGGTTCAAAGGCGATTTCCCCGCGCATGGCCCGTTCAGTGATCGCAGCGATATGGTCTTTCAGTCCCAGTTCGGCCGCCAGTTCATCAATGCATTCCTGACCGATCATGGTTGAATCCATATCAGCAAGGAAGAGCTGTTTCCTGCGGTTTGTCTGTGGCTGGACAAGGATATCCACCGGGCGATTCCCGCAGAGCTGACGGATTGTCTCCTCAATGGTCTTTTCGCTTTGTTCCGTTTCGGCTATCTGAAGATCCAGAGCCTGCTCATCGCTGAGTGTTTTGGTGCCTGTTATCCAGGGCAGTGCGTCAAGGTTTTTGACAAAGTCCGGGTCAAGCACGCGGGATTTCGGAGCGGCGACAAGCGTTGCAACAAGGGACATAGTGGGAAGACAGCCTTGTGATGAACCAATATGGGATAGAAGCCATTTTGTTAGCCGGACCGACGGCAAGCGGCAAGTCCGCATTTGGTCTGGCGCTGGCTGAAGCTCTTGATGGCGTCATCATCAATGCGGATTCCATGCAGGTCTATTCCGGTCTGCGTATTATCAGCGCGCGTCCGTCTTCTGAGGATGAAGCGCGGGCCCCTCATTATCTCTATGGTCATGTAGCGCCTGAGCAGTCTTATTCGGTTGGTGAATGGCTGACGGATGTCAAACCTCTGCTGGAGCGCCTCAGACAGCAACAACGCCTGCCAATCATCCTCGGCGGTACGGGGCTCTACTTCTCTGCCCTCTTGAACGGGTTGTCGCCTATTCCGGATATTAACCCCACTGTCCGCCAGTACTGGCGCAGCTTTCTGGAAGACAAAGGGCAGGATGCTCTCTTTGATGCCCTGAGTGAGCGCGATCCGGTTATGGCCGGGCGGTTGATGCCGCAGGATGGTCAGCGAATAATCCGTGCACTGGAAGTTCTGGATCAGACCGGGCGCTCGCTTGCGGACTGGCAGTCAGAACCGAACAGCCCGCCACTTCTTTCTGCTGAACGGGTTGCCCGTTTTGTACTCGATCCGCCGAGGGAGCTTCTTTACGAGCGGATCAATGCGCGGTTCGGACAAATGGTCGAGGAGGGCGGGCTTTCGGAGGTCGAAGACCTGTTGAAACGTAACCTTGATCCGGCTCTGCCTGTGATGAAGGCTATCGGTGTCCCGCAGCTTGCACCCTGTCTGGACGGAGATTGTTCTCTTGAGGAGGGAATCGAGCTCGCGAGGCGTGATTCCCGACGGTATGCAAAGCGGCAGGGAACCTGGTTCCGGAACCAGTTTTCAGACTGGGTCAGACTGGACGCGCGCAATTTTCGAAAAACAATTGAAGAAATTCGGACATGTTTGGAAAAGAGGGTTGACCCCTCTCAGGAGGCGGATTAAGTTGCGCCGCAACAAAGTGAGGACTTTATGTTCAGCAGGATTATTCTTGTCGTAGTGGGAAGGCGCGCTGCCGCGATAACGTGACGTTGTCGGGATCGGTAGTGCGCAGCCAGGGGCCAGGAAACGGCCCCTTTTTTGTTGCCGGACGACAGTCAGGCACGGCTTGCGAACAAGAAACAGACTGACCTTGCTTTTGAACTGGATTGATGTGCCGAAGCATAAGGAAATGAACGATGACACGGCAAATGACTGGTGCGGAAATGGTTGTTCAAGCTCTGATCGATCAGGGTGTGGAGCACGTCTTCGGCTATCCGGGCGGTGCTGTGCTACCGATTTATGATGAGCTGTTCCAGCAGGACAAACTTAAGCACATTCTCGTACGGCATGAGCAGGGTGCAGGACACGCAGCTGAAGGCTATGCCCGTTCCACCGGTAAGCCGGGTGTCATGCTGGTTACATCCGGTCCGGGTGCCACCAATGCGGTCACGCCACTGGCTGATGCTATGCTTGATTCGATCCCGCTGGTCTGTCTGTCAGGACAGGTTCCGACGGCTTTGATCGGCAATGATGCGTTCCAGGAGTGTGACACGGTCGGTATTACCCGCCCATGCACGAAACATAACTGGCTGGTGCGGGATATTGCGGATCTGCCGCGTATTCTGCATGAGGCATTCTATGTTGCGACGTCCGGCCGTCCAGGTCCGGTTGTCGTTGATATCCCGAAAGACGTTCAGTTTGCTACCGGCACCTATGAAGGGCCGAAGCCGTCCATGTCGCACACCTCCTACAAGCCGCAGGTGAAGGGTGATCTCGCCAGCATCAAGATGGCTGTAGAGATGATGGCGAATGCCAAGAAGCCGGTTCTCTATACGGGCGGAGGTGTTATCAACTCCGGTCCGGAAGCGACCCAGCTGCTGCGTGAACTGGTCAGCCTGACCGGCTTCCCGATTACCTCTACCCTGATGGGACTTGGCGCATATCCGGCATCCGGCGACAACTGGGTTGGTATGCTGGGCATGCACGGTACTTACGAAGCCAACATGGTCATGCATGACTGTGATCTGATGGTTTGCATTGGTGCGCGGTTCGATGACCGGATCACCGGCCGGACGGACGCGTTTTCGCCAGGTTCGAAGAAGATCCACATCGACATTGACCCATCATCGATCAACAAGAATATCCAGGTTGATCTGCCGATTGTCGGCGACGTTGGCAATGTGATGGATGATATCGTACGTCTGTGGCGGTCTTCTGCTGTTGAGCAGGACAAGCAGGCTCTGAAAAGCTGGTGGGCTCAGATTAAGGGCTGGCAGGCGCGTAACTGCCTTGCCTATACCGCCAATGATGATGTCATCATGCCGCAATATGCCATCCAGCGCCTGTATGAACTGACCAAGGACCGCGATACCTACATCACCACGGAAGTGGGGCAGCATCAGATGTGGGCTGCTCAGTTCTACGGTTTTGATGAGCCGAACCGCTGGATGACCTCTGGTGGTCTTGGCACCATGGGGTATGGCTTGCCGGCGGCGCTCGGCGTTCAGGTGGCCCATCCGAACAGTCTGGTTATTGATATTGCCGGTGACGCATCGGTTCTGATGACCATGCAGGAGATGTCGACGGCCATTCAGTATCGCATGCCGATCAAGATTTTTATCCTGAACAACCAGTATATGGGGATGGTGCGGCAGTGGCAGCAATTGCTGCATGGCAACCGCCTGTCTGAGAGCTATACAGAGGCTTTGCCAGATTTCGTCAAGCTGGCGGAAGCCTATGGCGGGCGCGGCATTCGCTGTGAAAAGCCATCCGAGCTGGATGCTGCCATTCAGGAGATGATTGATTGTGATGAGCCGGTTCTGTTTGATTGCCGGGTTGCCAATCTGACCAACTGCTTCCCGATGATCCCGTCGGGCAAGGCACATAATGAAATGCTGCTGCCGGATGAAGCCAATGACGAGGCGATTGAAAACGCCATTGGCGAAGATGGCAAGATGCTCGTTTAAGACAGGGTGGGTGAGATCATGAATCAGCAAGGCTCCGCTTATTTCCTGAAGGAAATTTCCCAGCGTGAAGAAACACATACCCTATCGGTCCTCGTGGATAACGAGGCTGGTGTTCTAGCCCGCGTGGTCGGGCTGTTCTCCGGACGCGGGTACAATATCGACTCGCTCACCGTGTCGGAAACGTCTCAGGCCGATCATCTGTCCCGCATCACCATTGTGACCACGGGTACGCCGATGATCATTGAGCAGATCCACCATCAGCTCGAACGCCTGGTGCCGGTGCACCGGGTGACCAATCTGAGCCTTGATGCCGTTGATGGCCGTCCGCTGGAGCGTGAACTGGCGATGGTCAAGGTGCGTGGAGAGGGCCACAACAGAATTGAAGCCCTGCGTCTGGCAGAGGCGTTCCAGGCTCGTGTCATCGATGCCACAGTGGAGCACTTCACCTTTGAAATAACCGGTCGTACCAATAAGCTGAACCAGTTCATCTCCATTATGGAGCCACTGGGCCTTGTCGAAGTGGCCCGTACAGGTGTCGTTGCTGTTGGCCGTGGCGGTGAGGCTCTGTAGCTCTGCCAGAGCACGATCAGATTGACTGCCGGGCTTGTGCAGCATGATGGTGAAGGGATGATTGTTCCTTCACCATACTGATTTTTTGTTTCAAGCGGGTGAGGAGCAGACTTGGACCTGCGGTGATTCTCTGCAGTAAAATCCAGAGTTTGGCACCTGTTGACTAGCGCTTTTCCTCGCCCAGACATGTCACTTGTTGATTTCCATAGTACCGGTTGTTGACACTCCTCTTGTCTTACCGTAAAAAATAAGAACCGTACGGTACGGTACGTTTGATTTTCAAGTGAGTGGATTGCGGTTGTGACTGGGCGTTCAGCGAATGCGGGGAATGGTTCGACGAAGGGCTTGGGCTCTTTGGACGGCTCCGCTTTGCGTGCGGCTGACGAGCCTGTGTCTTGTTATGCTTCTGAGATTTCTGACGGGGATATGGCTTCCGGGAAAAGGAATGATGAACTTTCCCAGGCTCGGGCAGACACAGTGCAGAGATTTTCCTCCCGGCAGGCGGATGTGCTTGAAAAGGCACTGCAATTGCTTGTGGATGGCGGGGAAAAGGGGCTGACAACAGCAGGGCTTGCGCGGGCCGCGAATTGCTCGAAAGAGAGTCTCTACAAATGGTTTGGTGACAGGCAGGGTCTGCTTGAAGCTGTGATTACCTTTCAGGCAGGGAAGGTCGGTTTTCCGGACGCTGAGGCGGATGGCGGTGATGCCCGGGCTTATCAGGCACGGCTCAGATCATTTGTTACCCAGCTGATGAGCGTTCTGTTTGGCGAGACCTCTCTGGCTCTAAACCGGCTTGCGATTGGCCAGGCTGGCGGTGAGGGGGCAGCGCTTGGCACTTTGCTGCTTGAGCGCGGTAAACGGATGATCAGTGCCAATGCGCGGACCCTTCTGGAAGAGGGACGGTCGCGCGGGCTTCTGTCATTTGATGACCCGGATGAGGCATACAGCCTTCTCTATGGGTTGGTGATCAGGGATTGTCACGTTCGCATGCTTCTGGGTGAAGGTCTTAGAGAGAGCGAACGGGATTTCATGCGTCGGGCTGACGAGGCCGTGACGCAGTTCTACCGGCTGTGCTGCACGGATGCGGCTGCAGGGTCAAATCAAAACTCCGGCTCTTAGAGGGTCGGCCAGTAAACCACTGGGGCTTGCCCCGGATGTGCATAGAAAGAGGACAGGTTATGCGCGTTTATTATGATCGTGATTGCGATATCAACATCATCAAAGACAAGAAAGTTGCCATTGTCGGCTATGGTTCCCAGGGACATGCGCACGCGCTGAACCTGCATGAATCAGGCGTCAAAGAGGTTGTCGTTGCTCTGCGTGCCGGTTCTTCCACCGCTGCCAAGGTTGAGGCTGCCGGTCTGAAAGTCATGGAAATCGCTGAAGCTGCCAAATGGGCCGATCTGGTGATGATCCTGACCCCGGATGAACATCAGGCAGACATCTATGCCGAGCACATCCATGCCAACCTGCGTGATGGCGCTGCCCTTGCTTTTGCTCACGGTCTCAATGTCCACTTCAACCTGATCGAGCCAAAGCCGACCGTTGACGTGATCATGATGGCTCCAAAAGGCCCGGGCCACACAGTGCGTGGTGAATATCAGAAAGGTGGCGGTGTGCCGTGCCTTGTTGCCGTTCATCAGAACGCATCCGGCAATGCTCTTGAGCTGGGTCTCAGCTATTGCTCCGCTATCGGTGGTGGCCGCTCCGGCATCATCGAAACCAACTTCAAGGAAGAGTGTGAAACCGATCTGTTCGGTGAGCAGGCTGTTCTCTGCGGTGGCCTTGTCGAGCTGATCCGCAACGGTTTTGAAACTCTTGTTGAAGCCGGTTATGCGCCGGAAATGGCTTACTTTGAGTGCCTGCACGAAGTGAAGCTGATTGTCGACCTGATCTATGAAGGCGGCATTGCCAACATGAACTACTCCATCTCCAACACGGCTGAGTATGGTGAGTATGTTTCCGGCCCGCGCGTCGTCCCGAAAGATCAGTGTAAAGCTGCCATGAAAGAGGTTCTGAACGACATTCAGTCCGGCCGTTTCGTGCGTGACTTCATGCTTGAGAACAAGGTTGGCCAGCCGAGCTTCAAGGCAACCCGTCGCAACAATGATGCGCACCAGATTGAAGAAACCGGCGAAAAACTGCGTGGCATGATGCCATGGATTTCCGCCAACAAACTGGTGGACAAAGCGAAAAACTAATCCGGTTTTGCCGAATTACGTGGAGAGCCCTCGGTCTGTGCCGGGGGCTTTTCTATTGTGCTCGAAGTTCTTTCCTGAAGAAGACACGATCAAAGCCGTCTTCCTGCATCCGGTGGGTCTCCACATAGCCAAGGTGAGGATAGAGCGACAGGTTGGCTGTCATCCTGACATTGGTATAAAGCTCCACAGCCTCAAGACCGGTCTTGCGTGCCTGATCCTCGCAGAAAGAAATCAGAGCTTTGCCGACGCCAAGACCGTGGCTTGCCGGGCTGACCGCAACATTTTCCAGATGCATGTGATCATCGCGCGGATAAAAGCAGATGAAGCCAAGTACAGCGCCGCGGTTGTCCCGCGCCACATGGATAATGCCCTCGGCAATCTGTGCGGCAAAGTCAGCGACCATAGGGGCCGGTTCCCGACCGATATCCTTTATGTAAATCTGATAAGCGTGTCTGGCGCAGATCTTTATGGTAGCCAGATCCGCTGTTTTGGCTTTTTCTATGACCATTGTGCATTGTCCGTGCCGGGCTCGGCAGTGGGAAACTCCGTTACAGTATCTTTGAAGGCAGACTGGACCAGCCGGCTGAATTCCATGGTCTTGCGGCTGTTGCGACCGTTGGGTGGATAGAGGAACCAGATTGGAGCGGATGATGGCTCAAGAACTCCGGGCATGATTTCCACCAGACTGCCAGCGGCCAGCTCACGAGCAACCGCCAGACGGGATTTTACTGTGATGCCGAGGCCCTGAAGTGCTGCATCGGTGAGAATGTCAGAGTTGGACACTGTCACACTTCTGCTGATTGTCAGGCGGCGGGCTGAGCCGGTCTCGTTTCTGGCCGTAAACTGGCTTTGCCAGGGCAGGCAGACCCACAATGCATCTTCCAGATCATCAAGAGAGGCGGGGGTGCCGTGCTGGTCGAGAAACTCCGGTGCGGCACAGATAATCCGATCACTTTCACCGAGCTTGCGGGCAATGAGTGACGAATCGGTCAGATTGCCGACGCGAATGGCACAGTCGAGCCCTTCCTCAACCAGCGAGACATAACGATCAACGGTCAGGAAATCGATGGTCAGATCCGGGTGGCGGGTTCGGAAGCGAGCCAGATGCGGCATGATAAACCGTGACAGGATCCAGGGCGATGTGGTGACGCGAAGATGTCCGCGCAGCTCACTTTCTCCAACACCGACAGCCTGTTCTGCCTCCTGAAGCTGGAGAAGGATCGGTTCAACCTTCTCCAGGAAGATCAGACCTTCATGACTGATGGTGACATTGCGGCTGTTTCGATGAAAGAGCTTGATGCCCAGCGTTGCCTCAAGCTTGGCAATCCGATGGCTGGTTGTGGCCGCTGAAATGCGCAGATGAGAGGCGGCAGCGGTAATGCCGCCCTGGCGTGCGACGGCAATGAAGGTCTGAAGATCGACAATGCTATACATTCGAAATTTTCGAATTCTGATTTTAGATATCACTCACTTTATAAGAAAAAATCGATTGATAGGCTAGCTGTCACAAATCTGAATGGAGGATTTTATGAAATCACTTCTGCTGTCTGCATGTGTGGCATGTGGCCTGGCTTTGCCTTCAGCGATGGCTGCATCGGCTCAACAGATTGAAACCTATCTGGAGTTTGAGAAAGCTATGCCTCCGGGTAATCTCGCGATTGGCCCTGATGGCCGGATGTTCATGTCCGTTCATGAATTTTATGGCCCGGAGCTTCGGGTGGTTGAAGTCATGAAAGACGGGTCAACCAGGCCTTATCCCACAGAGGGCTGGGCACGTGCTCCGAAAGAGGATGGCGACGGGTTGAAAGGTGTTCTGGGGCTCCGGGCTGACCGACAGGGAATTCTCTGGATGCTCGATGGACAGGGGGACGGTCATGCTGGTCGTGTGGTCGGCTGGAACACCCGAACCGAAAAACTCCATGCAATCCACTATCTGGGCCAGCCGGTTACGCGGCCCACATCCTTCCTGAATGATCTGGCCGTGGATCGGGATCACAATGCGATCTACATCTCGGATACGGGAGACGGGCAGAACTCCGCCCTGATTGTGCTGGACCTTGAGACGGGTCGTGCGCGGCGTGTGCTTGAGGGATCGAAGGTCACGACGCCTGAAGACACACCGATGATCATTGATGGCAAAGAAGTTCTGCTTGGGGGAAATCCGGCCAAGATTGGTGTCAATCCGATTACGGTCGATCCGACAAACAGCTGGGTCTATTTCGCGCCGATGACAGCAAGCGCCATGTATCGCGTTCGCACGGACGACCTGCTGAATGAAACCCTAAGTGATGCCGAGCTTGAAAGCCGTGTGGTCCGTTATGGTGACAAGCCCATTTCCGATGGCTCAACCGTAGATGTGGCTGGAAATGTCTACATCACGGCAATGACGGACAATGCGATTGGTGTGACCCGGCCTGATGGCAGCTATGATGTGCTGTTCCAGTCTGACGAAACCCTGTCCTGGCCGGATGGATTTGCAATCGGACCTGATGGATATGTCTATGCAACAGTCAATGAACTGCACCGCTCTCCTGTGCTGAATGGTGGCAAGGATGCGTCCACCGGCAACTTCCGGATTGTCCGGTTTCCTGCTCTGGGGCAGGGCGTGAGCGGGCGATAGGAAACTCGGGATACGGTCCAGTACTCCGGAAGGGTGATTATTCTGCCCTTCCGGAGGGTGTTATATGAGTAGCCCTTGATTACGAGAGACTCAGGTTGTGAGCGCGTTATGGCCGAAATAGATAAATTCGCTCTGCATCTTTTCGACTTCAGATGACGCGAGTTTCAGGCTTGCACCGTCCTGCATTGTAAAGCTCTTCTGGGCCTTTACCCATTCATCGGCAGGCTGGAGTGTTGAGAGGGTATAGGTGGTGGTCTCACTCAGATAGTGGGTCGGGATGACCACATTCGGCTTCAGCCGGTCAACGATAGCGTTTGCCTGGTCATAAGACAGGATGTGCTGGGAGCCATCCACGGGTAAGGTCAGCACATCGACACGGCCAATCGCTTCCCAGAATTCCGGGCCCGGGTCAGGCCTGTTGTCGCCCCAGATCAGGGTTCGGACACCACCGGTCTCAACCACATAGACCACCATGTCCATATGCCCCACATTGTTGGGCGGGCAGGCTTCAACGCCGAATTCCTTCAGAGCATCAGTCCATGGATACCAGCCCGGTGCGACACAGGCGTGCTTGTCGGCAAAACCGGTGATCTTCAGATCGGCGAACTCAAACGTTCCGACCATGCGATCGAGCACCATGGTTGAGACGGGGCGGTCAATTGCATCATGATCAAAATGGGTATGGGTCGACATCGTGATATCGACCGGGGTTTCCGGGAACTTCTGCTTGAACCATAGGCCCCAGGCCCCTGACGGGTCATCACGCCACGGATCAAACAGAATGGTTGCACCACCTGGTGACGTAATCTTCAGGGCGCAATGTCCGTAGAAATCAATGCCGACTTCTCCATCCGGAAAACTGTCCGCGTTCTGCAGCTCAATGACGTGGTTGTTGTTGCCGGGCTGTGTCCAGTCTGTGGACTGGGCCTGTGTTGGTGAGGTTGCTGCCATGGTCGCCGCAGCGCCGAGACCAGCAGCGCCAGCGGCCATAAAGAATGAACGCCGGGACAGATTTTCCGGCATGTCCTCTGTTTTTCCGTCAACATATACCGGTTGCAGTTGATCCTTTTCCATTCCACTTCTCCTCCCGTTATGGCTGGGCGAATGCCCGGATGATCAGGGTAGGAGATTGGACAGAAAGCTCATCCTCTGAAGAATGATTGAATAATATGGGGGTAATCCCCTTATTCTCTATGAGTTCCGCAGATATCTCAGTGAGATAGTGACAAGAGGTGGCGGCGAAGATTCTGACGACGGTTCAGGCCAAGCTTTTGCCGGATATTGTTGCGGTGGAAGTCAATTGTGCTTGGCTCGCGATGCAGAATGCGGGCAATTTCCTTGGTCGTGCGTCCGTGGCGGACCAGTTGGATGATTTCGGTCTCAGCCGGAGTCATACAGGACAGAGCCTGTTCGGCTTCAGATGACAGGGTTGAGGTGATCTGTTCGAGACTGGTTCTGATCATCTCCACATATGTCTGCTGGGTGTCATTGTCGGGCTGAAGAAGCTGGAGTTTTTCAACAAGCGGAAGGATCTGGTCCTTGATATGGCGGATGATTGTCTGCTCCGCATCGCGCTTTGTTGTCTCAACATTTTCTATCAGCACACGGAGTGCCGTATTGGCATCCTCAAGCGCGTGGGTCCGGCTTTTGATTGTGGCGTCACGGCTTTCAAGGGTCTGTCTGAGGGCGGTCTGTGCCTGTTTACGCTGCTCTACTTCTTGCAGCATGGCCAGGTCATCTTCGACAATACCGCAGAACTCCTGTAATCCACGTCGGAACAGGGTGGCCTTCTCGTTTTTCTTGCGATCAAGAACACAAATGGTCCCGAAGATTCCACCATCCGGCCAGCGGATGGGATAGCCAATGTAAAAACTCATGCCATCCTTGCAGAGGTCCTCATTGTCCATCCAGTCCGGATCACAGCGGGCATCTTCCACAAAGAGTTCTCCACCCTTTTGCAGAACTCCATAGCAATAGAGGTTCTTTTCAAGTTTGAAAGACTGGCCGGGCTCATAGGGATTGCCCGCTGAATGACTGGAGATAGTGACCTTGTGGCTGTCGCCAGCAGTGCTCATGATCAGCGTTGCCGGAACTCTGGCAAGTTCAGAGATCAGGTCAACGACCCGTTGCCATTTCTCCAGTGTTTCCGTTGGCAGGCTTGGTCTTTGGCTGTGCAAGGCCTTACCCCTGAGACGATCTGATCATGATAGTCAGGGGAGATGGTATCAGTGTATGGGCCTTCAGTCACGGGCCTTTGCCTTGAGCCACTCATCCAGTGACCAGACGTCCCGATGGCGGAGAAGCCACAGGGCGAGCATGGCGAGAAAGACGGCGAGGGCTATCGAAGAGTTGCGATTGACCGGGAAACCGCGCTCGGAAATCTCGAACGGATCAATCAGTCTCGGGAAAATGACGGCAATGGTGACCCCGTGCATTAACGCCAGCGCTCCATAGCTCCAGAGCCTTTTCCACCCCAGAAATACCATCAGGCAGATGATGATCTGTATGGTGCCGAAGCCATAGCTGGCCAGGGATCCTATGTCTATTCCATGGAAATGCTTCCAGATATTGGCATATTGCTGTGGCGCCAGGAACTTGTTTACTGCCCAGACAAAAATAAACCACGCCAGCCCCAGACGCAGGATAAGCATTCCGAGTGCTTCCCGATTTTCCTGCAACATTTCTTGACCTCGCGTTCTATTCCGGTTTCCATATGTCAGTGGAGGTAAAGGAGTCTGTACCGATGGTGCAAGGGAAATCCCGGGAAAATCAGGAGTTAAGATATTGGGATATCAATCCGTTCACTGTGCTGTTGGAAATAAAAAGAACTTCCGAGGCAATTTTTTTTGAACCTCTCCAAAGCTTGATGCGACTGATGGTCAGAAGATCTGAAACTTCTAAGGCAATGGAGCAAAAAATGACCAAGACAATTCTGAAGACGGCACTTATGACGACTGCGGCTCTGGCTGTGGGCGCTGGATTGACCATGTCCGCCCAGGCACGGGCCGCTGATGGTAATGAAAACATCATCCTCGTTCTTGACGCATCCGGCTCTATGTGGGGGCAGATTGACGGCAAGGCCAAGATCGAGATTGCCCGGGAAACCATCTCGGATGTGCTCGGCAATATCCCGCAAGATCGTGCGGTCGGGCTTATGGCTTATGGCCATCGCCACAAGAATCAGTGCGATGATATCGAGCTGGTTATGCCACCGCAGAAGAATATCGGCGCCGCTATCCGCAACGAGGTCAATGCGATCAAGCCGAAAGGCAAGACACCTTTGACACTTGCTGTTCGTGAAGCGGCCAATCATCTCGGTTACGAAGACAAGGCTGCGACGGTGGTTCTGGTCACTGACGGTCTTGAGACCTGCAATCAGGATCCGTGCGCACTGGGTCATGAACTCGAGAAGTCAGGCACCAATTTCACAACACATGTTATCGGCTTTGGCCTCTCGGAAGAGGAAGGCAAGCAGGTCTCTTGTCTTGCTGATAATACGGGTGGTCAGTATCTGGCAGCCGCTGATGCTTCTACATTGAGTGATGCGCTTAATGCAACGGTTGTTGCTGCCGCAGAACCTGCACCTCAGCCTGAACCGGAGCCAGTTAGACCAGCTGCAAAGAGTGTTTTCCTGGATGAATTTGAAGGTGAGGCACTTGGCGAGCACTGGGTTGTGATCAATGAAGATCAGGACAACTACGTTGTCGATAATGGTGAACTGATCCTGGTTAACTCAGGCCGTTCCGGTCTGCGTGAGCAGAATTCCAAGAATATCGTTCAGTGGCAGTCCAAGCCGCCGCGTGGTGACTGGGACATGACAATGACCGGTACCTTCGATATGGCGACAGGCAGAGACAGCGGCTGGGTTGGCCTTTATGAAGATAAGGACAACTTCATTGCAGCTCACCTCTGGACCAATACCGGTCACTGTTCAGCGGTTGGCGTTAGCATCATCAAGCGCGTGAAAGGTGAGGAATCAAGCTTCCAGGCTAATATTCTCGGCTCAGGCTGTGGCTGGGGGAATGCTTCCAAAGCCGATGTCAACAAGCTCCTTGGAGACCTGGCAGAGAACCCCAGTGCCGTTACGCTGTCAAAGCGCGGGCGGAAATATTTCGCGAACTTCAAGCAGGACACGTTTGATGTTTCCACGGAAGAACTGACGCTGATCCGCTCGAAAGGCAAGCCGACTTTGGCAATGGGACAGTGGGACGGTCGGAAAGGTGACACGACTGGTATCGTGGACCGCTTTGAGATCAAGAGCCAGAAGTAAGTCGGCTCAACACGAACAGAATGGTTCTCCCCGGAAGATTTTCCGGGGAGATTCTCTTTTTAGAGGCTATCTTGGCTGATATCTGGTTTCATACCGCAGAATCCAATGCGGATCTGATCAAGGGCATACTGCCGGACCCGGCAGGTGTTGCTCATGTTGTGCGCCCGGACCTTCTTGCGCGGGCTGTTACATTGAACGGACTGGACGAGAAACTTCGGACAGATGTTCGCGCTGCGTTTGAAAACGAATTGTCTTCATCCCGGTTGATCTGCACCTGTTCCTCACTGGGGCCTGTTGCGGATGACCTGGCCGGGCAAGGACATGATGTCCTGAGGCTTGATCGGGTTCTGGCCGGGCTGGCTGCCGATTGTGGAGGGCGTGTTTCTGTTCTCTATGCTGCGCCCTCGACGCGAGACACCACTGAGGATATTTTTCAGGCGGCGTTCCGTGCCACTGATCGTACGGGTGATATCTCGGTGTCCTGTGTTGATGGGGCTTGGGATCTGTTTCTCTCCGGGCGGATTGACCTCTATCTGGAGCGGATTGCCGACAGGGCTCGGAATGAGCTGAAAGAGGCCAGGCTGGTCGTGCTTGCACAGCTGTCCATGAGCAGGGTTGTTGATCTGTTTCCTGATGAGAAGCGAGGTCGATCCTGGGCCCTCTTGATGCGGCTCTAAGCCTTCTGAAACCCGGCTTGCCCTCGGTTTGAAATTCAGTTAAGAGTTTCTCGATATACATGAAGGGTGCGCGAAGCGCGTACTGCTGACGAACGAAAGACTGATGACCCAGACCGCGCAACATTTTGCGAACTGTGTTCCTGCCACCGCCCCGGCTGGCGGTGCTCTTCGTTCTGCTCTTCTTCTAGACCTCCTTCTTCTTAGGTGCCCCTGAGCGCTGGCAGCCTTTTTGCGAGGCGAGCACTTAGGGGATGACGAATTAGCGAACCAGATTGATTATAGTGTCTGGCTGATGCCAAAACGTGCGCGAGGCGGCCAGACCGACGAAGGACAAGACCCATGACAGTTTCTCAGGAAAAAGACCGCGTTCTGATTTTTGATACCACCTTGCGGGATGGTGAGCAGTCCCCGGGCGCATCAATGACACTTGAAGAAAAGATTCAGGTTGCTGAACTGCTGGATGAGATGGGCGTTGATATTATCGAAGCCGGTTTTCCTGCTGCATCAAACGGAGATTTTGAGGCCGTCAGCGAGATAGCCAAGCGTGTGAAGCGGGCCACCGTTGCAGGTCTGGCGCGTGCTGCGTCCCGTGATATCGACCGAGCCGGTGAAGCAGTCAAGCATGCTGAGCGCGGACGTATTCATACGTTTATTTCCACGAGCCCCCTGCACATGAAATACAAGCTGCAGATGGAGCCTGAGACGGTTTACGAGAAAATCATCGAAAGCGTGAGCCGTGCTCGTAGTCTGGTGGACGATGTGGAATGGTCTCCGGAAGATGGCACGCGGACCGATCATGACTTCCTCTGCCGCTGTGTGGAAGCGGCGATCAATGCCGGTGCCACCACGATCAATATTCCGGACACAGTCGGCTATATGGTGCCGGAGGAATATCAGGCTCTGTTTGCAATGGTCAAAGAGCGTGTGCCGAATTCAGATAAAGCCGTTTTCTCGGTGCATTGTCATGATGATCTGGGACTTGCTGTTGCCAATTCTCTGGCCGGCGTTGCTGGTGGTGCCCGCCAGATCGAGTGTACCATCAACGGTTTGGGTGAACGGGCCGGTAATGCGGCTCTGGAAGAGATCGTTATGGCAATCCGTACCCGTGGCGATCGTCTGTCCTACGAGACCAGTATTAATCCACAATACCTGATGCGTGCCTCAAAACTGGTTTCTGCCGTGTCTGCCTTCCCGGTTCAGTACAATAAGGCGATTGTCGGCAAGAACGCCTTTGCCCATGAGAGTGGTATTCATCAGGATGGTATGCTGAAGAATGCCGAAACCTATGAAATCATGCGTCCTGAAGATGTCGGTGTGAAATCCACCTCTCTGGTCATGGGCAAACATTCCGGTCGCCATGCCTTCCGCGAGAAGTTGGTTGAGCTGGGTTATGAGCTGGGTGAGAATGCACTTGAAGATGCATTCCGTCGCTTTAAGGACCTGGCAGATAAGAAGAAACACATTTTCGATGAAGACATTGACGCTTTGGTTGAAGATGAGGTTTCAGCTGCCAGCGAGGTGGTGAAAGTTATCGCACTGACCGTGATTGCTGGTACAGGCGGGCCACAGAAGGCCATCATCACACTGGATATGGATGGTCATCATGTGACCAAGGAAGAATCCGGTGACGGGCCGGTTGATGCCACGTTCAATGCGATCAAGGCCCTGATGCCGCATGAGGCAACCCTGTCACTCTATCAGGTGCATGCGGTGACCGAGGGGACAGATGCGCAGGCTGATGTATCTGTGCGTCTGGAAGAAGACGGCAAGATGGTCACCGGCCGCAGTGCTGATACGGATACCATGGTTGCCTCTGCCCGGGCCTATGTCAGTGCCTTGAACAAGCTGGTGACCCGACGTGAAAAGTCAGCGCCTCACGCTGTGGGTGTCTGATTAAAATCGAAAATTTGCAAATTGTAGAAGGGTGGCTTTCAGCTGCCCTTTTTACAGCGTGCTTCTGAAAAGTTGATAGACTTTTCAGATAAAAGCTCGCGCAAAAACTAACCTTTAAAGCAGCGCTACCAATTCATGTTAAAGGTCTGGCGCTTTAAAGTGGACGTTCTCGGGACTGCCAGCGTAGGAGATGGCTCAGGCAGGTTCTGCAATCCGAACTTCCGAAGCCGGGGCAGGGGATCTGGAACAGTCCGGTCGCCTGTAGAGCTTCCCGTAACTGGCATTCTGTCTGATCCGTGTACCAGGCACCGTAAAGAGCTGCTGCCCTGAGGCTCAGATGGTCGATGTGCCAGCGTGCTTTTTTGTCTGGTCGCAGATGACGCCCCAGACGTGCCTGAAGTCCTCCCGGCCCGTTCGCGCTGCCTGCATAAACATAATCACCGGCGGGAAGTTCTGTCGCCTTCGGGCGCAGGATTGTGGTGGGCTCATTCAAGGTCAACAGCAGCAGGTAGGCTCCAGGCATTTTGGGAATTTGACTGTATTGCTCCGGATCGCTCCAGCCCAAAGGTTGAGGGAGCTGCATCCGGCTGCTGTCAAATAACTGCGCAATAGGGCTCTGGAACCTCATGAGGGGCCGATCATCTGTTCCGGTTTGACCAGACGGTCGAAGTCCTCATCACTGACATAGCCGAGCCGCAGCGCTTCTTGTTTGAGTGTGGTTCCATTCTTGTGAGCATATTTCGCAATCTCGGTTGCCCTGTCATAACCAATAGCAGGAGCCAGAGCTGTGACGAGCATGAGGGATCGCTCCATCAGGCGCGCAATGTTCTCTTCATTCGGTTCAATCCCGGCGATGCAACGGTCTGCGAAACTGACCGAGGCATCTGCAAGAAGGCGGATAGACTGCAGAAGCGCGTAGCCCATGACGGGCTTGAACACGTTCAGCTCAAAGTGCCCCTGACTGCCTGCAAAGGAGAGGGTTGTCTGGTTGCCATGAACCTGTGCGCAGACCATGGTCATTGCCTCGCACTGGGTCGGATTGACCTTGCCCGGCATGATGGAGGAACCGGGTTCGTTTTCCGGCAGGGAAAGTTCTCCCAGGCCTGAGCGCGGTCCGGACCCCAGAAAGCGGATATCATTGGCTATCTTGAACAGCGCACTGGCGATTGTGGTCAAGGCTCCATGGGCAAAGACACAGGCATCATGAGCAGCCAGAGCTTCAAATTTGTTGGGAGCCGTTCGGAAAGGCAGCCCGGTAAGGTCCGCGACCTCGGCTGCAAAGGCTTCGGCAAAACCGTCCTTGGTGTTGAGCCCGGTGCCGACAGCAGTGCCACCCTGGGCCAGCTCATACAATCCATCCAGTGCCAGCGTAATTCGCTTTATCCCCTGTTCAACCTGGGTTGCATAGCCGCTGAACTCCTGGCCAAGCGTCAGAGGCGTGGCGTCCTGGGTGTGGGTACGGCCTATCTTGATGATATGTGACCAGAGGGCGGCTTTTTCGTCCAGTGCCCGTCTCAGCTGTTCAAGAGCTGGTATCAGGGTGTGGGTCACCTCTCGGGCGGCGGCAATATGCATTGCTGTCGGGAAGGTATCATTGGACGACTGGCTCATATTGCAGTGGTCGTTTGGGTGAACAGGTGTTTTGCTACCGACCTCCCCGCTGAGCAGTTCGATAGCCCGGTTTGCAATCACTTCATTGGCATTCATGTTGGACTGGGTGCCTGAACCTGTCTGCCAGACCACAAGCGGGAAATGGTCGTCCAGCTTCCCTGATGCAACCTCAGCCGCTGCGGCGTCTATGGCATCGGCAATGGTCGCTTCAAGTTTACCTTGAGCATGGTTTGTCCGGGCCGCGGCTTGCTTGATGATACCGAGTGCATGGACCAGTGGTCTTGGCATGGTCTCGCCACCAATCGGAAAATTGATGAGAGAACGGGCCGTCTGTGCGCCGTAATACATGTTCGCGGGGATTTCCAGAGACCCAAAGGAATCAGATTCGGTCCGGGGATTGAGAGGCATTGTCTGGCTTCCTTTGTGTCAATCGCGGTGTCTTGCACTATAGGGCTATGCGTATTGCCGGTCACGGGCGATGGCTGCCAGGCTGCCGGGCAGGATGGCCAGTTCGGGCTGAGGCCCGACAAACAGAAGATAGTTGCCGTTGATATCCTTCAGCGAGAACTGAAGTGGTTTCTTTCGTGTCGTGAGCAGGTTAGTGACAGACGGGATGCCTGTTGCTCTGTATTCCGTGTGAACCGCGCGTACATTGTCCGTGCGAAGAATGGCCGTCATGCCGGATATGTCCACATCTTTGCTCACAACACCCAGCCTGATTGTCATGTCATCTCTCTCGGCGAGAACGCTGTCTTCCTGATGGATAATCGAGAAGCCCAGTTGCTCCTTATAGAAACGGACGGTGTCCTCCAGCTCATAAGCCAGCAGAACCGGTTCGGGAGTGCGGTGGGCGGTCATCATCGAAAATCACCTTCCATTGCGAGAAATAAAACTTGACTTGTATAGTCATGTTTTTAGATATTGCTGACTATTGAAGTCAAGAAAGATTTTGACTCACCAAATCAGTTTGTTTTGCTCTCGCAACAGGATGTCCGCGATGACCCTTTTGATTGACCGTCGTAGTTTGATTGTCGGTATGGCCAGTCTGGCAATTGCCCGGCCCGCATTGGCTGCGCCAACAGTTCACGAAGTGCAGATGCTGAACAAGCATCCGGATCATCGCAAAATGCGCAATGTATTCTACCCGCTTATCCAGACTGTTGAAGCAGGGGATACCGTGACGTTTCTGCCGACCAATCGAGGGCATAATTCAGCATCGATCAAGGGCATGATCCCTGAAGGCGCTGAGCCTTGGAAGGGCAAGATCAATCAGGAGATTTCTGTCACGTTCGAGAAGCCCGGTATCTATGGGTACATGTGCACGCCGCATGTTTCTCTCGGCATGGTGGGACTCGTGATCGTCAAAGGTGATGGCGTTGCTCACAATCTTGAAGCGGCCAAAGCTGTCAAACAGCGCGGCAAGGCGAAGAGGGTTTTCAAGAGGCTCTGGGAACAGGTTGAGGCTGACGGTCTCCTCGCAAGTTAGCTTTCATTCATAGACGCGAAGAACTGACCCGTAGGAAGTCGGTTTCATTATGCCGACTTCCTTCTATCGCTTTTTTACACTGGCCGCAGCTGCCTGCTGCAAACGGATAACTGACTATGACCAACCGACGCCGCATGCAGTGGAGCTCAGCAGAAGACTTCACCGTCAAGGAAGCCAGGCTTGATGAGATTGAGACAAATCTTCTGAAGGTCGCCCGAATTTTTTGCACGGCCTATGCCGACCGGGAGCATCCGCACTGGGAGGTGGCTTTTGAGCAGGCGTGTCACCTCTTCGGTGACACATTCGGTCCTGCCATTGGGATGTCTGTTATGGCCGTGCTCAGTCGCATGAGAACAGCACGCAGAACCGGGTTTCATTTTAACAATCCCAATTGCAAGTGTTGCCGCCACAAAGTGACCGACCATGAGCGGCATTTGTTGCGGGTCATCCAGTGTATCCGCAGGGATGACCGGTTCAGTGCCCAGGCTGCTGCACTTCTGGTCTGTGAAGGGCACAATACGGAAGCGTTGCTGGATGCGGTCGCAAACCTGACGCCTCTTCTGCCCTTTGTGCAGGAAAAGGGTACTCGTCAGATGGTTCATCAGCAGGTCGGGCATTCATGAATGAGGCTGAGAGGTAGAATTCGGAATTGGTTTTATCATCCTGATTTAAAATCAGAATTTTCCATCAGTTAAAGTGCTGATTCCGTTTGCGCCTTGATGTTAAAGGGATTGCGTATTTGAATCCGCACGGCTTGCCAGAGGCTTGATTTCAGGTGTGAATTTCCTTTGAGAGAGCGGTGCTCAGGTCGCCTTTCTCGTGAATTCGAATGGCGTCAAGCCCCAGCCAGCTGGCCATCAGAGAAAGCTCTTCCGCAAGGGCCGGAACAACAACTGATTGGTCGATTCCTTTCTCGCTATGGGTGGCACGAACCTCAAGGATGCTGTCCTGACGGTTGGCTTTGAGGTCTGTTCGTGCGACCAGACTGTCGTTCAACAGGAAAGGCAGGACGTAATAGCCATATTGCCGTTTTGGTTCGGGCGTATAGATTTCCAAACGGTAGAAGAAGTTGAACAGCCGCTCCGTACGACTGCGCTCCCAGATGAGCGAATCAAAGGGGGCGAGAAGGGCCCGGCATCTGGCGCGGGCCGGAACACGTGCGTCCTTGTACAGATAGGCGTGATGGGACCAGCCTTCCACATGAACGGGAACAAGCGTGCCTTCTTCGACCAGTTCCTGGCAGGCCCGCTTGCCATCCACCGCGTCCAGTCTGAAATAGTCACGGAGGTCTTTTTCTGTGCCAACCCCGTGACATCTGGCTGCGATTGTCATGAGGGCCCGGTGGGCCTCGGGCTCATCGGGTGTTGGCGTGTTGAGAATGTCTGATGGGAGCGCTCGCTCGGGCAGGTCATATATGCGCTCGAAATTATGACGACCGGCTGATGTGATATCTCCGGTCCAGAACAGAAACTCGAGAGCGATTTTGGTGTCATGCCAACCCCACCAGGGTGATGTCCGCTGTTCATCCTTGCCGATGTTTGAAACACCACTCGGGCCGTTGTCCCGTAATTCATCCAGAACGGCTTTCAGCTTGTGCGGGTTCTCTTTCACGAAGTCTGCAATGCCGCGCCAGAGGCCACGAAAATTCCGGGCCCGTTCCATGCGCCATCGCAGCAGCGGCTGGAGCTCCACGGGCAGGATAGAGGCTTCATGCCCCCAATATTCGAAATAGTGGTCACGTTTGCCCGGTATATGGGCAGCTTTGTCTATCAAGCTCTTGTCATAGGCCCCGAGGCGGGCGAAGAGCGTCAGATAGTGAGCCCGGTCGATAACATTGACAGAGTCAATCTGCAGCAGGCCGGTGTGCTTGAACACGTCATCCAGATGCCGCCTGTCGAACCGTTTGAGAGAACGGCGCTGGGGCAGAAAGCCCTGGGCGGCAAGCGCGATACGCCGCGCCTGCCTGTTGCTGAGTGTGCTATCGCTGTTACTGGCCATGTGAATCTGTAGCCTGTTACGCTATTACTCTGCGGCTCTGACAACCTGTCTCTGTGTTCCGAGACCCTCGACACCGAGTTCGACCACATCGCCAGGTTTCAGGAAGGTCTGTGGGTCCATGCCAAGGCCCACACCGGGAGGGGTTCCTGTGGCGATGATGTCACCTGGCTGCAGGCTCATGAACTGAGACAGGTAGGAGACGAGGAAGCTGACGCCATAGACCATGGTTTTTGTGGAGCCGTCCTGACGCATATCTCCATTGACGCTGCACCACAGTTTGAGGTCCTGCGGGTCGGCAATCTCGTCGCGGGTGACAAACCAGGGCCCCAGCGGGCCGAATGTGTCGGCTGACTTACCCTTGACCCACTGTCCTTTGCGCTTGGCCTGGAAATCTCGCTCGGACACATCATTGATGACGCAATAACCCGCCACATGAGACATGGCGTCGTCTTCGCTGACATATTTGGCCTGCTTGCCGATGACGACCGCAAGTTCCACTTCCCAGTCTGTCTTCTCTGAGGTGCGCGGGATTTCAATGCCATCATCCGGACCGGTGATTGCAGATGTGGCCTTCATGAACAGGATGGGCTCACGGGGAACTTCCATGCCGGTCTCTGCCGCATGGTCGGAGTAATTGAGACCGATGCATGCGATTTTGCCAACCTGACCGATACACGGGCCAAGGCGTGGAGAGCCCTCGACGGCTGGCAGTGCTGCGTGATCCAGATCGCGGATGCGTTGCAGTTCTTCGTCCAGCAGGACAGCACCCGCCACATCTGGAATGATGCCAGACAGGTCGCGCAAGACGCCGTCCGCGTCCAGCAGGCCCGGTTTTTCTTCACCCGGAGGTCCAAACCGCACAAGTTTCATGAAAATTCTCTCCTGAATGTCTTATCCCGCCTGATCGCGGAATGGGAAGGCTGATTGAAGTCAGCGTAACCGCGCCAGTGGTTGATCGCAATTCTCGTTGTTATTGAGGTCGACTTTTTATGTCGCTTAGTGAATAAGTTTACTTCGTCAAAAGGCTTTTAGGGTAGTGATCAGTCTTGACACCGTGCCACATCTCTTGGCAGAGGGTGCACGGATCGCATAATGTTATATCTCGCCAGCCCGTTCCGGGGCTGAGCGCGGAGGTTTTATAGTGCAGAGTAGCGAAGATCTGGACCGTCAGTTTATCGCGTTCGTTCTCTTGACTGATTACACGATGATTTCGTTTTCATCGTCGGTCGAGCCGCTTCGTATTGCCAATCGTCTGTCCGGAAAACGACTCTATGACTGGGGCGTCTATTCTGTTGATGGCGAACCGGTAATGGCCAGCAATGGCCTGTCCATCAATGTGGATGGATCTGTTGCGGACATTGAGCGTGCAGACCTCGTTCTCGTCTGCGCAGGGGTGAATGTGGAACGTGTCCAGTCACATCCGGCTCTGGCCAAACAGTTGCGCTTCCTGCTTTCGCGCGGGTCGTCCATCGGCTCGGTCTGTACCGGCAGCTATTATCTGGCAAAGGCTGGCTTCCTGAACGATTATCGCTGCACCATCCACTGGGAGAACATCAACTCCTTCCGGGAAGAGTTCCCTGATATTGATGTTTCGTCCGAACTCTATGAAGTGGACCGGAATCGCTATACCTGCGCCGGTGGAACTGCTGCACTGGATATGATGCTGCAGTTTGTTGCTATTCAGCATGGTCACCGTCTGGCAATGGCTATTGCCGAATCGAGTCTGCACCATTCCATTCGTCGAGGCGAGGAAGCGCAGAGAATCGATTTGCGCGCCCGGTTGGGCATTACTCATCGCAAGCTGCTGGATGTGGTGCAGATTATGGAGAACTCTATTGAGGATCCATTGAGCTGCTCGCAACTGGCTTCGACTGTGGGCCTGTCGTCCCGTCAGCTGGAACGTCTTTTCCAGAAATATCTCGGCTGTACACCAACCCGCTATTATCTGCGTCTCCGCCTGGAGCAAGCACAATCTCTGCTGCGGCAGACCAGTCAGCCGATCCTGCAGATCGCAATATCCTGTGGCTTCGTTTCCGCCTCCCATTTCACCAAGTGCTATCGGGAACACTTCCAGCGGACGCCGAGTGAAGAGCGTCGGTCTCTGCAGTAATTCCTCTTGTTTGGTTGAATCTCCGTATTCATGTCGGATTTGTGCATTGATGTCGCATTTGCGGCACCTGATGGTCGCGCTCATTGAAGCGATTTTACTGATTATCGGCTCTAGTGTCCGCGATACTTCCTTGAATGGGCGGACACAGAATGCGCTATTCGATCTTTTCGCTTGCGCGCAATGCGCTGAGCTACCACGAGAACTGGCCGCGTCAATGGCGTAGCCCCGAGCCGAAATCCGAGTATGACGTTGTCATCATCGGTGGCGGCGGGCATGGCCTTGCAACGGCTTACTATCTGGCTAAAGAGCACGGAATCACCAATGTGGCGGTTCTGGAAAAGGGCTGGCTTGGCGGCGGTAATACCGGCCGTAACACCACCATTATCCGCTCGAACTATCTCTGGGATGAAAGTGCTCATCTCTATGAGAAGAGCCTGCAGCTTTATGAAGGCCTGTCCCGGGACCTGAACTACAACATCATGCTTAGCCAGCGCGGCGTGATGAACCTGGCGCATACGCTTCAGGATGTTCGTGACTCGGTTCGTCGTGTGAATGCCAACAACCTGAATGGTATTGATGCCGAATGGCTGAATGCCGATCAGGTCAAGGAATTCTGCCCGATCATCAACACGTCCAAGGATCTGCGTTACCCGATTATGGGTGCGACCCTGCAGCGGCGCGGTGGTGTTGGCCGTCACGATGCGGTTGCGTGGGGCTATGCCCGTGGTGCTGACCAGCGCGGCGTGGATATCATCCAGGGATGTGAAGTCACCAATATCCTGCGTGATGGCGGCAAGGTTACCGGCGTTGAGACCACAAAGGGCACGATCAAGGCCAAGAAGGTTGCGATCTGTGTGGCTGGTCACTCGTCTGTTCTGGCTGACATGGCTGGCATTCGTCTGCCGGTCGAGAGCCACCCGCTTCAGGCACTTGTGTCTGAGCCGATCAAGCCTGTTCATCCATGTGTTGTCATGTCCAATGCCGTGCACGTCTATGTGAGCCAGTCCGACAAGGGTGAGCTCGTTATCGGTGCCGGTATCGATGCATTCAACTCCTATGGTCAGCGTGGCTCCTTCCACATCATTGAGCACCAGATCAACGCGCTTGTTGAGATGTTCCCGATCTTCTCACGCCTGAAGATGATGCGGACGTGGGGCGGTATTGTTGATACCTGCCCGGATGCGACTGCCATCATTTCCAAGCTTCCGGTTCAGGGTCTCTACATCAATGGCGGCTGGGGTACCGGTGGCTTCAAGGCTATCCCGGGTTCCGGCTGGGTCTATGCCCACACGATTGCCAATGATGAGCCGCATGAGCTGAACAAGGGCTTCACACTGGACCGGTTTGAAACCGGTTACCTCATCGACGAACACGGCGCTGCCGGTGTTGCTCACTAAGGAGGGCTGAACGATGTTGTTGATCAAATGCCCCTGGTGTGGGGAACGTGATGAAATCGAGTTTCGCTATGGTCACGAGGCGCACATCGCGCGTCCGGAAGACCCGGAAGCTCTGGATGACAAGGAATGGGCCGACTTCCTGTTCATGAAGACCAATACAAAAGGTCTGCATCAGGAACGCTGGATGCACGCCCAGGGTTGCCGTCGCTGGTTCAATGCCGTGCGTGACACGGTGAGCCACGAGATCCTTGCGGTTTACAAGATTGACGATGAGCGTCCTGACCTGGATGCGCTTCGGGCTGCGAAGGAGAAAGCCTGATGACACAGTCATATCGTATTGAAGAGGGCGGTCGTATCGACCGGACCAAATCCCTGTCGTTCACCTTTAACGGTGAGAGCTATCAGGGGTATGAAGGCGATACGCTTGCATCAGCCCTTCTGGCCAATGGTGTGCATCTTGTTGCCCGGTCGTTCAAGTATCACCGTCCGCGCGGCATCATGTCTGCCGGTACGGAAGAGCCGAACGCAATGGTTCAGCTTCGCACCGGTGACCGGACAGAACCGAACCCGAAGGCGACACAGATTGAGCTGTTCAATGGCCTGGTCGCAACCAGTGTCAACTGCTGGCCGTCTGTGAACTTTGATGTTCAGGCGATCAATGGTGTCTTCCACCGGTTCTTTGCTGCCGGGTTCTACTACAAGACCATGTTTGGATCTCCATGGCTTTGGCACAATGTGCTTGAGCCTGCGATCCAGAGAGCTGCCGGCTGGGGCGTGGCGCCGAAAGATCCGGACCCCGATTATTACGACCATATCCACCGTCACTGCGACGTGCTGGTCGTTGGGGCCGGACCTTCCGGTCTGCAGGCTGCCCTGGCTGCTGCCAAAACCGGTGCTCGCGTGGTTATCGCGGATGAGCAGCAGGAATTCGGCGGCTACCTTCTGAACGTCAACCGTACGGTTGATGGCAAGGCCGGTTCTGACTGGGCGGCCGAGGTTGCTGCAGAGCTGGACGCAATGGACAATGTGATTGTCCTGAAGCGCACGACGGTCTTCGGCTATTTCGACCACAACTATCTGATTGGTCTTGAGCGTCGTCTGGATCATACCAGCGAAGCGTCATCTCCGGATAATGTCCGTCAGCGCGTCTGGCACTTCCGCGCCAAGCGTGTGGTGCTGGCAACCGGTGCTCATGAGCGTCCGCTGGTTTTTGCCGACAATGACCGTCCTGGTGTCATGCTTGCCTCCGGTGCCCAGACCTATGCCAATCGTTTTGGCGTACTGGCTGGTAAAAAGCCTGTTGTCTTCACCAACAATGACGGCGCCTATGAAGCCGCATTGGACATGAAGGCGGCTGGTGCCGAGATCGTCGCTATTGTCGATACCCGCAAGAATCCGACCGGTGCTTTTGTTGAGCAGGCTCGTGCTGCCGGCATCCGCATCATGGACGGCTATGGCGTTGTCACGACCAACGGCAAGAAGAAAGTCACCGGCGTTGAAGTGATGGCCTTTGACGGCAAGGATGTCTCCGGCTCCAAAATCAGCCTGTCCTGTGACCTTCTGATGGTTTCCGGCGGCTGGAGCCCGGTTGTTCACCTGTTCAGCCAGTCTCAGGGCAAGCTGCGCTATGATGACGAGAAAGCCGGTTTCGTACCTGCTCTCTATGCTCAGAAATGTGCGTCTGTTGGCGGTGCAAATGGTGAATTCGGTCTGGGTTCCTGTCTCTCCGGCGGTGATGCCGCTGGTGCTGAAGCTGCCCAGGTTGCAGGTTTCGGCGACGGATCTTCTGCTGGTGCTCCGGCATCTGAAGAAACCGATGCAGGCCTGCCAACCGCTGCATGGCTGATCCCGACGGACAGCCCTGTGGGCCGTTCCAAGAAGAAACACTTCATCGACTTCCAGAACGATTCAACGGCAGCCGACATTCGTCTGGCCGCTCGCGAAGGCTTCGAATCTGTGGAGCATATGAAGCGTTACACTCTGACCGGCTTTGGTACCGATCAGGGCAAGACCGGCAACATCAACGGCCTGGCAATCCTGTCGGAAGCTGTTGGTCGCTCCATTCCGGAAACCGGAACCACCACATTCCGCCCGCCTTACACGCCGGTTACATTCGGTGCGTTGGCTGGTCGTGAGCTGGGTGATCTGTCCGACCCGGTCCGCACCACCTCCATTCATTCCTGGCATGTGAAAAACGGCGCTGAGTTTGAGGATGTGGGACAGTGGAAGCGCCCATGGTATTTCCCGAAAGGTGGCGAAGATATCCATGCCGCGACCAACCGTGAATGTCTGGCGGTTCGCAATGGTGTTGGTGTCCTTGACGCCTCGACACTGGGCAAGATCGACATTCAGGGTCCGGATGCCGCAGAATTCATCAACCGCGTCTACACCAATGCCTGGCTGAAGCTTGGCGTCGGTCGTTGCCGCTATGGTGTAATGTGCGGTGAAGACGGCATGATCTTCGACGATGGTGTGACCACGCGCCTTGGTGAGAACCACTTCCACATGACGACCACGTCCGGCGGTGCCGCTCGTGTTCTCGACTGGCTGGAAGAGTATCACCAGACAGAATGGCCTGAGCTGAAAGTCTACTTCACCTCTGTGACCGAGCAGTGGGCAACGGTTTCCGTTGGTGGCCCGAAAGCCCGTGCGGTGATGGAAGCTCTGGCTCCAGGACAGGACTGGTCTACTGAGAACTTCCCGTTCATGAGTGTTCAGGATCGTGAAGTGGCTGGTGTTGCTGCCCGTGTCTTCCGGATCTCGTTTACTGGTGAACTGGGTTACGAGATCAACGTTCCGACCCGCTATGGCCTCGCCATGTGGGAAGCTGTGATGGAAGCTGGCAAGCCGCATGGCATTACGCCGTATGGCACAGAAGCCATGCATGTGCTGCGCGCGGAAAAAGGCTACATCATCGCCGGTCAGGATACGGACGGAACCATCACTCCGCAGGATGCGGGCATGAGCTGGATCGTCTCTCCGAACAAGAAAGACTATATCGGCAAGCGGTCTTATACCCGTGAGGACACCTCCCGGACAGACCGTAAGCATCTGGTTGGCCTTGTGACGGAAGATCCGAAAGTGGTTCTGGACGAAGGTGCGCAGGTGATCGAAGATCCGAATGCACCGAAGCCGATCCCGATGCTGGGTCACGTGACCTCGTCTTACTGGAGTGCGGCGCTTGGTCATTCCATCGCGCTTGCCACCTGCAAGAACGGTTTCAACCGGGAAGGTGATCGCCTTTACGCCTGGTCTCGTGGTCAGTATCACGCTGTCAAAGTGACCGGACAGGTCTTCTATGACAAAGAAGGAGCGCGCAAAGATGGCTAATTCAGCAGCATTGTCGGCCGCATCTCCGCGGTCTCCACTGGCCCATCTGACGACGCTGATGGAAAATGGTTCATCTGCAAAGGTCAGCCTTCGGGAAGAGGCGTTCCTGGTTCAGCTGAACGTACGTGGCAATGCCGATGATCCGGCATTTGTCTCTGCTTTCCAGGGTACGACTGGCCTTGATCTGCCGGTTGAGCCGAATACGACGTCCCGGTCTGGTCGTCGCATCGCTGTCTGGCTTGGTCCAGACGAATGGGGCATTGTTGCTCCTGAAGAAGATGCAGCGCTCATGGGTGCACTGATTTCCGCTTTCGGCGATCAGCATGTTTCCGTTGTGGACCTGTCAGATAACCGCACCACGCTCAGCCTTTCAGGAGAAGCTGCCTGGACGGTGATGAACAAGGGCTGTCCGCTGGATATTGATCCGGTGTGCTGGTCTGTCGGAAAATCGGCACAGACCGTTTATTCCCGTGCACAGGTTCTCATCATCCAGACCGGTGATGAACCTGAGTTCAAGCTGTTTGTCCGGAATTCCTTTGCGGAATATCTGGCACGCTTTCTGCTCGAGAATATGCGGGAATTTGCCTGATAGTCCGCTGACCGTAACAGATGGTCATAATATATGATTGAAGGGGCGACTTTCGGGTCGCCCCTTTTTCGTTTAGCCGTTAAAAGTGATGTATGGGGGCAAGCTCAGTCACATGAGCCAATACTGAGTTCCTTTGGTGTAGCATAAGGATTTGAGTTCGTGATTTTACGCCCGACGTCGATTACAGGCCGAGTTGAGTGTCTGCTGGTCAACCGTGACCGGGAACAGGATTTTGCTGTTGACCGGATCGATGAAGTCTCTGTCACCTATGCAGGTTTTGAAGGAGAGGCGCATGGTGGATTGACCCGTCCATCCTGTGTGAGGGTGAAGAGGCAATATCCGGTGGGTACGGAAATTCGTAACACGCGTCAGATTTCCATTGTTTCTCAGGAAGAAATGGCAAGCGTGGCCTCGACGATTGAGATTCCCGGCATTGAGCCTGAATGGGTCTGGGCCAATCTGGTTCTGTCGGGTATTCCGGATTTCACACTGGTTCCACCTTCTTCCCGCCTGATTTTCGAGAATGGTGTTTCTCTTGTCTGTGATATGGAGAATGAGCCTTGCCGTTATCCGGCATCTTTGATTGAGCAGAAACATCCCGGTAAGGGAATGGGCTTTCCCAAAGCGGCCATTAACAAGCGCGGGGTCACAGCCTGGGTTGAGCGGGAAGGTATGCTGAAAATCGGGGAAACCTGCACCTTGCATATCCCACCGCAGCGCATCTATGAACCTGCGCTCAAGAAACGCGGATAGCTTTGCACGTTACGCTGCTCCGCTTGCGACGGTGTTGTGAATGTCTCTAAGAGATTGGCAATCATGATGTCTGGCTCTGTTTTACGAAACTGGATGTTGATTCTTCTCTCAGCTCTTGTGCTGTCGGGGTGCGCGCGGGGGCGTCCTGAAAGTGGGGCCCTGCTGACGAGTCTGCACCCTGATACAGGGGCTTCTCTTCATACGATCTTTGTTGCGAGCTCGCGACAGCGCGATGAGCGGCGCGGGACTTACTTCAACGGCGAGCGGGCCGAAGGGCTTAATTTCGCACAGTTTCACATCTCCGTGCCTCCGGGGCATGAGACCGATAAAATTGAGTGGCCAAGTACCTATCCGGGCAATCCGCAGGAGGCCTTTACCGTACGTGCTGCGGGACATTTGTCGACGCGTGATTTCTCACGGAATCTGATCCATGACGTGCAACAGGGCTCTGGTGATATTCTGATTTTTGTACATGGATACAACACGCATTTTGCTGAGGGTCTTTATCGGTTCACTCAGATTGTGCACGATTCCGGTTTTCCGGGGACCGCTCTTCATTTCAGCTGGGCCTCACGTGGGGAAGTACCGTTGTATCTTTATGACCTGAACAGTGCGACGGCAGCGCGGAACAGGCTTGAAAAGACAATTGAATTGGCTGCCCGCCATGCTAGGGGCAAGGTTCACATCATGGCTCATTCCATGGGCAATTGGCTGTTGATGGAAACCTTGCGTCAGTCCCGACTGAAGGGACAGGATCCTTTCCGTGGACGACGGGGGGCCGTCGTTATGGCCGCACCGGATATCGATCTGAATGTCTTTATGGAGCAGATGAAAGATATTGGAAAACCTGAAAGCCCCATTCTGCTGATCGCTTCAGGTGATGATTTGCCTCTGCAGCTGTCTGAGCGTCTTGGCGGTGACGTTCCGCGTCTCGGTGCTTATCGGGACAGGGATGCGCTTGCGGAACAAGGTCTCATTCTGCTGGATCTGACCGATGTTGATTCCGCCGATCGCAGTGGCCATTCAGCGTTCGCTGAGATCAGTGATATCCTGCCGCGTCTGGCCAGGCAGGCCCGTCTGGTTGATGGACGGACCGAAGATTCGGGTGTTGGCCAGAATCTTGTCCGGGTCGGGTCGAGCCTTACTGATCTGGTTCGGAATGCAGCAAGCACCGTTGTTCCAATCCCCGGTCTGGCAACACCATAAAACCTGGGCGGATCGACTGAAAATAAAAACCCGGCATCGGTGATGCCGGGTTTCTCGTATCTTTGACTGTCCAAATCTGGGGCAGATCAGGCGCTGCGACGACGACCTCCAGCACGGCGGCGGCGTGGCTGTGCCTGGCCTTCCGTTTCGCTGTTGGAATTGGCGAGATTTGCCACAAATGGTCCCGTCCGTGCGGCAATCACTTCATTGCTCGGGCGCGGGCCGCGTTCATGATGATCCATGGCATAACGCATTCTGGACAGGTGCTCACAGGCTGTGCCGCAGCAGCCGCCAATGATGCGTGCGCCGACATCGATTGCGAGGCGGACATAGTCTTCCATCAGTTCCGGCGTACCTGTGTAGATCACGCTGTCACCAGAAACCTGCGGGATGCCGCAATTGGCTTTGGCGACCACAATGATATCCGGGTAAGCGGCGGTCAGTTCGGAGATTGCTGCGAGGAGATCGGACGCGCCAACCCCACAGTTGGACCCGATTGCGACCGGCTCACATTTGAATTCCTTTGTCAGATCACCCAGACCCTTTGGCGACAGGCCCATCATGGTCTTGCCCGCTGTATCAAAGCTTGCGGTGAGCACGAAGGGAATATCGAGGCCATCAGCGGCTTCTGCTGCAGCTTTCATCTCTTCCGGAGATGACATGGTTTCGACCCAAAGGGCATCCGCACCTGCTTCTTTCAGGGCAACCATCTGCTCACGAAAGGCGTCAACGGCCCCTTCATAGGTCAATTCTCCAAGAGGGGCGAGCAGTTCTCCGGTTGGGCCGATGGAGCCTGCAATGATCACGGTTCGGTCGACTTCTGCGGCCACTTCCTGAGCAATGCGTACGGCTGCCTTGTTGATCTCAGCGACCTGATTGTCAAAAGCGTGCAGTTTCAGACGGTGCCGGTTTCCACCAAATGTATTGGTCAGGATGATATCCGATCCGGCTTCGATAAAGCCACGATGCAGCCGCTTGACGTTTTCAGGAAGGGTCAGGTTCCATTCCTCCGGCGGGTTGCCGGATTCAAGTCCCATGCCAAAGAAATTGGTTCCCGTTGCGCCGTCGGCGAGCAGAACGCCTTTCTCGGTAATCAGATCTTGTAACTTTGACACGGGAGCCTCCTGACTGTCGGCAAACTTCAGGTCGGTCGTGGACCGCCATAATTAACAATGCTGTGATTTTATAGCACGGCATGAACTGAGTTGATAGATAGACATAAGGATATCTTTATATAAAAAATCAAAAACTAATCTTTGTATAAATTCAAGAAATCTGGAGAGCGAAACGCCGGTAGTCGGCAAATGGCTTTCGTCAGTGCCTTTTGTCGGGGCATGCTGTTTCAGCGCGTTCCGCACTGTTGGGGGATGTGTTTCCGGGGGATGTGCGGAGATTCAGAAAGAATCTCAGCTGTATAGCTTCTTGTGTTAACTGGACATTGAATTCTGATGTCCGTCGGAGCCGGCTGTTCTGCTGCAAATGTCCAGGCAGTGTCCCCAATGATGTCGCTGATTATGCACTGTCATGAGAAACCGTCGTAATAGTCGCCAGAAACCGTCGGAATAGGTGTAGTTTTGACGCGCAAGCTATATAACATTGCGCCACAAGGAACGCATTCAGTCAAATGCGACAAATTCCTCATAAACATAATCTTCCAAGATGGAGATGGTATCCATGGCGCAGTTCCAAAAAAGCGCGAAGGTCGTCATTATCGGGCAGGGCGGTATTGTTGGTGCTTCCGTTGCTCACCACCTGATTGAACGTGGCTGGGACAACATTATCGGTATCGATAAATCCGGTATTCCAACCGACATCGGGTCCACCGGTCATGCATCAGATTTCTGCTTCATGACCGCTCATGATCAGATGACAATCTTCACCACCAAGTACAGCATCGACTTCTTTGAAGCGCGCGGTCGCTACGAGCGTATCGGTGGTATCGAGGTTGCTCGTAAAGACGACGATGAGCGTATGCGCGAGCTGGAGCGTCGCGTAACCTCCGGTCGTGCGTTCGGCAGCAATGTCCGGATGATGTCCGTTGAGGAAGTCAAGGAAAAGATGCCGCTGGTTGATACCGACTACATCCAGGGTGCCCTGTGGGACCCGGACGCTGGTCTGGTTGTTCCGCGCTCTCAGACTGTTGCCGGTGAACTGGTTCAGGAAGCAGAAGCAACCGGTAAACTGGAAACCATCGCGAACTGCTCCTGTACCGGTCTTGATATCGAGAACGGCCGCATCAAGGGTGTTCACACCGAAAAAGGCTACATTGCTACCGAGCATGTTGTTGTCTGTGCCGGTCTCTGGGGTCGTCTGATTTCTGAGATGGCTGGTGAAGATCTGCCGGTTATGCCTGTTGATCACCCGCTGACCTTCTTTGGTCCGTATGATGAGTTCGCAGGTACTGGCAAGGAAATCGGTTTCCCGCTGCTTCGTGACCAGGGTAACTCTGCATATCTGCGCGACACTGGCGCTGCTGGTACCACTGAAGGTGGCCAGATTGAATGGGGTTACTACGAAGAGAAAGAGCCGCGTCTGGTTCACCCGCGCGATATTCTCGAGAAGGAACAGGCCCGTCTGTCTCCGTCCCAGCGTGACCTTGAGATGGAACAGGTTATCGAGCCGCTTGAGCGTGCCATGGAGCTGACACCTATCCTGGGTGAACTCGGCTACAACGAAAAGCACTCCTTCAACGGTCTGCTTCAGGTGACAGCCGACGGTGGTCCGTCCATCGGTGAATCTCCGGATGTCCGCGGTCTCTGGTACGGTGTTTCCGTCTGGGTTAAAGACGGCCCAGGAACCGGCAAGATCATTGCTGACTGGATGACTGATGGTCGTACCCATATCGATCACGCCAGCATTGATTATGCGCGTTACTACCCGATCCAGAAGTCTGAAAAATACATCTACGACCGCTGCTATGAAACAGCGTTCAAGATCTACAACCCGCCGGTTCACTCCCGCGAGCCGTATTCCATGGGTCGTAATCTGCGGACTGCACCTTACTACCTTCGTGAGAAGGAATTCGGCGGCCACTTCATGGAAATCGTTGGTTGGGAACGTGCGCATGGTTATGCAGGCAATGACCATTTGCTTGAGAAATATGCAGACCGTGTGCCTGAGCGCCTGAATGAGTGGGACAATCGTCACTTCTGGCGTGTGTCCAATGCCGAGCATCTGGAGCTTTCCGAGAACATCGGCATGGTGAACCTGTCTCACTTTGCCATCTACGATGTGACCGGTCGTGATGCCGCGACACTGATGGAATATGTGTCTTCCTCCAAAGTGGCTGGTGACACAGCTGTCGGCAAAGGTGTTTACACCAACTTCCTGGATGACACCGGCGGTGTGATGGCTGACCTGACCGTTCTGCGTCTGGGCGAGAACCGCTTCCAGATGATCGATGGTGGTGATGCCGGTAACCGTGATGCGACCTATCTGCGCCGCATGGCTCAGGACAAGGGCTGGGATGTCTTTGTTGAAGACCGGACAGATCATTATGGCTGTATTGGTGTCTGGGGTCCAAATGCCCGTGCCACCCTGCAGAAGCTGGCTGATGACCCGGCTGGCCTGGATCTGGAAAACTTCGGATTTGGTGCATGTAAAAACTTCACCCTGCGCGGCGTGCCGGTCAAAGGCTTCCGTATCTCCTATGTCGGTGAACAGGGTTGGGAACTGCACTTCTCCATGAGCTATGGTCTGGCTCTGTGGGATATGTTCCGTGAACTGGGCATCACTCCGGTCGGCGTTGAGACCTACGCAAACAGCCGTCGTCTGGAAAAGAGCCTGCGTCTGCAGAATGCTGACCTCCTGACCGAGTATAACCTGCTTGAAGCAGGTCTTGCCCGTCCGAAGGTCAAAGCTGCCGACTTCCGTGGTAAAGCGGCCAATATTGCACAGCGTGAGCTTGACCATCAGGCCGCTCTGCTCTGCACCATGACCGTGACCAACGATGTGGATCAGGAAGGTGTTCGCCGCTTCATGATGGGCAATTGCCCGATCATTGATCCGCGCACCAACGAAGTGCTGATCGACAGCAAGGGCCGTCGCTCCTACACCACCAGCTTTGCCTATGGTCCGTCCGTAGACAAGAACATCGCACTCGGTTATCTGCCGCATGACTATTGCGAAGAAGGCCGTGAGCTGGAGATCGAGTATTTCAACCAGAAATTCCCGATCAAGGTGGAAGCAGTTGGCATGAAGGCTCTCTACGACCCGACCAATGCCCGTATGAAATCCTGATAGGATTTCCAAAACTGACAAACGATGCCGGGGCTGTGACCCCGGCATTTTTTATGGGGGTTGTCTGGTCTGACTGAACCCCTGAGCATGCCCGGTTATACAAAGAGACGAGCGGGTTATCAGCCGTGAACCTGCCGCGCGCAGAATTATTCTGCATTTTTCCCGGAATTGGATTGCAAAATATCGTTTCAGGCCTTGAAATGCTGCGTGACCGGCGGAATGGCGAATTAAGAGAACTGCAGGCCGCACGGAGAGCAGAACAGGATTGGAACTTTGTCACTATAGGGTAACTGTTGCACTAGTAGTGAATTAAGGAAAACAAATGTCCGACAGACAGGCTGCGCGGCGCGGGCGTTCCGCGCGTAGGGAAAAGCGAACGTCGGGCGGGGCTGTTGCAGCCGTGCCGTACATCACACGTGAAATTCCGCTGATGGAATACCTGAATGAAGAGGGGCTGTCCCGCGTTGAAGAGCAGGGCGAAACCATTCTTCAGGAAATCGGCGTTGAGTTCCGTGAAGATCCGGAAGTTCTTGAGATCTGGAAAAACGCCGGTGCTGACGTTGACGGAGAGCGCGTCCGCTTCCCGAAAGGTCTTCTGCGTGAAATCGTAAAGACCGCGCCGAGGGAATTCACCCAGTGGGCCCGTAACCCGCAGCGCAATGTCCAGATTGGCGGCAACAATACAGTGTTCGCTCCGGTCTATGGCCCTCCCTTCGTGACCGACCTGGACCGTGGCCGTCGCTATGGCACGATTGAGGATTTCCGGAATTTCGTCAAACTGGCTTATATGTCTCCATATCTGCACCACTCTGGTGGTACAGTCTGTGAGCCGGTCGACCTGCCGGTGAACAAGCGCCATTTTGACATGGTCTATTCTCACCTGAAATATTCTGACAAGCCGTTCATGGGGTCTGTTACCGCTCCTGAGCGAGCACAGGATTCCGTCGATATGGCGAAAATCGCTTTTGGTGCGGATTTTGTCGAGAATAACTGCGTGATGATCCAGCTGATCAACGCCAACTCGCCGCTGGTATGGGATGCGACCATGCTGGGTGCGATGAAGGTCTATGCACGCAACAATCAGGCTTGTATCACATCACCGTTCATTCTTGCCGGCGCTATGAGCCCGGTTACGGTTGCCGGTACGCTGTCCCAGGTTTATGCGGAAGCGCTGTCTGGTGCCGCTCTGACGCAGCTGCTGCGTCCGGGTGCTCCGGTTGTTTTCGGTGCATTCGTATCGTCCATCTCCATGCAGTCCGGTGCGCCGACCTTTGGTTCTCCTGAAGGGTCTCTGCTTCTGGCCGGTGCAGCCCAGCTTGCTCGCCGTATTGGCCTGCCATTCCGTTCCGGTGGTTCGTTTACAGCTTCCAAGCTGCCTGATGCTCAGTCTGCACAGGAAGCTGCGCACACGATCACCGCAACCCTGATGGGTGGCGTGAACTTTGCGCTACACTCTGCTGGCTGGCTCGAAGGTGGTCTCTGTTCTTCCTATGAGAAGCTGATCATGGATGCTGACCAGCTCGGCATGATGCATGTGCTGGCCAAGGGCGTGAAGACCGATGAAAACGCGCTGGCACTTGATGCCCTGCGTGAAGTTGGTCCAGGCGGTCACTATCTTGGTGCGGCTCATACTCAGGCCAACTTCGAATCCGGTTTCTACCGTTCTGAGATTGCCGACAACAACTCCTTCGAACAGTGGGAGCTGGATGGCCGTCTTGATATGGCACAGCGTGCCAACAAGAAATGGAAGAAGATGCTGGCTGAGTATGAAGCTCCGGAACTGGATGTTGCCATTGATGAAGCTCTCATCGACTTCATGGCACGCCGGAAAGATTCATTCCCGGACAGCAATATCTAACAGGCTTCGGCATCGCCGAACCAGTCAGGGAGGAGACCACTCCTCCCGAATAAAAATTTCCCTGTGGCGTCAAATGCATGTCGGCCACAGGGAATTTCCCATCGGAAATTTGTTATCCTTTCGTAGCATGTCTTGCTAGTGTCCCAGTTGCCGGGAATGCATGGCCAGTGTCGTGCCTTCTTTCTCCTTTCAAAGGATATCAGGGTATGGACACGGAACAGAAAACCCAGGAAGTCGTCAGCGTCTTCGATCTGTTCAAGATTGGAATTGGGCCATCCAGCTCGCATTCAGTCGGCCCAATGGTCGCCGCAAATCGTTATTGTGAGCGGTTGGATGATACAGGCCTCTTTGAAAAACTGGATCATGTGACGGTGGAGCTTTATGGCTCGCTGGCTTTGACCGGTGTTGGCCATGGTACGGATACTGCGACTATTCTCGGCCTGCTTGGTGAGCGCCCGGATCTGATTGACACGGAGACGGTGCCTGGCAAATTGGCGGAGGTTTACGAAACCGGACAGTTGAATCTGTTCGGCCGCAAGTCAGTTGCCTTTCCGAAATCAGCTATTGAATTCAAGTTTGGGGAATTTCTGCCGTTTCATTCAAACGGCATGAAGTTTGTTGCGCGTGATGCCGAAGGACAGGAGCTGGATTCACGCATTTATTATTCCATCGGCGGCGGCTTTGTGGTTTCGGAAGACGAGACAACCAGCAATGAACCTCCACAGCTGACAGTCGCGGCCCTCCCACATCCGTTTACAACAGCGGTAGAGCTTCTGGAGATCGGGCGGGAAACAGGCAAATCCATAGCTGAGATTGCTCTGGCCAATGAACTGGCTCTCAGGGATGAGGATGAGGTTTACAAGGGCCTCGACCGGATCTGGGACGTTATGCAGGACTGTATCCGTCGTGGTTGCCGGACCGAAGGTATTCTGCCGGGTGGTCTGAGCGTCAAACGGCGCGCGCCGACCATGAAGAGCCGCCTGCAGGAGCAGGCTGAATCATCCTATCAGGATCCGGTCAGTATTCTGGACTGGGTCAATCTCTACGCGCTTGCTGTCAATGAAGAGAATGCCGCCGGTGGTCAGGTGGTGACGGCACCGACCAATGGGGCTGCGGGCATTATTCCTGCCGTGCTCAATTATTATCGTAAACTGCATCCCAAGGCGACCGAGCAGGGGGTCTATACCTTTCTGCTGACGGCAGCAGCGATTGGTGTTCTCTATAAGCGGAATGCGTCTATCTCAGGCGCTGAAGTGGGGTGCCAGGGAGAAGTTGGCGTTGCCTGTTCCATGGCTGCTGCAGGCCTCACGGCTGCGCTTGGAGGTAGTAATGAGCAGATTGAGAATGCTGCCGAGATTGGCATGGAGCATAATCTTGGTCTGACCTGTGACCCGGTTGGCGGGCTGGTCCAGATCCCCTGCATTGAGCGGAATGCCATGGCTTCGGTCAAAGCGATCAATGCCACAACACTGGCGCTGAAAGGTGATGGCAGCCATCATGTGTCTCTGGATACAGTGATCGAGACCATGTGGGAAACTGGCAAGGACATGCTGGAGCGCTACAAGGAGACCAGCCAGGGCGGGCTGGCTGTGAAGGTTGGTGTGCATCTGCCCGAGTGCTGACGACCATTCCGGTGGTGATCTTTCGGGAGAACTCTCTGTAAAAAAAACGCGGCTCGGGGGCCGCGTTCTTTTTTGTCTGTCACTTGCTTCAGCCTCGGCGTGAGCGCCTACGTCCACCTCTCCGGCCACCGGATGCTTCATCATCACCCGGTTCGGCTGGTGCTTTCTTCTCCGGCAAGGTCACGTCTGCCCGCAGGTTGGTGAATGGATCCACCTTGTTGGGGAAAGCCATCGCATTGACGAAGTGATCCTGGAACTTTTTCTCAAGTGCCGTTTCGATCTTTTCGATCTCGCGGACGGTTTTCTCGATCTCGCGGCGATGCCCGCGATTGAGAAGAGCCATCCGGGCACCTGTTCCGGCTGAGTTGCCAACGCCTTTGACCTTGTCGAGCGGACAGTCCGGAATAAGGCCGAGCACCATGGCATATTTGGGGTCGATAAAGCTGCCAAATGCGCCAGCAAACTTGATGGCGTCGGGAGTCTCGATACCCAGTTTGTCCATCAGCAGCTTAACGCCTGCATAGAGAGCGGCCTTGGCCAACTGGATAGCCCGAACATCTGTCTGGATGATGGAGATAACCGTGTCGCCATGAGACCAGAGGACATAAGAGAATGTCCGGCCATTGGCGATGATACGGTCACTTTTCGCCTGCAGGGAGCCATCAACGACGCCGTCTTCGGAAATCACGCCTGCGAGATACATCTCGGCAATGACTTCCACAATGCCGGAACCGCAGATGCCGGTTACGCCGATTTCACCTGCCGCCTCAATGAAACCCTCTTCATCAGACCAGAGGTCAACACCAATGACTTTGAACCGCGGCTCGAGGGTTTCCGGGTTGATGCGTACGCGCTCGATGGCACCGGGAGCGGCCCGCTGACCACAGGAAATCTCTGCACCTTCAAAGGCCGGGCCGGTGGGTGAGCTGGCCGCAAGGGCGCGCTTGTTGTTGCCGATGATGATCTCAGCATTGGTTCCAACATCCACAACAAGCGTTGTTTCCTCGCCACGATGCGGGCCCTCTGTGAGGGCAACAGCTGCGGCATCAGCGCCCACATGGCCGGCAATACAGGGCAGGGTATAGATCCGCCCGCAGGGATTGATGCGAATGTCCATGTCACGGGCAAGATTGGTCATGCCTTCAGACACGGTCAGCGCGAATGGTGCGCCGCCCAGTTCAACCGGATCAACGCCGAGGAACAGGTGATGCATGACCGGGTTGCCAACAAAGACGCCTTCGACGATTTCCTCGCGATCGACACCGGCTTCTTCCGTCACCTGACCGATCATCGTATCAATGGCATCGCGAACGGCCTTGGTGAGCTCGGGCTGCTTGTCCGGGTTCATCTGGATATAGGACACACGGGACATCAGATCTTCGCCGAAACGGATCTGCGGGTTGGAGACACCTGCTGAGGCGACAACCTGTCCTGTGAGCATGTCATTCAGATGCATGGCGATGGTGGTGGAGCCGATATCAACCGCCAGGCCGTAGAGCCTGTCGTGGAAACCGGACCAAAGTCCAGTTACTATCGGATGTCCCTTGTCTTCAAAGACCGCTGCGGTGACTTTCCAGTCGCCTTTACGCAGAATGGTCTGGAGAGACTTGTAAATCGGGAAGTCGATTGTGAGGTTCTCATAACCCCATTCGGTCTTGATCGCTTCAATGAGCCGGTCAGCATCGGAGAGCGGGTTCTCCATATCCGGCTCTTCCACTTCCACATAGCAAAGCTGGGTTGCCGGGTCGCGGTCGATATGCCGGGTATCTGCTGCCTTGCGCACCATTTGGCGGTTGACCTGTCCCTCATCAGGGACGTCGATGACCAGATCGCCGGTGACAAACGCGGAGCAGCTCAGGCGGCGATCGTCTGCCAGATCACGCTTTGAGGCGTAGCGTTTTTCCTTCTCGGAAAACTGCGACAGGTTTTCAGCAGAGCTGGTGATGTTGTACTTGGCGAACTGGCCTTCTGAGACGCTGACCTGACACCGGCCACAAATACCACGTCCGCCACAGACGGATTCGATATAGACACCCAGGGATCTTGCCGCGTCGAGAACAGGTGTGCCGACCTCAAAGGTGCCCCTGCGACCGCTTGGCTGGAAAATGACCAGCGCTTTGTCTTTTGTTCCGGTTTCCGTCATTCCCGACTCCATTCACTTAAAGCCCGGACCTTTACCTGAGACGGTGGTGGCGCTTTAAGATTTTGTTTTTGCGCGAGCTTTTATCTGAAAAGTCTTTCAACTTTTCAGCAGCACGCTGTAGAGACACTGTGACTCTGTGCGTGATGTATTAATTATTCTCTGCTGATCAATGACTTATCGGCGAATTTATTGTTTGTCTTGTCCAGCAGTCCCAGTTTTGTCGTTTCCAGCAAAAAGCCGACCCGAAGCAGCTCCGGGTCGGCTAAAATCATCTCAACAGTCTGAGCCTGATCAGGCGCGACGACGGCGACGCTCGCCACCGCGACGACCGCGACGGCCTTCGCCACCTTCAGCGCCATCAGCAGATGGTTCTTCAGCAGGACGGTTGGCTTTCAGCCAGGACAGGCAGTCCGGATCGTGACCGTTCAGCACGTCAGCTGCGCGGATACCTTCGAGCTCTTCCTTGTGAAGCGGGTTCATGATGGCGGATGTCATACCAACAACGGAAGACATGGCCAGGAAGTGAGCGTTCATCACGTGACGGTTCGGGATGCCGAAGGAGATGTTGGATGCGCCACAGGTGGTGTTGACTTTCAGCTCGGTGTGCAGACGACGGAGAAGGTCAAAAACCTGAACACCTGCGGTGTTCAGAGCACCAACCGGCATGACGAGCGGGTCAACAACAACACGATCGTGAGAGATGCCGTGGTCGGCAGCGCGTTCAACGATCTTCTTCGCAACTTCGAAACGGACATTCGGGTCTTCGGAGATGCCGGTTTCGTCGTTGGAGATAGCAACAACAGCAGCGTCGTATTTCTTGACCAGCGGCAGAACGCGCTCGAGTGACTCGTCTTCACCGGTAACGGAGTTAACCAGTGCGCGGCCCTTGTAGACGGACAGACCGGCTTCCAGAGCGTCGATGATGGAAGAGTCGATTGCGATCGGCACATCAACCAGAGACTGCACCAGCTGGATGGTTTCGGCCAGAATGCGCGGTTCGTCTGCCAGAGGAATACCGGCATTGACGTCTAGCATGTGAGCGCCAGCCTCTACCTGTGCAATGGCATCGGCCTCAACCATGGAGTAGTCGCCTTCTTTCATGGCGGCGGCCAGCTTCTTACGGCCGGTCGGGTTGATGCGCTCACCAATGATGCAGAACGGCTGGTCAAAACCGATGGCAATTTCCATCTTGTCTGAGCTGACAATAGTACGGGTCATTTCGCTTCCCTTAATTTTCAAAAATGCTATGCGCCAGCCGATCAGGCCGCTGCTGCGTTGTTTTCCCAGGTGCCACGTTCGTAAAGCCACTCAGCGCATTTTGCAACGCCACCGAACGGATACACATGCATCTGCGCCAACGGAGAGTCCGGGTTGGCTGCGAGATATTTCTCAAGCGGGGCGACCACGTCATCCGGATTGTAGGATGTCAGCATGGTGAGAAGAGCACCGCCGCGCTTCTTGAGGAAATTCATGGAGTTTGAAACACCGGCAATACCGGCATATTTCACAAGGGTGGTCATCTTGGCCGGTCCGGCAATGCCGATATGAACCGGGAAGGTGTTGCCCCAGGACTGAATTTCATCAAGCCACGCAATAACACGTTCCGGATCGAAACCAAACTGCGTTGCGATAACAAAATCCGCATCGCTGTTGCTGGCGATCTCGTTTTTACGCTGAAGGAATTCCTTGATGACGTCCGGTTTGATGTCCGGTGCGCCTTCCGGGTGACCGGCAACAGCAATGCTCTTGATGCCACATTCGTCGAACAGACCGGTCTCGAACAGGTCGATCGTTGACTTGAACGGGCCCGGCTTATCGGCTTCACCAGCAATGGTGAGAAGGCTGGTCACACCGCATTCCTGGGTCATGGTCTTGATGCGGGTTTCAAAAGCGCTGTGGCTCTGGAACCGGCGAGCCGGGAAATGCGGTACGGCGACGAAACCCTTGTCAGTCACTTTCTTGGCGGCCGCGATGATCATGTCTTCGGAAGCTGTACCAATATCTGTGATGTAGACGCGCTCTCCTCTGGGGATTGCATCGTAGATCTCTTCTTTCTCGATCGCCTGCTTAGGGCTGACCTCGATGGAGGACCGGATCTTGCCGTTTGTGTTCAGATTAGCCATTGTCTTTTCCTCCGGCCTCAATCAGAGCCTTGAGGCGGCTTGTTGGATAGTCTTCTTCAAGTTTCGCTGCGAGTGCATCTGCTTCAGCTTCCAGATCATCACCGCAAGGCTGAGGTTCGCCCCGACGCCAGTCCGCCAGGTAGTCGTCTGTTCCGTCCGCGCCGGATTTCATGGCGCAGGAATCGACGGCGACCATGAAACGGTTTGCCAATTCGCGTTTGACCTTCTTCCGACCTGCGCCGACAATCACCTGGGTCGGGATATCACGCCAATACACGATCGTGCTTTGTGCCATCTGGCTCTCCTGGACGACTGCAGCTCTGTAGCCGCCTGTATATCTGTGGTGGTTAGTCAGCAGGCCTGAAGTCCCTGCTTACTCACTGACAGGTATGTTTGTTATGCGGTGTTTCTGATATTCCAGTCGCGACACGCAAACGTATGAATCCGACGATGGTGAAAAAAGTTGAGAAAGGGTGTCTGGAATGCGCACTTTTCCGGGGGAAAGTGCCGCAAATTGACATCATGATCATGCTGCTTTGCAGCATAGGGCGTGTCGCTTATGGGCTGGTTACGAAAGGTGCCAGATCGCCATAGCCAGTGAAGCGAATCTCGAAGTCCAGACCCAGTTTCTCGGCTCCTTCACGGGCCTGCCGCTCCAGCTCGGCGTCATGAGTCTGGGCCAGATAAACGACTTTCTGGTAGTGCCCGAAATACATGTCCCTCAGTTCCGGGAAGCGGTCCAGGCCGAGGGGCTTGGTGACGAAGGCATCGAAGTGCCGGGCCAGAAAATCGGTCAGAAAGAAAGCCTGCATGTAATCATCTTCACGCTCGGCAAACTCGTCAAGGCCGGTAAAGAAGGCATAGCAGTGAGGCCCGCCGATCCGTTCTGCCCCTTCTTCCTCAAGCACCTTGTCGAGCAGGCCACCAGTACCGCAATCCCCGTATCCGATAAGAATACGGTCATAGCCTGACCTGTGTTCGCGAATGGATGCGCGTACAGCATCCGGAATCTTTTCCGGACTGTTGTGCAATATAGCGGGGAGGCAGTGAAGAGTAACGTGGGAGAGAGCGTCTTGCTTGATCAGGGCGAGAATTTCCCGCGCAAGGGCTCCGCAGGCCAGGATCAAGATTTTTTCGCTTGCCGAAGATGTGTCTCCGGCAAGCGTTAATGTTTCAGTCGGCCCGAGGCCGTCTGGAGCCTTATCCTGCGGCACCGGCTTTGTTGTGCTTGCGTGCCATGAATTCCTTAGCGGTTTCCACAGCAACGGCAGCGTCGCGGCAATAGGCGTCTGCGCCGATAGCTTCAGAGAACTCTTCGTTCAGCGGAGCGCCGCCAACGAGAACCGCGTAGTCATCACGGATGCCGTTTTCTTTAAGGGCATCGATGACGACCTTCATGTACGGCATTGTTGTTGTCAGCAGGGCAGACATGCCAAGAAGGTCCGGCTTGTGCTCTTCGAGCGCTTCCAGGTAGTTCTCGACAGGGTTGTTGATGCCGATATCGATCACATCGAAGCCTGCGCCTTCCATCATCATGGAAACGAGGTTTTTGCCGATGTCATGAATGTCACCCTTTACGGTGCCGATCACCATCGTGCCGACCTTCTGTGCGCCGGTCTCGGCGAGCAGCGGACGCAGGATGGTCATGCCTGCCTTCATGGCATTGGCTGACATCAGAACTTCCGGAACGAACAGAATGCCATCACGGAAATCCACACCAACGATGCGCATGCCTTCAACAAGCGCTTCGGTCAGGACTTTGTAAGGTGTCCATCCACGCTCGAGAAGGATCTGGGTTCCTTCTTCGACTTCATCTTTCAGACCGTCATACAGATCATCGTGCATTTGCTCGACAAGTTCATCATCGGGCAATTCACGCAGGTCGAGATCTTCCTCTTCGGACATAGGCCGCTCCACAGCAACTCAAGTTTATAATTCTAATCCAGCACTGTGTTTGAACTGGTATTGGAAGTGTGTAATTAAAGCGACACATTCCAGAACACCAGCGACAGGTTGGAACTATTTCAAAAAAATAACCAATTTCGTGGCTTTCGGCAAATGCAGATTGATGGGAAGCTGGAAATATATGATCGACAAGCCTCTGACATAGAATGTTTTTTTCCGATGCATTTCTGTCCGGAGAAGTGATGCCGCATTTTTCTCTTTGCTGATTTCCTCTGTCACGTCCGCGTGATTTTCCCCGGAAAACCCTGTCGGATGTTGGGCAGATGCACCCTTGGTCTTCAAGCTCTCTTCATCAATTGAGGCTATATCGGAGAGGTGAGTGCTTCGATCTGATACCAACAAAGAGAGCAAACAAGATGTCTGTCTTGATTACGGGCGGCTGCGGATACATTGGCAGCCATATGGTCTGGGAACTGCATGATTCCGGTGAGTCCGTTGTGGTCATTGACAATCTTTCGACCGGGTTTGACTGGGTTCTGCCGAAAGATGTGCCGCTGGTCGTGGGAGACATCGGAGACCAGGCTCTGGTCGGGCAGGTGATCAGGGATCATGGTGTTAATGCGATCATTCATTTTGCCGGCTCTATCGTGGTGCCGGATTCCGTCACTGATCCGCTGGGCTATTATTTCAACAATACGGTCAAGTCGCGCGGCCTGATCGAAGAGGCGGTGTCAGCGGGGGTGAACAGCTTCATTTTCTCTTCAACCGCAGCAGTCTACGGCATTCCGGATACGGACAGCCCCATTGCTGAAGACATGCCCCTGCAGCCGATTTCTCCCTATGGCTCATCGAAGCTGATGACGGAGATCATGCTGCGAGATGCGGCTTTTGCTTATCCGGATTTCAATTATACGGCTTTGCGTTATTTCAATGTGGCCGGTGCCGATCCCAAGGGGCGGGCTGGTCAGTCAACGCCCCGTGCAACGCATCTGATCAAGGTGGCCAATCAGACGGCGTTGGGCGACCGTTCTCATATGGATGTGTTCGGTACCGACTATAACACGCCTGATGGAACCTGCGTTCGCGATTACATCCATGTCAGTGATCTGGCTAAGGCTCATGCGCTTGCGCTTGCGCGCTTGCGTGATGGTGGAGACAGTCTGGTCGCCAATTGCGGTTATGGGCACGGCTATTCCGTTCTGCAGGTTCTGGAGGCTGTCAAACGAGCGTCAGGCGTGGATTTTGCCGTGAACTATGTGGATCGTCGTGCCGGTGATCCACCGAGCCTTGTGGCCAATTCAGAACGTGCCGGATCTGTGCTTGGCTGGGAGCCGAGCCACGCAGACCTTGACCTCATTGTCGAGACTGCATTGAGTTGGGAACGTATGCTTCTTCAAAAACATACATAGTCCTGCCTATTCTCCCTTCTGCCAGCTTGAGCTCGCCCCCTCTATGTTGTTTGGATAGCGCTGATCATTGCTTATGATCTGCACCAGCAGAATCATGTCTGTACCAAGCACACCAGCCCGTGGAGATGACAATGGCGACCATCGGATTTATCGGACTTGGAAATATGGGCGGCCCGATGGCGGCCAATCTGGTCAAGGCCGGACATACGGTTAAAGGGTTCGATCTTGCTGAGGACGCGCTTGCTACGGCGCGCGCTAATGGGATTGAGATTGTGGCGACCGCCAAGGACATTGCTGCGGAAGCCGAGCTCGTGGTGACCATGCTGCCCGCGGGAAAACACGTTCTGTCTGTTTATACAGGGCCTGATGGTTTGCTGTCCGCTGCTGCTCCGGGCACTGTCTTTATCGATTCATCCACGATTGATGTGGCTTCGGCCCGTGCTGTTCATCAGGCTGCGTCTGACGCGGATATGCTGATGCTGGATGCACCGGTCTCGGGCGGTGTCGGTGGTGCTTCCGCAGGGACCCTGACCTTTATGGCGGGCGGGCCTTCAGAAGCATTTGACCGTGCCAGACCGATTCTCGAGATCATGGGACAGAAGATTGTTCATTGCGGTGATGCAGGGGCGGGACAGGCTGCCAAGATCTGCAACAATATGATCCTTGGTATTTCCATGATTGCAGCCTGTGAGGGGTTTGCTCTGGCCGAGAAGCTGGGTCTGGATAAACAGGCTCTGTTTGATGTAGCGTCCACCTCATCCGGTCAGTGCTGGTCAATCAATACCTATTGTCCTGTTCCGGGCCCGGTCCCGGCCAGCCCCGCAAATCGTGACTATGAACCGGGTTTTGCCACAGCTCTGATGTTGAAAGATCTGAAGCTGGCCCAGGATGCAGCCCAGGATGTCGGTGCGGCCACACCGATGGGCGCTCAGGCGGCACAGCTCTACAGCCTGTTTGATGCCGCCGGCCATGGTGGGACTGACTTCTCCGGTATTATCCGCTTTTTGCGCGGAGATCTGGTTGACTGATCCGTTCAGTCTGGCAATGCGAACCCATGAACCCTACATGGCAAAAGGATTTGGCTCAGGTATCACGATTCAGGCATCACGATATTGACAGGGGTGGATGACGCATGACCGTTGTGAACGCGAAATTTGGAGTAGGGGCGCCGGTCCGGCGCCTTGAAGATCCGGCTTTGCTGACCGGGCAGGGCCGGTTTGTAGATGATGTTGCACCGGATAATTGTCTGCATGCCTATGTTCTTCGGTCTCCCGTCGCGCATGCCCGGTTCCGCCTGGACGGTCTTAAAGAGGCCCGGTCCGCGCCGGGCGTCCATCTTGTCTTGACCGCTGATGACCTGGATGGCCTGTCCCCACTGTTGTGCACAGCGCTTGCACCCCAGGTCGACAGGTCGCCTATTGATGTGCCTCCCTATGACATTCTGTGCCGGGATATTGTTCGCCATGTCGGGGACGCTCTGGCCTTTATTGTGGCTGAGACGAAACTTCAGGCAAGGGATGCGTCCGAGCTGATCGAATTTGATTTTGACGACATGGACGCCGTGGTTGATGTGGACGCGGCTCTCCAGTCTGATGCCCCGTGCATCTGGGCCGGTCGCGAGACGAATCTGGCGTTTGAATCCGGTCTTGGTGACCCGACCGCGACAGATGAGGCGTTTGCAGGAGCTCATCAGGTCGCCAGGCTGGAGATTGTCAACAACCGGCTTGTCACCAACTATATGGAAACCCGGGGTATTGTCGCAGAATATGATGCTGACACGGATCAGTTTACGGCCACGCTCGGAACCCAGGGCGTCCATAACATCCGTATCCTTCTCTCCCGTGTTATGGGTATCGACAAGACACAGCTCCGGGTCATTACGCCAGATGTCGGTGGTGGCTTCGGCACCAAGGCGGTGATGTATCGTGAATATCCGCTGTCCCTTTTTGCTGCCCGTGCACTTGGTCGCCCGGTCAAATGGGTTGGAGAGAGAACGGAGCATTTCCTTGGCTGTGCGCAGGGTCGGGACAATCTGGCAACAGCTGAACTTGCGCTTGATGGAGAGGGGCACTTTCTGGGGCTGCGCATTGACCTGCGCGCCAATATGGGGGCTTATCTTTCGCAGCTTGCACCGATTGTGCCGTGGATTGGTATTTCCATGTCGACGGGGGTTTATGACATTCCTGCCCTGCATGTGCGGCTGCGTGGTGTCTTTACCAACACGGTACCTGTCGATGCCTATCGCGGAGCAGGGAGACCGGAGGCAGCCTACCTGATCGAGCGGCTGGTTGATGAGGCAGCCCGTGTGGCAGGGCTGGACCCCAGGGAGATACGCAGGCGAAATTTCATTCAGCCCGAGGCCTTGCCTTATAAAACGCAAGGTGGCCGAACCTATGATACAGGCGAATTTTCCGCCCATCTTGAGCAAACCTGCAACGGTGCTGACTGGGATGGTTTTACTGCACGGCGTGAGCAGTCCAGAGCGCAAGGGAAATACCGGGGCATCGGGCTTGCGACCTATGTTGAAGCCTGTGCCTTTGCCGGATCGGAAGAAGCGCAGATCCGGCTGGAGCGGGGTGGGAACTTCACCATTCTGATCGGCACTCAGTCCAACGGGCAGGGGCATGCAACCGCCTATGCCCAGGTCGCCGCAGCGCATTTCGGCCTCTCACCGGACCGGTTCCGAGTGGTCCAGGGTGACACGGCTCAGATCCGCCGTGGTGGGGGCACAGGCGGTTCCAGATCCATTCCGCTGGGGGCTGTGTCTGTCGATGAAGCGGGGAAAGCTCTGGTTGAGAAGCTCAAGACGCTCGCATCTGACATGCTGGAAGCGTCTGTCAGCGATCTGGATGTATCAGATGGTGAGATCCGTATCGTGGGGACGGATCGGTCTGTTTCGCTGGCCGAGATTGCCGCAAAGGCTGAGACTCCGGATGAGTTGCTGGGTGTGGGTGAGTTCAAGCAAACCGACGCGACCTATCCGAATGGCACCCATGTCTGCGAAGTCGAGATAGACCCGGCAACCGGACACACAGAGGTTTTGCGTTATACGATTGTGGATGACTTTGGTGTTGTGGTGAACCCGCTTCTTCTTGCCGGGCAGGTTCACGGTGGTGTTGTGCAGGGTATCGGCCAGGCACTTTATGAACATGTGGTCTATGACGAGACCGGTCAGCTTCTGACGGCCTCCCTGATGGACTATGCCCTGCCGAAAGCCGCAGATCTGCCAATGATCGATTTTGAAACGCGCAACATCCCTTCAACCATCAATGCGATGGGTATCAAGGGAGCAGGGGAAGCCGGAACGATCGGTGCATGCCCGGCTGTCATGAACGCTGTCATCGATGCCTTGTCAGATGGTTGTGGCATTACGGACTTCCATATGCCGGCAACGCCGGGGCGCGTCTGGGAAGCGATCCGGGAGGCTACACAGTAATTCTCTCCTGCTGTTCTCTCAGGATGAGCGTTGGAAAGTCGCCTTGATCTGCCGAATGACAAAATCAATGTCTTCGTTTGTGTGATGTGGAGAAATAGGCAGGGAAAACAGAGTTTCCGTCCAGCGCCGTTCAGTATGGAACCGGTCGCTCCAATCCGTGCGGCCCTGATAGCATTGCTGGTCGCAGGGCAGGATGGGGTAGTGAATGACAGTGTTGACCCCGTTACTGTGGAGCTGATCCAGAAATGTGTTTCGATCCCGAAGCGTCTGATCCAGCCGAACCGGGAACAGATGCCAGACATGATCGCGGTTGACCACAGGCAGATCGAGCCCTGGCGTGTCTCTTAGGCCGTCCAGATAGCGTTGGGCCAGGGCCTTGCGCCTTTGATTCCAGTCGTCCAGGACTTTGAGTTTTTCCGTCAGGATTGCGGCCTGCAGCGGGTCCAGCCGTGAGTTAACTCCCAGCTCATTGTGAACATATTTCTGCCTGGAGCCATAGTTTCCAAGTTCACGGATACGATCGGCGATATTCTTGTCATCGGTGGTGACAGCACCGCCATCTCCCAGCGCTCCAAGGTTCTTGCCTGGATAGAAACTCCAGCATGTCACGGCGCTGATCCCGCCGATGCGGCGTCCGCTGTCTGAACGGACACCCTGGCATTGTGCCGCATCCTCAATGACATGAAGGTCATGTTTGCGGGCGATATTCTGAATTGCGTCCAGATCGCAGGCCTGTCCGTAGAGATGGACCGGCATGATGGCTTTGGTTCGCGAGGTAATCGCGGCCTCAATTGCTACAGGATCGATTGTGTAGTCCTCAGAGCAGGATACGGGCACGACCTTTGCACCCACCTGATCGACACCAAGCCATGTGGCGACGAATGTATGGACTGGTACGATGACTTCGTCGCCCTGACCGATATCGAGCGCAAGGAGAGCCAGTCTCAGCGCATCAAGACCATTACCGACGCCGACACAGAACTCCGCATCAGAATAGGCGGCAAAGGCCTGCTCGAAGGTTTCAAGCTCCCGGCCACCGATATACTGCCCCGACAGAAGAACACGTTCTATGGCCTGATCGATGTCTTCTTTCAGCTCAAGATAGGCTTTTCTTGGTTCCAGAAAGGGAACAGATGTGACCGGTCCGTCAGTCATGATTGCTGTTAGTCCTCATTCTGTTCGGAAATGTATGCGCGAAAAGCATCATAGTCGTGAATGTAGTCATCAGGGTCATAGACTTCGGATGCGAGAACCAGGACGACTGCATCTTCGGAGAAATTCTCGAGCACTCTCCAGACACCAGGTTTGATCCGAAGAGCCTTGGTCGGGGTGTCGAGGTGCCATGTTTCTGCTGGATTTTTCCCGTCATCTGTGAGGACCGTGCAGGAGCCTGAGACGACAATCATAACCTGATGCAGGGCTTTGTGTGCGTGATTACCGCGCTGCTTGTCTTCTTTAAGACCGTGCTGATAGTAGACCCGGCGAATCTCGAAATCCCAGTCATCTCCGATCTGGCCGACGCTGAGGTTCCCACGACTGTCCGTGTGGGTTTTAAGCTCAATGAGATAGGCTTTTTTGCTTTCGCAATCTGTCATGTTTTTTTCCGGTTCTCGGATTTTTGTTCTTTGTTCTCAGCCTCGAAGCGGAGACCACCACCAGGGGTTCTCCAGGTACCAGTTGATGGTTTCCTGTAAGCCTGTCTCAAATGTCTGCTCTGCTTGCCATCCGAGTTCGGATTTAATCTTGCTGGCATCAATTGCATAGCGCCTGTCATGACCGGGCCTGTCTGTCACAAAGCGAATCTGATCTGTATAGGATGTTCCGTCTTCCCGAGGTCTCACCTTATCGAGGCAGGTACATATGGCATGAACAACGTCAAGATTGCGGCGCTCGCCATCCCCTCCGATATTGTAGCTTTCGCCAAGCCGTCCATCCCGGGCAACCATCTCAAGCGCCTTTGCGTGATCATCAACGAACAGCCAGTCCCGGACATTCTCGCCATTGCCGTAAACAGGGATTGATTGCCCGTCGAGGGCATTCAGAATGATAACGGGAATGAACTTTTCCGGATATTGGAAGGGCCCGAAATTGTTAGAACAGTTTGAGAGGACAACAGGCAGTTTGTAGGTTTCATGCCATGCCCGGACCAGATGATCTGATGATGCCTTTGAAGCTGAATACGGTGAAGATGGTGCATAGGGACTGTCTTCCCGGAACAGACTGTCGTCATAGGGCAGATCACCAAACACTTCATCTGTGGAGACATGATGGAATCTAAAGCGTTCACGTCGCTCGCCCGTCAACGTATCGTAATAGGTCCGCGCTGCCTGAAGAAGCTGAAAGGTGCCAACAATATTGGTTTCGATGAAATCTGCAGGCCCTTCAATTGACCGGTCTACATGGCTTTCCGCGGCGAGGTGCATAAGGACATCGATCTCTTCTTCAAAGAGGAGCTCTTCCACGAGCGATCTGTCAGTAATGTCACCTTGAACGAAACGGTAGGTGTCGCAGTTGTCAAGCGAGCGCAGCGAGCTGAGATTACCGGCATAGGTGAGCTTGTCGAGATTGACGACCCGATAGGCGGGGTTTGACGCCAGTCTGCGGCAGACTGCTGATCCGATAAAGCCGGCCCCGCCGGTAATAAGAAAACGCATTGTAAAATCCGTCGAAATGGTTGGGCCTGGTATCAGAATGTGAGCCGGTAGAATTCATGCACGGTCGCACCAGAGCCGAATTCGTGTTTGTAGGTATAGAGCGGAGCGTTGAGATAGGTGCCATTGTCCTCGGTGCAGATACCGAAGTCAAAATATCTCAAACCGGCTTCCCGGGCGCTTAGAATGCAATGTTCGAAGACCATATCCAGAGCATTACAGTCACGACCGGCTGCCGTGGATGCAATGTACTGGCTGTGCATGACCATGGGGCTCAGGAAGTTGACCAGACCGCCACAGATTACGCCGTCTTTAAGGGCGCAGGTGCAGGAAATCGTATCGGGAAAGCGATCTGCCAGCATCTGGATTTCATCCAGTGTGTGGACTGGTCTGGTGTCATGCCTGTCGGCGAGATTTGCTGTGACAACATCCCAATAGGCCGGAAGGAGGTGAGCACCGGTCTGAATCTCCAGGCCAGCCTTAACAGCCTTTTTGACGCCACGCTTGCGTCTGGAGCCAATCGGGCGGCGATTATCCAGGTCAATCGTTACGCTGAGATCAACACGATAGCGGTCTGCTCCCAGGCGAAAGAGAGCATAGCTGTCATCCATGGCTGGAGACCGGTGATAGAATGATGGAACGGCCTTGTAGATCAGCTCTTTACAGCCAGCCGCTTGATAGTGATCACAGATGGCCTGAAGTGTGGTCACCATGATCTCGCCTGACAGATAACCGTCATGGAGAATGCCCCCATAAGAGCTTCCGGGGTGACTGATCACTGTTGTGGGATCAGAGGGATGTTTCGCTGCCGGAAGGACTCCGACAAGCTTGTCATCGCGGAGGATCATCAGGGAACGATCCTGGAATCGGTCGCCATGATAGGAAAGAAACAATCTGCTGTGCAGGAACGTTCCCTGACACGAGCGCTCAACAAAAGCATCCCAATTGTCTGATTGTGTTTGCGTGAATGGTTGAATGGTGAGGGTCATTCTTCAATCAGCTCCGCCAGCGCAAATCCATCACGACCGAAGTTGTTGCCATTGTAGAAGACATAGAGTTTGCCATTCATCTCGAATGGAGTCGCATACATGATGGCGTCTGAATCGAAGCCGCTTTCACTGACATCAAGATTGAGTTTGTGATCCGCCCGTTGCCAGGAGATTCCGTCTTCTGACTCGGCATAGGCAAGCCGATAGGCTTTGACGGACTTCTTCCGCACTGAAACAAACATGCGATAGCCGCCACCCGGGCGTGGCATCACGCATGGGCGTCCATAACCGTGCTCATCATCGTCAGTGATTTCGAGGATGATATTGCCGGATGAGGGCCATGTCTTCCCGTCTGGGGAAAAAGCATGCCGAACATCATAAACCGGCATATCCTTGCCTTCCACATCCACCCATTCACTACCGGCTACATACCAGAGATCAACACCGTTGCCGTCTGGTCGGGCTTTTGCATAAGGACCACAACGGAAAAACAGCTCTTCTGTAGAGCGTTCGAGAACAGGTGTCTCCTGGTGTTTGATGAAGGTCTGCCCGCCATCATGACTGATGGCAAGACCTGTGAGCAGCCGGTACCTGATCTTGGTGCCGAGCTCGAAGCCTACATAGAACATCAAAACGTCGCCGGACGATGCCCGAGTGACTGAGCAGACCACAGCACCATTTTCATCAAAGGTTCCGGGCTTGCCAACATCAATAAGAGGCGTCTGACACACGTCAAGAACCTGCATGGGGTCTCGTGCTGAAATATCCACATAGCCCGGACGCCCCATTCCGGATGCATCGCAGAAGCTGGTGAAGACCCGGACAACATCCTTGTTGAGCTGGAAGGGTGTTGGAATCATCGCGTGAGATTGTGCCCAGGGCAGGCTTCCATCCGGCCCATATACAAGGCCGTGCTTTTTCCATTGCATCGTGTTCTCGTCTCCGCGTCCGGGCGGTCTGTCACCGTTATTCTGAAGTCGCGCGACCATACCCGAAAGGCCCTATGGGTGAATAGCGGTGTTTCCCTTTTTTTGCCCGGAACGGAAAACAATTTTATGCAGTCGCGTTTTCGTATAAGTGTATCGGTCTATATCAGGACCGGCTTTGAGTTCCGGTAAGAGAATGAGCAGAATTGTGATCAGAAAAGCCATTATTCTGGCCGGTGGCCACGGGACACGTCTTCAGCCGTTGACAAATGTTGTCTGCAAACAATTGTTGCCTGTCTATGACAAGCCGATGATCCACTACCCTCTGTCTACCCTGATGCTGTTGGGAATAGAGGAAATCCTGATTATCAGTACGGAAAAGGATACACCTTCCCTCCAGAACATTTTGGGGGACGGTTCTGATCTCGGTATTTCCATCTCTTATGCTGTCCAGGACGAACCGCGCGGTTTGGCAGATGCATTCATTGTTGGTGCCGAGTTCGTCAATGGTGATCCTGTTGCCCTGATGCTGGGGGACAATCTCCTCTATTGGGGCAATCTGAATGCCGAGTGGCAACGCTGTCTGAGTGTCGAAAATGGCGCGTTTATTGTGGGTACACGGACGCGGGAACCGGAGCGTTTCGGGATCATTGAGACCGACGAGACCGGTAGTATTCTGTCACTTGAGGAAAAGCCAGCCAGGCCTAAATCCAACATCGCTGCTATCGGTCTGTATTTCTATGACGAGCGCGTCTGTGATTTTGCCCGTGATCTGAAACCTTCAGCACGTGGTGAGCTTGAGATTACCGATCTCAACAATCTGTACCTTGAGGAACAGTCGCTTCAGGCTCTGATCCTGTCGCGCGGGGCGTCATGGATTGATCTGGGGACGGTTGATTCCCTCATGAAGGCATCAAATTTTGTTTCGATTGTCGAGCAGCAGCAGGGCCTCAAGATCGGCTGCATTGAGGAAGTGGCCCATCACTGTGGTTACATTGATGACGAGCAATTGCTGCGACTGGCTGCCAAATATGCCAAAAGCCCTTATGGGGCCTATCTGACCGGACTGATTGCCTAGGGCAGGGAGATTTTACTGCTCGGCTTTTTGTTGACGTTCTTCGAAAACCCGGCAGGGTTCCTTCAGACTTTCGCCAGGCCGAACGGAAAACCGCCTCCGCAGAATGAATAGGCTTTGACTCTAGCCCTTGGGTACACGGCAAAAGCGCTTAGCGGAAATCTTGCTGGCTTCAGCCGGGTTGCCTTTATAGACCTTGTCCGGTTCTGTGCTTTTCGCAATAACCGCGGCCATAGCGATGAAGTTATCCTCGGCAATTGTGATCTCGTCGCCAATACTCGCATTGACGCCGATATAGCTGTACTCGCCCACTGTACAGAAACCCGAGACCACCACATGTGAGGTGATGAAGCAATGTGGTTTCACAACCGTTCTGTGGCCAATATGATTGCCGCTCCACAAAACGACGTTGTCGCCGATATCACTGAAGGGCTGTATGGTATTGTCTTCAAAAATGAAGACATTCTCACCGATCTTTGCGTTGTGCCAGACAAATGATGCGCTGCTGACATAGCTGGCACAGTGATAACCTTTGCCTTTGACTTCGTTGAACAGTCGAGCTCGATTCCTGTTCAACTGTGAAGCGCTGACCGCAACGTGAGCATCATGGGTGCCGGGAGGGAAATGTTCCTCAAGCGTTTCAAGATCGACAAGAGGAAGACCTAGAAAACTGTCCGTTTCCCTGTATTGGCTTTCGATTGCAAAACCGACAACCTGGTAAGGGCTGTCGTGAGTGAAGTACTCATAGGCCAGCGTCGCTGTCTCTCCACCACCGACAATGATCAACTGATCGCCTGCAGATCCGGCCATACGATCTGTTTTCAAGACAGACTGTCCGTTTGGCCCCGTGGTTACAAGCCCTTCTTTGCTCATCAGTCGACACCTTCCAATATCTCATTAATTGCTGTGGCATCCACGCGATAATGCCCCCGTCGTCCTTCTGACGGACCCATGATGATATGCCTATGATCCTGAATGCCAAGCGATTTGGCAAGCCAGAGAAAATCTCCACCAACCTGATTGGAGGGGTAAAAGAGGCGAACTTTCGTCTCAGGGGACACATGGGTCAGGTTGATCATGGCTGAGCCCGCTGCAGCGACAATGGCGTCTGCTGAGCGATAAATGGCTGCTTGCTGCGTGAGTGAATATTCCGTTGGTCGGATAGTCTGGAAGCCATGCCGCTCCAGTGCTTCGGTCAGGTCTCTTTCGTTGGCAATATTGCGTTTCGGAACATCACCGCGCGAGATGTAGTAGCGGCCGCCTGTAGGTAGTTTGATGGCGCCGCTATCAATGGCTTGTTGTTCTTCCGCGTCCGGCGACAGGATGTCTCTCAGAAATGCTGTGTATTCCGGGTCAAAGAAAATCGAACCGATCGTCAGTTGCCTGTCGACGAAGATGACGCGCGGTAATACCCAGAATTCATCCGTAGGCATTTCAACGAAGGAGACATTTGGGAAACGCTCTTTGATGCGCTCATAAACCAGCCTTTGGAACGGTGCGAGATCCTGTCTGGTCACCACGGTGATGGGCTGGTCTTTCGGCAGATCATGGATGCCATAGAAGATCATTGCCAGATAATCGATGAAGAAATGGCCGAAATGTTTATGACCCTGATGAATGCCAAGCATTGGCAACCATAACCGGTCGTCCGGCTGCTCTATAATGCGTGGATTGAAAAAGGCCCGACAATGGGAATAGTTCACCAGATTGGGATCTGTCCCTACAGTTTGCGCATTGTAGATCAGGTTGCCCGCCTGGCCGTGAAGCTGGATATCGCGCAGGCATCGGACTGTCCGTTTATTGGTAATCTTGTTGGTTGCTTTGTCATGATCGTAGGCCAGTTCCATGAATGCTGTTTCAGCGTCTGTCATGCCATGACCGAGGGTGCAAAGATCATAGTGATGTTCGACAGTGGACAGAACTTCGTGGGGCACCTTGTCCGGAGTAATCAGGCGGTCGTAAAAATGGATTTTGTGTCTGAGGGCAGGCAGGATCCGACAGATCGCGCGCCACCAGACCCATCTGGCGTAGCGGATGTTAAAACGTTTCTTCGAGCCGGGCAGAACAAATGGCATGGAGCTTCAGCATATGGTTGGCTTCAGGATGAAGCAGATATGAAACAGACGACGGTTGAATAGTCGGGTCTGTTTAGGGTTAAGGGAATGGCAAGTCCAGTTGTATTCTACCTTTGAACATCCAGCAAAAGACGTACTCCAAGCGCACCAAGCACCAGGGCGGTCAGCCTGTCGAGATAATGCTTGGCAGCAAGGTAACGCCTGCTCATGGCCCGGGTGCCAATCAGGATGGCCAGCACTGTGTAGCACAGCCATTCAACAAGCAGATGGTTGAGGATGATGAAACCCTTTTCCAGAGAACTGAGCCCGGACGGGAAAATCACCACGAGCACGGCCGCAGCAAAGAGAACCGACTTTGGATTAAGCAGGTTGATAAGCATGCCGCGCAGCAATGCTGTTCCGGCTTTGACGGGTGCGCCGCCACCTATGTCATCCGTCGCTGACTTCCAGATCGAGCGGGCGATGTAGAGCAGATAAAGTGCCCCTACGATCTTTGATAATGTGTAGGCCCATGGGAACAGCTTGAATACGATGTCGAGGCCGATAAGGGCTGCCGCTGTCCAGGTGGCGGCAACCAGTCCCAGGCCGAGGCCAGTCAGGATGCCGGATATTCGGCCGGCTGAGAGTGTCGTGTGCAAGACTGCGAGGAGGGCCGGACCAGGGCTTGCCATGGCTGCCAGCAGGGCAAGATTAAAGGCAAGGATATGCTCAAAAGTCATCATTCAAACCCCTACACATCTGTGATCACCTTTGATCGGTGGCATCTGCCGATGGTCAAACATACCAATCACCTTACGTTATCTCTCCCTACGTCACCTGTGTTTCTGGTGCAACAAGGGATAACTTTTTGATTCTTATTACTGAATCGATCAAAATGACAGTTCCGTTAGGTGAGCTTTCGTAAATGAGATGAATATCAAGGTTTTATGACATATCAGGTAGTGTGAATGTATTTCGGTTTGCCGGAGTCATGTTGCTTATCACAGCAAGTATTTGTGTGGTGGCATTGACTGCCATTGGTGATTCGTCGTTTCTTACACACTAACGTGATTGTATTAATCAATGCTGTGAACTCGGGAGGCGGTGCATTGAGAAGAATTCGGGCAGAGCATGGGCTGGCGACTTTGTTGTCCGGCGTGGCCTTGGTCTCAACACTTGGAATGGCTGAAGCAGGAAGCTTCGCCCTTCGTGAACAGTCGGCAACAGGGCAGGGTTCTTCGTTTGCTGGTGTGGCTGCAAATGGCAGTGGCATCAGCTCTATTTTCTGGAATCCGGCAACGTTGTCTCAGGCTGGTGAGGGGATCACGACTGAAAGTCACTACTCAGTGATCCTGCCCAACTCTGATTTCGACGTGGATCCCACTGGTACCACATTGGCGAATGCACCTTTTAACCTGGGTGGTCCGGGCGACATCGGTCGAGACGGGTTGGTCGGGTCATCTTATGCAGCTTATCGTCTGAATGACGATGTTGTTCTCGGTTTTGCCCTCAATGCGCCATTCGGATTGCGGACCAAGGCTAATCCGAACGGCTCCGGACAGACTTTCTCGAGAACCAATGAGGTTCTGTCACTGTATGGCAATCCGATTGTTTCCTACCAGATCAACGATCAGGTCAGTGTTGCTGTCGGCGGGATCATAGCCTATTTCGATGCGCGTCTGACCAATTCCCTCGGTCCGACCAATGGTACGCTCGAGCTCGAAGGCGATGACATCGGCTTTGGTGGAACGGCCGGGATTACGTTCAAGCCGTTCGAAGGGACCGAGCTTGGACTTGGTTACCGGTCACCGGTCAGTTTTGACCTTGAAGGTGATTTGACCGCTGGCGCGCCGTTCAACGGACAGACAGGTATTCGCATTGATGATGTGACCCTGCCGGAGATTGTCACGTTCAGTTTCAGACAGACGATAACGGAAGAATTTGACCTTTTGGGTACGGTTGAATGGACCAATTGGAGCCGGTTTGGTTCTTTCCCGGTTCAGCAGGCGACAACCGTGATCCCTGCCGATCTGGCGTTCGAGTTCAACTATGATGATGGTTGGTATTTCGCCCTTGGCGGTGAATACAGATATAATGAAAAACTCACGTTGAGAGCTGGTGCTGCCTGGGAAATTTCACCGATTGATACCGAAATTCGTGGTTTGAGAATTCCGGATGATGATCGGCTCTGGCTGAGTGCTGGCATGAGCTATCAGTATTCAGATCAGCTCGGTTTTGATCTGGGGTATTCCTATATCACCACGTTTGATACGGAAGTGCTTATCGGCCCTGGTCATCAGGATTTCGCCGGAGTTTCTTTTGCAGCGGACGTCGACGCGGATGTACACATCCTCAGTGCTGCTATGAAGTACAAGTGGTAGACTGTCGTTACTACGGTATCGAATTGAAAGGCCCGGTTTTCCGGGCCTTTTTTGTGTTTGGCAGGGTCGCTTCAGAATGCGCTTTCGAACAGGCCACCGTCGAGCAAGACGTTCTGGCCTGTCATATATCCGGCGTGTTGTGAGCAGAGAAAGGCACATGTCTGGCCGAATTCCTCGGGAGTGCCAAAGCGCTTTGCGGGAATTTCAGCGGTTTGCTGCTGAGCGACTTCCTCTATGGTTCTGCCTGTAGCGAGCGCTGCTTTCTCAAAACCGCCTGTCAGTCGGGTGGTGTCCATTTTGCCGGGCAGGAGATTGTTGATTGTTACATTCTGCTCAGCATAGAGACGACAGACGCCGGCAAGGAAGGCGGTCAGTCCGGCGCGGGCGCCGCTTGAAACATCAAGGCCCGACAGGGGGCGGCGGACGCTCAGGGAGGTGATGTTGACGATCCGCCCGAAGCCTCGTTCAGCCATGCCGTCTATCGTTGCCTTGATGAGTTCGATGGGTGTGACCATGTTCTGAACCACGCCATCAATGATTTCTTCGCGACCGATTTCGCGGAAGTCCTTGCGCGGTGGGCCGCCATTGTTATTCACCAGAATGGACGGGTTCGGGCAGGCTTCCAGAAGCAGAGCCTGACCACCTGCCGTACTGACATCTGCGGCAATCGCTGTGACCCTTACTCCGAAACGGTCTCTTATCTCGTCTGCTGTCTCATTGAGCGTGGTTTCGTTTCGGCTATTGATGACCAGATTGCACCCGGCCTCTGCCAACGCCATAGCGCAGCCTTTGCCAAGCCCTCGACTGGATGCACAGACGATTGCGTCCAAACCTTTGATCCCCAGATCCATAATCAACTCCCGTTCTCTTTCCTGTTTTCAGAATGGGGCCGTGTGAGGTCTGTTGCAAGGCTCTGTTTCATGTCCGGTTTCTCCGATCCCGGGGGTGTCATAATTCTGAAATCGGAATCGTCGATAAGGTGCTCAAATTGTTAACGTTCCGCTGCTGGGGCATCTGCATGACTGACCAATTGAAAAACCGGCATTACCGCGCCTTGTTCCTCTCCGATTTGCATCTTGGAACACGGGGGTGCCAGGCGGACTTTGTTCTGGACTTTCTGAAGCACAATGATGCGGAGACGATCTATCTGGTCGGTGACATTGTCGATGGCTGGCGATTGAAGAAGGGCTGGTACTGGCCTCAACAACACAATGATGTGGTGCAGAAACTGCTGCGAAAGGCCCGTAAGGGTACGCGTATTGTCTATACGCCCGGTAATCACGATGAATTTCTGAGAAGCTATCTCGGCTCTCATTTCGGCGGCATTGAGGTGGTGGATTATACCATTCATCAGGCTGCGGATGACCGGCGCTATCTGGTTATTCACGGTGACTACTTTGATGTGGTCGTCCGCCATGCCAGGTGGTTGGCCCTCGTGGGGGATTGGGCCTACACACTGGCGCTGGACCTCAACACGGTGAGCAATTATGTCCGCCGTCGTCTGGGGTTACAATACTGGTCTCTGTCTGCCTGGGCCAAGGCGAAGGTCAAGAATGCCGTCAATTATATCGGTGACTATGAGCGTATTCTGGCATCAGAGGCCCGTCGCCATCGGGTGGACGGGGTTATCTGTGGCCATATCCACCATGCAGCGATCCGAAACATTGATGGCATCGAATACATCAATTCCGGTGATTGGGTTGAGAGCTGTACGGCAATCGCTGAGCATCACGATGGCACATTTGAGCTTATCCGCTGGACCATGTTGAAAGATCAGGTGCCCGTGCCGAGCCGATCCCAGCACAAGGCGGCGGCTTGACCCTACGATGAAGATTCTCATTGCAACGGATGCATGGCTGCCTCAGATCAACGGGGTTGTCCGAACCTTACAGGCTGTCACCGAAGAATTACGGCTTGACGGGCATGGTGTTTTTATCCTGTCGCCAGAGCTTTTTCGGACCGTTCCCTGTCCGACATATCCCGAGATCAGGCTGTCCCTCACCGGTGTCAGAGGTGTTGCGAGGCATATCCAGGCGTTTGAACCGGAGCATGTGCATATTGCCACAGAAGGGCCCATTGGCCTTGCTGTCCGACGATGGTGCATCAAAAATGATGTCTCGTTCACCACAAGTTATCATACGAAGTTTCCAGAATATCTCCGTGCTCGCGCACCCATTCCGACCGGCTGGACCTATCGCTGGCTGCGCAGGTTTCACAATTCCGGATCCGGGGTTCTGGTGACAACCCCGAGCATGAAGGAAGACCTGTCTGGACGGGGCTTTGACAATTTGCATGTCTGGTGGCGTGGGGTCGATACAGAGCTGTTTCGCCCAAGGGATGTTGCTGTGTTCGATGTGCCCGGACCAGTTTTTCTGTATGTGGGACGGTTGGCTGTTGAAAAGAACATCGAAGCTTTTCTGGAGCTGGATCTTCCCGGTTCAAAAGTCGTGGTTGGCGACGGGCCTGCCCGCCAGGGACTGGAAGAGGCTTTTCCTGACACACATTTTGTCGGACCGCGCACCGGAGAGGCGCTGGCGGAGGCCTATGCGTCTGCGGATGTTTTTGTTTTCCCCAGTTTGACGGATACATTCGGGGTGGTTCTTCTGGAGGCTCTGGCCTCGGGATTACCTGTCGCTGCCTATCCGGTAACAGGTCCGCTTGATGTGGTGGGAGATCGTCCTGTCGGCTGCCTGAACAGAGATCTCAGGCAGGCATCTCTGGATGCTCTGGAGCTCTCTCGGGATACTTGTCGGGATTTTGCCCTGGAAAACAGCTGGGCGCGTTGCGCTCAGACGTTTTTGACAATTGCGTCTGCAGCTCACCGGCCCTGATAAGGGACTATTATCTATTGTGTGAGAGCAGCACGTTCGCCGAAGCTCAGATCGTCGGCATCCGTCTCGATATCGATTGAGATTCCTGCATCTGCCATAGCTTCGCTGAAATCTGTTTCGAGGGTTTCATCTGTGACGGGTGCAACGACTTCTGCTTCTGTCGGCTCGTCAGCCGGGATCACTTCCGGACTTGCATCGAGCTCGAAGCCACTATCAAGATCTGCGATGTCTTCAGCAAGATCAGCATCGAATGCAGCGATGTCATCTGTTGCAAGCTCGGTCGCATCCTCTACGAGAGCTGCTGGTTCGGCAACCATCTCGACAGGGTCTGTCGTAACAGCCTCAGCTGAGGGCGTGATGTCGATGGCGTCAAATTCCATGTCATCTGCAGATGCGCCACTGAGCAGCATATCCACGTCGCTCTGATCAACGCCTTCCCCTTCAAGCTGAGGGCCGTTGAGCAGATGAGCATCAGGTCTTGTATCACCAGCAGGGCGGAACGGGTTTTCGGATGATGCCGCCGGGGTGGCCCCAGCAGCTTCTGAAGCTTCGCCCCAGATGTCCATCATCGCGTTGATCCGGCCTTCCAGATATTTGAGAACATGCACCACTTTCTGGATACGCTGTCCGGTCAGATCCTGGAAAGAGCAGGCCATGTAGATTTCGGTGGAACGGGCATCAAGCGTATCGCAGGCTTCTTCATCAACCTGACTTTCACGCAGAGTCCAGGCGATTTCCTGGATGGTTTCCGCTGCAGACAGAATTTCAGACGTGGCAGTTTCTGTCTGACCGACAATGGCATCCAGTTCGGATGACGCGCGTTCAAACTGATTGTCCGGATTGTTTTCGCTTTGCAGGCGGGAAATCTCTTCCTTCGTGCGCTCAATCGCATTGGCCATATCCGCCAGATCAAAGCGGATTGCGTCGACATCATGAGCGGGTTGAGGTCCGGTAATCGTTTTTTCGAGGCGGCTGATGGCATCCAGCAGCATATTGGTATCTGCAGACCGATGACGTCTCGTGTATTCCTTCAGAAACCAGCGGCCTCGCGCAGTCTCCATAACGGCTGATTCAATCGCTTCATAATCTTCTTCCCTTATCGGGACAGGAGGCGTATCGATAGCCATAGTTTTTTCCGTCATCTGGTCGTGCCATTCAGTTCGCTTATGCGGTGTCCTTCAAAGAATGAAGGCGAATCTTTATCAAAAAGTTTAGGAATCTCATTGCAATGACGCAATCAAGAAGTCGGTCAGATCGGTTTGGGCTGCGTTTTTCCGTCTTCTACGGCTCTTTTTTTCTTATTTTAGGCTTCTATATTCCCGTATTTCCGGTCTGGTTGAATGAGCGACTGGACAGCAATGCTGATTTGTCTGTTGTTCTGGCAGCACCAATTGTTGCGAAAATCCTGTTCTCATCTGTGATCAGTCATTATGCGGACCAGCATGGCGATCGGCGGACAGCCCTGATTGGCTGTAGCGTCATGGCCTGCCTGATTTTTCCGCTTCTGTGGTTTCAGACTGGTCTTGTTTTTCTGTTTCTGATGCTGTTTGCAGTGTCTGCTTTCTGGCAGCCTTTGCTGCCGCTGGCAGATGCATCAGCGGCTTTGGGTGCTCGTCTGCGCCAGCTCGACTATGGGCGAATAAGGATCTGGGGCTCTCTGGCTTTCATTGTGGGGACACTTGGGAGTGGTGTGCTGATGGAGGCCGGGTCTGCTGACCAGACTTTCCTGGCACTGGCCATCCTGTTTGCTGTTCTTGCAGGCAGTGCGGTCCTGTTGCCTCGTCTGGCGGATGACGTGGCACGATCTGAGCAGCCGATGGCTGAGGCATATATACTGCCAGGTGAGGTGCCCCGCTGGTTGACGGGTCGCCTGATAATTGTCATGGCTGCTGCTGCACTTGTGCAGGCGGCTCACGCAGGTATCTATTCTTTTGGGACACTCTACTGGCAGCGATCCGGGTTTAGTGGCACAGAGATCGGACTTTTGTGGTCTGTTGGCGTAACTGCCGAAATCCTGCTGTTCTTTGTCTCAAAACATCTGCGGATACTCAGTCCGGTGTTTCTGATCGGGCTGGGTGCGGCTTTAGGTGGTGCGCGCTGGTTGATTTTCCCGTTTGTATCAGGACTTGAAACGACCTTTGTTCTCCAGATCCTGCACGCAGCCTCTTTTGGAGCGACGCATTTGGGGATCGTTGCCTTCATTGCCTCTCAGGTTCATGGGCGCAAGGCCGGGTCTGCACAGGGTCTCTATTCGACAATTTCCAGTGTCGCGATGGCTGTCACCACACTGGCAGCAGGGTTCCTCTATGAGGCGGGAGCCGAAATCCTGTTTTCAGTAATGGCTGTGACATCCTTTGCCGGGGCGGCGATCCTGTTGGGTGAGAGGATGTTGAATGCCCAGAGACTAAGAGAATGAACACCTTCCTGGACTGGCTCTAGCCCCAGAGTGCCGGGGTAGGAGGCATGATCAGGCCGTCTTCATAGGCCAGGGCGTTATCCCTGTCCTGGGCCAGCAACAGCGGGCCATCAAGGTCGATGACGTCAGCGTCCTGCGCAATAAGCATGGCCGGAGCCATGGCTAGAGAGGTGCCAAGCATGCAGCCGATCATGATCTTGAACCCTTGTGCTCTTGCGTCCTGCTGAAGGAGCAGAGCCTCAGTCAGACCGCCAGCCTTGTCGAGCTTGATATTGATCGCATCATAGAGAGGTCTGAGGCGAGGCAGGTCTGCCCTTGTGTGAAGGCTTTCATCTGCACAGACTGTGATCGGGCGCGGCAGCTCAGAAAGCACGCTGTCATCAGATGCCGGAAGTGGTTGCTCTACGAGTACGACGCCTGCTTTTGCGCAAGCGTCCATGTTGATTTCGTAGATATCCGCGCGCCAGGATTCGTTGGCATCGACGATAATGCGGCTATCGGGTGCACCGTCACGGACGGCCCGGATCCGGTCTGCATCACCATCGCCGCCCAGTTTCACCTTCAGCAAAGGACGGTGGGCATTCGTTCGGGCGGCGTCAAACATCGAATCCGGCGTGCCAAGGCTCAAAGTGTAAGCTGTCGTGCCTGAGGTGAGGCGGGGGAGGCCTGCAATCTCAGCTGCCGTTCTGCCCGAGCTTTTGCACTCAAGGTCCCAAAGGGCACAATCGACAGCATTGCGGGCTGCGCCAGCGGGCATTGCAGATTGGAGTTCCTGTCGGCTCATACCGGCGCAAAGTGCCTCTGTAACAGCATTGATCTGATCAATGACGCTGTCGGTGCTCTCCCCATAACGGGCATACGGGACGCATTCTCCTCGCCCCTGAAGACCCCCTTCGGAAATTGTCACGCTGACAACAACGATTTCCGTCCGACTTCCACGAGAGATCGTGAAGCTCCCGGCAATTGGAAAACGGTCGATGGAATGGCTCAGCGTGCGTTCAGACATCAGAAGTCGTCCTGCAATTTGGCTGCAATCTCGTCCATGCCAAAGCGGACGGGATCTGTGGCAGGCAGGCCATATTCGCTTGAAAGCCCGGCGAGATAAGCTCTTGCCTCATCTTCGGCAAGTGCCTGCGTATTGACGGCAATACCCGCACACCGCACATTCGGGTTTGTCAGCCTGGCACAGGACAGATTGAGGTCGATGACCTGCTGAATGCTTGGCAGAGGTGTTGCCACTCCACGCATCGTTGTGCGCGTGGGCTCATGACAGATGATCAGGGCGTCCGGTTGGGACCCATGTAGAAGCCCGATGGATACGCCTGCGAAACTCGGGTGGAAAAGAGAGCCCTGGCCTTCAATCACGTCCCAGTGGTCGTCGCTCTCGGCTGCCGGGCTGATCCATTCGGCTGCACCGGCGATAAAATCTGCAACAACGGCATCAATAGAGACGCCGCGGCCCGAGATGAAAATTCCTGTCTGACCGGTTGCGCAGAAATCAGCGTCCATACCACGGGCACGCATGGCTTTTTCAAGGGCGAGGGCTGTGTACTTCTTGCCCACAGAACAATCCGTTCCCACTGCCAGCACGCGCTTGCCGCGGCGTTTGGTACCCTTGCCTGTGTCGAATGTGCGATCTGAATGACGGACATTGTGCAATGTGCGGCCATTGGCTTCTGCGGCAGCTTTGATGCGCTCGTTGGATTCCAGTTTCTTGTGCAGGCCAGACGCCACATCAAGACCGGCTTCAAGTGCGGCAACAACAGTGTCTACCCAATGGTCAGGCAACACGCCACCAGCATTGACCACGCCAATAACCATGGTCTGAACACCTTTTTCGCGCGCCTCATCCAGGGACAGATCCGGAACTCCGCAATCCGCCTTGCAGCCTGGCAGGCGAAGCTGGCCGATGCACCATTCGGGGCGCCAGTCGACGATACCAAGTGCCGTCTTGGCTGCCAGCGCGTCCGGCACGTCGCCGAGGAATAGCAGGTAGGGTGTCTTCAGTTCCATCTCAGCACCTTTGCAGCGATTGTGTTCGACGGCATCGGCAAAATTGCCAGACCGCCACTATGTGTTCTGATGAGAACCTGATATATCCATGCAAAGCTGACTTGTGCAATGGATTCTGTGTTAATTTAACTAATGGCGAACACCATGTTGGTGAGGTGTCCAGGTTAGAGCGGATACAGACCGGTATTGAGGCTCTGGAATGTCGTCACTGGACAATACGGTACCGAATGACACAGCGGGCACGTTGTCTGTTTTGCATGACGGAGACGCGTTGGTTCTGCGCCCGGCCGGAGACTGGACGCTTGAAGCCACCACAGACCTTGACCCTGTCGTCAGAGATGTTCGTCTTGCCGGAGAAAAGGCAATTGTCGCCGACCTTTCAGAATTGCAGGAACTGGATACAGCAGGGGCCTGGATCCTCTGTCGGGTTATGCGGCGGGCTCGCAAAGAAGGTGTTTCCTCGGTCTCTGTCCGTAATGCCAGCGACCAGCATCAGGTTCTCCTCACATCCATTGCCAGCATTGACCGCAAGGAAGCTCCCTTAAAGCAGTTGAGGAACCCGGTTCAGGATATTCTGGAACGGCTTGGTCGGGTTGTCATGAATGTCTGGCTGGACATTCTCGCAATCTCTTCCTTGATCGGACAGGTCATTCTTGGTGTTCTGAAAGGGCTTGTGGGCCGGGGGCGTATCCGGTTCATTTCAGTGATCAATCAGGTCGAGCGGACGGGCCTGTCCGCTGTGCCGATTATTGCCCTGATGTCCTTTCTGATCGGTGGGATTGTGGCCCAGCAAGGGGCCTTCCAGCTCAGGACATTCGGTGCGGAGCTCTTTGTGGTCGATCTGGTCGGCATCCTGGTTCTGCGAGAGGTGGGTGTTTTGTTGACGGCAATCATGATTGCCGGGCGGTCGGGCAGCGCGTTCACGGCAGAAATCGGCTCCATGAAAATGCGTGAGGAGATTGATGCGTTGCGCGTGATCGGCGTTGATCCGGTTGAGGTGCTCGTTGCCCCCCGATTGATCGGCCTTGTTATCGCACTGCCGCTTCTGACGATTATCTCCAATCTGTCCGGTCTGTTCGGGGCCGGGATGATGGCATGGGCCTATTCCGGATTGCCGCCACAGATCTTCCTTGATCGTCTGCAGGATGCTGTTGAGCTGAATACGTTGTTTGTCGGATTGATCAAGGCGCCATTTATGGGGCTGATTATTGCGCTGATTGCCTGCAGTGAAGGCTTGCGGACAAAAGGAAGCGCTGAATCCCTCGGTCGGCAAACAACGATTTCCGTGGTGAAGGCCATCTTCATGGTGATTGTTGTTGATGGGCTGTTTGCCATCTTCTTCGGTTTTGTGGGGTATTAGAGTGGCAGACCTTTCCCATCAGAGTGATCCTCGGGTGCCCGGCGAACCTGCCTCCGGTGATATGCGGGATGTTGTGCTGTCGGTGCGGGGCCTTTGCGTGGGATTTGAAGAGCACCGGGTTTTGCAGGATCTGGACCTTGACCTTCATCGTGGTGAAATTCTGGGCGTGGTCGGGGCTTCCGGAACGGGGAAATCTGTTCTTCTGCGGACAATTGTCGGGCTGAACAGCAAGCAGTCTGGTGAAGTGTGTGTTCTGGGCAGCTCTATTGATCGCAAGAAACGGGACAATAAGCGACGCAGTGTCGAGCGGCGCTGGGGAGTGCTGTTCCAGCATGGAGCGCTGATTTCCTCACTGACCGTCAAGCAGAATATCGAAATTCCCATGAGGGAGCATTTGCAGCTTCCAAAGAAGCTGATGGATGAGCTGGCCATGCTGAAACTTCAGCTTGTGGGGCTGCCGGAGGATGCTGCCAACAAGATGCCGTCTGAATTGTCCGGCGGCATGATCAAGCGAGCCAGTCTGGCGCGTGCCCTGGCTCTTGATCCGGAACTTGTCTTCCTTGATGAACCCACATCCGGTCTCGATCCGATCGGTGCAGCAGCCTTTGATGATCTCATTATCAAACTGCGGGATACGCTGGGTCTGACGGTCTTTATGGTCACTCATGATTTGAGTAGTCTTTATACAGCCTGTGATCGAATTGCCGTGCTTGCCGAGGGTAAAGTGCTTGTCACGGGCGATATGAATGCTATGAAGCAGGTCGATCACCCTTGGGTCCGGGATTATTTCTACGGCGTCCGTGCACGCCATATGACCGGTTAGGAGCGACAGATGGAAACGCGGGCCAATTATGTCCTGATCGGTTTTTTCACACTGGCAGTTTTACTGCTTGGTGTGGGGCTGACCTTGTGGATTGCCCGATATGATGATGGCGCTGAAAAGTCCCGATTGACGGTGGTTTTCCCTGGCACGGTTACGGGCCTGGGTGAAGGTGCCAATGTTCTGTTTAACGGTATCAAGGTGGGATCTGTTGAATCTCTCTCGCTTGACCCGAATGACCCGGGGCGCGTGATTGGTCAACTGCTTCTGGATCCCAATACTCCGGTCAAGGGCGATACACGGGCATCTCTGGCTTTTCAGGGGCTTACCGGTGTTGCTCTGGTGGAGTTGGAAGGAGGCACTGCGACCAAGCCCAATATATTGCGTCAGGAGGGAACACCTCAGTTGACGGCGGAACCGTCTGCGTTTCAGGATATCCTGCAGGCTGGTCGCCGGTTGGTGCAGCGGGCAGATACGGTTCTGCTCAAAATTGAGAAGGTTCTCGACGATAACAGTCCGTCCTTCAACCAGACCATCAAGAATGCTGAAGTGTTCACCGAAGCTCTTGCGAAGAATTCTGAAGGTGTAGACAGGTTCCTGTCCAGCGTTTCATCCGCCGCCGATCAGGTGGGCAGCCTTGCCCAGAGACTGGAGGTTGTCTCGGCCAATCTTGATCCGATTCTTGAAGCGATCCAGCCAGAGAAGGTTCGGAACACGATCAACAATGTGGAGGCGTTCTCAGTCCGTTTGTCTGAAGCCTCAGAAAACTTCCAGTCCATTGTGGACAAGGCCGAAACAGCTGCATCACAGTTTTCAACTTTCTCAAGCGGCCTGAATGTAACTCTTGAAAGCGTTCAGACAATCGTTGCAGCACTTGATAGCGAGCAGATCCGGCAGACGATTGAAAATGCCAATACCTTTACGGCAGGCCTTGTGAAGAGTGGTGAGGATCTGTCCGCTTTTGCCAAGATTCTGTCTGAGTCGGGCGATCAGATTGATACTATTCTGGCTGATGCGCAGGCTGCGGCTGGTAACGTGAAGGACTTTACCCAGACCCTGTCGGACAATCGCGACAACATCAATGCAATTGTTGCGGATGCCAAGACTCTTGCCCAGAGGCTGAACGCGGCTTCACTTCGGATCAATGGTGTCCTGGATAAGGTTGACGGGGTTGTTGGTGATCTGAGTGAGCAGGGGCTCTTTGCTGAAATCCAGCAGGCCGCGAAATCCATCCGCAAGATTGCCGAGAGTTTTGAGGGACGGGCTGATGCCATCGCCAATGGCCTGGCGCGATTCTCCACACGGGGATTGCGCGACGTAGAGGCACTGGTGGGTGATGCCCGGGTCACTCTGCGGCGGATTGAAGGTGTGGTCAAAAAGATCGAGACGGAACCAGACAGTCTGTTGTTTGGCGGATCAAAGGTGAAGGAATATAACGGCCGCCGGTTCTGATCCTGGTGTCTCGTTTGCCGTGGGGTGCTCAGGTAGTGATTTGAATGGCGGTGTGTCATTTGACGGAGATTACCGGTCTGTGTGACGCATTGGCACTTTCATCACGTTAAGAAAGCCTTTAGAAAGAAAACTCTGTATTGATTTGTTGAGCTGGGGTCCAGGCGGCGTAACTGATGGTATCTTTCCATTGTCGATTGGCACAAATGAGCCGCGCGGCTGTTGTTACGGCCTTGCTGGCGACGACGGCGGGTTGCGCAGCGCTTCTTGGTGGTGAGGAGCGGGCAACATTTGACGTGGTGGCTCCTGCATCCTTTGACGGTTTGCAGAGTGGTACCAGTGCTCAACTCCTGATCAAGGAACCTTCTGCTGTCAGCGTTCTGGACAGTGAGCGGATCGCGATCAGATCGGATGCGTTTGAGGTGTCCTATCTAGCCAAAGCTCAGTGGACGGACAGCGTCCCCAAGCTCGTTCAGGCACGGATGATCCAGACGTTTGAAAACAGCGGGCGAACACGGGCGATTGGTCGCCCAGGTGAGGGACTGCTGATTGACTATCAGCTTGCTTTTGATGTGAGGGCTTTTGAGGCTGTTTCTGACGGGGACAGCCGGGCAGTGGTCCGGTTTGGCGTAAAGATCATCAATGAACGCAACGGTCGACTGGTAGGACAGCGCGTTTTTGAAGCGAATGCACCGGTTGCAGGGCATGATGCTGATCTTGTTGTCGAGGGTATCAACCAGGCCTTCAATACTGCAGCTGACGATATTGTCCGCTGGGTCCTGCAACGGATTTAGAGTGTGCTTCTGAAAAGTTGATAGGCAGCCTTTCAGATAAAAGCTCGTGCAACAACAGACTCTTAAAGTACTGCCGCCGATTCAACATTAAGGTTTGGTACTTTAAAGCAGTTTCCCGAAACGTGCGTACGGGTGCCGTTTCAGTCTTCTCTATTCATCTCTCTTCTTCTGATGTCGTCATCGGTCAGGGCTGTCTGCGGTCTGCTGAAGGCATAAGAAAACCCCGGATCATTAAATGATCCGGGGTTTGTGTTTTGCAGGTGCTAAGCGTCCTATCCTAGGCGCCCGCTGGCATGGGCCAGCATGGTATAAACCTTGCCTGTATCGGAGGTGAGATAGGTCTGGGAGAGCATATTATCCCGATCGTTCTGGGAAACCTCTCCGAGCAGCCGCTCGAAATCTTCGATATAGCGATCCACGGCCAGCTTGAACTCATTGTCCTGAGCATATTTGCGGCGGATGCCGTCAAATGTCTGCTGACCCTGCAGTGTGTACAGACGACGGGTGAAGACATCACGATCGCCACGACGGTACCGGTTCCACAGGTCGATAAAGGCATCGTGGTCAATGGCACGGGCGATATCGACAGACAGGGAGTTGAGCGATTCCACCATGTGCAGCGGCGAGCGCTCATCTTCTCTTGGTGCAGCCTGCTGAGGTGCCCGTGCTGGCTGGGCGCTCTGGTAGACAGGCTCCTGTGCCGGGACATGATCCTCTTCATCACGGGAGGCCCGACGAAGCAGGTCGGTTACCCATCCGCGAGGCTGTGCCCGCTCTTCTTCCTCAATCTGGGGCTCCTGAGCTCTGGTGCGCAGTGTAAAGTCCAGTCCGGTATCCCGGGCTGCCGGAACCTCCGGTGCCGAGGCAGGGGCTGGTTCCTGCCGCACATAGGCTGGAGCCGGTTCCGCAGCAGGAGCCGGCTGAGCCGGGGCCTGTACCTGCGTCTGGGCGCGGCGGGCGCTGGCCAGATCCAGTCCACCACCGTGTTTTGTCACGAGAGAGGACAGCTCGTTCAGGGCCTTGATCTGATCCTGAACCGCCTTACGCATAGATGCTGTGGCTTCCTTGGTTTCCTCTGGGAGGTCAAGGATACCCCGCTTCAGATCAGCACGTGTGCTTTCAAGCTCTGTGCGCATATCCATGGTGGTGCGGCGCAGTTCCTGAGCCGTTGCTTCAAAGCGTGAGCTGACATCACCAATCGTTGCTGCCAGATCTTCTGTCACCTTGGACTGAACCGTCTGCATGGTATCGGACGCACGTCGGCCTTCTTCATCAGCAGTAATGCGTAGTGCGTTAAGCCGGTCGACGATGGTCGCGGCGGCTGTCTCAGCACTGTGGCTGAGGGATGAACCAACATCCTTCGCACGGATTTCTGCAGCTTCCAGTGTCTCGTTGATGAGGGTCATGAAGGACCGCATTGTCTGATCAACGTCCTGGGTTTTGCGCAGCAGGCTGTCGGTCAGGGCCTCGAGTGATGCGCGGCGCTCATCGACAGTGTCTTCCATGGTCTTGTTGGTCTTGTCGAGTGAGCTTGCAGCATCAGAAAGGGAGCGGGCCTGCTCGTCAAATTTCTCGGCAAGAGACTGGACGTCAGCAAGGACCGACGTTGAAACATCACGCAGAATGGACACCTGATCGGAGATGACGTGGCTGGACTGTGTCGTGTCAGTAACCGCCTGGTCAACGACGGTACGGAAGTCTCCGGCGCGCTGGCTCAGGGTGGTTTCGACTTCAGTCAGATTTGCACCGGCATCATCAAGCACCTTGCGCAGCATGACATTGGCATTGTCCAGACCACCAAGCAGGGAGCTGACTTCTGTCTGCAGTTTCTCACCGGATTCGCTGAGGCTGCTGACAGCTTCTCGGCTGCTTTCTTCGATGGTTGTTGTCAGGCGATCATTGGCTGTATTCAGCGTCTCGACAGCCATACGGGTCTGTTCGCTGAAGGTCGAGGCCAGCATGGTCCCGGACTGGGTCATGGCCTCGGCAGCCTTGTCACTCTGGGTGCTCAGAACATTGACGAGATGGTCGCTGGTTTGGGTAATAGCCTCGACGGCCTCACGGCTGCGGGTGCCGAATGTTGCAGCAACCTCGCCGCTGGTGCGGGTGATAGCATCCACCGCGTCCTGGCTGCGTGCTGCAAAGGCGTTGACCATTCCATCGCCAGCCTGGGTCAGCAGTTCGGCCATTTCCTTGCTGTTGGCATCGAGGCTTGCCACAACCTTATCGCCGGTCTCCGTGAGGGAGGCAATCGTGTCACGGCTTCTCTCGTCAAGGGTTGCAACAACATCCTTACCCGTTGCGGCCATTGCTTCCAGCGTCTGCTGGCTCTGACCGTCAAAGGCTGTGACAATATCAGAACCGGTACGTGTAAGTGCATCAACCGTTGCCTGGCTCTGGGTGGCGAGCGTCTCCGACAGCTCGGCGCTGGACTGTATCATAGCCGTCACGGCTGCCTGGCTTCTGCTGTCGAGAGTTTCAGCCAGCTCAGCGCTGGACTTGCTCATGGCCTCAACAGCACCCGAGCTCTGCTCGGTCAGCGCGCCAATCAGGGCTTCGCCGCTCTCTGTAATCGAACGGGTTGCCTGAAGGCCCTGACGTGCAACAGTCTCGGCAATTTCCCCGCCTTTGGTGGAGAGGGCCAGAACGATTGCGTCGCCAGCTTCCTGGAACTTGCCGGACAGATCCGCGCCGCGGGTTTCCAGAGTTGCCACGAGTGTGTTGCCCTGGTTGTCGAGAAGGGCTGCGAGCTCTGCACTGCGCGTGCCGAGAACGGAATTGATCTCGCGGGTGCGGACCTGCAAGGTGTCGTTTGCAAGGTCGACAGATGTCGCCAGTGTCTCGCGGGCCTTTTCGCTTTCTGTCGCAAATGCGGTTGAAATGCTGTGCAGGCGTTCATTCAGGACGCGTTCCAGATCAGTGGCACGGCTATCGAGGGTCTCCGCAACTTCGAAGACCTTGGAGCCGAGAGATACGTTGATCTCTGCCACACGGTCAGACAGGGTTTCTGTGAGCGTATTGGCCTGGCGGGACAGAACGTCCCCAACTTCAGACAGGCGTCCGTCAAGCGCTGTTGAAATTTCCGTCTGACCCTGTGCGAAGGCCTGCGCGATCTCTTTTGTCCGATCAAGCAGGGTCTCGTTGATCTGCCGGGACCGTGCGTCAAGCGTATCGTTGATACGTCCCGTGCGCTCATCCAGCGTATCGGCCAGGGAATCGGCCTTGCTGGTAAACGCTGTTGCAGCCGTTTCAAGACGACCACCAACCTTGTCTTCAAAGGTGGTGAGACGGGTGGAGATCGATGTCTCAAATCCAGTCAGGCGATCAGACAGGGTATCGGCAACGCCGGTTGCGTGGGTGTCGATGGACGAGCTGAACTTGCTCAATGTGTCATTGAAGCTGATTTCAATGGCCTCAGACCTGTCTTCAAGAAGGCTGGACAGGGCTTTCGTCTTGTCATCCAGGGTCTGGTCCAGTTTGCCGATACGGCTTTCCATTGCGCTGGTCAGCGTTTCGGAATGCTTGTCGAGACTGATGGACAGGTCGTCGATACGTCCGCCAAGAGAGTCGACAAGATTGTGGCCCTTGATGGTCACGATGTCATCAAACGAGCTGACACGCTGATCCAGAAGATCACGGATGGCGGAACCGCGTTCGTCGAAGATACCCTGCAGGGCATCGGTGCCATCAGCCAGTTTGGCCGAGAACCGCTCGCTGGTTTCCAGAATGCTTTCGGAAATGCGGTTGCCACGCGTTGCAATGGCCTTGGCGACTTCTGCGCCAACCGTTGCAAGACGGTCCGTTACATCGGCACTATGGCTGCCAAACGCGTCGCTGACGCGCTGTGTCGCGTCGTTGATGCGCAGCTCGAGATCGTTGGTCCGCGTGTCAAACGTGGAGGCAATTGCCTCTCCGGCGGCAGTCAAACGATCTGCCAGTTCCGCACCGCGAACAGAGACAGCATTGTCAATCCGCTCACTGGTTGTGTCCAGACGAGACGCCAGTTCACCACCTTTGGTGCTGATTGTTTCAGAAATCCGACCTGCGGATTCATCAAGCTTGTCGGTCAGCTGGTTGCCGCGCAGGGAGAGATCAACAAGCAGAGCTTCGCCTGTGGCCTGAAGTGAGGAGTTGACGTCTGCAACCTGGGTCGAGATCGTCTCGACAACGCGTTGCCCGGTGTCTGTGAGGGTCTGTGTGGCATTGCCCAGCTTCTCTTCAACCGTGGCGTTGAGCTCGGTGCTGGCGAGCGTGAGGGACGCTGTCAGCTCTGTGCTTGCGCGATTGAGTGAATCTGTGATGTCACGGCCCTGAGACGTGATGGTCTCTTCCATCTGGTTGCTGACGGCTGTGAGTTTCTCATTCACCTCATCACCGCGTGCGGCAATGTTGGACGTAATTTCACTGCCCACATAGGAGAGGATATTATTGACCTCGTCACCACGATCGGAAATGGTTTTGGCCACTTCCGTTCCGGTGGTGGCCAGCATGTTGGTCACATCTGTTCCGGTTGACTGAAGGGCGTTGGACACGTCAGTGCTGGCGGATTGCAGGGAGCCTGCGACTTCAGCGCCCGTTTTCTGCAAAGCGCTGGTCACATCCTGACTTGTATTGGACAAACGATCCACAAGATCAGTGCCGCGATCAGACAGCATGGAAATCATTGTCTCACCGGCATTGGCAAGAGCAACTGTGATGTGTTCACCGCGTTCGCTGAGGCCGGATGAGATTATTCCGCCTGCATCGGTGATGTCCTGAACGATTTTGCTGCTTGCGGAGAGCAATTCGTCCTGGAAACCGGAATGTGCGCCACTGATGGCCGCGCTCACCCGTTCTGAATTGTTGACGATCGCTTCGCGCTGGTTGACCAATTCTTCAATCAGTGCACGGATGCGCAATTCGTTGTCATTGTAGGAGCGTTCAAGAGAGGCGACTTCATTGTGGACCATGACTTCAAGTTCATTGGTCCGGGCAAGAGCGCGCTCAATCCCGTCACCCATGGCAGCCACTTCACGGCGAATGGCCTGTCCAACGCTGACAACAGCTTCTTTTGCGACTCCTTCCGGCTCAGCAAGACGGATGGCGACTTCCGTCATGGAGCGGGCAACAATGCGCATTTCCTGAGCACGTCTGATCATGGCGGCCATGACCCAGAAGAAGAAAACCGGCAATGTCGTGGCGATTACAGCGCCAAGGAGCCCCGGTCTGCCTGCGAGATCGCCCACAGTTGTCAGTGATTTCAGCGTATCTCCGAAGGATGTCATGGTCACATAGGCACCACCGGCTATCCAGAGGACAGACAGGAGGAATGCGATCCAGAGCGGTGCCGTGGACGGGCGCCTTTGAAGTGAATAGACAAGATTGCCAACGGAGCGCCGATCATCATTAGCGGCATTGGCAGGCCGCTTGATGCCAGGGCGTGCCGCTTTGGCATCGGCTGCCTTCGCGTCCTTGCCAGCTGCCCGTTTTGACGCCTTCTTGTCAGCCGGAGGGGCTGCTTCTGATGAAGCGTCCTTGTCTTCTGCACCGAAATCCAGCTTCAATGCTTCTTCTACCGCAGACAGCGCTGCTTCCGCCGGATCCTGCTTTGGTGTTGTATTCTTCGCCATGAATGTCGCCTCGGATCGATACTCAAAACACCCTAGTCTGCCACATTACGCAGCAGGCTTCTACGACCGCGATATATCGATGATACGCAAGTGTCCCCCTAGATGCGCTCAAGAGAAATGCAACCAAACGTATATACACAAAGTTCTCGCCGCGAGGCTATCGTACTGGGAATAGTGCAGAAAAGGAACCGAAAAATCGCAGAAAAGTGACGTTTCATTAATGTTAAGATCAGGTAGTCGGGCGTTAACCATAAATTCCTAGGGTGTCTCTGCCGTCATCGACGCTTGCACGTATTCCGAGTCTTTTCCACATTGTGCTGGAATCTGCATGCTGGGGCGTCTTTTTATCGTTGGAAAGGTCAGATGTGTGTCTGAACATGGCATTTTTAACCTCCAGACACTGGAGAAACAGACTTTTGGAGACGAAGACGTCATGAAGACTGTTCTGGGTCTTTATGAGGAACAGATAGAGGCCTTATGTCCCATAATCCGCGATCAGCCGGACGGATTCAGGGCTGCAGCTCATACCCTGAAAGGGGCCAGCCTTGGGGTGGGGTGCCTTGCGCTTGCAGATTTCCTGGCGCCTCACTGTTCGGATGACGCAGTCCATTCAGACCTGAATCAGGCGCGATTTTCTTTTCTGATTAAGGAAACGCTTGATGCGGTTCGGAGCTTTCGAGCCAAGCTGTAAAAACACGCTGGTCTGAAAGCGAGAAATCCCTTATATGGCAAATTGAATAATCATGAGAGCCGAAGCGGCATATTCGGACAGGTAGGGAATTGGAATGGCAACGATCACCTTTCAGACACATGACGGAAAGACCTTCACGGTAGAAGCGGCCAATGGCACCACTGTGATGGAAAATGCCATCAAGAATGCAGTTCCGGGTATTGAAGCCGAATGTGGTGGTGCCTGCGCCTGTGCGACATGTCATGTCTATGTTGGCGAGCAGTGGAAAGATCAGGCTGGCGACGTTGATCCGATGGAAGAGGATATGCTGGACTTTGCCTATGACATCCGGCCGACCAGCCGTCTGTCATGCCAGGTCAAGATCACGGATGAGCTTGATGGCGCGGTCTTCGAGATTCCGGAACGCCAGGCCTGACAGATTTTGTGCAGAATTATTGAAACCCTGTTTCCTCGCTATAGCCTAGCGCGGGAAGCAGGGTTTCTTTTTGGATAAAAGCTCGCGTAGGAGCAAGTTCTTAAAACACCGCCGCCAATTCAGGTTAAAGTTCTGGTGCTTTAATGTTCTTCGCAATGATCAGGCAGGGATTACGAATGTCCGTCAGCAGAGTGGGTTCAATTAGTTCTCAAAAGAGAAGCGAGATTTCATAGACTTCGATATGATTAGCAAAGATAATTGAAAATTTGGATGTTGTCGCGAAGTAATGTTCACTAGAACTATCAATTTATAGGGTTATGCGTGCAGTATATAGATAGAATTCCAGATGATTTAGACATCCAATCAATAGCCCCGCATGACCGTCACCCCTGGGCCCGTGATGAAACGTGCTTCAATGCTTCAAGCACACGATTTGTGATCGCCTTCAATATCGTTGAAGCGACAATGTTGAACGATATGGGAATGATTGTTTGGGGTTCGGGCGGTGATCAACAGTCAGTCGTTGTTGGATGCTTACAGAAAGTCGCAGTCTATTGCTGGGAGCGTCCGTTTGCCTATTGGCTTGATGATAAGTGTTTTACGGTGAAGGTAGATGCAGGTAGACATTCGCATCCCGTGATAGCAGTTCATTTCGACAAAGGGTTTCAGATCTTAAATGGTTTGGATAATCTTGATTCAAGAGCGAGCCACGCAGAGAAGGCAATACTTCAGGAAGATTGGCTCACAACGGAGAGTCAGCTGATAAAAGCTATATGTTCGTAGCAATTTTTCGAAGGGTATTTGCCTTCGTTGTCTAATAACGAGAATACGCGTTGTATCTGAATTTCACCGTTGACCATCTGTGTTGTGACCTTCCGATCAGCACACATCAGAAAGTGCCATTTGACTTATTTCTTTAAATGACAGGCCATTGAGTCAGTTATGGGTGATTTTTGCCTTGTTTAGCAGGTCCGCGGCTTCTGCTTCCCGATAACTGCTGAAGACAATGTCCGTTACGACGAGATCAGAGCGTGTTGCGCTGAATGGAACTCATGCAACACGCCTTACACATTTCACTGAAACGAGTTGTTTGTCGCTGAACCGTTTCCCGCTTATGTACAACGCGCTTTAATCTTACGATGTCAGGCCGGCTTGCAGGGCCGCAGCGTGTTTTTTCAGGCTCTCTTCATCCAGATCACCAATGATCATGTAGGCATGCGAGCCATCGTTCCAGAAGGCGATATTGAGGCCGTTGCGTGTTTCCGTCGCCATCGGCTTTGCACCCTTGTCGGACGCAACAATGCAAAACGCGATTGGCGCGTCTTCACCTGACAGATAGGCAAGCTGGGCCAGAGCCTTCCCCTTGAAATTCAGGATCTGGGCGCGCCTATAGCTCAATCCGTCAAGATTGACACCTTCAAGGGTGAGCGGTCGACCCAGTCTCTCTGAGACTGTGGCGAGAATTTTTGTCTGCTGCTCTGTGGTTTGCCGTGCGAGATCCAGAGTGTCTTTTGTGTAGAGTGCCTGATAGTCAGCAACGGCCTGTCGCCAGCCGATCTGCGTCTGCTGCGTCTGGGTAGACAGGTGTGAACTGCCGAAGCCCAGGCCAACACCCAGTACCAGTACAGCGGCCAGAGCTGACAGGCGACGCCATGGGATAACAGTTCCTGTATTCTCAACCGTCAGCGCAGGTTTACTGATACTCTCTTCTGCAGTTTTCAGGAGTTGCGCCAGATGAGTCTGATCTGTCTGCTCCAGGACAAGGTCGTACGCTTCTGCAAATGGCCGCTCACCCGCTGCCAGCAGATCAACCCGGGCTGCGACGTTCGGATCGGCATCGACTGCATCTTCAACAGCCTGACGCAGATTCTCGTCCGCCTCCCCGTCCAAAACGGCGACGATCATTTCGTCCGTGATCATCCGTTCCTCAGACGGCATTTACGACCCTTTCCTTGTTCTGCCGGACGCGCTGGGCGTATCCTTTGCCAGCTTTCCCAGGGAAGCTCTGGCTGAAGAGAGACGACTCATAACGGTCCCGATTGGAATATCAAGCACTTCCGAGGCCTCGCGGTAACTCAATCCTTCAACATATACGAGAAGGACTGTTACGCGTTGAGCTTCCGGCAAAGCCTGTACTTCCTTCAACACCTGTTGGAGGAAAATATTCGCCTCGATCTTCCGATTTCCATCTTCAACAAGAACGTCTTCAGGGTCTACGAACCCCTGGCCCTGGCGGATCTTCTCGGATCTGAGCTGATTTTTCCAAATGGATGACAGAATCGTGAAAGTCCAGCGATCTATCCGCGTGCCTGGCTGAAACTGATGTGCGCGTTCAAGTGCACGCACGCAGGTGGCCTGCACCAGATCGTCGGCAACATCTCTACGACCGGACAACACCATTGCGAAGCGCCATAGCCTCGGAAGGATTTCCGGCAATGCGCCGCTTACCAGCTCACGTTCGTTGGAAGATTGCATGCGTGTGTGCGAACCCCGGTCAGATATACCACCTACACCATAATCCGGTGGTGTGGACGCTGGCTAGTTCGAAAACTCAAAAAAGGCGAAATCACGGTAACAATTGAGCTATCCGGCGTTGAGCGCATTGACCAGACGATATCGCCAGCTTTCCGGCAGGCGGTAGAAAGTCTGCTTCAGACGCGGTTTCAGAAGGCGGTTCCACCAGTAAAAGGTCAACCAGCCTCTTTCAGAAAGAGGGCAGGCAAAATCCACAATATCAACAGTCTGGTTCGAGACCCGGCGTTTGTAACTGGCATCAGGCGGTAACAGATCATACAGACTGAAGCTGTTTTCAATCGACCACTGGATTGTTCTCTGCATTTGAACAAGGCCCGCCCCATTGGTGCTGAAGGCAGGATCATAGGCTCCGAGAAAGCTTCCAAGATGCTTGTTGCAGGCAAAGGAGAGCTCGATTGCGATGGGTGTGTCGTCTTTGTAGAGCGCGCTTACCAGTGTGTTGCTGTTTGTACGGCCGGTATACTCAATCAGCATGTTGAGCGCATTCTGATCCATGAACATCCGGCTGGTCATGTTGTTAGCCAGCAACCAGTCCTGTTTCCAGCTGAGTGCCTTGCGGGTCAGAAGCTGAGCCTCAGGACCGCCTCTGAAAAAGCTCTGTTTGATCGTACCCAGTTCGGCCAGCTTCTTTTCCTTGCGTCGCACTTCTTTCCTGAGGCCGGAAGATGCCTCTGCCAGGAAATCAGCTCCGGATGAGATGTAGCCATTCAAATCCAGGATTGGGACTTCGGTCCTTTCTGCGGCCCATGGCTGCAGATAGCGATATGTATAGAGTGGTGATGTTTGGCGAATGCGACGCAGCATCAGGCCATCAATATCCACCCTTTGCTTCAATGATCGCCAGAAGGCATCAAGAACCACGTGCGGATTCCAGCCATGGCGGACGAGGATGTCATCATACTGGGCAATAGGCTCGCCGAGACCGACCAGAATGTTCCCAAGAGAGCTTTTCTTCAGTGCAAGTGGAAGAATCCCGACCAGTTCGTGATCGTCCCGTATGGTCGCAATAGCCAGTTGGTACGGAGCATCAGGACCATCAGCAAAATAGTTGGACCAGGTTTTTGCCCAGCTGAATGACTGAAAATAGATGGGATGGCCGCTGTCTGACTGAATTTCAAGCCAGTCAGCTTCAAGCTCCATAAGAGATGTGATGGAGGTTATCCAGTCAACAGAGAGGGTGCCAGTTCCCTGACGAGCAAGGCTTTCTCGCCATCCGGCGTAGCCGGTACGCTTTGCTAAAGCGTCCTGAAAGTCCGAGATTGCCATCACTACCTCTGTCATCGGGGCTGTTCTCACGCCCGGTTAGATAGCTGGCAGTGTAGTGATTGACCCTTAAAGTCAGGCAAACAAAGAGGGTTAAGCAGTTCTCAATAGCGATGACGATAAAGTCTTAACGGCTCAGCTCCCGCATGGCCTCGTCCAGGCCTTCCAGCGTAAGTGGATACATGCGGTCCGAGAATATCTGGCGGATCATGCCGATGGAATGCGTATAGGACCAGTGCTGTTCCGGCGTCGGATTAAGCCAGACAGATCGATCATAGATCTGCAACAGACGGTCCAGCCAGACAGCGCCGGCTTCTTCATTCCAGTGTTCGACAGAACCACCCGGATAGGCGATCTCGTAAGGTGACATGGATGCATCACCAACGAACAGGATCTTGTAGTCGGAAGGGTAGGTGTGCAGCACGTCCCAGGTCGGGATCCGTTCCGTATAGCGGCGCTTGTTGTCCTTCCAGACATATTCGTAGAGGCAGTTGTGGAAGTAGAAATATTCAAGCGTCTTGAATTCTGTTCTGGCAGCAGAGAACAGCTCCTCACACACCCGGATATGATCATCCATTGAACCGCCGATATCAAAGAAGATCAGAACCTTAATGGCGTTGCGGCGTTCCGGGCGCATCTGGATGTCGAGATAGCCGCGCTCTGCGGTGCTGCGGATTGTGTTGCCAAGATCAAGCTCATCTGCCGCTCCAGTTCGGGCAAACTGGCGAAGGCGTCTGAGAGCAACCTTGATGTTACGGGTTCCAAGTTCAACCGTATCATCGAGATCCTTGAATTCCCGTTTGTCCCAGACTTTCACGGCCCGGCGATGGCGGCTTTCATCCTGACCAATGCGAATGCCCTCGGGATTGTAGCCATAAGCCCCGAAAGGAGAAGTGCCCGCTGTTCCGATCCACTTGTTGCCACCCTGATGCCGGTCTTTCTGCTCCTTGAGGCGCTCCTTGAGTGTCTCCATCAGCTTGTCCCAGCCCCCCAGTGACTGGATCTGCTGCTTTTCTTCTTCTGTCAGGTATTTCTCAGCCAGTTTCCTGAGCCACTCTTCAGGAATTTCTGTGGTGACATCTTCAGACAAGAGTTCTAGCCCTTTGAAAGTGCTGCCGAAAATACGGTCAAACTTGTCCAGATGGCGCTCGTCTTTTACCAGTGCCGTACGGGAGAGGTAGTAGAAATTCTCCACCTGGCGATTGGCGAGATCCCTGTCCAGAGCCTCAAGCAGGGTGAGATATTCCCGCAGGGAAACAGGCAAGCCAGCCTGTTTGAGTTCCAGGAAGAAGGTGGTGAACATGGAGCAACCCTGTCAGATGTGTGGCAGGACTATATTCGCATGCAGAGGCTTATTGCAATGACTGGCGCACGCCGTATTGGGAGGTATCGTGACTAAGCGTGTTCTAGCGCAATCGACGGGTGACGGTTTTGTCGCTGGTTTTTTTCAGATTGACGGAAATGACCGGAATCTTCCTCTTTGATTTGAGGTGGACGATCGATACGTTCAGGTCAAGCTTGTCATCCTTGGTGAATTTAGCGCTTAGTATTCCGCGTCCTCTGCCTTGTTTCAGATCCAGTGACAGCCGGTTGCCTTTGCGGCGACCGTTGATATCGATTTTCCAGGCCTTGGTCACGTCGTTGAAAAGACCTTCATATCGTCTGGTCCGGGGGTTATATTTGAGTTCGGCATTCATTGATGTGGACAGAAGGCCACGCCAGCAACTTGCAGTCAGTTTGACCTGCTGTCCCTGGCGTTTCGGATCGCCCTGGATGCGGCAATTGAAATCAAATGTATTCTGGGGTCCGAAGGCCATATGGCCACGGCCTTCCCAGGTGCCGTCCAGGCGGGAGAGAAACCGGCTGTTCGGTTCAGCCCAGGCGGATGAGGTCAGGCTGTCAATAACTCCCAGGGATGTCAGGGCGAGGATCATCAACAGATGACGCAAAACTGACAGTCTCGATGTGTTCGAGTGCTCCATCCCGGTCTCTCCAGTCGGTTATTTTTTGCAACCTTAGTCTATTCGCTGAAGATTAACCAACCCTCTCGTGCTCTCGTGTCTCTGAAGAGTTCGTGACTACACCCTCGAAGAGACCATTGGCGACTGTCTTCAGGCGAGGGCGATTGTCTTCTGTAAACGGGACCGGACGGCAAACAGCCATGACCGCCAGTCCAAGCCGTACGGTCATCAGGCCGTTCAGAATACCTTCCCCGAGACGTGCAGACAGACGGGACGCAAGGCCATGACCCAGAAGCTGCTGCAACAGCGTATCTCCGGCGGCCAGAGTTCCCGTTACAGCAAGGTGCGTGACAGCTGAGCGAGCGATCCGGCACATGCCGATAAAGCCCGGGCGACCTGCGTAGAGTTCTGAAATATCTCGGACCGTTCTGGCCGACAGGTAAAGGATGGCAAGGATGTCGATGATTGCGCGTGGGCTGAGTGCGGTGATCGCGGAAGCGCGTAGAGCGTTTCGTCGAATGACGGCGATGGCGCGCTCGTCGATGGGAGCAATCAGAGTGCGTTCAGTCAGGATCAGAAGATCGTCGGCATCCATCACATCTTTCATATAGGTCTTGAGGCTGTGTCGATCCCGCGCTGTTTCCGGAATGTGCCTGAAATGTGCAATCAGCTCGCTGGTAAAGAGTTCTGCGGTCTTTCTGTCTCTGTGAGTTTTGTCGTCTGTGAAGCGGGAACGGAACTGTTCAACCTTGCCCAGCCGACGAAGCGCGAAGGCTTCACGTGCGATGAGACCCAGGACGGACAGCAAGGCGAGGGAGAGACATGCAAGTGTAGCCCAGCCGAACCAGCTTGTTCCGTTGAGAGCATCCTGGAGCGTGGTCCATATGCTTTCCGTCAACCAGATCAGAAGCAGTCCAAACAGGGCTGATCCCAACACGGTCAGCCAGCCGGTTCGTCTCTTTGCTGGCTGTCCCGATGTCTCAGGCGTATGGGGCGACGAAATGTCTTCCTGTTCTGGCGCCTCTTTCGGTGCGGAGATGACGTTATCTGCATTGGGGTCGAAGGCACCGGGTTGTCTTTTTGCCGTCATTGGAACTGATCTCCGATCAGAAAGTGCAGTGCTTTGTCCAGCCGGATATGAGGGAGATGGCTGCTTTGCTTGCCATGAGTAGATGGCACCGATGCTTGGGTTGGTAAGGGCGGTCTAAAGCGCACAAATCGCAAGGAACCAGTGAGATCAGACGCAGATTCAGCATCTTCAGATGCTGAATCAATTTGCTTGAAAACTGAATCCGGATTGTCGGGTAAGTCACCGGGAAATATGGCGATTTCCTGATTTCCATCGAATGTTTGTTCGTTTATGCGTTCACCTTCCTGAGGGGTTCCGATAATTGCTGGCAGGGGCGCTTCATCGCCGGTCTGTATCTCTGCTTCACGTGTTGCTCGAATGGATGCGAGCGCTGTGACATCAATACCGGCACCTTTGATTTCAGCACGATCAATCACTCTTGAAACCAGGTGCTTCAGAATGGCGGCTAACCGGTCATGATCTGCCTGATGCAGGTGATCTGCCTTTGTCGCAGCGAACAGGATACGATCTATGCGTCTACTCAGCAGTTTGCTCAGCCAGGCGGTGCGGCCCGGCCGGAAGCACTGGAGTACATCCTGTAATGTCTGTTCCAGATCAGTGACAGCGTCGGGTCCGGCATTCAGTGCGCTGAGCAGGTCAACAAGGACGATCTGCCGATCCAGTCGTGCGAAATGATCTCTGAAAAATGGTCGGACAACATGGTTCTTATAAGCTTCGAACCGTCGCTCCATCATAGCCCATAAGGAATGGCGGTTCGGAGCGTCCGTCTCTTCTGACACGACAAGAGGGGCGAATGTCAACGCAGGGGAGCCTGCTAGATCTCCGGGCATCAGAAAGCGCCCGGGAGGCAGGTAGGAGAGTGCGTGTGCGTCGTGCCTGCATGCTTTGAGATAGTCAGTAAAGACCTGTGCGAGTCTGGCGCCTGCAACTTCATCTGCGGGGGTTGCGGGATCTGTCTTTTCCAGAACTTCGAGCCAATCCCCGGCGAGCTTCAGCCGGGCCGGGTGGCGAGCCTGCTTATGGGCCTGCAGACACCAGTCACGATAGGTCATCGACAACAGCGGCAGATCAAGCAGCCATTCGCCGGGGTAATCGACAATATCGAGATGAAGACGCCCACCACCGAGAAGGCGGGATCTCAGACTGTCGCTCTCATATTCAATCGTCAGCCGCATCTCACTGATTGAGTGAGTGGATTGCGGCCACAATCTTTCCCCGTTCAGTTGTCCCAGATGTCTTTCGTAATTAAAGCGTGGCACCAGATCATCGGGCTGGTGTTCCAGATAGGCGCGGGTGATACGGCCGGAGTTGAACGGCTCGAAGAGAGGCAGGCGGCCACCGTTGATAAGATGGTTCAGCAGAGCTGTAATGAAAATGGTCTTCCCGGATCGGGAAAGCCCTGTCACACCCAGTTTGATAACGGGTGTGGTGAGGGATGTTGCCTGATCCTTGAGGGTATCCAGTGCCAGTTTGGCTTCATCGGTCAGGCTGGTCAGTCGAGGCATATGGGTCTCCGGTTCTCACCAGATATAAGCCTCTTTTGGGGGGTGACAACCGTTGATGAGCGGGTGGGCCTATTCGTCCATGTCATTGGCGGCAAGGTCACGGGGGCGGAAGAAGGCGACCAGTCGCCCGGAACTGGCCGTAATTGTTGACCAGGCCGTTTTGTCGAAGTCGATAACCGCGATGCCGGCGGTCGGGAACTTAGCATTCATCTGTTCGATCAGTTCCGGATTACCGGAGCCGATAAGAGACAGGGCGGTATCCTGTGTTGCCGAGTTATGCCCGATCAGCATGAGCGAACGGGCATTGCCACCAAAGGCGTGAATGTGATCGATATAATCGTCATCCATCGCGTCATAGAGCGGACGTGAGACATCGATATCCATTGCGGAAGAGAAATAAGGCAGCAGGCCCGCCAGGGTTTCTCGGCAGCGCTGGGCTGAAGAGCAGAGAATGCGCTCGGGGACCAGGCGATGATCTGACAGATGGTGTCCCATAAGAGCAGCGCTGCGACGGCCGCGCTCGTTCAAGGTCCGGTCAAAGTCGGTCTGCGTCGTGCCGGTCCAGGATGATTTGGCGTGGCGGAGAAGCATGAGGCGCAGCATGGGACTTCCAATTCGAATCGATCAATCAGCAGGCTGGATTATAGCAGTCTGATCTGTAAGGCCGGACAACAATTTATAACCCTGTCGAGAGGTCTGCTGCCCTGGTTAACGGGATATGTACCCGGTTCGGCAATTTGTCGGGAACGGGCCAGTGTGTTCAGCGGTTGCCACGGGCCATGAAAGCGAGCCGTTCAAAGAGATGAACATCCTGCTCGTTTTTCAGAAGTGCGCCGTGCAGGGGAGGGATCAGCTTTTTCTGTTCCGTTTCCCGGAGGACTTCCGGGTCTACATCTTCATTCAGCAGAAGCTTGATCCAGTCGAGCAGTTCTGAGGTGGATGGTTTCTTCTTCAGGCCGGGAATATCCCGCAGCTGATAAAAGACACCAAGGGCTTCCTTCAGAAGGCGGGATTTCAGATCGGGAAAGTGAACATCCACAATTGCTGCCATTGTGTCGGCATCAGGGAATTTGATGTAGTGGAAGAAACACCGGCGCAGGAACGCATCCGGCAGCTCTTTTTCGTTGTTTGATGTAATGATGACAACCGGGCGGTTTTCAGCTTTGACCGTTTCGCCTGTCTCGTAGACATGGAATTCCATGCGGTCGAGTTCCTGCAGAAGGTCGTTCGGAAACTCGATGTCTGCCTTGTCGATTTCATCAATCAGCAGAACAGGGCGATTGTCGGCTGTAAACGCTTCCCAGAGCTTGCCTCGCTTGATGTAGTTGCCGATGTCCTCAACTTTTTCATCCCCAAGCTGACTGTCCCTGAGGCGTGAAACCGCATCATACTCATACAGTCCCTGCTGCGCCTTTGTGGAGGATTTGATGTGCCACTGGATGAGGTTGGTGCCGAGTGCGTTGGCGACTTCCTGTGCCAGTACCGTTTTCCCAGTGCCGGGCTCACCTTTCACAAGAAGCGGGCGCTCAAGTGTGACTGCGGCATTGACTGCAATCCGCAAATCATCGGTGGCGACATAGGTATCGGTGCTTTCAAAGGCCATACGATTCATCCTGCTCATACTGTTGGTGGAGACCGTAGTGCCTGGGCTTGTTTCGTTCAAGAAGAATGGAACACAGGGGTGGTCCGCATGCTTTGTTCTGATGGGTATTTTCTGCCTTCAGGCGGCAGATCCTGCCGCTTTGACGGAGGGGTGTTGAGGCCTCTATTGGTCAACATGCTGTTATGGTTAATGAAATCTATCTGGCATGCCCATTGCTTGTAGGGATCAGGAATTTGGTTAGGCCCAGGATGGGCGAGTCGACTGAAGGGCAAACACGATGGGTATTTTTAACGCCTTGTTCAGCGCCGTTGGTGGCCTGCAGGCACAGTCTTTCGCGCTGGAGAACATCTCCGGTAATATCGCAAACTCTCAGACCGTCGGGTACAAGCGGCTTGACACGTCTTTCCAGGACCTGATCTCGTCTGATGCTTCGACGGTTGCTCGGCAGTTTGCAGGCTCGGTTCTGGCGCGGTCCCAGGCGACAAACTCTATTCAGGGTGCGGTTCAGAGTACTGCTGTTGATACCAATATCGCGATTAACGGTGAGGGATTCTTTGTTGTTTCCAGCCGGATTGGTGACAACAATGGTCAGCCAATCTTTAGTGGGACCGATCTCTACACCCGTCGCGGTGATTTTGATCTGGATAACTCAGGCTTCCTCGTAAACGGTGGCGGTTACTATCTGCAGGCACTGCCACTTGATCCGTCAACGGGTAACCCGCAGGGCAGTACGCCGGAGGCCATCAATGTTGGCGCGGGCTTCCTGGCTGCTGAAGCGACGACCACGATTGAATATCGTGCCAACCTGGCCAGCTTCCCGCGGACCACTGATGCCGATAGTGATGTTGCGGATAGTGAATTGCTTGATCCGGCGGATTTCACCAATGATCCGACAACCGGCGGTGCTGGCACTGTTATCGGGAGTGAGAATACTCTTTTCCTCGAAAACTCCATCGCTGGCGGCTCCATTACAGCATTTGACAGCAATGGTACCCCTGTTGACATCCAGCTTCGCTGGGCAAAGACGTCCAATACTTCTCCTGAGACCTGGAACCTTTTCTATCAGAATGATGCCAGTGCAACGGGGACAGATGTTGGTTGGACCAATGTTGGTGCCGATTATGAATTCGACGCTTCCGGCACCATGACGTCATCCACCAATACGGTGACCGTGAACAACCTGACAGTCAGAGGTCTAAACCTTGGTAATATCACGCTGAGCCATGGTTCCAGCGGCTTGACGCAGTTTGATGACAGCAATGGTGTCGCGCGGATCACCGACCTGACCCAGAACGGCTCTCCGGCTGGTGAGCTGGTTGACGTTTCCATCGAAGACGGCCGGATTATTGCGAACTACTCCAATAACCGAAGCCAGGCCATCGCTCAGATTCCGTTGGCTGTGTTCAACGCGCCTAACCAGCTGAAACTGGAAGATGGTGGTGCCTTCAGCGCCAACACCCAGTCAGGCCAGGCAACTCTGGGCGGAACCGGTTCCATTACAGGTAACGCTGTAGAGGCATCGAACACGGATATTGCCAGTGAGTTCTCGAAGCTGATTGTGACCCAGCAGGCCTATACGGCCAACACGCGGGTGGTCACGACGACGGATGAAATGTTGTCGGAAATCACCAACATCATCCGATAAATCGCCTCTGATGCCGGGGGTGTTCTCCCCCGGTAATCTGTGGGCAGGGAGAATGTTATGGGGCTGAGTTCCGCATTGGGATTGGCGCTGTCCGGTCTTAATGCCAACCAAAGAAATCTTGAGCTGACCGCAGCGAATATCGCTAATGCGGATACGCCGGGCTATACCAAAAAGTCACTGAACCAGCGGGTTCAGGTGGGCGGCTCACGGGTTATTGGTATCCAGGCTGATGAGGTGACGCGCCTGCTGGACAAGGCCATTCAGCGACAGTACTGGGCCAGCCTGGCTGATGCGAATTATGCGGATACCCGGGCCACCTATGCTGAACGGCTGGATCAGGCTTATGGCGCTCCGGGGTCGACGAATGCGCTTGATACGATCCTGAGCAATTTCTCGCAGTCTCTGGAAACTCTGACCGCAAGTCCCGACTCTTTTGCCGCCCGTTCTGAAGTCCTGTCACGTGCCCAGATCCTGGCATCGCAGTTCAATGCGCTGTCGGGAGAGATCCAATCGCTGCGCAGTGATGCGGAGCGAGATATCGGTTCAGCCGTTCAGGAAGCCAATCTTGCCTTGCAGCAGATTGAAACTCTGACCAATCAGATTATTGAGAATTCAACGAACGGAACCCCGCCTGCTGACCTTCTTGATGAGCGGGACAGGCAGGTCCAGACGATCTCGGAACTGTTTGATGTAACGGTTGTTCCGGCAGAAAATAACTCCGTCCGGATTTTCACCAAGTCAGGCCTGACGCTGTTTGACAGGCGGGCGGCGCAATTTGATTTTGACACCCGCTCCACGCTTACAGCCAATCAGGAATGGTCTGCTGATGATACGGAGCGTGGTGTGGGTACGCTTGAGCTCAGAAGCGCGAGCGGGGCCAATATCGATCTGATCGAACTTGATGTTTTGAGGTCAGGCCGGATCAAATCACTCATAGACCTGCGTGACAGTGTTCTGCCCCAGGCCCAACAGCAGCTGGATGAACTGGCGCACAGCTTCGCTCTGGCTCTGTCCAACTACGATGTTGATGGCACAGCAGTTACATCCGGCGCTCAAGAAGGTTTCGATATTGATCTGTCGTCTTTGGCTGCTGGCAATGAAGTGACCATCCAGTATCGGGAAACGCCTCCGGGTGAAGACCGCACAGTCACGCTGGTCCGCGTCGACGACCCGTCCGTTCTGCCATTGCCGAACAATGCGACTGCCGATCCCAATGACACAGTTTTCGGCATTGATTTCTCGGGCGGTATTGGTTCTGTGGCGACCCAGATCGGTGCGGCTCTTGGCGGAAGCTTTACAGTCAGTAACCCGTCTGGCTCCACCATTCAGATTCTGGATGACGGAGCGGCTGCTACGATTGACATAACGGGCGTCTCGGCTTCTGTAACAGCATCCTCTTTGCAGGATGAATCGGCGGAAGCCTTGCCGTTCTTTGTCGATGGAAGCGGTGGTAATCCTTATACGGGCAGCCTGGATGGCAATGGGCAGAAGGTTGGTTTCTCCCAGCGGATCACTGTTAACCCGGCCCTTCTCAGGGACAATTCACTCCTTGTGATCCATAGTACGTCACCAGAAACACCCGCCGGGGACACGACACGCGCTGTCGCTCTTTCCGATGCTTTCAAGAATGGTTTCTTTGAATTCAGCGCGGAGGGGACAGGTATTGGCTCGGACGGCGCGCCGTTCCGCGGTCGGATCGAAGATTATGCCCGGCAGGTGATTACCTTTCAGGGGGCAGCAGCTGAAGCGACCAAGAGTATCAATACCGCCCAGCAGACGACGCTGAACGGGCTTGAGACCCGACTTCGAGACGCAACCAAGGTGAATATTGATGAAGAAGTCGCGCGGTTGAGTGAACTGCAAAGTGCCTATGCGGCGAATGCCCGTGTGCTCCAGGCCGTGCAGGAAATGCTCAACACACTTCTGAGATTTTAAAGATAGGCTGATCCGATGGTTACATCTTCACCCATTGCTGGAACGTTTGCCACTCAGCTGATCCGTGACACACGTAATCTGCGATCCAGTATTGAAGACCTTGAGCGGCAGCTTGGCACCGGCCAGCGTTCCGAGACCTATGGTGGTCTTGGACGTGATGCCAATCTGGTGATCAATTTCCAGCAGCGCCTGTCAAATACGGAAGCCTATCTTGAGACAATCAATCTGCTGACGGTCCGGTCCAGTGTGATTGATACGACGCTTGAGCGTATTTCTGCCATTGGTCAGGATACTCAGGGTCTTGTTGATGCCAATGAATTCACGTTGCTGAGTGATGGTAGAACCGGAGCACAGCGTGGCACAGAAAGTCTTGTTGCGGAGTTGATTGGTCTGCTGAACTCCGAGGTCGGCGGACGATACATCTTTGGTGGATCGGCGACCGATGCACCGCCTGTGACTGATCTTGATACCATTCTCAATGGCAATGGAACCCAGGCTGGTTTGCGCCAGATTATCTCCGAGCGTCAGCAGGCTGATCTGGGGGCGGACGGGAAGGGACGTCTTGTCGTATCTTCTCCATCGGCCGGTGTGGTGGATATTGCTGAAGATGCTGACCCAAGCCCCTTTGGCTTCAAGGTCAATTCCATCTCCACATCATCAGCCACCACGACCGTATCCGGGCCGAGCGGTACGCCTGAATCCATCTCTGTTGATTTCACCAACCAGCCGGTGGCCGGCAATGTGTTCCGGGTCAAACTTGATCTTCCCGACGGCACCTCGGAAACCGTTGAGTTGAAGGCAACAATTGCCTCTCCAGCTCCTGATGACAGCTTCACCATTGGAGCAACCCCAACGGATACGGCAACAAATTTTACTGCCGCTTTGAATGCCAAGCTCGTTGAGACCGCCGACCGCAAGCTGGTTGCGGCATCCTCTCTGGTGGCTGGCGAGAACTTCTTCAACACGGCGAATGGTGCCGCGCCCCAGAGGGTTTCCGGATCTCCGTTGAATACTTCAACTGCACTGGTTGATGGAACAACGACCAACACAGTTGAATGGTACAAGGGTGAAAACAGTGCCGGTGTCGCTCGCGAAAGCGTGTCGGTTCGCGTGGATGACAACGTGGTCGTCGACTATGGCATCCGAGCGAATGAAGAAGGCCTGCGGGAGCTTGTCCAGGATCTTGCTGTTTTTATTGCACAGGACTTTTCAGCGGGCGGTGCCACGGAGAAATCACGCTATGATGCGCTGGCCAACCGGTTGGACAACCGTCTTGCTGATGATCAGGGCGAGGGGACCGTCAACCAGATCCGCATCGAACTGGCCGCCGCTTTCAAGACGGCAGATGTGCTGAAGGAAAGGCATACAGCGGTTCGTGGAACATTGCTGACAACGCTCGAGGAGAAAAAGGGTGTTGACCTGTCCGAGACAGTGGTGAGCCTGCGTAGTCTCCAGACGCGTTTGCAGGCGTCCTTCCAGGCTTCAGCAACCCTTCTAGAGCTTCGCCTGACCAACTTCCTCCGTTAAGCCCCAAATCTTTAATTTGAATTGGTAGCGGTGCTTTAAGAGTTTATTGCTGCGCGAGCTTTTGTCTGAAAAGTCTATCAACTTTTCAGAAGCACGCTGTAGGATTCAGCCGTATAGTTTTCGCCTTTCCATTTAACCTGTCGTAGCGACGGTGGGGACGGAGGTGTTTTCCGGTTCGGCTTTGCGAAAATCGTTGAAAACCACCCTGACTGTATTGCTTGATGTGCCCCGAACCTGAACGGGGCATTTTTTGCAGACACAAAAAAGGCCGGAGAATTCCGGCCTTCCTCATTTCAGAACTGTTTTGTCGATCAACTCTGGCCGCGCAGGCCCATGGCAATGTCTTTGTTGATCGACACCAGAACATCCAGCTTTTCCGGTGCAGGCTGCGCCTGGATCTGGATTGTCTGATTGAAAATGAAGATGCCGAGATTGGCGATGTTCTGCTTTATCTCGCTGGGCAGTGGGTTATCCTGCTGCGTCACTGACGTCACAAAGATTGTCCAAAGCTTGCGGTTGAAGACAAGTGCTTCATCCAGATCGCCCTGCATTTCATCCCATTTATCGCGGATCGCGTTCAACCGGGCAGCCGCTTTCAACAGCAGGCCGCTTTCAAGTTCACGCGGATCGGATGCGGCTTTACTTGCTGTCTGATACGCCGCTACTGACTGATAGTGCATTCTGAATCAAGTCCTCTTCATAGGCGATAAGCTCGCGTGCATCCTTCAATGCTTTATAAAACGTTCCGGTTAAGATTGTGTTGTTAATCTTTTGAATATACGGCATCGCACTTGGCGCAGCCTGAATAAAATCATTCACCAGTGTAAAGTAATCATCATGATGTCGCTCGAGGTCTCCATCGAGATACATCATCTGAATTGCAAGATAGATCCGTTTTGCTGGTGTGTTGGCTGTTCCCGGGGTCAGAATATCTTTTTCCCTCAGAATTGGGGCCTGACCCTCGACAAACAGGCGAGTTCGTTGGTCGCCATTGGTGAGAACGCTGTCTCCGACAATGATTTTTTCACCAGGTTTCAGTTCGACCTTGAGTGCCATATGTGCTGAATCTCCAGCTGCGAATCACTGTTTTCAGTGTAGCGAATCGGTGGGAAAAAGCACGGTAAAAATGGCGATAAACGGCTGTTTTTCTATGTTTTTACAGCTGTTTGAGCAGGTGCATCATTGTCGTCGAACTGATGCTCGTACGCGCCCGTTTGAGATCGTCAATCAGGTCGTGACTACACCGTTCAGCGGTGTCATCTCCTGCTGATGCGATATGAGTGTCACCTGGCAAAAGCTGTTCAAGTTTGGACAGCGGATCGATCCCGTTTGAATGACTCTTTACTTCTGCTGACAGGATTTTCTTCAGCTTGTCTATGCTGGTCAGTAATGAGCCAAGCTCTTGCAGATCAAACTGCAAAAGGCGAGGGGGAACGGTCTTATAGGTCTCAAGAAAGGCGGGGTTTTCTGACAGTTCCGGAAAAGCCTGGATATGATGATCGGCGGTCATCTTTGCAGAACTGTATTTCTCAACGGCTTCCAGAGATGGAAGCAGATCTTTTGGTGCACGCCTTGCAAAAAAGGTAAGCGATTTTTCCAGATCAGTAAGTATTGCTTTCAGATCAACGAAAGGCTGACGCTCGCGATCTGTTTCCACATAAGACCCGGACAGATTGTCCATTGCTGCATTCAGAAATGCGAAGACAAAAGCTGATTTGTCATACTGATCTTTGTGCTCGTCAGGGGTATCGTCGTCCTGATGATCATTGGATTTGCGTTTTTTCAACGGTAGAGCACCGGGTTCGGTTTGGCCGAAACCCGATTGAATTGGCGCTGTACGATTTGTGATCGATCCGTCTGCCATGGCTCATTGCTTGGTGCGATTGTCGAAACTGACTCACTACCCTACTCAATGAACTTAAAAACTTTATCCTGAGAAACCTTAAACTCTTAATCAAATTGTAGCAAAAAAGGGCGGGAATGTCCCGCCCTTCTGTATCGTGTTCCGCGCAACCTTACTGGATGAGCTGCAGTACTGACTGGTCGGCCTGAGCCGCCAGGGACAGAGCTGATGAAGACAGCTGCTGTCGTGTCTGCAAGGCCAGCAGGTTTGCACCCTCGAGGTTGGTGTCTGCCAGTGTCAGCAGGCCTGCACCTGTTTCGAGGTTGTTGATGACCCGTTTGGTGAAGTCCTGACGGATTTCCACGGTGGACAGGTTCGTACCAAAGGTGCCAGCCTGGGCTCTGAGGTTGTTCAGAGCCGCATTCAGCCTGGTGATGGTATCATTAATGTCATTGTCGCTGGCAAAGCCACTGTCATCCGCATCAATGTTCACACCATCGCTGTCCACAGCAAAGCCTGCGCCGGAATTGAAGTTGATATTGTCGGAGGTGATTGAGAAATCAACCGTACTTTCAAGGGTCACACCACCCGTACCACTGTTGAACTGGGCGTTAACCCCGTCAAGATCATTCAGTGCAGTGGTGAGATCGTTAACAGTGGTTGTTTCATCCACTTCCAGTGTGCCGACTTCAAAGCCGTTACCATCGGTGAAGGTCAGCGTATCACCGACAGAGATACCGCCACTTTCTGACAGAAGCTGAGTGCCCTGGTTGAAGGCTGATGCAGTAACTGTCAAGAGATCCGTTGGAGATGGTGTTGCAGCACCTGCATCCGTGTTCCGCAGAGTTACGTTTTCCGAGGAGTTGATGGTCAGTGAACCGTCGCCTTCATCAAAGGTGGCTTCAACGCCCGCAACACTGTTGAGCTGGTCCAGAAGATCCTGCACGGTGGTGTCTGCTGAGACAGTGATATCTGAGCCACTGACCTGTGACCCACTGCCAGCAGGCAGCGTCTGGAGCTCAATAACGTCACCAACTTCGAAAGAACTTGAATCGGTCAGCAGGGATTCGGTCTTAAGGCCTGCAAAGTCAGATGTCTCTGTGCCGCTACCACCTGTTAGATTGAACGTTACGGCACCATTGGCACCGCGATCCAGATTCTGCAGGTTCAAACCATCGGACAATGTTGTATCGGTGTAATCAACAGCATCAATAGTCAGGCTTGAGGTGTTGTCTTCATTGAAGATCACGGTCAGGTCGTTGCCGTCCCCACCGAGAAGGTTCTTACCGCCATAACTTGCATCCCGTGCCAGATCTTCGATCTGACCAAGCAGCTCGTTATATTGATTGGCAAATTCGCGGCGCTCTTCCTGGCTCTGTGTCTGGAGAGCCTGGTTGGCCTTGGCTTTAGCGGATTCCACCAGCTTGGTAATGCCTGAGATGCCGTCATCAGCCGCCCGGATTGTCTGGACGCCCTGGCCGATATCATCAAGCAGATTTGAGAGGTCGCTGGCGCGATCCTGAAGACCGGATGCGGTAAAGAACGCACCTGGATTATCGAGAGCCGAGTTGACCTTGTTACCCGTAGCCAACCGGTTCTGGGTCCGTCCGAGGAGATCGGCCGTGTTCTGCAAGGACAGAAGATTCGACCGCACCGCGGAGGTAAGCGAGATATCAGACATTAAAACTTTCCCCTTCTAGGTCCATTGCCGCTCATTCTGAGCAGTTAAAGAGGATAATGGTTTGTTAACCCTACCAAATGGTTAACAAAATGGCTGAATGGGCGGGTATATTAAGAAAAACTTTCAAACAACGAAACGTGGCTTTCTTGATGGACCGAAGGGGAGGGCACTTGACGTGTTGGAACTTCCTAAAATCGATACGTTTCCCGATTTTTCTGCCTTGTCGGATGAGGGAATAGCTGCCGGATGAAGTGCGATTCGTGAGCCGTGATCCTGGGCGGTTCTTCTGCGTGAACGCTTGCCTGACACATGAATAAACGTTACGGACGCGTGCAAAAACAGACAACAAAAAAGGGCGGGAAAAACCCGCCCTTCGATATTTTGTTTGTCCGAACTTATCGGATGAGCTGCAGCACTGACTGGTCAGCCTGGGCTGCCAGGGACAGAGCTGATGAAGACAGCTGCTGTCGTGTCTGCAAGGCCAGCAGGTTTGCACCCTCGAGGTTGGTGTCTGCCAGTGTCAGCAGGCCTGCACCTGTTTCGAGGTTGTTGATGACCCGTTTGGTGAAGTCCTGACGGATTTCCACGGTGGACAGGTTCGTACCAAAGGTACCAGCCTGGGCCCTGAGGTTGTTCAGGGCTGAGTTCAACCGTGTGATGGTATCATTGATGTCGGAGTCGCTGGCAAAGCCACTGTCATCCGCATCAATCGTAACGCCATCTGGGTCTGCGGCAAAGCCTGTACCGGAGTTGAAATTGGCATTGTCGGAGGTGATTGAGAAATCAACCGTACTTTCAAGGGTCACACCACCTGTACCACTGTTGAACTGGGCGTTAACCCCGTCAATGTCGTTCAGCGCTGTGGTAAGGTCGTTAACAGTGGTTGTCTCATCAACTTCCAGAGTGCCGATTTCAAACCCATTTCCATCTGTGAAGGTCAGTGTGTCACCGATAGAGATACCACCGCTTCCAGATAGAAGCTGAGTACCCTGGTTGAAGGCTGATGCACTAACTGTCAAGAGATCCGTTGGAGATGGTGTTGCTGCACCTGCATCGGTGTTCCGCAGAGTTACGTTTTCCGAGGAGTTGATGGTCAGGGAGCCGTCGCCTTCATCAAAGGTGACTTCAACGCCCGCAACACTGTTGAGCTGGTCCAGAAGATCCTGCACGGTGGTGTCCGCTGAGACCGTGATGTTTGAGCCACTGACCTGCGATCCACTGCCAGCAGGCAGCGTCTGGAGCTCAATAACGTCACCAACTTCGAAAGAACTTGAATCGGTCAGCAGGGATTCGGTCTTAAGGCCTGCAAAGTCAGATGTCTCTGTGCCGCTGCCACCTGTTAGATTGAAGGTTACGGCACCGTTGGAGCCTTCTGTCAGATCCTGCAGGTTCAAGCCATTGGACAATGTTGTATCGGTATAATCGACAGCATTGATGGTCAGGCTGGAGGTGTTGTCTTCATTGAAGATTACAGTCAGGTCGTTGCCGTCCCCACCGAGAAGGTTCTTGCCGCCATAGCTGGAATCTTTCGCCAGATCTTCGATCTGACCAAGCAGCTCGTTATATTGGGTGGCAAATTCGCGGCGCTCTTCCTGGCTCTGTGTCTGGAGAGCCTGGTTGGCCTTGGCTTTAGCGGATTCCACCAGCTTGGTAATGCCTGAGATGCCGTCATCAGCCGCCCGGATTGTCTGGACGCCCTGACCGATGTCATCAAGCAGATTTGAGAGGTCGCTGGCGCGATTCTGAAGGCCGGATGCGGTAAAGAACGCACCTGGATTATCGAGAGCCGAGTTGACCTTGTTACCCGTAGCCAACCGGTTCTGGGTCCGTCCGAGGAGATCGGCCGTGTTCTGCAAGGACAGAAGATTCGACCGCACCGCGGAGGTGAGCGTGATATCAGACATAAATACTATTCCCCTTCTAGGTTACGCACCGCTCATCCTGAGCAGTTGAAGGGGATTGTGTTCTGTTAACCTTACTGCTTGGTTACCATAAATGCGAATAGTTTCATAAAATTGACGGACTTATTCTTTATTTTGAACTATATTTTTCAGTATTTATTTTGATTTTTGGAATTTATTTAGTAAATATTTTATTTATTCAATAATAAAAATTAATAATAAGCATTAATATTTATTGATAATTAATTAATATTGTAAATATGATGTTGGATGTGTGCCGAAATCATCTGCCATCGGTGATGTGTTTTTTTGATTGCGTTTATATGTTGGATCTTAATTCTATGATTTTAACCCCTGGCAATTGAGGTGAGGGGCATGGTTACAAAAAAAAGGGCGGGAAATCCCGCCCTTTCTGTAATATCTGCCTGACCATTTATCGGATGAGGCTGAGAACGTTCCGGTCTGCCTGCGCTGCCAGGGATAGAGCTGAAGAGGACAGCTGCTGTCGTGTCTGCAGAGCCAGCAGGTTGGCACCTTCCACGTTCGTATCGGCAAGTGTCAGTTTGCCTGCACCGGATTCCAGAGTGCTGATGAGGTTCCGCGTGAAGCCCTGACGGTTTTCCACGATCGACAGGTTTGTGCCGAAGGTAGATGCCTGTGAACGAAGTGTGTTCAGGGCGGCGTTTACGCGGTCGATAGCACCTTCAATGTCAGAGTCGCTGGCAAAGCCGGAGTCGTCTGCGTTCAGCTGTACACCGCCATTGGTGTCCGCTACGAAACCGGTTTGTGAATTGAAGTTGGCGTTATCTGACGAGATTGTCAGATCCACATCACTTTCCACTGTGATCTGACCTGTACCAGAGTTGAAGCTGGCTGTTACACCATTTCCATCACTCAGGGCTGTCGTCAGATCGTTAACAGTGGTTGTTTCATCCACTTCCAGTGTGCCGACTTCAAAGCCGTTACCATCGGTGAAGGTCAGCGTATCACCTGCAGAAATGCCACCGCTTCCGGCCAGAAGGTCGGATCCAGCGCTAAAATTGGATGCGGATACTGTCAGAAGATCAGTCGGTGAGGGCGTTGCTGCACCTCCATCTGTGTTCCGAAGGGTTACGTTTTCCGAAGAGTTAATGGTCAAGGAACCATCTGCCTCGTCAAACGTTACTTCGACACCAGCCACACCATTGAGTGTGTCTACAACATCCTGAACGGTTGTATCCGCAGAGATTGTAATGCTGGAGTTAGCGACAGTTGAACCACTACCGGCAGGCAGTGTCTCGAGCTGAAGAACGTCGCCAACTTCAAAAGAGCTGGAGTCAGAAACAAGCGATTCTGTCTTCAGACCTGCAAAGTCAGAGGTTTCTGTTGCGGAACCACCAGCCAGCTGGAAGGAGACAGCACCTGAAGAACCTTCTGTGAGATCCTGAAGGTTGAGGCCGTCACTGTTGGTTGTGTCGGTGAAGTCAACAGCACCGATTTCCAGTTTCGATGTGTTGGTTTCGTTGAAGATAACCGTCAGATCGTTGCCAGCGCCGCCGAGCAGGTTCTTGCCGCCGAAGCTTGCATCTTTCGCGATGTCTTCAAGCTGGGTCAGCAGCTCATTATATTCCTGAGCAAAGCCGCGGCGTTCTGCCTGGCTGTTGGTCTGGAGAGCCTGGTTGGCTTTCGCTTTGGCAGATTCTGCAAGCTTGGTGATTGACTTGATACCTTCGTCAGCTGCGCGCAGCGTCTGAACGCTCTGGCCAATGTCATCAAGCAGGCCGGACAGGTCGTTTGCACGGTTCTGGAGGCCGGAAGCGGTGAAGAAGGAGCTCGGATTGTCCAGAGCGGAGTTCACCTTGTTGCCTGTCGCGAGACGATTCTGTGTTCTGTTCAGCAGGTCCGCTGTGTTCTGCAGAGAAGAAAGGTTCTCGCGAACTGCTGATGTAAGTGTAATGTCACCCATTGTCTTAATACCTTTTCCTAAGGTTCAAACATCCCCAACCATCCGTCCTGGATGGCGTGGGTCAAAACTGGCAGGTGACTGGAATCATTCAGTAAAGTTATATGGTTAACGGGTGTTTAGGTTAATCCTGCGTTACCCTTTGAAGACCTCCGTTTACACTTTTGGAAGCTGTTGAAAATGAAGCGGGAATCAGTCCGGCAGATGAGGTCTGTGCTGTTCGGCAGGCACAATAGATCGCTGGAGGAGGGGGATTTCTCCCTCTCCTCCAGTTACCGTTTCAATAAAACGGGTGTCATTGGGGGTGTTTGTGTCTCTGGCAGGTCCAGAGCATGGGTTGTTCATCCGGATAAATAAGCCGGGCAAAGTCAGGCAGCCGGATCAACACCAAAATCCTAGCATAGATTGTTAGAATTGGTTGCAAATTGAGAAAGGAGTCTGAATCCTTTCTTAATACCCGTAAATCCGCGTTAACGTTTTGCTCTGGAAAACTGCAAAGTTGCTCGCGAATTCTGAATCATATTGGAGATCTATAAGGCTCTGTTGACGGAAATCCCGTAGTTAAGAGCATGGTTTCCAGCCATACCGCCTGTCGCGCCATACACCTTTGGCGTCTGGGCACCGTTCACAGCCTTGGCCACATCGTCCAGTAGAACTTCTGAAACATCACGAGCTGAAGCCAGGGCGGAAAGGTTTATCTGAAGATCCGTCTTCAGCTTTTCATGTGCCTCACGGAGAGCGCGGAACGTAACCGGCGCGAAATGCTCGATAACGGATGCATGCTCTCCTGCATAGACCATCATCGCCATCAACTCGCCTGCTATCCCTGTCTTGCGTTCTGACAGCTCGCTTGCCTCCATCAGAGAGCCGGATCGAACCAGCTGGCTCTCTTCATCCAGCACACCGGTCAGACTGTCCATGAGAAGCATGAGGTTCTGGCAAAGGCTCTCTGAGTCTGTCTTGGTCTGAGGAGAAGGGCGTTCAAGACGACCTGTTTCCTGGTTCATCAGGGCCGAAGGGAGAGTCATGACTGGGCTCCTTCCTGAATTGAAATAAGTTCTCTGTAGATGCTGTCGGCAATGCCAACACCACCGGCGCCGGTAATTGACTTGCCGTATTCTTCAATCAGCAGGCCACGATAGGTTTCTTCCGCATGGCCGCCGCCAAACGGAGCTTCTGTGCTGATGCCGCTGAACATTGAGGACAGAACCGTCGACAGGTAAACGCTTTCGAATTCCTGGGCTGTCTGCCAGGCCTTCGCGTGATCCTTGGACGCTGCGGCATTGGCTCTGGGCAGCTGGCCTTGCAGATAGGTGAGGGCGTTTGTCTCAAGCATCAGATCACCTCTATCTCTGCCTGAAGAGCACCTGCGGCTTTGATGGCCTGCAGAATGGAGATGAGGTCGCGCGGGCCGATACCCAGTGCATTCAGACCATCAACCAGTTCCTGCAGGGTGACGCCGCTATCAACCACGGCCACCTTGCGCTCTGTATCTGTATCCACATTGATATCTGTGCGCGGCACAACAACCGTATCACCGTTGGCCAGCGGGTTTGGCTGTGACACTGCCGGGCTTTCGGTAATGGTAACTGTGAGGTTGCCCTGGGCGACGGCGACCGTGCTGACACGAACCTTGTTGCCCATAACGATGATGCCGGAGCTTTCATCAATAACAACCTTGGCCGGAAGGTCCGGGTCGATAAGCAATTGTTCGATATCGGTGAGCAAGTCGACAATATTGCCGTCAAAACCGTCTGGCAGGCGTACGGTGACTGTTGACGGGTCGGTTGGCTCCGCTGTGGGGGTGCCCATCAGATCGTTTACTGCTTTGGCAATTCGGCGCGATGTGGTGAGGTCCGGATTTCTGAGGGCAACGCGGACCTGGGTCATTGCTGCCAGATTGAATGGCAGTTCACGTTCCACAAGGCCGCCATTGGAGACGCGACCGGCTGTTGGAACACCACGTGTAACGCTGGCCGCATCGCCCTGTGCCGTGAAGCCGCCAATGGCAACGGTTCCTTGCGCAATGGCATAGACTTCGCCATCAGCGCCCAGAAGCGGAGTAACCAGAAGCGTGCCGCCCTGCAGGCTGTCAGCATCGCCAAGGGCGCTTACGGTGACATCAATCCGGGTACCCTGTGTGGCAAAGGGGGGGAGGTTCGCGGTGACCATAACCGCAGCCACATTGTCTGTGGTCAGGTCTGTATTCCGGACGTTGACACCCAGGCGCTCCAGCATGGCTTCAAGGCTTTGCCTGGTGAAGGGTGCATTATCCAGTGTGTCACCGGTGCCGTTCAGGCCGACGACCAGACCGTAGCCGATCAACTGGTTTTCGCGGATGCCTTCAAAATCAGCGATATCCTTCAGCCGAGACAGAGCATGGGCTGGTGATATCTGCGGCGTGACCTGCAGGAGAAATGCGACGGTAAGAATTGCCGTCATCACCCATCTGGCAGATGTCAAAACACGTGTCATGGCCATTTCCTTTGTTCCCCGCTCCTTTCTAAGCGAGAAGCGTGCCAGAACCCGAAAGTCAGCGTGGCTTTCTTTTAGAGCGTTGATAGGGATAGGGTTTTTAATGTTGTTTTGCCGATGGCCGTCGTGCCTCCTGCGCTGCTGAGGGCAGAAATTGCCGGGCAAATTAACACTTTGTTAACCATAAGGGGTAAGTCTGACCGTATCACTTCTCTGCAGTCGGACAATGCCATGCGCATCGATTCTCAAAACCGGACCTCACAGGTTGGCCGCGCTCGTACAGATAAGCGTAAGACAGAGGGTGGTTCGACTTTTTCTGTTTCCAACGATGACGCACCTTCCTCTGGTCCATCGGTTTCTGCTGGCGGTGTCTCAGCTGTTGGTGGGCTTGACGCGTTGCTGGCTCTGCAGGCTGTTGAAGACCCTCTCCAGCGTCAGCGCAAAAGAGCAGTGCAGCACGGCTTCGATATGCTGGACGATCTGGACAAGGTCCGGCTGGATCTTCTGAGCGGCCAGATGCCTGAGTCCCGGTTGCAGTCACTCGTCACCAAAGTCGGGCGTCAGGAGCGAAGTGGCGATGAAAAGCTCGACTCACTTCTCAATGACATAGAACTGAGAGCGCGCGTAGAACTTGCGAAGCTCGAGCAGGCGCGCAAAACATAGCATTTCAGCACCACATTACGGGTTTTTACCGGCTTTGACTGACGAATTGATGATTGTTTCAAGTCATTGCTTGAGAAGGGTTTTATAGAACTTTTCCCGTGCCCGTTGGCTTCTTACAGAAAATTCACAATTTCAGAGATTGTCGTGCTCTGCGCTCATGGCTATAGTCCGGCGTCCCAACGGAGGTGTCAGGGGTAAAGTATGACGGTTGAAATCGATGATGATTATCGTCCTTCTGACGATGAGACTTTCATGAATGAGCGCCAGCGGGAGTACTTCAAGAAGAAGCTACTGCGCTGGAAAGATGATATTCTGCAAGAGAGCAAAGAGACTTTGCAGGCTCTGCAGGATGAAAGCCAGAACCATCCGGATCTGGCAGACCGTGCCTCATCCGAAACAGATCGGGCGATTGAACTTCGTGCCCGTGACCGGCAGAGGAAACTGATTTCAAAAATTGATGCAGCGCTCGCGCGGATCGACGACGGATCATATGGCTTCTGTGAGGAAACAGGTGAGCCAATAAGTCTGAAACGTCTGGATGCGCGACCGATTGCAACATTGTCAATTGAAGCGCAGGAGCGGCATGAGCGTCGTGAACGTGTTTATCGGGATGACTGATTGGTCCTGAATAGTCGAGATATTTAAGGGGCGCGATCCTTGGGGAAAGGATCGCGCCCTTTGCTTTGCCGCTCCCAGGGTTGGGGAGAGCAGGAGCGGCTGGGGAACCGAAGCAATCTGGCTGGGGATGCCGGATCGACCATGATGATCCTGAAGGATCGCTTCGGGAAAGAGACGGTTTGTTGAGAGGATGTCCTTGTTTTTTAGAATGGCAGGATGATGTCGAGCACCTGCTGGCCATAGCGCGGCTGCTGGACGTCGGTGATCTGACCACGGCCGCCATAGGAAATGCGGGCCTGGGCAATTTTCTGAGAATCGATGGTGTTGGTAGCGGTGATGTCCTCAGGACGCACAACGCCTGCCACGATCAGCTCGCGAACCTCAAAGTTCACGCGGATTTCCTGGCGGCCTTCAATCACCATGTTGCCATTGGGAAGAACCTGGGTCACCACGGCAGCAACCGATGTTGTGAGTTCTTCTGACCGCTCGACAGCGCCAGAGCCTTCGCTTGACCCGGATCCGTCGATATCTGCAATGGATGACAGGTTTGTACCGCTCGGCAGGATATTGAGAAGCTGGTTACCGACTGCACCGGTTGCGCCCAGATTTTCACTGCTGGTCCGGCTGCGTGTTGTCCGGTTGTCGATATTGGCTTCGTCTTCCACGCGGACATTGACTGTCAGAATATCGCCGACCTGGGCGGCGCGCTGGTCCTTGAAGAAAGCCCGGGAGCCGTTCTGCCAGAGAGAGTTCGGACTTCTGACCACCGGTTCGGGATCAGGCATCGGCATCTGAACAGGTCTGTAGCCTGCCTGGGTCACCGGATTTTCGATCGCGGACAGGTTCGGGACTTCGCCGACATTTCTGAGACGGTCGGCTGCACTGCAGGCGGCGAGGAGTGAGCAGGTTACCCCTGCGGCAAGAAGAGATTTCATACGGCTCACTGGATTTCTCCCCCAAGAGATGCAACCGGGCCGATGCCGCCACCGACCGTAACAAGGCCGGGCGCTTCAACAACTGCCTGTAATGTGCGTTTTGATTGTGCGTTCAGAACTGTAATCGTGTCGCCGACAGCGCCATCTGACAGAGCGCGTCCGCGAACAGAAAGGGTTAGTCCCTTTGCTTTGAAGAGAATGGAAACAATGCTGTTGCGCGGTACGATAACGGGCAGGGTGAAATCTCCCTTTGCCACCTGGGCACCGGCGCGAAGCGGACGTTTGGATGCCATGCCGACCAGTTCTGATGGATTGACAGGGTCGATACGCAAGGCCTGACGAACAGGAATCCGCTGCAGGATGATGTCCCCTTCCTGAACCACCTCGCTGCGGCCAAGGGCACGGGCCAGTGTCGCGACTTCAACGGTTTCGATGGCGCGACCTGACACTGTGATGCGTCTGTCTTCCATACCCTGGTCGATGATCAGAGCCAGCTCAAACCGGCCGTTGCGGTCCGCATGGCGAAAGCGTGCCACTCTCACCGGCGTGGCTGAGGTCGGATCTGCATGAAGGACTGACGGGAATTCATCGACTGTCACGGTAATTTCCCGGTCAATGACGCGGCGGCTCTGGCTGCGAACCTCATCAGCAACAATGTCCTTGATCAGATCTTCGGTGATCTGCTTGCTGTTGCGACCAACTGTTACCGAGATAACGTTGTCTGTGTCCATCCGGGTCATTCCGGCACGGCGGGCTGCTGCTGCAACTGTTTCTGCCCGTACACGACCGCTGGTGCCGAGATCTGGTGCGCGGAAGATTGCCTTTTCTGACAGAACACCGGCGTTCTCAAAAAGATCACCGATCGTGACATAGTAGGAATCGACCTGAACCGATGTTCTCAGGCGCGGGACAATTTCTCCGTCAAGCTCTTCAAGCTCGAAGCTGTTTGCGGAGGTGGGAGTTGTCAGAAACACAAAGGCCAGAACAATGACAAGACCGGTTCTGTAAAGCATATCAAGAAGTACCACGAGACCCTCCTTATCGAATGTTCGCTGTGGACGAGAGCATTTCGTCAGCGGCCCGGATGACACGGGAATTCATCTCGTAGGCGCGCTGTGCGGAGATCAGGTCGGAGATTTCGGCGACCGCGTTCACATTGGCGGATTCCGTGTGACGCTGGAGCAGGTTTCCGAAACCGGCGGATGCCGGGTTGCCGATCTGCGGTGTGCCGCTGGCGGGCGTTTCGAGAAAGAGGTTGTCCCCAATCGCGTCGAGGCCAGCCTTGTTGACGAATTTTGCCAGGTTCAGCTGGCCGAGATCAGTCGGGTTGCCGTTTCCGATGACCGCCTGAACGCTGCCTTCAGCATTGATTGTGATGGATGAGGCGTTGTTCGGAACGGTGATGCCGGGGACAACCGTAAAGCCGTCGGCGGTAACCAGCTGGCCGTTGGCATTGAGCTGGAAGGAGCCGTCTCGTGTATAGGCGGTTCTGCCGTCGGGCAGGTTTACCTGGAAGAAGCCTTCACCCCGGATAGCAACATCGAGGTCTCGTTCCGTCGACTGGACGCTGCCTTGTGACATGACACGTGATGTAGCGGCGAGTTTGACACCAGAGCCGATCTGAACGCCGGTCGGCAGAATTGTGCCTGTTGCAGATGAGGTCGTGCCAACCCGGCGCAGGTCTTCATAGAGCAGGTCCTGGAATTCAGCCCGGGCCCGTTTGAAGCCGGTTGTCCGAAGGTTGGCGATGTTGTTCGAGATAACCTCAACATTGCGTTCCTGGGCCAGCATGCCGGTGGCTGCAGTATAGAGTGCTTTCATATTATCATCTCCTCAGTGTGCCGCCTAGGAGTCGGCACGGCCCAGTTTGTCGATTGCGTCCTGTCTCAGCTGTGAGGCCTGCTCCTGCATCCGGGCGACGGACTGGTAGGCGCGGGAGACCTCAATCATTTTGGTGATTTCTGAAACAGCCTGGACGTTTGACTGCTCAATAGAGCCCTGAATGACCTGGGCATTCTGTGCTGCCTGAGCTCCTTCTCCGGAGAACAGGGAGGCAGAGGCTTTCTTCAGGATGTTTTCATCTTCGAACTGCACCACACGAAGCTGCCCGCGGACACCTTCGCTTGTGGAGATGGTGCCGTCGCCGGAGATGGTGATGTCTGTATCTGTCGGGGAAAATGTGATTGGGCCGCCTTCGCCGAGAACGCGGCGACCTTCCAGTGTGACAAGCTCGCCCAGCTCGTTGGTAACGAAACTTCCGGCCCGGGTGAACAGCTCGCCGCCGTTCTCGCCCTCAACCACGAAATAACCGTTGCCGCCCAGTGCCACATCGAGAGGGTTGCCAGTCTGGGTAATCGCCCCAGGGGCAAATTCGTGGAATGTCAGGCGGTCATGAACGAATGACAGTCGCTTGTCGCGATTTTCGAATTCATTCATGCGCGCTGTCGGCATGACGAATTCTTCAAAGACCATCCGGTCGCGTTTGTACCCCGTTGTGTTGAGGTTCGCGAGGTTGTTGGCAACCACATCAAGCTGACGTCTGAGGACGACTTGTCGTGATAAGCCTATAAGCTGTGCGTTTTCCATGGCCGTTAACCGTTTCTATGCTCCCCGAGAACGATCCGGTTCCCCAACCGGGCCGTTCGTAAATTGTTAAGCATGAGGCGTGCCAATTTGAAAAACTCAATAAAATCAACGATTATTCCATTTTATCTCCCAGCAATGGGCAGAATTTTCCTGCCAAAAACTCCTACCAGGAACTTACTGCCCGGCATCGGTGGAAAGGATTTGGAAACCTTTTGTTAACCTTTTTCTCCCTATTTTAAATGTCTATGGGGAAGTGGCTTTCCCCTCTCTCGAAGGGGGCGGTGAATGGCCGAAGAGGCAGAAGAAGCCGAAGGTGCGGCAGCTGAAGGTGAAGGCGAGGAGGAAGGGTCCTCCGGTGGTGGTAAGAAGAAGCTGATCATCATTGTCGCTGCGGTTTTGCTGCTGGTCATTATCGGTGGGGCTGCGGCTTTCTTTCTTGGTGTGTTTGACAGCGAGCCTGAAAGCGCGGGCGGCGATGCCGAGGCTGGTCAGGTGGAGGCTTTGCCGCCGCCGAAAGAGGTTGTTTTTTACGATTTGCCTGAACTGACGGTGAATCTGAGCTCAGCAAATCAGCGTGCGCAGTATCTGAAGCTCAGTGTCGCACTTGAGCTTCCGGATGAAGATACAAAAGCCGCGATTGAGCCGTTTATGCCACGCATTCTGGATGCGTTTCAGGTCTATCTGAGGGAGTTGAGATCAACCGATCTTGAAGGGTCTGCCGGTCTCTTTCGTCTGAAGGAAGAGTTGCTGCGCAGAATCAACACGGCAATCTATCCATCCAAAGTGGATGGCGTTCTGTTCAAGCAGATCCTGCTGCAATGATGGTGTACCGATGAGCGAAGAGGAATTTGAAGGCGGGGATCTCGCGGCGGAATGGGGCGCTGCTCTGGAAGAGCAGGGCGCGGGTGATGCTGATGAGATGGCGGCCCAATGGGCCGCGATGATCGACGATGCCGGTGGCGATGATGATGACGGTGGTCGAGGGGCTGACCGTGTTCTCAATCAGGAAGAGATAGATAACCTCCTCGGCTTCAACGTTGATGACAGCCTTGCCGGTGAGCAGAGCGGCATCAGAGCTCTTATCGATTCCGCCATGGTCTCCTACGAGCGTCTGCCGATGCTCGAGATCGTCTTTGACCGTCTTGTGCGTGAGACCACGACAAGTCTTAGAAACTTCACGTCTGACAACGTTGAGGTATCACTCGATTCGATTTCATCGGTTCGTTTCGGGGACTATCTCAACTCCATTCCGCTTCCAGCGATTCTGTCTGTTTTCAAAGCAGAGGAGTGGGACAATTTCGGTCTTGTTACGGTCGATTCGAACCTGATCTACTCCATTATTGATGTGCTGCTTGGCGGTGGTCGGGGAACTGCGGCTATTCGTGTTGAAGGTCGCCTTTACACGACGATTGAAACCAACCTTGTGCGCCGGATGATCGAGATCATCCTGACTGACGCCGAGCGCGCCTTTGCGCCATTGACGCCGGTGCATTTCAGTCTGGACCGTCTTGAGACGAACCCGCGCTTTGCTGCCATTTCACGGCCTGCCAACGCGGCTATTCTGGTTCAGCTCCGGATTGATATGGAAGATCGCGGCGGCAAGATCGAGCTGCTTCTGCCATATGCGACTATTGAGCCGATCCGTGAGCTTCTGCTTCAGATGTTCATGGGGGAGAAGTTCGGTCGTGACCCGATCTGGGAAGGGCACCTGGCGACGGAAATTTTTCACTCGGATATGGATGTAGATGCTGTTCTGTTCGAACGCCACATCCCGCTTTCTGAAGTTCTGGAACTTGAAGTCGGCAATACTCTGCTTTTTGATGTGTCGCCGCAGGATCCGGTGGGGATCAAGTGTGGAGACGTTCTGCTGACCGAAGGGACGATGGGACGTTTCGGCGAGCAGGTTTCCGTTCGGATCAATCGGCCGTTGAAGAAGCCGAAAGTAACATATGAAGCATTTGAGCAAGCTGCTCAGCCAACGATGGAGGTTGCGGGGTCATGATGCCGTTGGGGTTGATTATTGAAAGTCTGGTTGCGGTACTCCTCATCCTGACCATTGTGTACTGTATCGTGTTGAATTCCCGTCTGAAACGCCTCCGTGCCGATGAGGAAGCGATGCGGGCGACGATTGGTGAGTTGATTACGGCCACGGAAATTGCCGAGCGGGCCATTCTGGGTCTCAAATCAACGGCCAATGATTGTGATCAGACCTTGTCGACGCGCCTTGAAGAGGCATCGACCCTCTGTGTCACGCTGAAACAGCAGATCGAAGGTGGTGATGCTGTGGTCAATCGCCTGGCCCAGATTACCAGAGCTGCACAGGCACCGATGCCGCCGCGCACTGAGCCCGTCTCATCCTTGCCGAGCCGTCCGCAACAGACCATGCAGGCCCAGCCTGTTGCAGCTCCGGTTGCGAGAAACCCTGTTGCGCAGGCACCCGCCGAGGCCATCCCGATGACCCCGCATATGCTTTTGAAGGCTGCGGAGCAGTCCACAAGCCGTCTGCGGTCTATTCGCGAAACCAATGGAGTAGCAGCGTGAAGCAGATCCGTCTTCTTCCTCTTGTGGTGCTGTCCATTGCGGTCCTGGCAGCGCTGAAGAGCATCGGTCTCATGACGAGCGGTGGTTACGTTCTTCTGGGATCGACCCTTGCAACGGCTCAGGATGCGGAAACACCTGCAACCGAGAAAGAGAATACGGCTGAAGCTCCCAAAGAGGGGGAAGCCCCCAAAGCTGAAGGTGATGGACAGGAGACGGCTGAGACCAAAAAACCTGTCAGCCTTGATGAGGGGCGGGATGTCACGCCGACAAAGGTCTCTCGCTCTGAGACTTCCATCGTCAATCGACTGAAAAATGCTCGGGCAACGATAGAGAAGCGCGAGAAGGAGCTGGAGCTTCGCGAATCTCTTCTGAAAGCAGCTGAAAAACGTATTGAGAAGCGGATTGCAGAGCTGAAGAAGCTTGAGACGCGGATCGGGGTCGCACTGAAGAAGGAAGAAGAACAGCGGATTGCTGACGTCAAAACCCTGATTGCCATGTATGAGAAGATGAAACCGGCCAGTGCAGCCCGTATCTTCGACAAGCTTGATATTGGAATTCTGGTTGATGTGGTTCGGCACATGAAACCGGCCAAAATGGCAGCAATTCTCGGGAAAATGGCACCAGAGGTCGCTCAGGCTCTGACGATTGAAATTGCACGGCGCGGGCAGGAGAAGACCCCGTCTGCTGAACCACTGGCAGAGTTGCCGAAAATCGGTCAGGACACAGCCGGTTAATGATGGTCAGTTTAGGGGCACACCCTTGACCCTGGTAAGTGCGTGTTAAGCCGGGCGGGATATGATCGTCCGGCTGATTTTTTGGGGAGACAGTTGAGCAGGCACGTGACGCAACTGGTTGACAAGATGCAGGTGACAGCATGGCGATACGGAGATCTGTGTCGGCAACGTGCTGTTTTTGCCTTTATGCTGCTGTGTCTGAGTGCTGCGTTTCTTCTCTCTACGGGTCTTGAAACAGCTCATGCCCGTCAGGCTGTCCAGGTTGATGTATCCAATGAAAAGGGATATGGGCGCATGGTGCTGACCTTTGATGGTCTGTCTCTCCTGCCGGAGCATAGCGTTAAAGCCCAGAACAATATCCTGGTGGTGACGTTCAGCTCGCCTGCTGACCTGTCTCTGGAAAATGTTGTCGAAGAACTTGCTGACTATGTCTCGATTGCCCGGGCTGATCCTACAGGCACAGGGTTTCGGTTGGCGCTTCTGGGCGGCGTCCGCGTCAACACCATGGAAGCGGGCGAGAAGCTGTTTATCGATTTTCTGCCGCGGAACTGGGATGGCTTGCCACCAGCTTTGCCGGAAGATGTTGTCCGGGATCTTGCCCGTCGGGCTGAAGCGGCTCTGAAAGCTGCGGAAGCAGAGAAACGCCGCAGAGCCGGTCGCCAGGTTTTGGCGCAGGTCGAGTTGCGTGTTGGACGCCATCCGACCTTCACACGTTTCGTTTTTGCCTGGAATGTGCCGTTTGGAACGTCTTTCATTCGTGAAGACGACTTTGTCACAATCTCCTTTGACCATGATATTGAGATCGACTTGAGCGAGGTTCGATCGGATCTGCCAGGGCTTGTGACCGGCATTGACGCAATCAGCGATGAGGGCAAGCTGAAGGTTGTGATGGGTATTGAGCCCACGGCTGATATTCGGGCATTCCGCGAAGACAATACCTATGTTGTCGATGTGTCTGGCAAAAGCGCTCGCAACAAGAAGGAAACGGCTGCCAAGCTCGCTGGCGATGCCATGAAGAAGGCTGGAGCGTCGACCGAAGGCGGTTCCAAGGAAGAAGTGACTGCGCCAGGGCGTCGTGATGAAGATGACCAGACATCTGATCCGGTGTCTGACCTGGTACGCTCAACCAATGTGCGTGAATTATCTCTTGATGATCTGAATGCACTGGTTACGCCCAAGGAGAAACCGGAAGAGGTCGAGACGCAGGAGACTCCAGAGCCTGCGCCAGAGCGTCCGGTTGTTGCGGATGAGACGGTTGGTCGTGGAAATCCTGAACAGACGCCGACGCTGGATGATTCCACTTTGAATGACACCATTCGTGCTCAGGTCAGCCGCATTGGTGCAGCGGTGCGCGTCAGCCTGCCGTTTGCTGAACCTACGCCATCTGCTCTTTTCCGTCGCGGCAATGCGGTATGGATGATCTTTGACACGGAGCGGACGCTTGATCTGGCTGCGATGCGTGATGCGCTGAGCGAGAGCCTGCGTGATTTAAGTGTTGTTCAGTCTGGTGGCAGCGTAGTCGTCCGTGTGGCGCTGGACAGCCCCCAGCTTGCGACCATTGCAGCGGATGGAACCGGATGGCTGGTGACCATTGGTGATATGATCCTGGAGCCGACCAAGCCGCTTAAACTGTCACGCGGTGTGCTGGCAGATGGTCGCGCCATGTTGAAGGCAAAGCTGACCGGTCATAGCAAGATCCACCGGATTGATGATGTGGATGGCCTGGATGCCATTATTGCGACCACGGCTTTGGGGCCAGCGCGTGGCCTGATCAGACCGCACAGATTTGTGGAGCTTGAATCACTGATTTCCGGCCATGGTATTGCCGTCGTCCCCCATGTGGATGACTTGCGTGCCTATTTCGAAGATGACCAGCTGATCCTCACCCGGAAACAGGGTTTGAATATTTCTGCCGTTGGAGGGCGGTCTTCTGGTGGAAAAAAGTCTGGCCGTAAGGCGTTTGATCGCCCTGGATTCCTCGATTTTTCTGAATGGCAGGTTGCGCGGCCTGACCTTTATTCGTCTGCACTGGCCCATTTGCAGTCAAGAATTGCCGCCGCTGATGAAGAAGAACGGACCGGATGGCGTCTGCAGCAAGCGCGGTTTCTGATTGCCAACCAGCGTGGTGTGGAAGCTCTTGGACTGTTCCGCATCATGCGGCAGGATAACCCGCGTTTTGAGCAGGATGCCGGTTTCAACACGATTGAGGGCGCTGCGCTGGTTCTTGCCAATCGGCCGACAGAAGCCTTGCGTCTCTTGAATGACAGCCAGCTTCGCAAAAACCCGGATGCTGCCGTCTGGCGGACCCTCGCTGCTGACCAGTTGCGGGACTGGCAGCTGGTTCGGAACAGTATTCACCGCGGCTATGCCATTCTGAATTCCTATCCTGAGGATATCCGATCCCGTTTCCTTCTGGCAGCGGTTGCCGGTTCTATTGACGTGAATGATTTCGGCAGTGCCCGTCGTTACATGTCGCAGATTGAACCACGCTATCTTAATGAGGCTATGCTGGCCCGCTACGATCTTCTTCGTGGACAGTTTGCTGATGCCGGGGGCAAGCCCAAGGAAGCGATTGCCGCCTATGAACAGGCCAAGACATCCCGTTATTTGCCGATTTCCGAGCAGGCTTCCTATGAACTGACCCGCATCCGGTTCCGTGAAGGAATGATTGAAAGAAAAGATGCAATTGAAGAGCTTGCACAGCTCACGACGCGGTGGCGGGGTGACGAGACCGAGTTGTTTGCATTGCGGATGCTGGCTCGCCTTCAGGCAGAGCAGGGCGATTACAGGCAGGCTTTTGAAGCTATGAAGTCCGCGGTCTTTGCTGACGCTGATGCCCAGACCACGCAATTGCTGCAGAACGAAATGAACGGGGTCTTTGCATCCCTGTTTCTGGAAGGCAAGGCTGACAAGCTTCCAGCCGTAAAAGCTCTCAGTCTCTACTATGATTTCCGTGAACTGACGCCGATCGGCCGGCGTGGAGATGAAATGGTACGCCGGCTTGCAGACCGGCTGGTTGAGATCGAACTGCTCGATCAGGCTGCTCAGCTCCTCTCTCATCAGGTTGAGAACCGTTTGAAGGGTGCGGCCCGCGCCCAGATTGCAGCGGATCTTGGTGTCATTTACCTGATGGACAAGAAACCGCATCTGGCACTGAACGTTTTGCGTCGCACCAAGCAATCTCAGGTGCCACCAGCGCTGAAACGTCAACGGACCATTGTTGAAGCCCGCGCGCTTCTGGACATGAAGCGTGCAGATCTGGCACTTGAACTGCTGAAGCCGATGACAGGCCCTGAGGCGGACCGGTTGCGGGCTGATACTTACTGGGGTGCGGAGCGTTGGCAGGATGCTGCGGAGCAACTTGAGAGCATGTATGCCAATCGCTGGTCTGATCCGGCTCCTCTGGAAACTGATGAACAGCGTGATCTGCTCCGTATGGCGATCGGTTACTCTCTGGCCGGTGATGAAGTGGGGCTTGGGCGCATTCGGTCCAAATATCAGCCTAAAATGGCTGAAACCACACAGGCGACCGCGTTTGAATCAGTGACGCAACCCATCAACAGCCAGGGCTTTGATTTCCGGGCGATTGCCAGTCAGGTTGCATCCGTCGACACGCTTGAGACTTTCCTCAAGGATTATCGGCATCTCTATGGTGCAAACAGGGGAAGCAGGGCTGCAGGCGATGACGAGAATGCGCCCGAACAGCCGGTTGAATCGTAACCGTATGCGTTTCCGTTTTAGCGTAACACGCTTTAACCGAAACTCTGCACCAGTGACCCCGCAAGCAGATGCCAGCCATCCACAAGCACGAAGAAGATCAGCTTGAAGGGGAGCGAGATCACCACAGGCGGCAGCATCATCATACCCATGGACATGAGGATTGACGCGATCACCAGATCGATAATCACAAAGGGCAGATAGAGCAGGAAGCCGATTTCAAAGGCCCGCCTCAATTCACTGATCATGAAAGACGGGACCAGAACACGCAAAGGGATGGCCTCCGGGGTTTCCGGTGGATCAACTTTTGCCAGATCCATAAAGAGGCCCAGATCCTTTTCCCGAACGTGTTTGCGCATGAACTCATGGACGGGAACCGTTGCGCGCTCAAACGCTTCAGATAGCTCGATCTCATTGTTGATGAGCGGCTGAACACCATCCTCATAGGCCTTGGACAGAACGGGTTCCATGATGAAGGCCGTCAGAAACAGTGCCAGACTGATCATCACCGTATTGGGTGGCGCAGACTGCAGGCCGATAGCCGATCGTAACAGTGACAGTACAACAACAATACGGGTGAAGCTGGTGACCATAACGAGGATGGATGGTGCCAGACTGAGGACTGTGACCAGTGCGATGAGCTGAACGGCACGTTCTGTGACCGTTGCTTCGTCTCCAAGGCCTATGGTGATGTCCTGGGCAGAGGCAATCGGGACCAGTAACAGCAATCCTGTCAGGAATGCAGACCCGAGGAGCAGCATGCGAGCAGTCATATATTCGAAGCCTCTTCGGGTTCCGTGCCGGGCTCTCCTATGAGAGCCCGGTGTGACCAGTTCAGGATTTGATACTCGCACTCAGTTCGCCAAGAAGCTTGGCCATTTCGTCTTCAATGGGATCGGTCTTTTTCTTCTGTGCACCGGTCTCGGATGAACCGCCTTTATTATCGTCAGCGCTGGCTTCAGCAGCGTCCTGCTTCGGTTGCCCTTCCGGACGTACAGATGGTGCTTTATTGCCTTGATCCAGAGCCGGGTCGCGGTTTGCAACCACATTCAGCAGATTAGCCAGATCTTCTTCCATCCGTGCAACGGATTCAGCGGAGATAATACCTTCGTCTTCTTCCTGTTGTCCGGCTTCAGCAGCGGGTTCCGGGGCGTCCTTTGTCTTGGACGAGGCGTCAGCGGATGGCTTGCTCTTCGCTGGTGCCTTTCCTGACGTTGCTGCAGCAGGTTCCGCCTTGTTTTTCTGGCGGTTGTCGGGCTCACTGGAAGGTGTGTCGGTCTGCTTGTCCTCGGCAGCCGGTGTCTTTGCGCCCGCTACTTTTGGAGCCGGGTCAGGCGCTTTTGAATTGTCTGTTTTTTCCTCGGAAACCGTCTTCTTCGCCTCTTGGGCAGGGGACTTGGGTTTCTGAGCGTCTTTCTCTGCCTTTGCGCTGGTTTCCGCTTTTGAAGCAGTCTCTTTGGCTACGCCTTGTGTCTGTTCTTGTGGAGCAGGTGCCTTTGCCTCTTCCGGCTTGCCAGAAGCTGCAGCTTTGGGAGGCTGGTTCCCTTTCTTTGCGTCTCCATCTGACTTGACTTCCGGTGCACCCTTGTCTTTTGCCTTGCTGTTCTGATCGGGTTGCTCTGTTGTCTTCTGCTCTGATGTTCGGCGTTCTGTTTGCAGGCCAGCACCAAAGATTGGACGTCTTGCTGTCTTTGCTTCCGGTTCCGGCATGGCCGGCGCTGGTGCAGGGTCAAGTGTCTGGCTGACAGGTTTAGGCGCCTGAGAAGAGGCCTGAGCAGTTGACTTTGTCGATGTTGGGGTCGGCGTCGGGGCCGCGACGGGAGCTGAAGCCGGTTTGGCTTCCGTCTTAGTGTCATCGAGTGTTTTGGTTGCTGCAGGTTTTGCCGCTGCCGCAACTCTTCTGGATGCTTCTGTTACCGGTTGTGATGCGCGTTGCGCAGACGGACTGGTCGCTGACGGTGCTGTTGACGGCTGCGTACCAGATCGCGGTGCGGCCGCAGGGGACACCACGGATGGAGCTGCCTGTGGTGGCGTTGTCTGAACCCGGGGATCAGTCCTGACCGCAGAGGCTGCCAGCGGATCTGTCGCAATCGCAGGAGAACCTGATTGCTTGGGAGCGGAAGGATCCTGTTCCCGACGTTCTGTCGGATTGGCCGCCTGACTGGTTGTCTGGTTGGCTGCTGTCATGCCCGACAAGGCAGCCGAAGCGGCTTGTGCTGATGCGCCAGGTGACCGTGCGGGCTGAGCAGGTGGCACAGGTGCCGCAGTTGTCGGAGGTGTTTGCACCGGCGGCGTTTGAGGGGCCTGCATTGGAGGGGGCTGCATCTGGGATGGATGAGCCATCGGAGCCTGTTGCTGCCGTGGTGGCCGCATGGCTGCCGGTGCACCTCTGATAATCCCTGGTTCGACCACAATATCGGTAGGGCCGCCGACCATTACCAGATGTTCCACATTGTCTCTGCGAATGAGAATCAGGCGACGGCGCCCATCTACCGGAGCGCTGTCCATCACAGCCAGGCGAGGCTGCCTGTTCCGTGTGTGGCCTGTAACCTTGATGCCTTTAATTCGGCGCAAGACCCAACCGAACAACAGAATGGCCAGAACGACAAGGATCAGGGCGATCAGAACATAAGCCGCAAGGCCGCCTTCTTCGCCAAACAGATTTGCCAGTGCTTCCCGCATACTCGTGACTCCTGATTCATAAATGCGGTACCGAAAGTCATTTTCAGGTTCTGAAAATGACGATTCGAGCAATTTTCTTCAAACTATTTAACAGGTTCGGCAGAATTTGCCGAATTAATGAACCGTTAAAAAGTTGAAAAACATCATAACTCCATGAAAATACTATAAAAAGACAAAATGTCCAAACATGGTTGTCGTGCCGTATTAATCTTTTGTTAACCAAGTTGTAGGCAAAATTTTCCCTAAGTGACGCGGATTGCGACGGTTCAGTGGCCGGGGCTTTGAAGCAGTGATTTCTTCCGGAGGGGCTTATGGCACTCACAGACATGCCGTTTTTTGCCAAGATGAAGGCAAAGATGCAATGGCACCAGAGCCGCCAGCGTGTTCTTTCCGAAAACGTTGCTAATGCCGATACGCCTGGTTACCGCGCCCGTGACCTGAAGGCTCTCGACTTTTCCAAGGTTATGGCAGAGGCCGCACCGTCCGGCTTTTCAACGGCAGTTACAGACAGGCAGCATATCAAGGTTGCAGGTCTTGGTGGGACGGGGGCGTTCAAGTCGCAGAAAACCGGGACCTTCGAGATTACGCCGGAAGGCAACCGTGTGGTTCTTGAAGAAGAGATGATGAAAGTCACCGCCAACCAGATGGATTTCCAGGCCGCTGCCTCTTTGTATGAGCGCGGGCTGAAAATGTTGAAAACGGCTGTTACGCGCCGATAGCGAATTCATGATCCGGCCTGCCTCCAATGTGGCTGGATAACTCAAGGGTGAATGATATGGACTTTATGAAATCCATGGCCATTGCGGCGTCAGGGCTTAAGGCCCAGGGCGGTCGCATGCGCGTTATTGCCGAAAACCTCGCCAATTCCTCATCGACCGCGTCGACACCGGATGCGGATCCTTACCGGCGTAAGATCCCGACATTTGAATCAAAATTCGACCGGGAACTGCAGGCGCAGACTGTTCAGCTGGGTCGTATTGATGAAGATAAGTCCGAGTTCCGCAGTCGGTTCGAGCCAGGTCATCCGGCCGCAGACGCAAATGGATATGTCAAGCTTCCCAACGTCAACTCGCTGATTGAGACCGTGGACATGCAGGAGGCCCAGCGGAGTTATCAGGCTAACCTCAACGTCATCTCCGCAACGCGGCGGATGTTGAGCCGAACCATTGAAATCCTTCGCGCCTGAACCTCACAGTCATATTTCCACAAGATCACTGAAGAGACCCAGCCATGACCAGCCCATTGTCCGCCGCTAATGCTTATTCAGCTATCAGTCAGCTCTCTAACCCGACGGAAACAAGCCAGGGACTTTCTTCTGCCGCTACAGGCGGTATGGATTTCGGGCAGATTATCAAAGAAGCCGCAGGCAGTGTCATCGAATCGGGTAAGGTATCTGACCAGAAGGCGGCTGACATGCTTCAGGGAAAAGCCAATGTGGTTGATGTTGTGACTGCAGTGGCTGAGACCGAGGTTGCGCTTGAATCAATGGTATCGATGCGGGATCGGATGATCTCTGCTTATGAGACCGTTATGCGGATGCCGATCTAGTAGGGAATGAGGCTGCAGGGTGCCTCTGGCCGGGAGCAAAACCGATGGAAGGCGCCGAAGTCATTGATGTGTCGCGAGACGCGATCTGGACCGTTATTAAAGTCGGGGGGCCTGTACTGATCGTTGGTCTGGTTGTCGGCGTGGTGATTGCCCTCTTCCAGGCTCTGACGCAAATCCAGGAAATGACGCTTGTCTTTGTTCCCAAGATTCTTGCTGTTTTCTTCATATTGATGTTGTCGCTTCCCTTCATGGGACAAACCATGGGCGGGTTTATGACTCGTATCATGGAACGCATTATCTCAGGGTAGGGACCAGAATGACCTTTTCGGTTCTGCCCCAGATTGCCTTTGTCTTTATGCTGATCTTTGCGCGGGTCGGTACAATGGTGATGTTGATGCCCGGAGTGGGCGAGCAGACCGTTTCGATTAACATTCGCCTGGCTTTTGCAATTGTCACCGTGCTGGTTTTGTATCCTCTTGTTGGACCCTATTACACGGCCTTTCCATCGTCGGTGGTCGGTATTCTGCCGATTCTTGTTGGTGAGGTTGTGATTGGTCTGTTTATCGGATTGTCCATCCGGCTTGTTCTGGCCGCGGTACAGTTGGCAGGCACAATTATCGCATTCCAGATTGGAATCAGCTTTGCCCAGAGCTTCAACGCCACGCTTGGTATTCAGGGCACTGTGCTTGATGGATTCATGACCCTTCTGGCTATCGTGATGATTTTCAAGGTCGACCTGCACCACCTGTTGATTGCGGGCTTCCATGATTCCTTCATGCTGTTCCCGCCAGGGCAGGGTCTGCCAAGCGGAGATCTGCTGATGATGGCAATCCAGGCGATTTCTGAATCCTTCCGTATTGGTACCCAGATATCAGCTCCGTTTATTGTTTTCGGTCTGCTGTTTTATCTCGGTGTTGGCCTGTTGCAGAAGCTGATGCCACAGGCACAGATCTTCTTTGTGGCAATGCCTGCCAATATCGGCTTCGGCTTGATGCTCTTCATCTTCCTGCTTGCAGGCATGATGATGTGGTACCTCGAATATGTGAAAGAGATGTTCGGGCGCTTTCTGGTCTGACGAGACAGGCTCGATTGTGCGTTTTGGAGATGAGGCCTTATGGCTGACGAGACCGACCAGTCGGAGAAAACTGAGGACCCCTCCCAACGAAAGCTTGAGGAGGCTCACAAGAAGGGCGATGTTCCGAAAAGCCAGGAGGTAACGACCTGGTTCAGTGTTTTTGGCATTGCTCTGGCTCTGATGATTTTCGGCTCCAGCATGAGTTCCGGTATGGCTGTATCCATGCGGGGCTTCCTGGAACATGCGCATCAGTTCCCGATTGATCAGGGTGGCCTCCTGTCCCTGATCGATAATGTCGGGGCGAACCTGTTTGGTGTGATCCTCCTGCCTTTGACGCTGCTTGCGCTCCTGTCTGTCGCGGGCAATGTGGTGCAGCACAAGCCGGTCCTGACCATTGAAAAGGTCAAGCCCAAGTTCAATAAAGTTTCCCCGCTGGCTGGCTTTAAACGTCTGTTTTCCAAAGACAGCCTGATGAATTTCGTCAAAGGGCTGGCAAAGATCGGCATCGTGGCTGCTGTCATGGTCGTTCTGATGTGGCCGGAACGGGAACGCCTTGAAGGCCTGATCACAATGGATCTGGCAGCGTTGATGGGCTTCATCCAGTTTGAGGCACTCAAGCTGATTGGCGGCGTGATTGCGATTCTTGCTGTGGTCGCGATAGCGGATTTTCTCTGGCAGCGTCATCAGTGGTTTGAGAAGCAGAAAATGTCCCTCAAGGAACTGAAAGACGAATACAAAGACACCGAAGGGGATCCGGCGATCAAGGCCCGCATCAGACAGCTTCGTCAGGAACGCAGCCGGAACCGCATGATGGCTGCCGTGCCGGATGCTTCTGTCATCGTGACCAACCCGACGCATTATGCTGTGGCGCTGAAATATGAAGCTGGCATGCCTGCGCCGGTCTGTGTGGCCAAAGGAGTTGATACGATGGCGCTGAAAATTCGTCAGGTGGGTCGCGAAGCCGAAGTTCCGATTATCGAGAACCCGCCGCTGGCGCGTGCCCTGCATGCCACGGTGGACGTGGAAGAGCCGATTCCTGAGGAACATTACAGGGCTGTCGCTGAAGTTATCAGTTACGTTATGCGGTTGAAAAAGAGGCGGGGATGGGCCGCGTCCTGAACGGACAGGCATGAAAGTTCTGCCCGCAGGTAAAAAAGGTTTTGAAGAACCTCAACCTGCGTTAAACCAACCCAATGACGGGTGAAGTGTAAGATAATGCCGTAGGGGCGGCGTTTGAAAGGACGGGGGATTGTCAGGCATGTCCGACAACCAGGAATTTATCGAACATCCCAAGCCGGTTGTTGAACATTCTGGGCGCTCACTCAAGATGAAGTGGTTGATCCCTGCATTGGTCGTTGTCATCGTATCGATCCTTGCCATCGTGTTTCTCCAGAACCAGACATCAGATCTCTACGTCCTGATTTTTATGGGGATTTTGGCTGCGCTCGGTATCCTCTGTATTTTTGCATTGTCGATCGGTCTCTTGCGTTTTGGGGCCAAGGAGCAGGATGACAGTCTGTCTAAGGCCTTTCTCGACAGTTCGGTCGAAGGGGTTCTGGTGACCGCGCCTGATGGTCATATCATCTATGCTAATGCAGCCTATGCCGAGCTTACCGGCCTTTCCGAATCACAAGCGGTCCGCTCGGTGGAACGCGTGTTTGCCGGGTTTACTGATGCGGCCGAGTCGCTTTATCGCCTTGCTCAGGCCGCCGAGAATGATCGGCGGGCACTTGAGGAGATCAGACTGCCCGGTGCGGTCAATGGCGATGGAACCGGAGCACGGTGGTATCGCATTCGTGTCAGGCCACTGGCATTTGAAGATGGCAGGAAGAACCACACGGTGTGGCAGGTGGCCGATATCACCCGTGACCGTGAGCGGCAGGAAAACATTTTTCAGGAACTGCAGCTGGCCATTGATTATCTGGATCACGCGCCGGCCGGCTTTCTGGCAACAGAGGCCGATGGCAGTGTTATCTATGTGAATGCAACGCTTTCTGACTGGCTTGGGTATGATCTGGCCCAGTTTGAGCCGGGATCTCTGTCCATGAGCGATCTGGTGAGCGGTGACGGGATTGCACTTCTGTCATCTATCTCGGCTGCGCCCGGGTCCGTAAGGACGGAAACCGTTGACCTCGATTTGCTGAAACGAAATGGTCAAAGCCTGCCGGTCCGCGTGTTGCACCGGGTTGCGGCCTCTCCTGAAGGGGCGACGATGAGCACCCGCTCGTTTGTTCTGAACCGCAGCCCCGGTGAAGATGTTTCTGAAAGCCTGCGCGTGGCTGAAGTGCGTTTTGCCCGTTTCTTCAACAACACACCGATTGCTATTGCCGGACTGGATCGCAACGGGGTGATCTGTTCATCGAATGCACCATTCCTCAAGCTGTTTGGCGACAAGGTCAAGACAGGTGAGAACAGCGCCAGTGTTCCCATTGTGGACTGTATTGCAGAGCGCGACAGGGATGCCCTGTCTGCTGCTATTGAGGCGGCTTTGTCCGGATCAAGTCCGGTCAGCCCGGTGGATGCGGCCTTTGAAGGTGGTGATGACCAGAGCGTCCGTTTCTTTGTCAATCCGGTTGAAGATGCTGATACGGATGACGGGCGGGAAGCTGTTATTGTCTATGCCCTTGACGTCACCGAGCAGAGGGCTCTGGAAAGTCAGTTTGCCCAGAGCCAGAAAATGCAGGCGGTGGGGCAGCTGGCCGGTGGCGTTGCCCATGACTTCAACAATGTTCTGACAGCGATCATCGGGTTCTCGGATCTGCTGCTGGCCAATCACCGGCCAACGGATGCAGCCTTCCAGGACATTATGAACATCAAGCAGAACGCCAACCGGGCGGCGGGACTTGTGCGGCAGCTTCTGGCGTTCTCCAGACGGCAGACATTGCGCCCGCAGGTGCTTGCTCTACCGGATGTGATGGCGGACCTGTCCATTCTGCTCGACAGGCTTCTGGGAGAGAAGGTTGAGCTGGATGTTTCCCATGGACGGGATGTCTGGCCGATTAAGGCTGACCTGAACCAGCTTGAGCAGGTGGTGATTAACCTGGCTGTCAATGCCCGGGATGCCATGCCTGATGGCGGTAGCGTCCGTATCCGGACAAGTAATCTCACGGCAGAGGATGTTTCTGCGCTTGGCCACAAGGAAGTGGTGGAAAGTGATCAGGACTTCACCATGATTGAGGTGGAGGATACCGGAACCGGGATTGAACCTGACATTCTCAACAAGATTTTCGAACCGTTCTTTTCCACCAAGGATGTTGGCAAGGGAACCGGGCTTGGGCTGTCCACAGTCTATGGCATCGTGAAGCAGACCGGTGGTTATATCTTCGCGCTTAGTACGGTCGGTGAAGGGACGACCTTCCGTATTCTGCTGCCGCGCCATGTGGAAGAGAAGAAGGCTGACGAGAAAGCTCCTGTGGAGTTGTCAGAGGCTCCGCCGCAGGTGGCAGATCTGACAGGCAATGCCACCATTCTGCTGGTGGAAGATGAAGAAGCTGTCCGCGCCTTTGGTGCCCGTGCGCTTTCCTCTCGTGGTTACAAGGTTCATGAAGCGGGCACGGGAACAGAAGCGCTCGAGATCATGGAAGAGACCGATGGTCAGATCGATCTGGTTGTCTCAGATGTGGTCATGCCTGAAATGGATGGCCCGACCCTTCTGGGCGAGCTGCGCAAGCAACGCCCTGATCTGCAGGTGATTTTTGTGTCAGGCTATGCGGAGGATGCCTTCCGGCGCAATCTGCCTGAGAATGAGACATTCCATTTCCTGCCGAAACCGTTCTCGCTCAAGCAATTGGCGACCAAGGTGAAGGAAGTTCTGTCAGAGACGAATGCAGGATAACAGCCTGACTGTCGGCATTTATGTGTTGTGGACCCGGGTTAGTCTGGCAGCGATCTCTGCTGCGAGCTTTGCGTTGTTCTTCACAAGCGCGATATTGGCAACGAGGCTTCTGCCTTCTGTCAGTTCATAGATGCGCTGTAGAAGGTAAGGGGTCACACCTTTGCCCGATATCCCTGCGTCTTCGGCATTTCCGAGAGCGACAGCGATATGGTTCTCCATCTCTTCTCTGGGAATCTCGTGATCCGCAGGGATAGGGTTTGCCACCAGCATGCCTTCGCCGGCATTGAGTATCCTGCGGGTTTCATGAAACGCACTGATCTCCTCAGGACTGTCGCAGCGGAGCGGTGCGGGAAGGGGAGAACTGGCTGACCAGAAGGCTGGAAAACTGTCTGTCCCATAAGAAATGACCGGTATGCCCCTGGTCTCGAGAACCTCAAGAGTCTTGGGCAGATCAAGCAGAGCTTTTGCGCCTGCTGAGACGACAATGACCGGTGTTTTGGTGAACTCATCCAGATCCGCGGAAATATCGAAGCTTTCTTCGGCCCCTCTGTGAACGCCGCCAATGCCGCCGGTGGCGAAAACCTCGATACCTGCCTGATGTGCGGCCATCATGGTGGCTGCGACTGTGGTTGATCCGGTTTTCTTCAGGGCGACTGCATAGGCCAGATCGGCCCGCGAGAGCTTCATTGCTTTTCTAGCCTGGGCCAGTCGCTCAAGTTCGTCGTCTTCAAGGCCGATATGAAGGTGACCGTCCAGAACAGCAATGGTTGCCGGGATTGCGCCATTGTCGCGTACTGTCTGCTCGACCTCTCGGGCGGTTTCCAGATTCTGCGGGTAGGGCATGCCATGGGTGATAATGGTGCTTTCCAGAGCCACTATAGGCTGCTTTTGTGCCTTGGCCTGCTGGACAGCCTGACTTTCGATTATTCTGAAGGGTGTTTCACTCATGGCGCGGCTGTCCGGTTTGGTTTCAGGATGAGATGTGATCGGTAGTTAAACTGCCTAGCTGTTGCAAGGCAAGTCTGGCAGTTGAGAGGGCGGACCGGACGCTGTTCGCAAGGGACTGCCCATTCACATGGCCGCTCAAAACCCCGGCTATCAGCGCATCTCCCGCACCTGTTGCCGATACCTGGGCGATTGCGGTTACGGGTATCATCTCGATTGTGTCACCCTCCAGACAGGCAATTGGGTTTGGACCATCGGTGATCAGGGCCCGTTTGCAGCCGATCGCCTGTATCTGACTGGCCAGCTCTTCTGTACTGGTGGCGTCACAAGACAACAGGGACAGAGCTTCGGACCGATTGCAAAAGACAAGGTCGAAGGCGGTCAGGCTGTTCTCTAACCGCCTGGCTTTTGCAATTGAGACCGCATCGACTGCGAGGAACGGACGTGGTGCAAGAGAGGCGAGCCAGTCGAGCGCGTCTGCCGAGCAGTTCGTATCGGCAAACACCAACGACGCCTGCTGGATGATGTCCGCATGCGTTGAAATCAGGTCTGCAGACAGAGCGGAATAGATGTCCATGGCGGCAATGGCTGTCACCAGATCTCCGGCTTCATCCTCAATGGCCAGATACCGGGCTGTCTCTCTGCCAGGAACCTGATGCAGCAGTTCTGTTGACAGACCGTCGGACCGGCATCTGGACAGCAGGGTTTGTCCGTCCTGATCATCACCAATCACGGAGAGCAGGCCGATAGCATGACCCGAACGGACAAGCAGGCTCGCCACATTCCGCGCGACACCCCCTGCATGGACGGTCATGGTGCCGGGGTTGGACGTATGGAGTTTTGCCTTGCCATGCGTTCTGCCAATCTGATCAAGATGTGCGCCACCAATGCAGATGATGCGTGTCATATGCTCCCCCAATCAGGTTCAGATAAGCGAATCAACGTTATCATACCGTGCCCGTGTATCTGGCTCATCAATTCTGCAACCTGCGTGAGACAAAAATAGAACATGTATAGAAATTTCATTTTATATCAGTATCTTAATACCCTCTTTTCAAAAGAGAACAAAAGTGGTACAAATAGTTTCAATTGAAAGGTTCGATGCCCTGTGAAATAGAGGTGCGATATGTCTCAGAATACGCTTCGGCTCGTCGAGGGGAATGGTATGGATAAGCAGAAGGCGCTTGATGCGGCTTTAAGTCAGATTGATCGGGCCTTTGGCAAGGGGTCCATCATGCGGTTGGGCCAGAAGCAGACCATGGATATTGAGGCCATTTCCACGGGCTCTATCGGTCTTGATATTGCTCTGGGGATCGGTGGTCTGCCAAAAGGGCGTATCGTCGAGATCTATGGTCCGGAATCATCCGGTAAAACCACCCTTGCATTGCACACGGTTGCCGAAGCGCAGAAGACCGGTGGCATCTGCGCCTTTGTGGACGCCGAGCACGCGCTTGACCCGATCTATGCCCGAAAGCTTGGAGTTGATCTGGATGAGCTGCTGATCTCACAGCCGGACACGGGTGAGCAGGCGCTTGAGATTGCTGATACGCTGGTGCGTTCCGGCGCTGTTGATGTTCTGGTGGTGGATTCTGTTGCGGCCCTGACGCCCCGGGCAGAGCTTGAAGGGGAGATGGGTGATAATCAGCCAGGCCTTCAGGCACGCCTGATGAGCCAGGCCATGCGTAAGTTGACCGGCTCGATCAGCCGATCGAACTGCATGGTGATCTTCATCAACCAGATCCGTATGAAAATCGGCGTGATGTTCGGCAGCCCTGAAACCACAACAGGTGGTAATGCGCTGAAGTTCTATGCATCTGTCCGTCTTGATATCCGCCGTATTGGCGCGATCAAGGATCGGGATGAGGTGATTGGCAACCAGACCCGAGTGAAGGTGGTCAAGAACAAGGTTGCTCCTCCGTTCAAGCAGGTGGAATTTGACATCATGTATGGAGAAGGGGTGTCGAAGACCGGCGAACTTCTTGATCTTGGTGTGAAGGCTGGGATTGTCGAGAAATCCGGTGCCTGGTTCTCCTATGACAGTCAGCGTCTGGGGCAGGGGCGGGAAAATTCCAAGACCTTCCTTCGGGAGAACCCGGATGTAGCGGGTAAGATTGAACTGGCTATCCGTCAGAATGCGGGTCTTATCGCTGAAAAGATCCTTGAAGAGGGTCCGGGCCTTGAAGATGATGGCGACGACGAATAAAGCCAGTACTCCTGTGCATCAGACACGACTTTGCAGGCGGCCATGTGGTCGCCTGTTGTCTTTTCTGCTTGGGCTTAATCGAGAGTGTGGACACTGGACCTTCTCATCGCTAAAACCGATGGCAAACCAGACCTAATGCCGATGCGCTGGCCCGTGCCTTTGCGCATCCTGTAAGACCGAGAGATCATATCCCGCATGTCAGGCGTCAAAGAGATCCGTTCCACTTTCCTCGACTATTTTGCCAAGAACGGTCACGAGGTGGTGTCATCCAGCCCGCTGGTTCCCCGTAATGATCCGACTTTGATGTTCACCAATGCCGGTATGGTGCAGTTCAAGAACGTTTTTACGGGCCTTGAGCAGCGTCCATATTCCCGTGCTGTGACATCACAGAAATGCGTTCGGGCCGGGGGCAAGCACAACGATCTGGATAATGTCGGTTATACCGCGCGTCATCATACTTTCTTTGAGATGCTGGGGAACTTCTCCTTCGGCGACTACTTCAAGGATGTGGCGATCGAGCTGGCCTGGAACCTGGTGACCCGTGAATATGGTCTGCCGAAAGACAAGCTTCTGGTGACGGTCTATTCTGAAGATGATGAGGCGTTCGGTCTCTGGAAATCGATTGCGGGTCTCAGTGAAGACCGGATTATCCGTATTCCCACATCAGACAATTTCTGGGCCATGGGCGATACGGGCCCCTGTGGTCCATGTTCTGAAATCTTCTATGATCACGGAGATCATATCTGGGGCGGTCCTCCGGGCAGCCCTGAAGAGGATGGCGACCGTTTCGTGGAGATCTGGAACCTCGTCTTCATGCAGTATGAGCAGCTGACACTGGAAGAGCGGGTCAATCTGCCAAGACCTTCAATCGACACTGGAATGGGTCTTGAGCGTATCGCTGCGGTGCTTCAGGGCAAACACAACAATTATGACACCGATCTGTTCCAGACCATTATCCGGGCGTCAGAGGAAGCGACCAATGTTGCTGCCGAGGGTGACGCGCTGGCCGGCCATCGTGTCATTGCGGACCACCTGCGGTCATCCAGCTTCCTGATTGCAGATGGCGTCTTGCCATCCAATGAAGGGCGGGGATACGTGCTGCGCCGGATCATGCGCCGCGCCATGCGTCAGGCACATCTGTTGGGTACATCTGATCCGCTTCTGTGTCGTCTGGTCCCGGTTCTTGTGCGCGAAATGGGACAGGCTTTCCCTGAACTGCAGCGCGCCGAAGCTCTGATTACGGAGACGCTGGCGCTTGAGGAAAACAGGTTCAAGAAAACCCTTGATCGTGGTCTGAGCCTGCTTGATACGGCGACTGAAGCCATGCAGGAGGGTGACACGCTGGATGGTGATACGGCCTTCAAGCTTTATGACACCTACGGCTTCCCGCTTGACCTGACCCAGGATGCCCTGCGCCCGCGCGGCATTGCAGTGGACACAGACGCCTTTGGTGTCGCCATGGAACGGCAACGGGCGGAAGCGCGCGCCAACTGGTCAGGATCCGGTGAAGCGGCCACAGAGACCATCTGGTTCGAGATTGCCGACAAGGTGGGGGCGACCGAGTTCCTCGGCTATGATACGGAACGCGCTGAAGGTGTGATTACGGCTCTTGTGAAAGATGGTGCATCGGTTGAAACCGTGGCAGCTGGCGAGAGCTGCGCTGTCATCGTCAACCAGACGCCTTTCTATGGAGAGTCCGGTGGTCAGGTCGGCGACAAGGGCGTGATGGTCGGTGAAGGCGTGCGCCTTGTTATTACCGACACGCTCAAGAAGGCTGATGGTGTTTTCGTTCATCTGACCGAGGTTTCAGAAGGTACCCTGGAGATCGGGACATCACTTGAAATGGAAGTGAACCATGGTCTGCGGTCGTCTTTGCGTGCCAACCATTCCGCAACCCATCTTCTTCATGAAGCTCTTCGGGAAGTTCTGGGTGATCATGTGGCTCAGAAAGGGTCGCTGGTGTCTCCTGAACGTTTGCGGTTTGACTTCTCCCATCCAAAGCCGATCGCTTCTGGTGAACTGGAGGAAGTCGAGCAGATCGCCAATGAAATAATCTTGCAGAACGGTGCGGTTGAAACCCGCTTGATGGCCGTTGATGATGCGATTGAAGCCGGTGCTATGGCACTCTTCGGTGAGAAGTATGGTGAAGAGGTTCGTGTTGTTTCCATGGGGACGGCCCTGCGAGGCGAGAAGGCGGGCAAAACCTACTCACTCGAACTGTGTGGCGGCACACATGTGCAGCGGACTGGTGATATCGGCCTTGTGACCGTTGTGTCCGAGGGTGCTGTTGCAGCCGGTGTCCGGCGTGTGGAAGCTCTGACCGGCGACGCAGCCCGGCAGTATTTCGAAGAGCAGGACCGTCGACTGAAGGCGGTTGCCGACGTGCTGAAAGTCAGCCTGGCAGACGCCGCAGACCGCGTTGCTGTGCTGGTTGATGAGCGGCGCAAGCTTGAGCGCCAACTTGCCGAGGCCAAGAAGCAGCTTGCTCTGGGCGGCGGTTCCGGGGCCGGTGCAGGCGATAATCCGATCAGGGACATCAATGGCACAAAACTTCTGGCCCGGTCCGTTGAGGGTATTCAGCCGAAAGATCTCCGTGGTCTTGTTGACGACGGTAAGGCCAGCGTTGAATCCGGCATCGTGGTCATTGTTGGTGTAACAGATGACGGCAAGGCTGGTCTGGTGGTCGGGGTAACCTCCGACCTGACAGAGCGGTTCAGTGCTGTTGATCTGGTTCGGGCAGGTGCTGCAGCCCTTGGCGGCAAGGGTGGCGGCGGCCGTCCGGATATGGCTCAGGCAGGCGGCCCGGATGGGGCAAAGGCAACTGATGCTATTGAGGCGATTGCAGTAGCAGTTGAGGCAGTCGCATAGGATAAGCAAGGCGGGGCATGAGCGGAGATAGCATCAGACGGCGCGTGTTCGATCTGCTTGAGCGTAATGCGGCAGATGATCAGGCGTCGCTCTGGCTGAACCGTGGTCTTGTTATTCTGATCGTCCTGAATGTTCTGGCGATCATTCTTGAAACTGTGCCGCGTTTCGAGGCCCGGTTTCAGGCCTGGTTCTTCTGGTTTGAAGTCGGCTCAATCCTGATTTTCACGATGGAATTTCTGGCGCGGTTCTGGGTCTCGGATCTTCACCGGCATCACAGAGATCGCGGACCCTGGCGTGCCCGTCTGTCCTATCTGCTTCAGCCGTTTGCGATAATTGATCTTCTGGCGATTGCGCCCTTTTATATCTCTGTTCTATTTCCTGGCCTCGACTTGCGTGTTTTGCGTCTCTTCCGGCTGGTGCGATTCCTCAAGCTCACCCGTTATTCGCCGGGCCTTCAGTCAATCGCCAATGCAATACGCAGCGAGCGGCATGCCCTGCATGCCTGTCTGATCGTTATGATCGGGCTGGTTCTCACTGCGTCGACGCTGATTTATCTGGTGGAACACAAGGCTCAGCCGGAGGTCTTTTCCTCCATTCCTGCAGCCATGTGGTGGGCCCTCGCGACACTGACGACCGTTGGCTATGGCGATATTGTGCCGGTGACCATGGCAGGCAAGATTGTTGGCGGGGTTGTGATGATCTTCGGTCTTGCCATGTTTGCTTTGCCCATTGGTCTTGTAGCAACGGCCTTTGCCCGAGAAATCCATCGGCGCGATTTTGTTGTGACCTGGACCATGGTGGCGCGTGTGCCGCTATTTGGTGATCTGTCTGCTTCTGAAATCTCTGAAATCATGCAGTTGCTTCAGGCCCGGAATGTCCGCAGCGGTGATGTTATCGTGAAACGGGGCGACCCTGCCCACAGCATGTATTTTGTTGCGGCTGGTGAGGTTCAGATTGAACTGGCCAATCAGACGGTGGCGCTTGAAGAGGGGGCATTCTTTGGCGAAGTGGCCGTTCTCAGGCGCACTGCGCGCTCCGCAACAGTGCGGGCCTTGCGTGACAGTCAGCTTCTTGTTCTTGATTCTGAAGATCTTCATCACCTGATGGATGAGAAGAAGGAAGTCGGACAGCGGATCAGATCTGTTGCTGAGCATCGTCAGCGTGTTTTCAAGGCCATTGAAGATGGTGATATGACCCTTGATGAACTGATGATGGCAGATGGGAAAAACAAAACGGCGCAGTAAAACTGCGCCGTCGGTTTTCCTGATTTTATCCGCTGTGTAATGCGGTCAGCCCATGGCTTTCTGCAGGTTTTCGTCGATCTTGTCGAGGAAACCTGTGGTGGACAGCCAAGGCTGGTCCGGGCCGACCAGCAAGGCCAGATCCTTGGTCATGTGACCGTCTTCAACGGTATCAACGCAGACTTTTTCAAGCGTCGCGGCGAAGCGGGCCAGCTCTGCATTGTCGTCCAGCTTGGCGCGATGGTTGAGGCCACGTGTCCAAGCGAAGATCGAGGCGATGGAGTTGGTGGAGGTTTCTTTGCCTTCCTGATGCAGGCGATAGTGACGGGTCACTGTGCCGTGGGCGGCTTCGGCTTCAACCGTGTTGCCGTCCGGTGTCATCAGAACCGAGGTCATCAGACCAAGGGAGCCAAAGCCCTGGGCAACGGTGTCGGACTGAACGTCACCGTCATAGTTCTTACAGGCCCAGACATAACCACCGGACCATTTCAGGGCAGAGGCGACCATGTCGTCGATCAGACGGTGCTCGTACCAGATCTTAGCGGCTTCAAATCTTTCCTGGAACTCGGCTTCATAGACTTCCTGGAACACATCCTTGAAACGGCCGTCATAGGCTTTCAGGATGGTGTTCTTGGTGGACAGATAGCAGGGAACCTTGCGCTGCAGAGCGTAGTTCATGGATGCGCGGGCGAAATCACGAATGGATTCGTCAAGGTTATACATGGCCATGGCAACACCGGAGCCCGGAGCCTGGAAGACTTCATGTTCGATAGTCTCGCCATCTTCGCCGGTGAATTTGATGGTCAGGGTACCAGCGCCGGGGAATTTGAAATCAGTCGCACGGTACTGGTCGCCGAAGGCATGACGGCCAACGATGATCGGCTGGGTCCAACCCGGTACCAGACGTGGAACGTTTTCACAGATAATCGGCTCGCGGAAGATCACACCACCAAGAATGTTACGGATGGTACCGTTCGGTGAGCGCCACATCTTCTTGAGGCCAAATTCCTCAACGCGGGCTTCATCCGGAGTGATGGTCGCGCATTTGACGCCGACGCCATGTTCCTTGATTGCATGTGCTGCATCAATGGTGATCTGGTCATCGGTTGCGTCGCGGCTTTCAATACCGAGGTCGTAATATTTCAGATCAATATCGAGATAGGGATGGATGAGCTTGTCCTTGATGAACTGCCAGATGATCCGGGTCATCTCGTCGCCGTCAAGCTCCACAACAGGGTTGGCCACTTTGATTTTTGCCATTGGGTATTGACCTCGTTCGCTCGCATGGGGGCTTTGGTACAGGGCTGATTGTGCCGCACACATGCGTGTTTCATGAAAGTTCGGCGCCGGTATAGCATTGCCGGAAGCCTTCGCATAGGGGCCGAAGGTTTAACAGGTGCCTTATTGCCTCAGATCCTGTTTTTCGGCAGAATCGTATAATTTATCATCCGCATATGGTCGTTCTGCTTCCGGATTCAGGTGCGCTGCCATCTGGGTTGCCGACTGTGCCACTGCCATGGCTGTTCCCCGTTCATCAGGGGCACTCTTGCCTTTCCAGAACCGGAAGAGGGCGGTTGTTACTGTGAGTGCCTGAGTGATCGCAACAAACATGAACAGGGCCGTGTGTCCGAGCTGATCTATGGCAATGGCACTGAGGCTGGGGCCGATGATGACGCCTGTATAAAGGACCAGTGTCAGGGTGCCGCTGGCAGCCACAATTTGGCTTGGGCGCAGATGATCGTTCATATGAGCCACGCAGACAGAATAGATCGGGAAAGCCGTGCCGCCGATCAGGAATACGCCAGCATAGACCCAGAGCAGGTTTCCGGGCTGGCTGCCAAGCATGAAAATGAACAGTGAGATTGGCACTGACAGCAACGCAACCCCCGTAATCACAAGACGACGGTCAATTCTGTCTGAGAGTCGCCCGATGGGAAACTGGAAGACCATGCCGCCCAGGGTCGCGACACCGATCAGGCCGCCGATTTCTCCAGGAGCAAGGCCGATACCCTTTCCGTAAAGCGCGAGGGATATGTAAAGCGCGCTCTGGGAGATGCCATTCAGAAAGCTCCCGGTCAGCCCCATTGGCGTCAGTTTGAACAGCTCTCTGATCGAGATGCGCTCTGGCAGCTCAAACGGCGGTGAGGCACTGGATGAGGTCAAAATAGGGATAAGTGAGAGGGATACAAAAATAGAGACCAGAACGAAGAGGAAGATTCCATCTGGCGTGGACAGGTTCAGGAAAACCTGTCCGAGCGCTGCCCCTCCGGTCTGGATCAGAAAGTAGATTGAGAGAAGGCTGGCTCTGTTTTCATTGGTGGCGCGACCGTTCAGCCAGCTTTCGGCAACAATATAAAGGCCGGAATAGCAGAAACCTGCCAGAATGCGCATAAGGGTCCAGCTCGCTATGTCGCTGGTCACGAGGTGGATCAGAGCCGCGATACTGGCGAGTGAGGCAAGAGCTGCGAAGGCACGGATATGGCCCACATTGATAACCAGACGCGGCGCAATAACACAGCCCGCAAACGCTCCCACGGGATATGCTGACTGCATCAGGCCAATCATTGTATCTGAGAAGCCAAGCTCGCCCGCGCGCAAAGTCAGTAGTGTGGCAAGAAGCCCGTTACTGACCATCAGAAAGATCATGCCGATAAAAAGAGTCCACGAGGACCTGATAGCCTGCCACATCGCCTTTTCTCCTGTCCGGGTGATGCTATCTGAAACAGCCTGCCTTAAGCCGCGGAAAACGACGTGAACGTCGTATGGAGACAAGAGAGGGGAATGTTTTGCGACTTGTCCCCAGATCTGATCGTGCTTGCGGGCTTGCTTTCCGGTGATGAACCCGGCACAAGTTGGCTGAAACATCGACTATCGGATCTGTCATGGCCCAACCTGTATCACCCTCCGGATTGACCAAGTCTCCTGCAATTATTCTTGTTGAACCACAAATGGGCGAGAATATTGGTGCGGCAGCCCGTGCCATGGCGAATTTTGGTCTGGTGGACCTGCGTCTGGTCAACCCGCGCGATGGATGGCCGAATGAGCGCGCCATAGCGTCTGCAAGTGGTGCAACGCATATCACTGACCGTACGCGTGTCTATGACACCACGGAAGAGGCGGTAGCGGATCTCTCATTTGTCATGGCCACCACCCGTCGGGAGCGGGATATGTTGAAAGTGGTTCGTGGACCGGTTGAGGCGACATCCATCCTGGCCGGTTATGAGCAGGCCGGATCGCGAACGGGGCTTTTGTTTGGTCGTGAACGGTGGGGGCTGACCAATGAGGAAGTGGCGCTGGCTGATGAAATCGTCACGCTGCCGGTCGATCCGAAATTTGCGTCACTGAATATTGCACAGGCTGTGCTCGTCATGTCCTATGAATGGCGCAAGGTGGTTCTGGGTGAGGAGGAGGTGACGCCGTTCTCCACGCCGGATGCTATCCAGGCGGCACCGAAAGCTGATCTGATCCGGATGTTCGAACATCTGGAACGTGCACTGGATGCGGTGAATTTCTTCAGACCACCTGAAAAGAAACCATCTATCGTTCGGAACCTCAGAACCATGCTGCAACGCGCGCAGTTCTCCGAGCAGGAAATCCGGACCCTGCGCGGTGTGATTGCGGCTCTTGAGAAACGGGAAACCAGACCGTCTGCGCAGAAATCCGACGAGAGCGCTGACTAGGGTCAAGTCTCATTGCTCACGGCCATTCTGTTCATCAGGGAAGTTCAGAATGGGCAGAAACAAGAGCGCCGGGCAGGTGGACCTATTCAAGCTGTTCTTTGTGGTTAGGCTGAGCTTCCCGGATGAACCCGAAAGGCGGGGTCATTTTTCCGCCCGGCTTTGTTGGAGATTCTTGAAAACCGGAAGGTTTCCTGTGGACCCCCGCCGCACCGGACGAAAAAATGACTATCGCAGAATGGACGTGAGCAATGAGTTTTGACCCTGGGATGGCGAATCCCCGCCTCCTTGTCTTCGATTCTGGTATTGGCGGCCTGTCCGTGCTGCGGTCTATTCGAGCTGAAATGCCGGAAGCTGTTGTGACCTATCTGGCGGATGATGCCGGTTTTCCCTATGGGGACTGGGGCGAACTTGCTTTGACCAACCGCATTGTGCGGATCATGGAAAAAGCCATCGCGCTGTTCATGCCCCATTGCGTGGTGATCGCCTGCAATACCGCGTCTACGCTGGTTCTGCCCGCCCTGCGGTCGCGGTTTGATGTTCCTTTTGTTGGAACCGTCCCTGCGATTAAGCCTGCGGCAGAGCAGACCAGGACAGGTATGGTCAGTGTTCTGGCAACCCCGGGAACCGTCAAACGGGACTATACATTCGATCTTATCCGGGACTTTGCGTCTGATATCAGGATAAGTCTTGTGGGGGCATCAGGTCTCGCGCGTCTGGCTGAAAACTATGTCACAGGCGGTGAGGTTCAGACAGAAGCCCTGCTTGAGGAAATCAGGCCCTGCTTTGTCGAACTGGATGGCAAAAGAACCGATACAGTGGTTCTTGGCTGCACCCATTATCCGTTTCTGCTGAAACCTATGGCCGATATGGCGCCCTGGCCTGTGATCTGGATCGATCCGTCAGATGCCATAGCAAGGCGGGTCAAGGATCTGATCATCTATCATGGCCTGTCTGACTGGAAGAGTGAGGATGAGAGCCTGTTTACTGCCACAAGCGGAAGGCAGCCACCTGCTCAGGTGATGGACCTGATTGGCTCGATGCGGTTGCAGGTGCGTAATTTCCGTCAGTTGTCATCCGCGTTCGGGGCAGGACTGTAGTCCCTGATCGCAAGACCGTTCTCGGACAGCTTCGAGATAGACTTCAGTTCTGCAATCGCCTGTGACAGGTGGTTGGTGGCATGAACCGGTACCCCTTTTGAAATGGTCAGGATAGCACCACAGCACCGCATCAGCGGGAAACGGGCAGGGCGTCCTGATCTGTCCTGGCCTTCCAGATATTCCGCTTTCCGATCCTCCGGATCGTAGAAGGACTTGATGTCCTGCTCAAAAGTGGTCAGGAGCGTCTCAACCTGCTGGCGGATCAGGGCTTGATCGGCATTCTTGAAGCCAGCAAAGAAGTCATCTCCACCCACATGACCCAGGAACGCACCCTGGCCAAAGGCCTTCTTGAGCAGGTCAGCAAAGAGGATGATCGCCCGGTCACCCTGACGGAATCCGTAGCGATCGTTGAATGGTTTGAAATTGTTGAAATCGAAATAGCAATAGGCCCGATCTGTATCGGCCTGCTCCGAAGAGGAGGCTACAAAATCATGAATGGACTGGTTGCCCGGCAGCTTGGTCAGCGGGTTCTGGTCCTGCGCTTGCTTGAAGCGCTTCTCGTTAATGATTTTGAGCAGCGACTGGGCAGACAGCAAGCCTGCATATTGCCCATGATCCGTCAGGATGATGCCGTCTGTCTCGATTGCGTTGTTCGCGAAGATCTCCAGCATTGTATCCACATCGCTGTTGATATCGGCCACGGGACAGCGGGACTGGAAACGCTGCAGAGGTTTCCCCAAACCCTTGTTCATCAGAAGATCGCGACCGAACTCGGAATAGATATAGTGCTTCATGTCGGCTTCACGGATGATGGCCCGCGGCTCGCCATGCTGGTCGACAATCGGGACACAGGGCTCTGCTTTGCTCTCCCTGAACTGGTCAAAGACATCAGCGATTTCAGCAGTATCTGTGATCGGTTTTACCCAACTCATTTCCTCGCGGATAAGCTGGGAATCACTTTCCTTGCCCCGTCGTTCGGACCGGGTGGCAAGGCGTACATGATGATAGCTCTTCATGGCCAGGTCTGTATCGAGGAATGGCCGCTCAACGAAATAACCCTGGATGAGATCGCAGCCGATCTGTCGGCAGGCGAGAAACTCTTCGGCTGTTTCAACACCTTCTGCCACCACGCTGGCACCCAGAACATGTGCGAGATTGGTAACAGTTGCCACAAACAGCTTCTTGCGTGATGTGGTATGGATATCCTTTATGAAAAACCGGTCGATTTTCACATAATCCGGCTCAATGTCATAGAGGAGCTTCAGTTCTGAAAAGCCCTGTCCAAAATCATCAAGTGCCAAACGGAAGCCGTTTTCCCGCATCAGGTCCATCTGATCCTGTGCATTGTTGGCTTCTGAGTTCTTGTGCTGTTCCGACAACTCGACACATAAAGCGGACTTCGGGAGGTTATGTGCCGCCAGCATGCGCGTTGTTTCTATATGCAGCCGGTTGGGCGCATTGAGTACCCGCCCGTCCAGATTGACAAAGAGTTTGAGGTCTTTCGCGTTAGGAAGGTCAGCATATTTGCTGACGGCCTTCTTCCGCAGACCGATTTCCAGCTCCACAAGACAGTCATGTTCATAGGCGGTGTCGAAGATTTCGGAAATCTGGTTGAAACCGAGTGCCTGGTGGCCGCGCAGCAAAGCTTCATAGGCGTATACTGCGCCTGTATTGACATCCACGATTGGCTGTAATGCATAATTTGTAGCGGACAGAATTTCTTCGAGAAACAGCCTGCTGAAGGCAACCGGTTCCTCAATATCGAAAGTCAGCTCAAGAACGCTGTTCGCCGCAGCGCCACCACCTGGCTGCCGTTTTACCCACTTCTGCATGTTAACGCCGCCCCATTGCCCGCACTGCGTCTGAGTAATTGCTTACTCGCGTGACGCAGGAGGTAGTATCCCGGTAACAGGTTAATGGTTGGAATATCAGCAGCTTAATAGATGAAGAGCGCGGGTTTTGTTTGTAATACAGTTAATATAGATTTTAGGGTGTGGTGCCTTAGGGTGTTTTTGGATAATTATGATTATTATCTAGGCGGTTGGGCAGATTTCCTGAACTGTTTACGTGGTTTGCTTGGTGATATACAGCCTGTGACTGTGACTGTGACTGTGACTGTGACTGTGACTGTGACTGTTTCTGGCGTCTGGTGAAGCTGGATGTTTTGTTAGAGAAAGCCATCTCATCGATGCCGGTTTGGACTGATTGACAGTTTTCCCGGAAAATGCCGCAGTTATGCGTGATTTTGAGGCGTCAATAGTTGACATTCAAAGCATGAGGTTATAGCAACGCGCCATGCGGGCTTTCGGGCCCGTATGTTTTTTCGCACACCCGTGAAACAGGCGGGCGCCTCGCTCTGTTTCTGTCGGCTCCTCGGGGCCTAGGAGGGCGTGTAACCTTCTTGATTGATAGGATCATACGCGATGTCAAAGCGCCATAGTGCTAAGTATAAACTTGATCGCCGCATGGGCGAAAATATCTGGGGTCGTCCGAAGAGCCCAGCCAACCGTCGTGAATACGGCCCGGGCCAGCATGGTCAGCGTCGCCGCGGCAAGCTGTCGGACTTCGGTATCCAGCTGCGTGCCAAGCAGAAGCTGAAAGGCTATTACGGCAACATCCTCGAGAAATCTTTCCGCAAGATCTATGATGAAGCTGTCCGTCTTAAAGGCGATACACCTGCAAACCTGATTGGTCTGCTGGAGAGCCGTCTGGATTCGATCGTTTATCGTGCGAAATTCGTTCCGACAATGTTTGCTGCCCGTCAGTTCATCAACCACGGTCACGTCATGGTCAATGGCCGCAAGGTCAACATTGCCAGCTACCGTTGCCGCGTTGGTGATGTCATCGAAGTGCGCGAAAAATCCAAGCAGCTCGTTATCGTTCTGGAATCTGTTGCCAGTGCCGAGCGTGACGTTCCGGATTACGTTGATGCAGACCACAACAAAATGGTCGCAACCTTCAGCCGTGTACCGCAGCTGAACGACGTTCCTTATCCGGTTGTGATGGAACCAAACCTGGTGGTCGAATTCTACTCCCGCTAAGGTTCTCTTTCGATTTTTGAGAAGGCCGCCGCGCTTTTTGCCGGCGGCCTTTTCTGTTATCTGTCCTGTTGCAGGTAAAAGCTCGCGCAGCAACAAATTCTACAGCGCGTTGCGTCAAAGCGGGAACCGGTTTGGCGAGAACAGCGCGCTTCAGCAAAAATACAGAGCATGTTGTGTGATGCCCTTTCAGCACAACATACTTTAGGTCCTGGTCCTAGGAGCTCACAATGGCCGATGCAGTCGTAACGCAGGATGATTGTCATCCGCTGTTTGTCGAAACGCCCGACAGTGTTGGCTTCAAGAAACTCCGCAAACGGCTGGTTCGGCAGACGCGCCAGGCTCTCGATGATTATGGCATGGTCAAGCCAGGTTCAAAGTGGCTGGTCTGCATGTCGGGAGGGAAGGACTCCTTTGGCCTTTTGTCTGTACTGCTCGACCTGAAATGGCGGGGACTCCTGCCGGTCGATCTGGTGGCCGCTAATCTGGATCAGGGCCAGCCCGGTTTCCCGTCTCATGTACTGCCTGAGTTTTTTGAGCGTTACAGGATCCCGTATCATATCGAACGCCGTGATACATATTCGGTTGTCACCTCGAAGATCCCGGAAAGTCAGACATACTGCTCCCTGTGTTCGAGGCTCAGGAGAGGGCACCTTTACAGGGTTGCCCGGGAAATGGGCTGCGATGCAATTGTTCTTGGCCACCATCGGGATGATATTGTTGAGACGTTTTTCCTCAACCTTTTCCATGGCGGGCGACTGGCTGCGATGCCTCCGAAACTGTTGAATGAGGAGGGGGATCTTCTGGTCCTGCGGCCGCTTGCCTATTGCGCGGAGCAGGATCTGGAGAAATTTTCCCAAGCCATGGAATTCCCGATTATTCCATGTGATCTCTGTGGCTCTCAGGACGGCCTGCAGCGTCAACAGGTCAAGGCCATGCTTCAGGAGTGGGAGAGGCAGGCTCCGGGGCGCTCTCAGGTGATTTTCAGGGCACTGACGAATACAAGGCCTGCCCATCTCCTGGACAGGTCTCTGTTTGACTTTATGAATCTCACTCCGTCAAAAGAGCTCGATGAAGCTGACGGCTGTAATGCGGTGGACGCGATGCTGGACGCGTTCCGGGTGCCCTAAAGGGCAAGTCGGGCCAGCTCGTCCATCAGTTGCTGCCTGTGTCGCTGGATATGGCGCGTGTTCCACCATTTGATATTGGTGGCCATCGGGATCAGATTGCGTTCACCGAAGCTGTCAATGGCAACGAGGCGGCGCTGGCCGTTTTCTGCTACGACGACCATGAGATTGCGGGCGCGGATGTCCACCATGACAATCTGATGCTCAGACAGAATTGCGCAATATGTATCTATGATCTCAAGGATATCCGGAGTGATACCTTCACGGCGGACAACCTCTTCAAGGGTTTCCGAGGTTTCTCCATTGAAGTTCTGAACTCTTTGAACGACCAGCCCAAACCCGAGATCGGTTTCCACAAACCCAACGAAGTCCGCGAATATCCTCAGGTGAGATTTGCCCCTGTACTGGTAAGACAGATACTCATTGACCTGCCTGAGTGCATAGCGGTGAGTCTGATCTCTTCGAAAGCGTTTGTACCATTTCTTGGCTTTGTCTTTGCCGGCATTCTGCCGACTGGGCACCATCACCTTGACAAGCCAGTCCGGGTTTTCCGGGTAATAATAAACAGTGCTCTCTGAACCATGAGAGAGCGGCTTGTGAGATGAAAGCCGCAAAGGTTCTGAATGATTGAGCATCAGATCTTCAGTCCAAGTTATTGATTGTAGGCATGAACCGCTAAAAGCGTTCTGATCGTACGGCTCTGCTATAAAAGAAAACGGCAAGCATTGGAATGCTTGCCGTCACAAAAGTGTCACTCTGCCGCTTGCTGTCAGGATGCCGCAGAAATGCCTTTCTCGGCCATGTAACTCTGCAGCTCTTCAGCCTGGAACATTTCGCGGACAATGTCGCAGCCGCCAACAAACTCACCCTTTACGTAGAGCTGAGGCACGGTCGGCCAGTTGGAATAGTCCTTGATGCCCTGGCGCAGATCATCGGATTCCAGAACATTGACGCCCTGATATTCAACGCCGATATAATCAAGAATCTGGACAACCTGTCCTGAGAAACCGCATTGCGGGAAGCTCGGTGTGCCTTTCATGAAGAGCACCACATCGTGATTCTTGACAGCGTTGTCGATCCAGCTCTGGACTTCGCTCATAGTCTATCTCCTTGTGAAACCGACCGTTCAAGGCGGCGGGGTTCGAATAATGTCGTGCCAGTCAGGTGATGCTAACTGGGTGCACTTGTCTGAAGGGCAAGTGCATGAAGGGCTCCACCCATATTACCTTTGAGTGCCTCATAGACCATCTGGTGCTGCTGCACGCGGGTTTTGCCACGAAACTGCTCCGATACCACGATCGCAGCATAATGGTCTCCGTCACCGGCAAGATCCTTGATCTCGACAGTGGCGTCGGGAAGAGCATCCCGGATCATAGTCTCAATTTCGCGCGCATCCATTGGCATTCGTCAAGTCTCCCGGCTCAGGGCCTGCCATCTGTTAAAATGGCTGTGTCTCGTAATCTCAGGCAACTGCCATGTAATCAGGCAACCAGTTCTCATGGGCGTTGACAAGGTCTTTTACGGATATGGAACAGGTTGACCCCAGTTTCAATTCCGCACCGCCCGTTTTGCCCAGTTTGACGATCACAACACCAGCGGTGCTGGCGGCTTCAAGGACCGCATCAACACTGTCTTCAGAGACTGCAATGACATAACGGGCCTGATCTTCAGCAAAGAGTGCCACATGCGGCTGAGCGGCGTCGATTGAAATGTCCGCTCCCATGGAACCGGACAGAGCCATTTCCGCCAATGCAATGGCGAGACCACCATCTGACACATCATGACAGACAGCAACTTTGCCATCCCGGATCTGGCTGCGCACGAAGTCGCCGTTCTTTTTCTCAAGAGCCAGATCGATATGAGGGGCGTCGCCTTCTTCCCGCCCTTCCGCAATCCGCAGATAGGAGGACTGGCCCAGATGAGATCCATGACCGCCAACAAGCAAAACACGCTCACCTTCATTGGCAAAGGCCACGCGGGCCATGCGTGTAACATCTGGCAGAAGGCCGATGCCACCAATAGCCGGTGTGGGCAGAATGCCCTGACCGTTTGTCTCGTTATAGAGAGAGACATTGCCGGATACGACGGGGAAGTCCAGCGTGTTGCAGGCATCACCAATGCCTTTGATGCAACCAACAAGCTGGCCCATGATTTCCTCACGCTCCGGATTGCCGAAATTGAGGTTATCAGTCACGGCCAATGGTTCTGCACCAACGGCTGACAGGTTTCGCCAGCATTCAGCCACAGCCTGCTTGCCGCCTTCATAGGGATTGGCTTCACAATAACGCGGGGTTACATCGACCGTAGCAGCCAGCCCCTTGCTGGTTCCGTCAATGCGGACAACACCGGCATCGCCGCCCGGGATCTGCATGGAATTGCCCTGGATGAGGTGATCATACTGTTCCCAGATCCAGCGCCGTGAGCACAGCTCTGATGAGCCAACCATGTTCAGAATGGTCTGTGCCATGTCGGATGGTTCTGCGACATTGCTGGCTTCAACGGTGTCTGCCGGTGCCGTTTCGACCCATGGACGGTCATATTCAGGCGCTTCGTCGCCCAGTTCCTTGATCGGCAGATTGGCAACTTCATCACCATGGAACCGGATACGGAACCGGAGGTCATCGGTGGTCTTGCCGCAGATGGCGAAGTCGAGACCCCATTTGACGAAGATGGCTTCTGCTTCTGCTTCCTTTTCAGGATGAAGAACCATGAGCATGCGCTCCTGGCTTTCCGACAGCATCATTTCGTATGGTGTCATGCCATCTTCGCGGCACGGGACCTTTTCAAGATCGAGCTCAACGCCCAGATTGCCCTTGGCACCCATCTCGACAGCAGAGCAGGTGAGGCCGGCAGCGCCCATATCCTGAATGGCGATGACCGCGCCGGTTTTCATCAGCTCAAGGCAGGCTTCCAGCAGGCATTTTTCAGTGAATGGATCGCCAACCTGAACGGTTGGCCGTTTTTCGTCCGTGTCATCGTCAAATTCGGCAGATGCCATGGTCGCGCCGTGAATGCCGTCGCGACCGGTCTTGGCACCGAGGTAAACGATAGGAAGGCCAACGCCCTTGGCTTCTGACAGGAAGATCTTGTCGGCATCCGCAAGGCCAATCGCCATGGCGTTGACCAGGATGTTGCCGTTGTAGCGGGCATGGAAGTTCACTTCACCGCCAATGGTCGGCACGCCGAAGGAATTACCGTAGCCGCCAATGCCTGCGACCGCGCCGGAAACCAGATGGCGCGTCTTTGGGTGGTCCGGCTCGCCGAAGCGCAGAGCATTGAGAGAGGCAATCGGACGGGCACCCATTGTGAACACATCACGCAGAATACCACCAACACCGGTTGCGGCACCCTGATACGGCTCGATATAGGATGGGTGGTTGTGGCTTTCCATCTTGAAGACGGCTGCCTGACCATCACCAATATCGACGACACCGGCATTCTCGCCTGGTCCCTGGATGACGCGAGGGCCTTTGGTCGGCAGGGTACGGAGCCACTTCTTGGATGACTTGTAGGAGCAGTGCTCGTTCCACATCGCCGAGAAGATACCGAGCTCGGTGAGGGTCGGCGCGCGTCCGATCAGGTCCAGAATGCGCTGATATTCATCCGGCTTCAGGCCATGTTCGGCGATGAGCTCCGGCGTGATCTCGATATCGTTTACGAAGGTCATGGAAATCCGCTGTCATAATGCGAGCGCACAGGCGCTCTTTCCCTGTCTTTGTGCTATGGAATTAGTTCCCCACAGCCTCAACGTCAATGATTATACCAAAGGAACTTAATATTGACGCATGTGATGCCTTTCAGGCGGCTGCTGGCAAGGCGTTTTTCGAAGGGTGATGTTGGTACATCAGCCAAGAAGAACAACGCAGTCCAGTGGGCGACTGAAAGACACCGAAGGCCGGATTTCTACGCGTTCTGAGCAGCGTTGCATTTGGCTTATGGTATCCATACCACATCACCAACTGCTCCTTGTCAGAACGCGGATAAATCTCGGTCACACGGGTCAATATTAAGTTCCTTTGGTATAAGATAGCAGTTGCCCGCGGTTTCGCTATAGTGGCGCTCTGTTTGGTTCACTTTTGGGGGTAGGTGATGTCCGCGTTCCGGTTTTTCAGTGCATTTACTGTTTTGAACTGGGGGAAAGCCCTTTCACTGCTGCTGGTTTCGGCACTCTGGTTTGCGTTGCCGGTGCAGGCTCAGGAGAGTGGGGCAGATACGAATCAGACCTCTGTGCTGGAAACGCTTGAACCGGTGCTGGATACAGCAAGAGAGAGCGGCGCCACGATTGTTGTCATTGACCCGTCAGAAAAGGCTGCGACCGAGACTGAGGCCGGGTTTGATATTGGCGGATTCATCACCGATATTCTGCTGCCCGCTCGGGCTGCCCTTGTCCATATATTCAGCAAAACCCCTGATTACCCGTCCGAAATTATAACAACACTGCAGAAACTCGGCCCGGAAGGTGGCCTTTATTGGCTGCTCTATGCGGTTCTGGCAATCGCGATTGCCTTTGTTGTCGGGCGATATGTCCAGGCCAAGTGCGATCAATGGGGGCGGCGGACATTTGCGGGTCTCTATAATCCCAACCCGGCGACCCGTGCTGACAAGATTGCGTATCTCCTCAGCCGAACCGTGCTGATGGGGATCAACACGTTCGGTTTCCTGTTTGCTGCAGGGCTTGTGATGCTGATCGCGGACTGGGGACACCCGCCGTCCAGAACCACCATGGTTGTGGCCTTGTTGACGTTTGTTGGTTTCCGTCTGGGACGGATTATCTTTCTGAATGTGCTGGCACCTGACGCGCCATCCCATCGCATGATTGCTATGGATGATCATTCGGCAAGCGCCCTTTACAGAGATCAGATCCGTGTTCTGGCTGTCTCAGCTTTGGCTATCGGGATCTGCGTCTGGATGGGCTTCCTGGGGCTTGATGAACTGGCGCATGCGCTGACGCTGATCATTGCTATTGTTCTGACCACCTTTGGGCTGAGCTGGATTGCCTGGCGGCATCGCGAGCCTATTCGTCAGGCGATTTATGGTGGAAAGCCAGAAAGCCAGGTCTGGCTTCCGGTCCGCCTTCTCGGGCGTTTCTGGGAGAGCCTGGCTATTGTCTATTTCATCTCTGCCGGTGCTGCGAGTATTGTCCGTCTCGTTTTGGAATTGCCGAATGCGTTCGGGCTGGTGACAGCGCCCGTTGACGGAATTTTCCTCGCGCTCGGTCTTTATGCTGTTCTGCTGCTGATTATCGACCGTGTCTATGCATCGAGGATGGCACAGGCGCGTGAGCTTTCCAGCGAGCCTGATGAGGAGATGATTACCGAAGACGGGTTTTCTGTTGAGGACGAACAGGAACCACAGGAGCCTCTGTTCAAAGAAGTGTTCGATCATGCCGCTGGCGTTGTGGCTTTTGCGTGCTGGGCCGGGTATGTGGCCCTGTCCTGGGGTGTGGATCTGGAGCGGAGCGACAGCATCTTTGTTCGGACATTCGATATCGCAATCGTTCTGTTCCTTGCTCATCTCGCCTATCGGGCGGTGCAGACCTGGATTGACCGCCAGATAGCGGAGGAGGACCCTGTGCAGCCTGGCATGGACATGGAAGAGATGATGGGTCAGGGGGCGTCCCGTCTCGCGACACTCCTGCCGATTTTCCGGAACTTCCTGGTCGTCACCATCGTTGCGATTTCTGGCATGATCGTTCTGTCAGAAATGGGCGTTGATATCGGTCCGCTCTTTGCCGGTGCTGGTGTTGTCGGCCTCGCCATCGGTTTTGGGGCACAGACCCTGATCCGGGACGTTTTCTCCGGTTTCTTCTTCCTTCTCGATGATGCATTCCGGAAGGGCGAGTATATTGATCTTGGTGGCGTCAAGGGTACGGTTGAGAAAATCTCTATCCGCTCTTTCCAGCTTCGCCATCATAATGGACCGCTGCACACAATCCCGTTTGGTGAGATCAAGCAGCTGACCAATTTCTCTCGCGACTGGGTGATGATGAAACTGCCACTGCGTGTGACCTATGACACGGATGTGGAGCGGGTTCGGAAACTCATCAAGAAGCTCGGCCAGCAATTGCTTGAGGATGAGGCCATCGGCCACATGTTCATGCAGCCGCTCAAATCGCAGGGTGTGTATAAAATGGAGGAGTCCGCCATGATCCTCCGGGTCAAATTCATGACCAAGCCAGGCGATCAGTTCATGGTCCGCAAGCATGTTTACGCCAAGATCCGTGAGCTGTTTGAGAAGGAAGACATCAAGTTCGCTCACCGTCAGGTAACGGTCAGGCTGGCCTCCCCCGATGAAGAAGGCGATGAACCTGCGCAGAAACAGTCACCGGCGGGTTTGGCTGCAGGTGCAGCGCTTGCGGGTGGTGTGTTACCGCTTCTGGATGATGATATCACAGGGATGGCCAAAGCGGGTGATGGAGACGAATTGTAGTTGCCTTACTTCACCCTCGATTAGCCTTTACACATCTGGAGGGGCTTGATAAGGCAAGTTGCTTCGGGTTGCGATAGTCGTGCCCCTGATTTCCTGCCGGGATAGAATGACAATGACGCGGTTTTCTGCAAACGGATTGCTGTTGCTTGCAGCATTGATCTGGGGTTCTGCTTTTGTGGCTCAGTCCACAGCCATGGATACAATGGGGCCTCTGACGTTCACTGGTCTGCGCTTTGTTCTGGCGACGCTGGCTGTTGCGCCTCTGGCCTATCTGGAATACCGGCGCCTGCGCCCTGAAATCAAACCGCGCCATGTGTGGCTGATCCTGGCAACGGGTGTTTGTTTCTTTCTTGGCCTGGCATTGCAGCAGGTCGGCCTGCTCTACACAACGGTGACCAATTCCGGTTTTCTGACAGCACTTTATGTGGTGTTCACGCCGCTTGTGGCGCTGTTTATCTTCCGTCAGTCTGTCCATATCGCTGTCTGGCCTGCGGCCGCACTGTCTCTGGCGGGTGCCTGGCTTCTGGGGCATGCGCTGTCAGGCTTGAACTGGGGAGATGTTCTGACGATCCTCAGCGCTCTGTTCTGGGCTCTTCAGGTGATCCTGCTTGGGATTATCATCGCTGAACTTTCTGCTGCGATCGTCATTGCGGCTTTGCAGTTTGCCGTGGTGGCGGTTCTTGGCACTGCCTTCGGTCTGATGTTCGAGCCGGTTTCATTTGCTTCAATTTCTGACACCTGGTTTGAACTGGTCTATACCGGCGTCATTTCGGGCGGGGTTGCCTTTACCCTGCAGGCGATTGCCCAGCGGTATACACCCGCAGCAGATGCTGCCATTCTGCTGTCGTCCGAGAGCCTGTTTGCTGCTCTGTCAGCGATGATCCTTCTGGGAGAGAGACTGCCACTACAGGGCTGGTTTGGCTGTGTGGCTATCCTTTTTGCCATCCTTCTGGTGCAATTGGCCCCGCTGGTTCAGGAACGTCGTGCACGCCGTTCCGCAGCAGTTTAGAGCGTGTTGCGCCTAAGTGGGGACCGGTTTGGCGACAAACAACTCGCGTCATCAAAGACAGAGAGCATGCGTATGAATCCTGTTCATCGCAAAATGCTCTAGGCTGAATCGACATTCATCTCATCCATAGTATTGCAGCTGCGATTTGGACGAAACTGAGGAAGTATATGGCCCTTCGGTCGAAGCGTGTTGCGATACGTCGGAAGTGCTTGAGCTTGTTGAAGCATCGCTCCACCGTATTACGGACTTTATAAGCTTCGAAGTCGTAGGGGATGCGATGTTTTCGTGTCGGGTTAGACGGGATCACCGGCTCAGCCCGCATTGCGCGGATCAAAGCACGGATCGCATTGGAATCATAGGCTTTGTCCGCCAGCACACGCTTCGGTGTCAGGCCGTCCAGAAGATCAGGTGCAATCGGTGCATCTCCACGCTGGCCTGGCGTCAGGATGATACGCAGAGGACGGCCAAGAGCATCCGTCGCGAGGTGGATCTTTGTCGTCAGACCACCTCGGGAATGCCCCAAAGCCTGGTCCCCCCTTTTGAGCCCTTGCCTGTCGCCGCCTGTTGATGCGCGCGCACAAGGCTGCTGTCGAGCGAGACGTAGCTGTTATCAGGGTCCTTGATCAGATGCTCGAACACCCGTTCCCACACGCCCGCCTCGGCCCAGCGAGTGAAGCGTTTATGCACTGTCTTCCATTTGCCGTAGCGTTCAGGAAGATCATGCCAGTGCGCCCCGGATCGTAGAACCCACAAAACACCGTTTACGAACAGCTGGTTATCTCTGCCGCTACGTCCTGGATCTCCAGGCTTGCCCGGCAAAACCCCTTCAATCTTACGCCATTGCGAAACCGTCAATTCATAGCGCTTGGGCATCAAAGCATCTCCAGTTCATCGAATCTGGAAACCTATGAATCACATCTGTACCCAACTTGGGAAGACTGAATGTCGATTGAACCTAGAGCTCAACAAAAAAAAGGGACAGCAGATGATGCTGTCCCTCGAAACGTTCTTATGCCTTTGATTGGTCAGGCAGCCACGTCCAGAGCGCTGGCAAACAGGCCGCGGCCATCAGTGCCACCCTGCAGGTCTTCAATCAGGTTTTCCGGATGCGGCATCATACCGAGCACATTGCCGCGTTCATTGAGAATGCCGGCAATATTGTTGATTGATCCATTCGGGTTGGTGCCGTCTGCGTAACGGAAGGCAACGCGGTTCTGATCTTCAAGCTGTCTGATGATGTCATCTTCAGCGAAATAGTTGCCATCGTGATGGGCAACCGGGCAACGCAGAATCTGGCCTTGCGTGTAGCTTCGGGTGAACAGGGTGTCGGCATTGGCGACTTCCAGTTTCACTTCCCGGCAGACAAATTTCAGATCCTTGTTGCGCATCAGAGCGCCTGGCAGAAGGCCTGCTTCTGTCAGCATCTGGAACCCGTTGCAGACACCGAGAACGCGGACGCCTGCATCCGCTTTGGCGCGCAGGGCATCCATAACCGGAGAGCGGGCTGCAATAGCGCCGGAGCGGAGATAGTCCCCATAGGAGAAACCGCCTGGGAGAACGATCAGATCCACATCCGGGATTTCGGTTTCCGTGTGCCAGACCGTCTGCGGCCTGTGGCCTGAGATCTGCTCAAGCGCGTAAAGCATGTCGCGTTCGCGATTGGAGCCGGGGAAGAGGATTACGGCAGATTTCATCCGGAGAGCCCTCACAAATACAGAATGACAGCCAGAGCGGTGAGACCAAGAGGAAGGATGATGAAAACAGCCGCCTGGATCAGAAGGAAGCGGATAATGCGTCCGCTGTCATCCTGTGCAGGAGGCCTGTCCATCATGCTTGCCCGATCAGTCGACCAGCTCGATTGCGTAGTTTTCGATGACCGTGTTGGCCAGAAGCTTCTCGCACATGTCGCTGATGCGGGTTTGTGCGGTGGCCTTGTCCATATCGGCCAGGTCGAGATCAATAACCTTGCCCTGACGAACGCCGTTGACGTCGTCGAAACCGAGACTGCCAAGTGCGTTCTGAATTGCCTTGCCCTGGGGGTCAAGGACACCGTTTTTCAGGGTTACCGTGATACGTGCCTTCATGGCTTGTCCTGTATTCGCTCAAGTAGTGTTCAGGTGAAAGGGAAACCGGTTTACTTGACCAGTCGCGGGCCGTCCGTAACAGGGCGTTCGCTTTCGTTGAGAATGCCGAGGCGGCGTGCAACTTCCTGATAGGCTTCGATCATGCCGCCAAGATCCTTGCGGAACCGGTCCTTGTCCATCTTATCGCCGGTGCTCATGTCCCAGAGGCGGCAGGAATCCGGTGAAATCTCGTCGGCCAGAACGATGCGCATCATGTCGCCTTCCCAAAGGCGGCCAAACTCGATCTTGAAGTCCACCAGACGAATGCCGACAGCAGCAAACATGCCGGACAGGAAGTCATTGATGCGGATGGTCAGTGCCATGATATCATCAAGTTCCTGCGGATTGGCCCAGCCGAATGCAGTGATGTGCTCTTCAGCCACCAGCGGGTCGCCCAGTTCATCTTTTTTGTAGCAGAACTCAATGATGGAGCGCGGGAGCTGAGTGCCTTCCTCAAGGCCGAGGCGGGTACACAGAGATCCTGCAGCCACATTGCGCACGATTACCTCAAGCGGCACAATCTCAACTTCACGAACCAGCTGTTCGCGCATGTTGACACGGCGGATAAAATGCGTGGGTACGCCAAGCCGGTTCAGGTGCTCGAAAACAAATTCCGAAATGCGGTTGTTCAGGACACCCTTGCCATCGATGATATCGTGCTTCTTGTTGTTGAAGGCAGTCGCATCATCCTTGAAATGCTGGATCAGCGTTCCGGGTTCCGGTCCTTCATATAGAATTTTGGCCTTACCTTCGTAAATGCGGCGGCGACGGTTCATTGGCGTATACCGTGTTCTGCTATGAGAGCATCCATTCAACCGGGCTGATTTTCCGCTGCAGCGGTTATCCGGGTGGATTTCTCCGTGACAAATAATGGAGGCGGCGGACATCAGAATCCCCACCGCCTTTGCGGCGCGACACTACAAGAAAGTGCCCGGTTTCACAATGATCTTTCGAACTTTCGCTGAAATTGGGCATTACCACCTCTTGTCGCATTGTTTTTACCTTTGGTTAGCCCTATTAAATCCATAAAGGACATCTCAAATCAGGTTCGTGACCGATTGCGGCCCCAGGAGGTTTACATGACCACGTTTGATCAGCGTGAAGATGCGTTTGAAAGAAAATTTGCCCATGACGAAGAACTTCGTTTCAAGGCGGAAGCCCGCCGGAACAAGCTTCTTGGCCTTTGGGCGGCTGAAAAGCTTGGCCTGTCCGGCGAAAAGGCCGCTGACTACGCCAAGGAAGTGGTTCGTGCAGACTTTGACGAGCCGGGCGATGAAGATGTGTTCCGCAAGATTCGCGGCGATTTCGACAGTGCCGGTATCGAGCAGTCTGACCACCAGATTCGCCGGACCATGGACGAGCTGATGGCCACTGCACGCGAGCAGATTGCCACCGAAGCTTAGGCAGCCTGTGCCTCGCATATGATTCTGAAAACCGCGTTTCTTTGAAGGAGCGCGGTTTTTTCATTGCCGATTAACCAAAGAGACAAATGTCCGTTTCTTCAAACTGGTCTTTAAGACAGCTGCGCTATGCTGCCCCTAAATACCGGCAATGCCGGAACTATAGCGTGCTTCAGACAAAAGCTCGCGCAGAAACAAACTCTTAAAGCACCATTGCCAAGTCAGGTGAAAGGTCTGGTGTTTTATTGATCTGGGGGTGTCTATCCATGTCTTTGTCTCTTGACCGGGTTTTGAACGACCTGCCTGAGAACCTGTCTGATATCTGGGGCAACGAAACCGTTCGTTTCTCTCATGCACTGCAGGATACGGGCCTGTTCAGTGATACAGCGCTGGCAGACCTTATCGGTCACCATCCGGATGACCTGCTTTATGTGTCTACAATGGATAATCAGGGACATGATATTCGCTCCTGGCACGTGGGTCGCTTGGGAAGCGCGCGTGGAGAGGGAATCATTGAAGCCGTGAGTAAAGGGCCTATCTGGGTCAATGCGCGGAATGTCAATGAAACGGACCCTCGGTTCAAGCAGATTGAAGAGACACTGTTTTCCCAGCTTGAGGACGCGGTTCCAGGTCTCAAGACCTTTAAGCGTCGCCTGGGGATTCTGTTGTCTTCGCCGAAGACACGTGTCTTTTATCATATGGATGTGCCGGGGCAGGGGCTCATCCAGCTTCGCGGCAGCAAACGTGTTTATGTCTATCCTCCGGAGGCGCCATTCCTCTCCCGCGAAAGCCTTGAGGATGTAGTGCTGAACGTAACCGAGGAAGAGATTCCCTACGACCCGGCCTTTGACAATTATGCCGAGGTCTTTGATATCGAGCCCGGTGACATGCTGACATGGCGTCTGAACGGACCGCATCGGATAGACAATCATGATTGTCTCAACGTCTCTATGACGGTCGAATACTGGACCGACGATATAAGACGGTCATATGCGGTGAATTATGCCAATGCGGTTCTGCGGCATTTTGTTGGTGTAAAAGCCAAGTCCACAGCCCTGTCAGGTCCCGGGTTCTGGGCAAAAGCCGGACTTGCAGCTGCTGTTAAATATAGCGGCCTGGCCCAGCGCAAACAGCACAAGCTGATGGTTGACTTTGAGGTCGACCCGGCATCGCCCACAGGTATGGTACCCATTCAGCCTCAAGAAGCGGCATAAGGTTGAATGTGATTGAATTTCAGGGCGACCCATCAGTGGTCGCCTTTTTTGTATCTGCGGTATAGGGTCTTGGTCTCATCTGTCAGTGAGCCAAGGGAGTATGATGGTCGTGACGCAGTCTTTTTTGAAAATGCTCAAGGATGGTGGTCGGTTTTACTTCGCCTGGAGTGTGTTGCCGCTGCCACTTCTTGCGGAGCAATGTGCGCGGTCCGACTTCGATGGTGTGATCATTGACATGCAGCATGGCCTGATTGCGGAATCAGATGCGCGGGACATGATCAGCCATATTTATCTGACCGGAAAGCCGGTTGTCGTCCGGGTGCCAATCGGACGATTTGATCTCGCAGGGCGCGTTCTGGATTGGGGTGCGCATGGTGTTATTGCCCCGATGATCAACGATCGCGCTCTGGCCGAGACCTTTGTCGATGCGATGAACTATCCGCCTGTCGGCCAGAGAAGCTGGGGGGCATTCAGAACACGACAATTGCAGCAGAACGGACGGGAAAGCGTCGACTTCCTTCATCAGGCGAATGATGAGGTCTGCGGCTTTGCCATGATTGAGACAAGAGAGGCTCTGGATAATCTTGAAGATATCCTGTCTGTACCGGGACTGGATGGTGTTCTGGTCGGGCCGAATGACCTTTCCATCTCGCTTTCCAACGGAAAAACGGTGAACTCATCCGACGCGGATCTGCAGACCGTTCTGGCCGATATTGCATCAGCCTGCCAGCGCCATGGCAAGGTTACGGCGATTTATGCAAGAGACCCTGAAGAGGCGCACAGATTCCGTGATCTTGGCTTCCAATGTGTCGCTGTTGGCGCGGACATGGTCTACATGGATGTCGGGTTGAATGCTGTTCTGTCCCAGTTGAATTCTTAAATTCGAATTTGTTGATGTAGATCAATCCGAACTCGGTTGAGGTTTGTCAGAGTTCGCCTGAAAGAGGAACTGTATATCCGCAGTTTCAAGGCTCTGGAGGCGATTATGATCAAACTTGCCGTGATCATGTTCATTGTGATTGCACCGACACTTGCAGGCTTCTCGGTGCTGGTTCCGCTGACCATCTTCGGGACTGGCGATATGGATGGGCGCCTGTTGATTCTGGCGGCGGCCATTGGCGTTGCGATTGCTGTTCCCGTCTCGCTTTATGTGGCCAATCGCATTTTGCACCTGGTCGAACCAAAGCAGGCTGCGTGATTACCCGAGCTTTTTGAGAAAGGCACCGAAGCTCATCAGGCCTTCGGGCCAGGGGCCATGACCGCTCGCCTGGTCAATCGTGCCCACATCACCTGCATCCTGCACCTCTGACCCCCAGGCTTCTGCCATCTTGCGGGCCTTGGCATATTTGCAGAGCGGGTTGCTGCGGCTGGCGATTACCTTGCTTGGGAAGGGAAGCCGGTTTTTCGGAACCGGTCCGAAACATTGCATGGCCAATGGTGTTGTCTTGTCGTCATCGGCGTTGACCGGGGCCACAAGATAGGCACCGGCGACTTTTCCCGGCGTAAATGCACTGGCGGCATGAGCGATGGTCAGCACGCCGCACTGATGACCGACGAGTACGACCGGTCGTGTTGCGGCATCGACCGCTTTGATGAGGTTGGAGCACCAGCTTTCAAGCTGAGGCTCCAGCCAGTTTTCCTGCTCCACCAGACGCGCGGTCTTCAACTGGCGATGCCAGCGTTCGAGCCAGTGATCACCAATGAGCCCGGCCTGGCCGGGCACAATGAGAATGTCTGCGTCCTGAGTGCGCATTGATATCAGCTCTCACCGAAGACGCGACGGAAGATCGTGTCCACATGCTTGGTGTGGTATCCGAGGTCAAACTTCTCGTCGATCTCAGCATCGGTCAGGGCAGCGGAGACTTCCGGATCAGCCTTCAGTTCAGCCCGGAAATCAGCACCCTGTTCCCAGACCTTCATGGCATTGCGCTGAACAAGACGGTAGGAATCCTCGCGGGAAATTCCGGCCTGTGTCAAAGCCAGCAGAACGCGCTGGGAATGAGCAAGGCCGCCGAGCTTGTCCATATTCTTCTGCATGTTTTCAGGATAGACGACCAGCTTGTCGACAACGCTGGTGAGGCGGACAAGAGCGAAGTCGAGGGTCACGGTTCCGTCCGGGCCGATCATACGCTCGACTGAGGAATGGGAGATGTCCCGCTCATGCCAGAGAGCAACATTCTCAAGGGCTGGGGTGACCATGCCGCGTACGATGCGGGCCAGACCGGTGAGGTTTTCGGTGAGGATCGGGTTACGCTTGTGCGGCATGGCGGATGAGCCTTTCTGGCCCGGAGAGAAATATTCCTCCGCTTCCAGAACTTCTGTCCGCTGCAGATGACGAACCTCGACGGCCAGGCGTTCGACAGAAGAGGCGATAACGCCGAGAACCGCAAAGAACATTGCGTGACGGTCACGGGGGATGACCTGGGTTGAAACCGGTTCAGGTTTCAGGCCCATGGCTTCAGCAACATGCTCTTCCACGCGGGGGTCGATATTGGCGAAGGTGCCGACCGCACCGGAAATGGCGCAGGTGGCGACTTCCTCACGTGCTGCCAGAAGGCGGGTGCGGCAGCGATCAAACTCGGCATAAGCCTGGGCCATTTTGAGGCCGAAGGTGACCGGTTCGGCGTGGATGCCGTGGGACCGGCCAATGGTCGGGGTCATCTTGTGTTCGAAAGCCCGACGCTTCAGCGCAGCCAGAAGAGCGTCCAGATCTTCAAGCAGCAGGTCTGCCGCCTTGACGCACTGAACGTTAAAGCAGGTATCCAGAACATCAGATGAGGTCATGCCCTGGTGAACGAAGCGGGCCTCGGGGCCAACGATCTCGGCCAGATGGGTGAGGAAGGCGATGACGTCATGCTTGACTTCCCGCTCAATCTCATCAATCCGGGCCACGTCAAACTCTGCATCCCTGGCTTTGGCCCAAACGGTTTCTGCGGCTTCCTTTGGAACGACGCCGAGTTCGGCCAGCGCATCCAGCGCATGCGCCTCAATCTCGAACCAGATGCGGAACTTTGATTCCGGTGACCAGATATCTGCCATTTGCGGACGAGAATAACGAGGGATCATCGTGGTTCCTTTCACCACGACCGGGAAGGTCGTTCGACTGTTGGAATAAATTTGAGCCTCGTCTAGCAAAGCTTGTCGCAAGACTCAATGAGCCTTACGGGCCTTCCTGCAGCAATTAGGCGCTTTTTGTTTCAAAATCTGACATAATGGCCGCATGAAGGGAGGTTTGGCGATGAAACACATCCTGATCATGATGTTCTCTCTGGCGCTTTCCATGCCCATTGCAGAGGCTGCTGCCAAGAAGAAACACCCATATCCCGAATGCCGCTGCCAGAATTATGGCAACTACTACAAGGTGGGTGAGGAAGCCTGTATCAAGACAAACAAGGGCCCTCGCATGGCCCGTTGTATCCTGAAGATCAATGTCAGTTTCTGGGAATGGCTGGACAGGCCTTGCCCGGTCTCGAATTACACACCGGTAGACCTGCCGCTGAAGCTTGCGAGCTGATATCAGCCGCGAACGTTTTCCGCTGCAGCCCGGATTGCTGCGATATTGTCTTTGTAGACGCTGTTGTCATCCGGGGTGCCGCCCTTGAAAACGGCTGACCCGGCGACCAGAGCATTTGCGCCAGCTTCAGCCACCAGCGGGGCGGTTTCCACTGTAACGCCGCCATCGACTTCGATATCGATCGGGCGATCGCCAATCATCTGCTTGATGCGGCGGACCTTGTCGACCGATTCCCGGATAAACTTTTGTCCGCCAAAGCCTGGATTGACACTCATCACGAGAATGAGGTCCACGTCGTTCAGAACATATTCGAGAACGCTTTCAGGGGTGCCAGGGTTCAAGGAGACACCGGCTTTCTTGCCAAGTGCGTGAATTGACTGAAGGGATCGATGCAGGTGAGGGCCTGCCTCGGCGTGGACCGTGATGATGTCCGAGCCTGCCTTTGCGAAGGCTTCCAGATAAGGGTCGCACGGGGCAATCATCAGATGGACATCCATGACCTTGTCGGTATAGGGCCGGATGGCTTTGACAATATCAGGGCCGATGGTGATGTTGGGCACAAAATGACCATCCATCACATCCACATGGATCCAGTCGCATCCTGCTTCATCAATAGCCTTGATCTCATCACCGAGACGGGCGAAGTCGGAGGCGAGAATGGATGGGGCAATCTGAAGCGGGCGAGCCATGGGAGATCCTTCCAGGCAATGGGACAAGAATGCCACGCAGCTAGCATAGCTGACGAGTGAGAACAAGATGTGCCGATGGTCTCCCGCTCTTTCATTCGCGTAAGGGCAGGTTGGTCGTGTCCTTGACGGTGTTGACCACGATCCGGGACTGAACGTCGCTGACCAGTTGATTGTCGAGCAGTTTCAGGCGGAGGAAGTCGTCATAGGTCTTGATGTCGTCCGAAACAATTTTCAGAAGATAGTCAACCGCGCCCGTAATGCGTTCACAGGTGACCACTTCCGGCCAGTGATGGACCAGCCGGTCAAACTCTTCCATGTTTTCCCGGTTTGGAAGACCCAGCTTGACGAAGGTGTAGGCCACAAAATTGAGGCCGACAGATTCGCGATCAACCACGGCTGTAATCTGCCGGATGATTCCTGTCTCCTTCATCTTCTTGATGCGTCGCCAGCAGGGTGTCTGGGATGTTCCTGCCTGGCGGGCCACTTCGGCGATGGAAAGAGAGGCGTCTCTCTGCAGGATTCTGAGGATTCGAATATCAGAGGGGTCGAGAAGGTTTTTTTCCAATTTTCCCAAAACAGCGGAAGGCTGTTCCTCCTAAAGGGGTTTCTTGAGCAACAATAGCACAGGAAATTCCCCGGAAAAGGACCAAAATATTATGTAGGTCAACCATGCTGACATTCGCAGAGGCAGAACAACAGCCCGCGAATGACTGAGGAGGCAAGCATGAATGCGTTTGCGAAGCGTATCACGCTCGACGACAAATATGCTCGGGAAAATGGCTCAGTTTATCTCACCGGGATTCAGGCGCTGGTCCGGGTCGCGCTGGATCGCGCCCGTCTCGACAGGTTGGCTGGCCTCCACACTGGTGGTTTCATCTCAGGGTATCGAGGGTCCCCGCTCGGTGGGTTTGATCAACAGTTAGAGGCTGCACAGGCTCATCTGGATGAGCTGGATATTGTCTTTCAGCCGGGTGTGAATGAGGAGCTTGGTGCGACGGCTGTCTGGGGTTCCCAGAAGGTTGGCGAAGCCGGAGCCGGCAGCGATTATGATGGTGTGTTCGGTATCTGGTATGGCAAGGCACCCGGCGTTGACCGTGCCAGTGATGCCCTGAAGCATGCCAATGTAAGTGGGTCATCGGCCAAGGGTGGAGCCCTTGCCATTTGCGGCGATGATCATCTGGCCAAATCCTCTACCATGACCTGCCAGAGTGAATTTGCTCTGATGGATGCGGAAATTCCGGTTCTCAATCCTGCTGACCTTCAGGATGTGCTTGATTATGGTTTGCTTGGTCTTGAGCTCTCCCGCTATTCCGGCCTCTGGGTTGGCCTGATTGCGCTTGCCGACACGATGGATTCATCGGGTATTGTTTCTGTTGATCCCGAGAGGTTGGCGGTCAATCTGCCGCGTGCGCACCATGATCCGCGACTTGCGGCGAAGCAGAACAGGCCGGTACGTCTAGCAACACGCCTTGAAAACGAAGTTCTGGTTCGTGAATTGCGGCTTCCTGCCGCTAGAGCTTTCGTGCGTGCAAACAGGTTGGACGCGATCCGGTTCGGTTCAGACAGGCCTCGCTTTGGCATCGTTGCCACCGGCAAGGCCTATCGGGATCTGCGTCAGGCGCTTGAAGTGCTTGGGATCGGTCATGCACGGGCGGTGGAGCTTGGGATCGGACTTTATAAGGTCGCCATGCCGTGGCCGCTTGAGAATGTCAGCTTCTCAAACTTCGCCCGTGGCCTCGACCGGCTGATGGTGGTTGAACACAAACGGGCTCTAATGGAGCCGCAGATCAAGGATATTGCCTATCACTGGTCCGCTGATGAGCGTCCGCAAATCTGGGGCAAGGCAACACCGGATGGCGCGCCCTTTATGCCCTCAATCCGTGACCTGTCTGTGGCTGAACTGGTTCCGGCTCTGCTGGGCTTCATGCCTGAACTGGCCCGTGATGATGCTATCCGGTCCGTCGCGCAACGGATTGAAGAGCAGGCGGTCTGGGCTGATGCTCATCAGGATACAGCCAAACGGACCCCGTATTTCTGCTCCGGCTGCCCGCATAACTCATCCACCGTGGTGCCCGAGGGCGCCCGGGCCATGCCCGGTATTGGTTGCCATGCCATGGCAGAGCTGTCCGGTCGTGTCACAGATGGACTGGTGGCCATGGGCGGTGAAGGTGTTCACTGGGTTGGCCAGGCCCCGTTTGAGCGGGATGGACATGCTTTTGTCAATCTGGGGGATGGGACTTATTACCATTCCGGCATTCTCGCCATCCGCCAGTCAGTGGCTGCCAGGGTTCCCGTGACCTACAAGGTCCTCTTCAATGATGCGGTGGCCATGACGGGCGGCCAGGCCCATGATGGGCCGTTGAGTGTTGAGCAGATTACCCGCCAGGTTTCCGCAGAAGGTGTTGAGAAAATCTGTGTGGTCTCAGAAGAGCCGGAGCGGTTCACAGGCTCCTCTCTGCTTGCTCCGAACGTTCCTGTTCATGATCGTGATGAACTGGCGCTGGTCCAGGCTGACTGTGCGGCCTATCCGGGTGTGTCGGTGATCATCTATGACCAGACCTGTGCCGCGGAAAAACGTCGTCGGCGCAAGAAGGGACTGCATGACGATCCGCCCAAACGTCTGTTTATCAATCCGAAAGTCTGTGAAGGTTGTGGCGATTGCACGGTCCAGTCGAACTGTGTGTCGCTCGAACCGCTTGAGACTGACCATGGCACGAAGAGAGCTATCAATCAGTCGAGCTGTAACAAGGACTATTCCTGCGTTAAGGGCTTCTGTCCGTCCTTCGTCTGGGTGGACGATGCCGAACTGAAACGGTCAGATAAGGGTGACGGGCTGGATATTGCTGCGCTGGCTGCTGACCTTCCCCGTATCAGGGAACGGGAACTCAAGGAGACTGTCAATCTGCTGATCACCGGTATCGGTGGCATGGGCGTGACGACTGTCGCTGCGGTTCTGGCCATGGCGGCTCATGTGGATGGCGTGAATGTTTCAACGCTTGATATGACCGGTCTGGCGCAGAAAGGCGGGCCGGTGACCTCGCAGATCCGGTTTGGAGGCAAGGGGGCGTCCATACAAGGACCACGCATTCCTGTTGCGAGCCTCGATATCCTGCTTGCATCAGACCTGCTTGTTGCGGGTAGTGCGGAAACGCTGATGCTTCTGAATGATGAGAAGACCGTTGCGGTCGCCAATGGGCATGTAACGCCGACAGCTGAATTTACCATCAAGCAGACCTTGTCCTTCAACGAGGAAAAACTGTCGCATACCCTCAGAGAAGCAACCCGTGACTTGGTTCTGCATGATGTGGCTCAAGTGGCGGAGCGGGTGCTGGGAGATGCCATCTATACGAACATGCTTCTGGTAGGCATGGCCTATCAGCGCGGCGTTCTGCCGTTGACCCTGGATGCAGTCGAGATGGCTATTCGGCTGAACGGGGCAGCCATTGACCGGAACATTCGTGCTTTCCATGCAGGGCGCGTGCTGTTCAGCCGTCCGGAGGCTTTGCTCAATGAGATCCCGGTCCGTGAAAAGCCTGCCGAGATGGGGCTGGATGAACGTATCGCATTCCTGGGTGAAGAGCTGACTGGTTATCAGGATGAAGCTTATGCCCGGCGGTTCCGTGACGTTGTAGAACGTGTTCGCCGCATGGATGAAGTTCAGCCTCATGGCGGTTTGCGCATCACAGGACTGGTGGCGGAGAACCTCTACCGGCTGATGGCCTATAAGGATGAGTATGAGGTGGCTCGACTTTATGCTGATCCAGCCTTTGAAGAGGCGCTGTCAGCTCAGTTCTCCTCCCGGAGCAAGATACGCGTGATGCTGGCCCCACCGCTTCTGTCTCCGATTGATCCTGTAAGTGGTCGGCCGAAGAAGCGGGCATTTGGCCCCTGGGTTTTCGGTGCATTTCGTCTGCTGTCTCGTCTGAAGGGTTTGCGCGGGCATTGGTATGACCCGTTTGGCCATACAGCAGAGCGCAAGGCGGAACGGGCGCTGATTGAAACCTATCTGTCCGATGTTGAGCTTATTCTGGCCGAGTTGGACGGACCGGTGCCCTATGGCCTTCTGGCCGAGATTGCCCGTGTTCCGGATGCTATCCGTGGCTTTGGACCGGTCAAGGAACAGGTTATGGAGAAAGCGGCAAAACGGCGATTGACCCTGTTGAACAGGCTGGAAGCAGAGCGGATCAACCATGAGGATGGGCCGCATCTGATGGAAGCTGCCGAGTAGCGGGTCTTGATCTTAGAGCCGGGTTCCGAACCGGTTTTGCCAGGTTGGCAGATTGTCCGTTGCGTCTGCGCTGGCATGATAGACACCGCGGGCGACGGCGCGGGCCATTGTGCTGGCTGCAAGGGCTCCCAGTTCCACCATGGCTCCGGCGGATTGGTCGAGAGGCTTTTTCCCGGTCGACAGAGCGAAAATCAGATCCCCGTCGAGGACGGTATGCGCGGGCCAGAGCGCGCGGGCAAAACCGTCATGCGCCATGACGCCCAACCGCTTGGCCTCCGACTTTGTCAGAATGGCATCTGTGGCGATTACCGCAATGGTGGTGTTGGCCCCGGGCTTTTGCATATCAAGCTTGGTCTTGATGTGTGCCTGATCCTTCGGCGAAGGGTGAGGGGCGCAGAACCCGCCGAACTCATTGTCGATTTCGAACGGATGTGCCCAGAAATGACCTGACGAGCCAATTGTGGCCTGCCCGAGCGCATTGACGGCAACCAGCGCGCCAATTGTATGGCCTGTTTCTGACACAGAAGATGCAGAGCCGAGCCCGCCTTTGATATTGGCTGTTGTTGCGCCTGCACCGGCACCTGTTGAGCCGAGTTCGAAATGGCGTGAGGCAGCCTGAGCTGCCTTGTAACCAAGATCGCGATAGGGCGGATACAATCCCCAACCCTTGTTGCCGCCATTCAGCATGTCAAACAGGATTGCGCCTGGTACGATAGGGATGTTGAGCGTATCGGTCACAGGATAACCGCGGTTCTGCTCCCGCAACCAGGCCTGTACGCCGCTGCAGGCATCAAGACCGAACGCTGAGCCGCCTGAGAGCACCAGCGCATCCACATGTTGAACGGTTTGCTCCGGGCTGAGGAGGTCGGTTTCCCGCGTGCCAGGTGCCCCACCCATAACATGCACGGCTGCAACGGATCGCTGATCTGGCAGAATAACGCTTGTGCCGGATTTCAGGTCTGCATCATCGGCATTTCCGACCAAAAGGCCGTCCACATCAGTGATTAGATTGAGAGGGCCGGTTTTCATGGTCCGACTTTATGCTGGAACGCCCCGTCCCGCCAGACATAGGGGACGAAACTCGGCAGGTTTGAATCACCATTCTGCTCGAACCGGATCGGGCCGAGTATAGTTCCATGCTCCGTTTCTAGGAGTCCCTTTGCAAGATCAGCCGGATTGGCAGATAGGGCACTTACAATCAGTTCTACGGCGACGAAAGAAGGGATAGTCAGGGCAAAGGCTTCGATATCTTTCTCCTTGAAAGTCGCAAGAAGATCCGGATCGGTCAGAAGCTGGCGCGGATCAGGTGCGGCAATTGCCTGAATGCCCTCAGCCGTGTCTCCGGCCTGAAGCAGGAAGTCATCGACGAGGATCGCATCGCCGCCAACAACGCTGATAGCCACCCCGCGTTCCTTCAATGCTTTGACGATCAAGGCGGCGTCTGCGTGATAGGAGCCAAGAAAGACAACATCAATCGCATCCGCTTCAAGCTGGATGGCAAGGCTGCCATATTCGCTGAGGCCCGATTGAAAGGCCTCAAAGCGGGCAGGGCGTGTGCCAGCAGTTTCCAGCGCGTCTTTCAGGCGTGTGGCCGTATCCTTGCCGAAGGCGCTGTTGTCGTGAAGAACAGCTACCCGGCCAGAGATGCTGAGTGTTTTCAGATAGTCGGCGGCAATCCGGCCGAAATGGTCGTCGCGACCGGTGAGGCGGAATCTCAGCCCCGGCTTACCAAATGCCTCATCTGTGAAGCTCGGGTGACGGGTTGCTGGTGATATCTGCGGGATATCTGCATCCGCATAAATGCGGGCACCCTCAACAGACGCTCCCCAGCACACATGGCCAATCACCACATCGACCCTGGCACCGACAAGCTGATTGGCTGCAGCCTTTGCTCCGTCGCGGGTGCACTTGTCATCGGCAATCACCAGCTCGATATCAGGACCGCCGCGTTCTTTGACGGTTTCCGCGGCCAGATTAATGCCGTTTTCCATCTGCTTGCCGAATTCAAGGAAAGGGCCGCTCATTGGGGCTGCGAGGCCAACGCGCAGGGTTTCCTGAGCCTGCGTTGGAAGACTGAAGCTCACGAGCACCGTTAGGAGGGCGAAGAAAGAGCGTGTGATATGCCTGATGGCCATGGATAATGGGTCCGGAATCTGAAAGCTGGCCGGATTGTTGTCCGATGAACCTGAAAGGTCAATGACCCTTTCCGAAGACAAAAGAAAACAGCCGCTCGTTTGAGCGGCTGTTTGCTGGGGTGGTTGAGGTCTTTCTGTCTCTTAGTAGAGACGGGCGCGGCACTTGCGAACCCAACGTCTGTGTTCTTTCTGTCGGCGCTTCAATTCCTGTCTTGAGAACCGGACGCTTGCTTCGTTTCCGCCGTAGCGGCGCTGCAGTCGAATGTCACGCTTCAGGATATCGCGGGCTGAGTCGACAAGCTCTTTCCACTGACGGGCCCGCATGCAGGCATATTCGCTGGTGCCGTATTTGGGGCGTGCCTTCTTGGCTGCCAATGCTGAGCCGAGGATGGCGATGCCGATGCCTGCTGCCAGGCCGATTGCTGCTGCACGACCGGCGTTGCTGTGGCCGTGATGACGATGATGGCTGCGGTAACCTGCTTCTGCAGTGGTTGTCATGGTTGATGCCATGGATGTGCTGAGCATTACAGCGGCGACGAGTGCGGTTGCGGTTTTCTTGAATGTGCTGGTCATGATGTCCTCCATTGCCTTGAACTGACCATGTGTCGACGGAGGACGGAAAAAGGTTCAAAGTTTTTTCGAATCTTTTTTGGACAGCATTCAACCCGCTGTCAGAATGCCTCTGAAAACGGGCGGTTGCTGAATGAAATACTGATGCGTTTTGATGTTATGCGGCGGTGGCTTTTGCCTTGTCCGTGCCTGCATGCGCCACATGCTCTTCGCACTGCGCCATCTCCTGGATGAAAGCAACAAGACTTTCGGATGTCATCTTGGCCGGGTTGAACTCAGAAGACAGGCCAAAGCGAACATAGAGCTTATCGGCTGTATCAGAACGTCCGGCAAATGCCATGGACCATTGGTCAAACATGCGGACGTCAACAGGCGTTGCGCTCATAATAACGATATCACTGTGACGCTGATCTCTGGAAATCCGACAGAATGTTTCTGTGACAGCCTTACGATCTCCTTCCAGCACCTGTGCGAAGAAGATGTTGTTGAACAGCAGCGCACCCGTAATGCCGTCGCGCGTGTTGTTTCTGGCGGCAGCATCCAGAATTGATTTGATTTCCTTGAAAGCGGATTTGTTCGTCGTCGCTACGGTATTGCGGCTGTAATAAACAAGTCTGAAGAGATACATTTCGCGTGCTCTCGTCTCTCAAGTTAATCCGATTAGATAACATCTTGAAACAAGGTAAGTGCAATCTCTGGAAAATTCGTTAACTGTCAAAAGCTTACTGAGATCATGGCCGAAAGGTCTTATTGACTATAAATAGGACTACCTGAATACATCATGGATGAAGGTTCGGGCGTGGACGGAAAATCCTCTGCCATAAGAGAACCGGGTCACCTATATAGGAGGTGATGTAATGATGAGGCGGGACCAGTCTGATGCTCACAACGGCGCAAGATTTGCCGAAATCCATTGATGAAACGCTCTCGCTTCTGGCCGGAGCCGGATATATTGCCGACAGATCACTGGCAACCGTGCTGTTTCTGAGCCTTACCATGAAACGTCCGCTGTTTCTGGAGGGGGAAGCGGGTGTCGGGAAAACGGAAATTGCCAAGGTTCTCTCGCAATGTCTGGGGCGTCGTCTGATCCGCCTGCAATGTTATGAGGGACTGGATATCGCATCCGCTGTCTATGAGTGGAACTATGCTGCCCAGATGATCGAAATCCGGGCAGCGGAAGCCAGCGGTATACAGGACAGGGAGAGCCTGTCGCGGGATGTGTATGATCCGAAATTTCTGATCCGCCGTCCGCTGTTACAGGCGCTGGAACAGGATCAGACCCAGGGTGCGCCCGTGCTTCTGATTGATGAACTTGATCGGACCGATGAGGCATTTGAGGCATTTTTGCTTGAGGTGCTGTCAGATAATCAGATCACCATTCCTGAGCTTGGGACGATCCGTGCGGAACAGCCGCCTCTTGTGATTGTTACCACTAACAGAACCCGTGAGATCCATGATGCCTTGAAGCGGCGCTGCCTGTATCACTGGGTTGATTACCCGAGTGCCGAGCGGGAGCTGGCAATCGTGGAAGCCAAGTGTCCGGGTGCGGGAGAGACGCTGAGCCGGGAAGTGGTTGCTTTTGTTCAGCGGCTTCGGGATGAAGAGCTGTTCAAGAATCCGGGCGTGGCTGAAACGCTCGACTGGATTACAGCCCTGATGGAACTGGATCAGCTGGCTCTGGACCCGGATGTGATTTCCGACACATTGGGTGTGCTGCTCAAGTATCAGGATGATATCGCCCGTATGGAAGGCAGCCGGATCAATGAAATCCTGACCGACATCCGGAAGGATCTGGACGGGGTGGAATGACCGAACAGACGGCCCCGACCAATGGCGGGCGGCTTGCTGAAAATGTCGCCTATTTCGGACGTGCCCTGCGTGCGGCCGGGCTTCCTGTGGGACCGGCACATGTGGTCGACGCGGTGAACGCATTGACAATGACAGGGATTGGATCACGGGATGATCTCTACTGGGTGCTGCAGTCTGTCTTCGTCAAACGCCGCGATCATCGGGCTGTCTTTGATGAGGTGTTTGAGCTCTTCTGGCGCAGCCGTGGCCTTGTTGAAAAGATGATCTCAATTCTGTCTCCGGTGGCAAATCCATCCCGGGCTGAAAAACAGAAGGCGGGGGCGGCGCGTGCGGCGGAGGCCTTGCTCAAGGCACAGGATCAGCAAAAGGAACTGCCGGAACCGGATCTGGAGGTTGATGCGCGCTTCACGGTCTCAGGCAAGGAAATCCTGCAGTCCAAGGATTTCGAACAGATGACAGTTGCGGAGCTGGACGATGCGCGACAGGCGATCAGCGAACTGGCTTTGCCCAGTGATGTTGTTCGCACCCGACGGTTTCAGCCGTCGTCGAATGGCCGGCGTTTTGATATGCGCAGGACCGTGCGACATATGATGCGGTCGGGCGGTGATCTGGTCATCCCGCATTTCCGCTCGGAAACCGAAACGCATCCGCCGATTGTCGCCTTGTGTGATATTTCCGGATCGGTGGGGCAATACACCCGTATTTTCCTGCACTTTCTGCACATGTTACAGCTGCGCGGACGCAAGGTTCACAGTTTTGTCTTTGGCACACGGTTGACCAATATTACCCGGCAATTGCAGGCAAAGGATCCCGATGAGGCACTGGATGCCTGCTCAGCTGCTGTTGAGGACTGGTCGGGCGGAACCCGGATTGCAACAGCGCTTCATCGGTTTAACCGGGACTGGTCACGCCGTGTTCTGGGCCAGAAGCCAACGGTCATCCTGTTCACAGATGGTCTTGAGCGGGACACGGATGAGGATCTGGCTGTAGAAATGGATCGACTTCACAGATCCTGCAGACGGCTTATCTGGCTGAACCCGCTTTTGCGGTTCGAAGCTTTTGAGGCGCGTGCGCAAGGCATTCGCATGATGTTGCCTCATGTGGATGAATTCCGTCCGATCCATTCCCTGAATTCCATGGCAGATCTGTGCGCGGCTCTGTCGGGCGAGACAACGGCTGTCAGGGACCCAAAGCAATGGCTAAGGCCCGTTGGTATAAGGCCTTCTGACGCGAAGACTGGAGGAGAGGTCCATGGACAGGCATGATCCGCTGATGATTGCAGAAACCTGGAGCAGGGAAGGGCGATCTGTTGCTCTTGCGACGGTTCTGGAAACCTGGGGGTCGGCACCGCGCGCCGTTGGGAGCCATCTGGCAATCGATTCCGAAGGTAATTTCGAAGGCTCCGTCTCTGGCGGCTGTGTGGAGGGGGCGGTGATTTCAGAAGCCATTGACGTCATCGAGACCGGAACAACCAAAGTGCTCGAGTTTGGCGTTGCCGATGAAACCGCCTGGGAAGTGGGGCTGTCCTGCGGTGGACGTATTCGGGTTCTGGTGGAAAAGGTGACGCTATGAGTGTTTCCGCTGAACTCATCAGAGAACTGAACGAAGCCCGAGCCCGACGGGAGCCCATCGCGCTTGTCAGCAGACCCGACGGTGGTGCTGCGTCTCTGGTTCGCCCGGGAGAGGATATCGGCCTTGCCGAAAGTGCGCTCGACGGGTTCTTCAGAAGTGGGAAATCAGGTCTTGCTGATCTGGCCGGTGGTGAACAGGTCTTTCTTGCCGTGCATGTCCCGGCACCGCGTCTGGTTCTGATTGGGGCGGTCCATATTTCGCAGGCTCTTGCTCCGATGGCCCGGATTGCCGGACTGGATGTGACAATTATCGACCCGCGGACGGCCTTTGCCACAGAGGACCGCTTTGAGGGTTTTCCATTATATGCGGACTGGCCTGATGAGGTGCTTCCGGGTCTGGGACTTGATCCATACACCGCATTGGCTGCGGTGACGCATGACCCCAAAATTGACGATATGCCTCTGATGGCGGCGCTTGAAGCGAACTGTTTCTATGTGGGGGCGCTGGGCAGTCGGAAAACCCATGGCAAGCGGCAGATCCGTATGGAGGAAGCGGGCGTCAGTGAAGATGCGTTCTCGCGTATTCATGCGCCCATCGGACTGGATATCGGGGCCTCCAACCCATCCGAGATTGCAGTGTCTGTTCTTGCAGAGGTTATCCTGCGTCTGCGCGGGGCGAAATCTGAGAAAGGGCAGGGCATATGAAGTTTGGCCCGGTTCGCCTGGCGGAGGCTGAGGGTGGCATTCTTGCTCATTCAGTGCGTCTTGAAGACGGTGCGCTTAAAAAGGGGCACAGACTGGATAGAGAAGCGCTTGGCCGTCTTGACCGCGCTGGGATTGATGAGGTGGTTGTCGCGCTGCTCGAAGCTGGCGATTGTCATGAAGATGAGGCAGCACGGCGTCTGGCTCATGCCCTTTGCGGAGATGGATGCCTTGAGGAAGAGCCGTTTACAGGGCGCTGTAACCTGATCGCATCCGAGAGTGGCCTTCTGCAGTTTGATGAGGCGACGATCAACGAGATCAACAGGCTTGACCCGGCCATTACCGTAGCAACACTCAAACCGCTCGACCGGGCTTCCGAAGGTCAGATTGCCGCGACAATCAAGATTATTCCGTTTGCTGTTTCCGAGGCCCTGATTGCCAGGGCTGAGGCCCTGGCAGAGGCTTCTCGCGGGTTCTCTATTCAGCCGTTCAGACCATTGCGGGTTGGACTCGTTGCTACCGTTCTGCCAGGCATGACGGATAAGGTCATGGACAAGACGAGACAGGTTCTGGCATCCCGTCTGTCAATGCTGGGTGCCCGCCTGGGGCGTGAGTTTCGCGTCTCTCACAGGGAGCATGATGTGGCTTCTGCCATCCGGGATGCGGATGCAGACCATGACATGATCATCGTTTTTGGCGCTTCCGCCATTGTCGACCGTGCCGATGTGGTTCCCTCATCCATCGAACAGGCGGGGGGAGAGATCGTCCATTTCGGCATGCCGGTTGATCCGGGCAACCTGCTCCTGACGGCCCGACTTGGAACCAAGCCGGTGATTGGGGCGCCCGGGTGTGCTCGCTCTCCAAAGGAGAACGGCTTTGACTGGGTGCTTGAGCGAATGCTGGCGGGGCTTGAAGTGGGACAGGAAGATATTCAGGCTATGGGGGTTGGTGGACTCTTGAAAGAAATCACATCACGCCCACAGCCGAGGCGGGAGCGGACAGCGGACAGGCCGTTGCCTCGAGTGGCGGCTGTTGTCCTTGCTGCCGGGCAATCCCGCAGAATGGGGCAGGCCAACAAGCTTCTGACGGATTATCGCGGTGAGCTGTTTATCAGACGGGCGCTTGATGTGGTCAGGCGAGGCGGCGTAGACGAACTGATTGTTGTCACCGGTCATGATGCAGAACGGATTAAGGCGGCGGTTCCTGACCGGGATGTGCGGTTTGCACATAATGACCGGTTCGCTGATGGTCTTTCAACATCCGTTGCTGCGGGTATCGCGGCTGTGCCTGATGATGTGGGGGCCGTATTGATCATGCTATCCGATATGCCGCTTATCGCGCCGGAGACAATCCGCAAGATTCTGTTGGAACGGGACCCGGCTGCGGATACTGCGATCATTGTGCCGCATTTCAATGGGCAGCGGGGCAATCCGGTTTTGTGGCCAAGACGATATTTTGCTGAACTTCAGACCTTGTCCGGAGATCAGGGTGCGCGGGCACTGTTCAAGGCCTATCCGGATGCGGTCATAGAGCTTGAATGTGGTGATGAAGGCGTTGTCATCGATATTGATACGCCGGAACAGGCGGCTGAGGCCGGGGCCAGGATCGAAGAAACCTGATAAACAGAATGGGCGTCAGCAATGAGTCTTGATCCTAGATCAGCTTCAGACCACGGAAGCTCGCGTGACCATCCTTGCCGACAATAATGTGGTCGTGAACGGTGATGCCAAGCGGCTCTGCGACATCGATGATCTTTTTCGTCATCTGAATATCGGTCCGGGACGGCGTCGGGTCACCGGACGGATGATTGTGCACCAGGATGATGGCCGTGGCTGACAGCTCAAGAGCGCGTTTGACCACTTCACGCGGGTAGACCGGTGTGTGATCGACAGTGCCCGTCTGCTGAACCTCATCTGTGATGAGTGCGTTTTTCTTGTCCAGAAACAGCACGCGAAACTGTTCCTTGTCGGAAAAGGCCATGGCCGTGCGGCAATATTCAATCACCGAAGACCACGAACCAAGCATGGGACGCTTTTTTACCTCGCCCAGCGTAAAGCGTTTGGCTGCGGCTTCCACCAGCTTCAGTTCGGTTACAACCGCATCACCCACTCCACTGACTTCCTTGAGGCGATTGGGAGCCGCAGACAGGACTTCAGAGAAGCTGCCGAACCGGGCTATGAGTTCTTTGGCGAGCGGTTTTGTATCCTGTCGCTTGATAGCCCGGAAGAGAATCAGTTCAAGCAGCTCGTAGTCGGCAAGGGTGTCTGCTCCGGCTTCGTGGAACCGGGCCCGCAGACGATCCCTGTGCCCCATGTAATGGGGTGCGGGAGCCGGTTTATCTTCAAAGCCACTCATGAAGACCGATCATACATAGGGTGGCTTGTTGCGGCCAGATGGTGACTGGGTGAAAATCTGACATCCATCTTCGGTGATCCCGATCATATGCTCGAACTGGGCTGAAAGAGATCGGTCGCGGGTTACGGCGGTCCAGCCATCAGACAGAACCTTTACGTGGGCCCGGCCAAGGTTGATCATCGGCTCGATGGTGAAGACCATCCCGGGGCGCAGCTCCACACCTTCCCCCGGGCGACCATAATGCAGAATGTTCGGTGCATCGTGGAACAGGCGTCCAATGCCGTGGCCACAGAAGTCACGGACAACTGAACAGCGCTCGCCTTCAGCAAAAGTCTGGATTGCAGCACCGATATCACCCGTGGTGTTGCCCGGACGGGCCGCTTCGATGCCGCGCATCAGCGATTCATAGGTCACATCCACCAGACGCTCTGCGGCCCGCTTGGGTGTACCCACCATATACATGCGGCTTGAATCCCCATGCCAGCCATCAACCACATAGGTGACGTCCACATTGATGATATCACCATCCCTGAGGGGCTTTTCATTGGGAATGCCATGGCAGACCACATGATTGATGGATGTACAGCTGGATTTGGTATATCCGCGATAATAGAGCGTCGCCGGAACTGCATCATGTTCCAGGCCGAAGGCATAGACGGCCCGGTCAATCTCTTCAGTGGTGATGCCGGGAACGATCAGATCTGCAAGCTTGTCCAGAACAGTTGCCGTGAGTTGTCCGGCTCGCTGAAGGCCCGCGAAATCATCCTTATTGTAGAGTTTGATTACGCCGTCATTGGCCATCGGCGCTTCTGCGGCATCAATATATCGTACCATCGGCCCTCAGCAGGTCCCTCTGTCTGGCGCGCTGTCTTGGTTCTGTGAGCAAGTGACAGTCAGACGCGCTTGATAGTAAGTGTTTCTGTTCGATTACCCGTAAATTGGCCGTCTGTCATCACTCTTCCAGTTTGACAGAGCGGTTTACCGTGATTTCTTCAGTGGTAATGCCGCAGCCTACCGCGATCATTTCCACACCCGCTTCCCGTGCCGCATCGAAGGCTTCGCCATATTTGGGGTCGATATCGTGCGCCAGTGCCATGCGGTCACAATCGGTTCTCTGTACCAGAAAAACCATCACGGCACGATGACCGTCCCGGACCATATCGGACAGCTCGGCCAGGTGTTTGGCCCCTCTGGCTGTGACGGAATCCGGGAATTCAGCCAACCCTTCTTCCCGGCACAGATGGACATTCTTCACTTCCACATAGGTTTTGCCGCCTTCAGCACCCTCCAGCAGGATATCGATCCGGGAGTTCTTGCCGTATTTCACCTCGCGTTTGAGGCTGTCATAGGTCTTGAGAGCGGGAATGCTGCCGTTTTCAATGGCTTCTGCCACAATGGCATTGGGATGGTTGGTGTTGATGCCGACCATGGCATTCTCCAGCTCGGTCAGCTCCCAGGAATATTTGAGCTTGCGCTTTGGATTGTCCGAGTGAGACAGCCAGACTTTACAGCCCGGATCCTTGAGACCAAGCATGGAGCCCGGATTGGCGCAATGGGCCGTGATGATCTCGCCATCTGTCAGTTCCACATCAGCAAGGAAGCGTTTGTAGCGCTTGAGCAGGGTTCCCTGGATAAGATTCTGGGGCAATTTCATGATCTGTCTCTGCTTGAAGGGGTGATGGCTTGAGTGCCACGGGTAAAGCGGCTAGGACGTAGGTTCATAAATGCGTTGTTAGAACGAGATTTGCAATGTCGAACCCCGCATCAGAATCTGCCGAGTTGGATTTGTCGTCGCCGGTAACAGCGGCTGTTCTGGTTATTGGCGACGAGATTCTCTCCGGCCGTACCAAGGATACCAATACCGGGTTCATCGCAGAGTATCTGACAGCGCTCGGGGTTGACCTGAAAGAGGTCAGGGTTGTTGCAGATGAAATTGATGCAATTGTCTCGGCAGTCAATGCTCTGCGATCCGCTTATACCTATGTCTTTACCACGGGTGGCATTGGACCGACGCATGATGACATAACAGCCGATGCCATGGCTGTCGCGTTCGGTGTTGATCTGCCTCATGACCCCCGCGCTGTTGCCATTCTCGAAGCACGCTATGAGCCCGGCGACCTGAATGAGGCCCGGTTGCGTATGGCCCGTATTCCGGAAGGGGCCGACCTGATTCATAACCCGGTATCCGGTGCTCCGGGATTCCGCATTGGCAATGTGCATGTGATGGCGGGTGTTCCTGCTGTCATGCATGCCATGATGGATGAAATCGCACCAACCCTTGAAACAGGGCGGAAGATGCTGTCTCGTTCCGTTGAAGCTGGCGTTGGTGAAGGATGGATCGGCGGTGAGCTGGGTGCCTTGCAGAAGCAGCATCCGGCTGTCTCAATGGGATCCTATCCTTATTTTGACGGTGAGAAATTCGCCACACAGATTGTTATCAGAAGTCGGGATGAAGACGCGCTGGAGACTGCTGAACAAGCGGTAGAGACCATGGTCGCTTCTATTCGGGCCCGCATCGAAATGGAGAAACAAACATGACTGCAACTGATCGTAAGGTCTTTCCGGTGTCCTGGGACCGGTTCCATCAGGATTCCCGGGCCCTGTCCTGGCGGCTCGCCGGAATTGGCGAATGGAAGGCCATGGTCGCGATTACCCGTGGAGGTCTTGTTCCTGCCGCGATTGTCTGCCGGGAACTGGGTATCCGCACGATTGAGACAGTCTGTATCGCCTCTTACCATGACTATGAGAACCAGGGCTCACTGGATGTGATCAAGGCGATTGATCCGAATGTTATCGGCGTTGAGGGTGGCCAGGGTGAAGGTGTTCTGATCATTGATGACCTTGTTGACACCGGTACAACAGCCAAGGTTGTTCGCGACATGTTGCCAAAGGCCCATTTTGCGACTGTTTATGCAAAGCCCAAGGGGCGGCCATTGGTTGACACCTTCATTACGGAAGTCAGCCAGGACACCTGGATTTATTTCCCGTGGGATATGGGCCTCAGCTTCCAGCCTCCCATTGCAGGCGATGACGCTTAAGAAAAGCCAGGCTATAGAGGGTGTGTTGTGTGTCAGGTGATGCAGCACACCCAAATACGATTGCATCTTGTGTGGGCGAATCCAGTCGCATATTAGTATGTGGTCTTCGCTGAGAATCAGCATCGCGGTCATGGCGGAATTGGTATACGCAACGGACTTAAAATTCGTCGCCTCCGGGCTTGAGGGTTCGAGTCCCTCTGACCGCACCATTATTTCTCTGCTCTTTGTTATAAGCTTAAACAGATCGCTTCTTGAACGGTATTTATCCGGAATAGTTCCTTTTTTCTGTCAGCGCTGTGGCTGAGAGAGGGCCGTAAAAAGCTGGCCAAAGCCCTCGCGAAAATCGGTTTCTCCCAGAAGCTGTAGCGCTTGGAACAGCATGGCCTGATTGGATGTTATGACAGGCTTGCCGGTTGACTGTTCCAGGTGATCGATGATTTCCACTGATCGCATATCGGTGCAGGACAGAACGATGACTTCAGCTTCGTCGCTGTTGGCTTGCATGCCGAGCTCAAGGACCTGTTCGGGCGGCAGGGCACCCTGGCCGAAATTGCCCAGAGCTTCGGGGTAGTCTGCGCGTGACACGGTTTCGATCTCGAACCGGGCCAGGAAACGGATGGCGTCATCGTTGAGTGGGGCAGTATAGGGAGATGCAAAGGCGATCTTTGTTTTGCCGAGCGTCTTCAGGGCATGAACCAGTGCACTGGCTGCTGTTACAGTTTTGGCGCCAATCGTGTTTTCGATATCGCTGGCAAGTTTCCGATCAAAATCAGGCCCGATGGACAGGGTTGCTGATGTGCAGCCGTAGAGAACGACGTCGGGGCGCACGCCTGCGATCAGTTTGAGGGGTTCTGCAATATCGGAATGCCCGAGCCCTAACATCTGTTCGGCATCAGGAACTGCATCTATTTCATAGCCTCCGAGGCGGGCGAAGTGAAAGCTGACACCTTCCGGTCGCATCAGGACGCAGTCGCTTTCCAGATTGGTGTTCGTATATGGAACCAGAACCCCGATGCGATGCGCAGCACGTCCATTCATTTCAGTCATCGTGTTCTGCTCCACTCGTTCAGTCTGGTTGTAACGAACATCATGTCATCCTGCGCCACGATTGTGGCTCTGAGGCAATGCCCCAGCCCGTATCCCTGCATTTGCCGCATCAGAATACCGTTCTTTACGAGATGCCTATTGGCATGGGAGGCTTCAGCGTTGTTCCTGAATTGCAGCAGTACAAAGTTGGTGTGGCTGCTTTTTACCTGGATATCGAGCTCTTGTAGCTGTTCTGAGAACCGGTCTCGCAACTGCGCTGTTATTCTGCATGTTTCAGACATGTAATCCTGATCATGCATCGCTGCTGTGGCTGCAGACTGGCTTGCAATCGACACATTGTTCGGGTTGAGGATTTTTCGAACCTGCTCTGATATGTGTTCGGGGAAGCAGCCCCAACCGACCCGCATGCCTGCAAGGCCATAGCTCTTGGACAATGTCCGCAGGATAATTGTGTTGGTTGTTTCAGAAAGGTCGAACAGACGCTCATCCAGATGGTCGCTGAACTCGCCATAGGCCTCATCAATAATCAGCAGGATATTTTCAGGAAGGGCCTGTCGCAGCTCTCGCAGTTTTGCTGATGAAATGCGTGTTCCTGTTGGGTTTCCAGGGTTGGCCACAAAGACAATTTTTGTTGCTGGTGTGATGCCTCCGATCAAGGCGTCCGTTGAGACGGCCAGATTGATCTCGGGCACTGAGCAGAAGCGGGCATTTGTGAATTGTGTAACAGTCTTGATGAATGCATAGGCGTAGTCGCTTGTGAGTACCTCGTCTCCGGTGCCCAGATAGGCATTAGCAATGGAGGCTATGAGTTCCATCGATCCCGCCCCGCACAGGATGCGATCTTCGGGAAGGCCGTGAACCAGTGAGATTGCAGCACGCAGTTCTGACCAGTCCGGGTCCGGATACGTGGCGCCCGCAGACAGAGCCATATGTGCTGCATCCAGCGCGAGAGGAGAGGGTGCACGCAGACTTTCGTTCTGTGCCATGGAGATCAGGCGCGTACCTTCTGGCGCTTCAAGGTTTGCAAGCTGATAAGAAGCCATTGCCCCGATGTGAGGTTGAGGTAGGGTCATGTGTCCTCCTCCAGAGCAAAACCATAGAGATCCCGGGCATGATCCTTGGAAATCAGACCCTCTCTGAGATCGTGTGCGATCGCCTCAGGAGGACGGTCATTCGGGCTTCCAAAGCCGCCGCCGCCAGGGGTTTCGAAAACAAGGGTTTCGCCAGCGGGAATACGGACTTCCCCCTTTGCCGGTAATGGTCTTCCCTGTTCTCCCAGCCTGATGCTGCCTGTGGCTCCGCTCATGCCGCCCTGTCTGCCGCGGGCTGCAAACCGGGTTCGTTCCACGGACAGGAAGAGCAGGATATCGTCTGCATTTGATGAGCGCATTTCTATGTGCTGACCGAGACCGCCACGGAATTTTCCTGCACCGCCGCTGTCTGTTCGCAATTCCCGTCTGGAGATAATGACAGGTGCCGCGGATTCTGTGGTTTCCACCTGGCTGCCCCAAACCCCACTGGGGAAGGCCGTCGCCGAAAGACCATCTCTTGAGGGGCGGGCACCGGTGCCACCGTTGAAAACCAGTTCTAGTGCGAAGACGCTCTCGCGAGATGCGTCCGGTGTATTGCGGACGGGCAGGTCATACATGCAGGACGCCCCTTCTGCGGGAACGTGATCGGGAAGCGCCTGGGACAGACAGCCATAGACCAGATCAGGCGTCAGTTGGCCTATTGTGTGCCGCATGGCCACCGGCGCGGGGCGCTGAGCGTTCAGGATACAGTTCTCGGGGGCCGTTACTTTGAATGGCTCCAGCGATCCTGCATTGTTGGGAATGTCTGACCCGATAATACAGCGCAGTGCAAATACCGAATAGGCGGTTGCATAATTTATCGGAACATTGATGCCTTTGGCCGAGCAGGGGGCGGTGCCGTCAAAGCTGAGATGAATTTCTTCATCTGAGACTGTCAGGGCCGCATGAAGACTGATTGGCTCCTCGTATCCCTCAATACGCAGGGATGATCGGTAGAGGCCGTTCGGTACTTCGGCAATTGCTCTTCGGGTTCCGGACAGAGAGGTTTGGATGATGTAATCCGCCAGAGGCTTCAGGTCATCGAGCCTGAATTCACCCATCATGTCGATGAGCCGCCGGGCTCCTGTTTCGCAGCAGGCGATCAGGGCGTATATGTCTCCCTCATTGGCCACAGGCTCGCGGGAGTTTGCCTTGACGATGTCAAGCAGGAGGCTGTTGATCTGCCCTTGATCAACCAGCTTACAGGGCGGAATACAGAGGCCTTCGTCATAAATATCGGATCCTTCCGGCCCCATACCCTGACCGCCAAGATCGACCAGGTGAGAGGTGCATGAGGTGAAACCGACAATCTGCTTGTCCTTGAAAACCGGCATAAGCAGCAGGAAATCATTGAGATGGCCGGAGGCGATCCATGGATCGTTCGTCATGTAGATGTCGCCGGGTTTCATGCTCTGAAGTGAAAACTGCTGCAGCAGCAGTTTTACGGCTTCGGCCATGGTGTTGATGTGTCCGGGTGTGCCGGTCACCGCCTGCGCCAGCATGCGGCCGTCACAGTCAAAGATACCCGCTGAGATATCGCCGCATTCACGTACGATCGGGCTGAAGGCTGCCCGGATAAGAGCCTGACCCTGTTCTTCGACCACCGCAAGCAATCTGTTCCAGAGCACTTGCAAGCGCATGGGAGACAAGCTGGTCATGATGTGTCCTTTCGTGACAGAACAAGATTGCCGAGGCTGTCCACTGAAGCGGCGAAATCAGCGCTTACCAGAGTCGTGGTCTGTGTTTCCTGGATCAGGGCAGGACCACAAATCACAGTTCCTGCAGTAAGGTCTTTGCGCTTGTAGATGCTGGCATGCACATCTTCGCCGGTGACATCGCATAATATCCTGCGTGTGGCCGGAGGTTTGACCTCTGTTACAGAGTGGTCTTTGGCGGTCTCTGCAGCGTATTCATGAAATGTTGAGAGCTTCAGTCCCCAGTTGAGGATTTCGATAGCCATATCCGGCACGGCACGGGTGAACTGACGGCAATATTCTTCCTCAAAGGCCGTTTTCAGTGTTTCCGAGTCTCTGTTTTCCAGCGGGCGGTCTGGCAGTGGAATCTCCAACTCATGACCTTGTCCGTGATATCGCATGAAGGCGATGCGTTTGCGTATGAGCGGCTGGTTCTGAGCCGCCTCTGTGACGACGGTTCTGGCGTCCGCTTCCATATCAGCGAGCAAGGTATTCACATCTGCTGCCGTAAAACTCTCCAGCAAGGTATAGCGGCTGCGGACAATTTCATAAGATATTGGCGCGAAGAGAAACCCGACTGCCGAGCCGACGCCAGGTTCAGGGGGAACCAGAATGCGTGATACACCAGCGCGCTTTGCCACCCGTGTGGCATGCAAGGGTCCGTTACCGCCAAAGGCGATCATGACCCGTTCACCCAGATCCTTGCCGGTTTCAACAGCGTGCATTCTTGCCGCGCTGGCCATGCTGTCATCAACGATCTCGCTGATCCCGGCAGCCGTTCTGATCTCGTCCGTGGCAAGTTTGTGCCCGACCTCATTGTCAATGGCGTTGCGGCTTCTGGTTTCATCGAGGGTGATATGTCCGTCTGCGAAGGAGGCTGGGTCAAGATAACCAAGAACAAGGTCGGCGTCTGTTACTGTTGGATGTGTGCCTCCCCGGTCAAAGGCGGCTGGCCCTGGCTCACTTCCTGCGCTTTTGGGGCCGACCTGCAATCTCCCGAGCCGGTCAACGCTGGCGATTGAACCGCCGCCAGCTCCGATTTCGATCATGTCCAGCACCGGGATCCGAACCGGCATGCCGCTGCCTTTCACAAATCGTTCGGCCCGGGAAATCTCGAAATGTCGCGTTGACTGAGGTTCATAATTGTCGATCAGGCACAGCTTTGCCGTTGTTCCCCCCATGTCGAAAGACAGGACTTTATCGGCTGATATGTCCCTTGCGACCTGGGCTGCGAGTATGGCACCGCCTGCCGGGCCTGACTCAACCAGTCGGATTGGATAGGCAGCCGCTGTCTTGAGGGTCGTCATGCCGCCGCTTGCGGTCATCATGAGGATCGGGCAGGTGATGCCGAGGGCGTGTATCCGCTGTTCGAAGTCTGACAGATAAGCTGACATCATCGGCTGCACATATGCGTTTGCGATTGTTGTGCAGAGCCGGTCAAATTCGCGGGCTTCAGGGCTTACTTTGCTGGAGCGGGAAATGGCAATGTCCGGCAGCCGTATCCTCAGCTCTTCCGCTAACCGGCGTTCATGGTCAGGGTTTGCGTAGGAGTGCAGCAGGCAGATTGCAACGGCTTCTGTCCCGGCTGCTTCAAGTTCCACAACCAGATTCTCGATGCCGTTGTCATCCAGTGGAGCCAGCTCCTTGCCCATGAAATCAACGCGACCGCCAATCGTAAAACTCCGGGAGCGTGGAACGATCAGGTCAGGCTTGCTGATGTTGATATCGTATTGGCTGTAACGGCGTTCATAGGCGATTTCCAGAATGTCCCGAAAACCATGGGTCGTGATCGTCGATACCTTGGAACCGCACCGCTCTATCAGGGCATTGGTCGCAAGTGTGGTGCCGTGAATGAACAGCCCGATATCCGCAGGGCTGTACCCAGATACACCCAGGACATGGTGGATGCCCGTGAGGGCTCCTTCTGTCGGGTCGGCGGGTGTGGTCGGGTTTTTCGTTGAAGCCAGAACCTGCTGGTTAGAGTCAACCAGTACAGTATCTGTAAATGTGCCGCCTATATCGATGGCGAGACGCAATTGCTGGGATGTAAGCATGGGAAGGCCGGAGACTGGCGTTGCCTGCCATAAAACTGGCAATTAAGGGTGACTGATTTTCAAACAACGCAGACTAGACGACGAGATCACATCCCGTGGCCCGGCGGTCATAGCGTTTGAAGCATACCCTGACTGGCATTTGTTCCAATCCCTGTTCAACTTTCAGTCTTTCAGCAATTCAGGAAAAGTCAATATACGGAATCTCAATCCGATTCAGTGGAGCTGTTGTTATGCTATGAGGTCTTCGTTGTTCTGTGTGGAGCCTGTATCCGAAAAGACCTCTTCGTATAATATCTAACCAGTAACGGGTTTGCGGCACTGTAACGGGAGGTCGAGAGATGCGACGTGAAATTCTTCAGGGGTCTGTGTTTGAAGAACAGATCGGATATGCACGGGCTGTGGTACATGGAAACATGGTGTTTGTGTCCGGGACGACCGGCTATGACTATGCGGCGCAGACGATTTCGGACGATGTTGTCGAGCAGACGAAACAATGTCTGAAGAATATCGAATGGGCGTTGAATGAAGCGGATGCCGCCATGCATCAGGTGGTGCGGGTGCACTATATTCTGCCGGATGCTGATGATTTTCCGAAATGCCACTCCACCTTGCGTGATGCCTTTGGTGGCAGCAAACCGGCAGCGACCATGTTCAGCGCCGGGCTGGCTGATCCGAAAATGAAGATTGAGATTGAAGTGACTGCAATCAAGGATTAGGACCACTCCTTTCAAAGGAGTCAGTTGCACTATGGTCGAGATACGGGGACTTATTCACCAAGTGGGGCTTATTCACCGGGTGGGACTGGGCCGCCTTGCGGTTCTTGCAGCTGTCATTCTTCAGGCTCTGGGCAAGATTGCCTTTGGCACATGGCTGACGGATGTCTCATCACCAGCCTTTGTCTTTGTCAGCTTTTCATTGACGGCTCTGGTTTTTCTCATTCGGTCTTCATCCGGTCAGGGAGAACGGGACTGGCTTGCTCTTTTGGGGCTTAATCTCGCGACCGCTTTAACATTTCTCTGTTTTTTCTTTGCCTTAAAGCTTATTGAGCCTGCCATCGTCGGCGCAATCGAGATTGGTGTCGGGCCAATGCTGGCCCTGCTGATTGCGTTTGTCGTTGCCGGTCAGAAACCGGCTCTTGTCCAGGTCATTGTCAGCCTGGGAATTGGTCTTGGGTGCGTCTTCCTGGGGCTGTCGGCACTGTCCGGAGAAGGTTATGCTCTCTCTGGCACCCATGCGTGGATTGGGCTTGTGGCAAGTGTCCTTGCCGGTATCGGAGCGGTTCTGATTACCATCTTGTCCAAGCGGTTGATCGGCAGGGGGTGGTCGTTTGGCGCGGTCCTCGCGCATCGGTTCTATGTGATTATCCCGCTATCCCTGATTCTTGCGCTGGTTGATGGTGACCCGTTCGGCGCGATTACACTGGAACTATGGGGAATCATTCTGGGCGTTTCAGTTGTTGGCGTTCTGCTGCCGCTTTATCTCCTGCAGGTCGGGGTTGGACGCTGCGATCCCTATACGCTGATGGTCACCATGTCGGCTTTGCCGGTCGTGACTTTTCTGCTGGAAGGACTGTCTCCGGTCTACAGCTGGACCTGGCTGACGGCCAGTGGCCTCGTCGTTGTCATGCTGTTTATCGGACTGGATATTCTGAGCAACAGGGAGAGCGCCTGACTTGTCTGATGATGATGAACAGCATCTGCGATTTCTCGTTCGAACGCTTGACTGTTTTCAATCGTTTCAGAGACGCGCGTTTTCCATCAGCCGTCTGGGCGGGCTGACCAATCGGGTTTATCGCCTTGATTTTGGCTCCCAAGTGTTTGTCTTGCGTCTGTCCGGGGGCGGGACTGATGCGTTTATCAATCGCAGTGCAGAGTGTCATAATTTGAAAAGAGCGGCAGCGCTGGGCCTGGCACCGCAGGTGACCTATTGCGATCCGGAAGGCGGCATCCTTGTCTTGCCCTTCCTGGATCATGCTGAGAGTTCGAACCCGGGATATCTCGGGCGGATAGCCTCCGGTCTGATGCAGCTTCACAATAATGGAGAGGCTTTTGAGGGCTTGCTTGATCCGTTCAAGGCATTGGCTCTCTATCAGACCATGGTGTCTGATGCTGAACTGCTTGTCACCTACGATATGGTGATCAGGCAGATCGAAGCGCTCAAGAACCGATGGCAGGATGCCAGGCCGCAGTCTTGTCCCTGTCATGGAGATCTGGTTGCAGGCAATATCATCGATGATGGCGCAGCTGTCCGGTTTATTGACTGGGAGTATTCCGGCATGAGCGATCCGGCATTCGACCTTGCCTATCTTATCTGTGAGACCGGGCTTTCTTCCGAAGACGAGGCAGTTCTTAAGACGGCTTATGTGCCTCTTGTCGGAGACCAAACGTTCTGGCAACGGGTATCCTGCCTGAAGCCTGTCTGTGATGGATTGTCTGCGCTCTGGGCCGGGGTAAGGGCTCTTGAAGAGCCGGGGAACAATGCGTTTCAGCGAATGCTGGAAGATCGGATGAACCGGGCATATGATCGCCTTGAGACCTGCTGACTGTGATCATATTCTCGTGAGATGCTTTGACCGTTCCAGCTCTGTGAACACAGTGTTTTTCCAGATAAGGTCTAGTGTTCGAAGCACATAGCCACATATCAGGTAAGACGTTCAGGTTTGTGACGTGGTGTATGATCAGGGGGACGATCATGAACAGAAAGCTTGCGAGGGCAATATGGCGGATATGATGGCAGAAGCCTTGCGGCCTGTATTGCTTGTGACAGACGGGCATGCGTCGTCTGATGGCGATGGTGTCAAGCTACGCCGTTATATCGGCACGCCGGATCTTGATATGATTGATCCGTTTCTCATGCTCGACTGGTTCCATTCCGATGAGCCGAACGATTATATCGGCGGCTTTCCCGATCATCCCCATCGCGGATTTGAGACGGTCACCTATATGCAGGCGGGCAAAGTTCGCCACTGGGACAACCAGGGCCATAGCGGCGTTGTTGAGCCGGGTGGCGTTCAGTGGATGACAGCGGCATCCGGAGTGATCCATTCTGAAATGCCGGAGCAGGATAACGGCCTTCTGTCAGGCTTCCAGCTCTGGATCAATCTGCCGGCAATCAACAAGATGGACGAGCCTGGCTATCAGGAATTCGACAATGAACTGATTCCCATTGAAGCCCGGCCCGAGCAGGGCGTTACGGTCAAAGTGATTGCTGGAGATACGGACGCGGGTACCTCGGCTGCGGTTCAGGATATTGCCACCAATCCGATCTACTGGGATGTGCATATGCATGCGGATTCCGTGTTTGAAGACTGTATTGATGTACGGAACAACGCTTTTATTTTCGTCCATGAAGGCGCTGTGGAGGTGATTTCCCGTGGGGCTGAGCCTGTAAGGGTGAGGACGAGCCAACTGGGCGTTTTGGGAGCGGGAAACAAGTTGAAAATCAGAGCGCTGACAGATGCCAAGGTTCTTGTTGCAGCTGCGATGCCGCTGAATGAGCCGGTGGCGCGTGGCGGCCCCTTTGTTATGAACACACGTGCTGAGATTCTGCAGGCCTTTGAAGACTATCGGGAAGGTCGGTTCTAGGGTCAGCGATGAGTTTTGACCTCAGTCGCCTCTAGCGATCGTAGCGCCAGCCATAGATCCAGTCGAAGCGTGCCAGGAGCCTGTCTTCGGGCATCATTCTTAAAGTCATGTCCCGGGCTACGGCTGCCGGGCCTGACAGGTGGTAGATTGTCCGGTTCTTGTTTGCTTCCTTGACCAGACTGACAACCCGATGGGCACGTTTCTGTTCGAACGTCTGCAAGGCCGCAGGGGTGTCGGTGTCTTCATTGAGGCATCGTGCCAGAACAGCTGAATCTTCGATTGCCATCGCCGCGCCCTGAGCCATGAAGGGCAGGGTGGCATGTGCTGCATCTCCGACCAGAACAGCAAGTCCTTTTGCGGCCCGCCCCGTTGGCTTTGGAGCGCAAAGAGCCCATTTGGTCCAGTCCGGAACGGCCTTCAGCAAGGACAGTGGTGTGTCATGCCAGCTTGCCAGGGCTGACAGCAGGTCTGCGCCGTTGGCTTCTGCCGACCAGGTCTCTTCCTGCCATTTGTCCGGAATATTGACGATAATGTTGAAATGGGTGCCAGCGTTCACCGGGTAATGGACCATGTGCCCTTTGCCTGACAGCCAGGCTGAGGTAGCGGTGCGCGATATGCCGTTTGGAACAGCATCCATCGGAATGAGCGCCCGCCATGCTGTCATGCCGCTATATTGTGCCTGAGGGAGATGAAAGAGCTCTGTTCTCAGCTTTGACCAGACACCATCGGCGACAACCAGCATGTCCGCTGACTGTTGGTCTTCGCAAGAGCCATCTGCAATTCGGACAGAAACACCATCTTCCCTGAGCGTTGCGTCTGCTATGACGCAACCGGTCCGCAAGGATAGTGTCGGGAGCGATCGAGCAGCATTCAGAAGGATTGAATGTAGGTCGGCACGATGGATAACCAGATAAGGCGCACCATATCGGGTGCGGGATGTATTGACGGGGACGTGGGCGAGGAGGCGAGCGGTCTCTGCGCGTCTTATCTCAACCCCATCCGGTTCAACACCATGGGCCAGCAGGACGTCGGACAGTCCCCAGTCTGCAAGGATATGAAAGGCATTGGCTGAGAGCTGCAGGCCTGCGCCAAATTCCTGAAACTCAGAGGCGCGTTCCAGAACGGTGACCTGCCATCCTGACCGGGCGAGAGCGATGGCGGCACAAAGCCCGCCGATGCCACCACCCGAGATAATGGCAGATGCCATGGCCTTATCGGCATTCTGCAGGGAAGGCACGATTACTCGGCTGCATCCAGGACGAGCAGGCTGCCGTCAGGGCGGCTGTCCCGGGCATCCAGTTCGGCATTGTAGCGGTAGAGCGTTGAGCAATACGGGCAGAGGATTTCTTCGTCTGCGCCCATGTCGAGAAAGATATGAGGGTGGTCATAGGGTGGTGTTGCGCCACAACACTTGAATTCCTTGACGCCGATCTCAATCATATCGACACCCTTGTCGTTCTGAAAATGTGGAATGATCGAATCCGCCATGACCAGATGCCCTTTCTGCAAGTCTGCAGCGGACCATACTCTTCAGACGCTACGAGTTAAAGTGCCAATCCGTCGCGCCTTTGGCCCGGTTCCAGTGAAACTGCGAAAATGAACCCTCAGGGACTTCAAAAGCCGGTGGAAATGAGTCATTTTGGATTCACTGACATCTTCCTTTTACGTCAAGGTTAAGGATTCCGCATGCCTGACTTCCTGTCCGATGGATACCGTCTTGCCTATTCTGATGAAGGGCAGGGGGAGCCAATTCTGCTAATCCACGGCTTTGCCTCGAACCGTCATGTAAACTGGCAGTATACGGGCTGGGTGGATACGCTTTTAAAGACGGGGCGGAGGGTCATCAGCATTGACAATCGCGGTCATGGAGAAAGTGAAAAAATCCATGACCCTGCAGCCTATCCGTCTCCTGCCATGGCGGAAGATGCACGACGTCTGCTTGACCATCTCGATATCGCACAAGCGGATGTCATGGGATATTCCATGGGCGCACGTATCTCGGCCTTCCTGTCGCTCAAATATCCTGAGCGGGTTCGTTCTGTGGTGTTTGGCGGTCTTGGCATGGGTATGGTCCATGGCGTTGGTGCGCCTACTCCGATTGTGGAGGCGCTGGAAGCCGACAGTCTTGATCAGGTAAAAAACCAGACGGGTCGCTCTTTCCGCCAGTTTGCTGAACAGACCGGCAGCGATCTTCGCTCCCTGGCAGCCTGCATGCGGGCGTCACGTCAGAAAATCAGTGCAGAGGAAATCAGCGGCCTTTCGGTTCCCTGTCTGATTGCGGTTGGCACACGGGATGCGATTTCCGGCTCAGGACATGACCTGGGCGCTCTCATCGAGGGGGCTGAGGTTCTGGATATTCCGGACAGAGATCACATGCTGGCAGTTGGCGACAGGGTCTACAAAGCTGGTGTCGTTGACTTCCTTGCGAGGGTCAGCAGCACGTGACGGATGAACCTGAAGCCATATGGTTTTCCGGTGTGGCCCGCAATCGCGTTGCCGGTTCGGTCTGGCCAGCAGCCGGGGACAGCTCCGGGGTCGCTCTTCTTCTTCACGGTGGCGGGCAGACACGGCATGCGTGGACTGGCACTGCCAGATGTCTTTCAAACGCTGGCATAACCTGTGTTGCGATTGACCATCGTGGCCACGGTGAAAGCGACTGGGTCTCTTCTGCTAACTACAGTTTCTTCGACTTTGCTGACGATGTTGCTGCTGTTGCTGCTGACATGACCGAGCGCTTTGGAACGCGTCCTTTGTCCATTGGCGCCAGTCTTGGCGGGCTTTCAACTCTGCTTGCGGAGGACAAGGCCGGGCATGGGCTCTTTTCCGGCATTGTGCTGGTGGATGTGGTGCCATGGCTTGATCCTCGCGGTGTCGCTCAGATTACAGGTTTCATGCGGCAGCATGTGGAGCTTGGCTTTGCCTCTCTTGAGGATGCTGCAGAAGCTATTCACGGCTATCTGCCCCAGAGGGCCAGACCTCAATCTCTTGATGGTCTCAGAAAGAACCTGAGGCTGGGCAAAGATGGCCGGTACAGATGGCATTGGGACCCGCGTTTCCTGGATGGCCCGAGACCTGTTTCAACAGATGCTGCTCTCGTGGAAGAGGCGCTCGTTCGGGCTGCCAGCAGTGTCACGTGTCCTCTTATGCTGGTGCGCGGGCAGCGGTCGGAACTGGTGTCAGAAGAGCTGGCCCAGCGGTTCCGCACGCTTGTGCCTCACGCCCATTACCGGGATATAGCAGGGGCCGGGCATATGGTTGCCGGTGATCGAAATGATCGGTTTACGGATGCTATTGTCGAATTTCTTGTTTGAATTCTTTTTTTGATTCAAGGTCTTGTGCGTGTTTGTTTTGAACTTGAATCACTACGTTAAGAAGCTGATTCAAGTCTTTGCCCGGTTTGGGAAAGAGAGATTGCGGATTTTTCCCTTTTTCAGAAAAGCTGATTGATATCGATTCATATGACAGGATTGAAATGGCCCCAGAATCAGGATCTGTCGCGGAGTCCTGAACTTCTGAATCAGATTCAAAGTCCGGGCAGATTGATTCATCTCGTCATAGTAAGTGCGTGTTGCCTATGTCTTTTCTGCCCTGCTTGAGGTGTTGTCTTAAAGCTCGCGCAGCAATGAGTCTTGACACTAATGTCCGGTAAAAACGGGGTGTCGCTTGTTGAGGAAGGCTGTCCGGCCCTCGGCAAAATCAGCGCTGTTGAAACAGGTGTCTGCCAGTGTGTTAGCGCGCTGCTGTTCTGTCTCTGTAGCGCCGGGCAGAGCGGCATCAATGGCGGCTTTTGCGGCCTGCAGAGTGAGCGGCGCATTGCGTGCGATGGTCTCAGCCAGTTTGGCCGTTGAGGACTCCAGATCCTCATCTGATGTGAGACTGTTGATCAAGCCAATAGCGGATGCTCGTTCTGCATTGATGGGGGTTGCGGCGAAGAAAAGGGCTTTTGCTTCTGCCGGGCCGACGAGCGCGACAATATCACGTACGGCAGAGGGCGGATAAGCCAGGCCGAGTTTTGCGGCGGGGATGCCGAACAGGGAGCCGTGAGCGGCAATCCTGAGATCGCATGAGATGGCCAGCCCCAGACCCCCGCCTAGGCAGTGGCCGCGTATCATGGCTATGGTTGGCCGCTTGCACTGACGCAGGGCATTGAACGCATCGATATTGGACTTTTCATAGTGTTTGGCGTCTTCTGCATTGGACCGCAGTGTTTCGAACTCGGAGATGTCGGCTCCGGCGACAAAGGTGTCGTCACCACTGCCCCTCAGGATGATAGCTCGGGTCTCATCGCGCCTCTCAGCTTCGTGGACAAGATCGGGCAAGGCTGTCCACATGGCGAGGCTCAGGGCATTCCGGCGGGCCGGGTTGTTGATGGTGATTGTTGATACCGGACCATCATGGGACAGAAGCAGGTGCTGTTCGGTCATGTCTTCACGCTCGTTCTGATCGAGGAGGTTTGTAAACTCTGTTCTGACAAAGCCGGTTCTGGCATTTCGGTCAATTGGTCCGAAGTGATAAATTGTGCTAAGAACCCTTTCAGATGCAGTATGCGTATCCTATGTAAACCGGATATCGGTTTTGGAGGTGTTCCTCATGACGGACTCAATGAGACAATCAAATGCACAATCCGGCCTTGCCGGGAACTGTGATCCGGTCTGGGCCGCGATCCGTGAAGATGCTGAGAATGTGGTTCGTTGCGACCCCGCTATGGGCAGCTTTCTCTATACGACAATTCTCAATCATGACACGCTTGAAGCAGCGGTCAGTCAGAGAATTGCCGACCGACTGGACCATCCATCCATGGATGGGGATCTGATCCGACAGGCCTATTCTGATGCGTTTGACAGTGATCCTCAGCTGAAGGATTTGTTGCGGGCTGATATCGGTGCGGTCATTGACCGTGATCCGGTCTGTGACCGTATGATCGAGCCGATCCTGTATTTCAAAGGCTTCCATGCCATTCAGGCACACAGGCTGGCCAATTGGCTCTGGCACCAAGGGCGCCGGGATTTCGCGCTCTATGTTCAAAGCCGGGCATCTGAGGTGTTTCAGGTTGATATCCACCCGATGGTGCCGGTTGGCAAGGGTGTGTTTATTGACCACGGAACGGGCATCGTTGTCGGCAGTACGGCTGTTATTGAAGATGATGTATCCATCCTCCAGAATGTTACGCTTGGCGGGACCGGCAAGACCGGTGGAGACAGGCATCCGAAAATCCGCCGGGGCGTTCTGATTGGTGCGGGCGCCAAGATTCTTGGCAATATCGAGATCGGTTCCTGCTCACGGGTTGCTGCCGGTTCGGTTGTCCTGAAGCCAGTTCCATCAGAGACCACGGTGGCTGGTGTGCCTGCCCGTGTCGTCGGACAGGCGGGCTGCTCTGAACCATCCCGCTCGATGGATCACACTCTTGCGGATGATTGATTGACAGATTGATCTTGGGGGTTTTCCCCGAGCAAAAACAGAACCGGACTTTACAGAGGCGGCGTGATGGTGCATCACGCCGCCTGATCCGTGACTAGTCACTATGACAGGAGAACTGCCGTGAACCGCGCTGAGCTGGGAAAACTTGAAAATTATCTCAAAAAGACATTCGGAAATGCCGAAATCACTGTTCGTCAACGCCCGAAGAAAGATGACTCAGCAGAAGTTTATATCGGCGAAGAGTTTATCGGCATCCTGTATCGGGATGATGAGGATGAGGATGATCTGTCCTACAATTTCTCCATGGCCATTCTGGACTACGATCTCGAAGACTGAGCAATAAGACTCCTTCAGACAGTGAAGAAGCGCCTTTGTGGCGCTTTTTTTGTGTCCGATGATTGAGAGGTTTTACTGTGCCGGGTCTCTGGTCATGAAAATGTCGATCAGGCCGGTCAGGCGGCGGTCCAGTTCCTGCCAGTTTTTGAGAAGGGCGGGTCTGAACTGGATCAGCATCGTCAAATCCTCGTTCAGGTGAATTTCCCTCAAGCAGTTTTCAGGCAGAACCACGCGTTTGGGATCAGGACAACGTGCTACAAAGGACGGGCTCGGCTGATCTTTAGGGCCATAGGCGAGTAGTTCACCAGGATATCCCGACCCTGATCTGAATACCCGAAGGTTGAGGCCTTGCACACGGCTTTTGTCGTCTGTTTCCAGAACATACTGATAGGTTGTCTCAAAGCGGGTGTTGCTGTCAGCCCTGGCTCGCCGGGGTTCTATATGCAGATGAATGATGCGCCTGTTCGCTGAGCCGTCAGAGAAGGCTTTTGCATTCTCCGGTTTGCGTCCGGCAAGCGACGGCCACAGAACTTCCATATCAATGCTGTTCTGACTGCTGTCAGGTTTCCGTATCAGCATTGAACGGGGGATGGCGAGCTTCCATTTTTCCAGCCTCATCGAGACCAGTGTTTCAGGAGACTGGAGATAAACCTCTGGTCCTTCCGGCAGCTTGTGCATCTGTTGCCAGGTGTCGAATATCAACATGGCCAGCATGCCGAGCAGGGCCATAAGCAGGATAACAAATGGCCAGCGTCTGGCTGCTGTCGAATCAGGAGGTCTTTCCCTGAACAGAGGCATGGCAGTCGTTCCTATTGAGCCCGACAGGTCGTGCTCACAGACATATATACGGCAAAAGTGCTGTAATCCGTCAGTGTTTCTCCAGTCTGCTTGGATGGTTGTTTCAAATTGTGCCCCTGTATCATTCCGAAACGATCATCCCTGAACATCTCAGTTCTCATAACAATATTCTTCTTGAAAGTAGCGGGAAAAACAAGACTTTGCGCAACCCGGAGCGGAATTGATCCACGATTTTGGACTGGCACCTCATTTGCTTAATAAAGTATTAATAGATCAGGATGCGCCAGATCGAGACAGTTTCGCATGGGGGCGATGATGTATTTTGAGTTGATGTTGGCTTTGTATATCGCTTGCACGGGCTTTGTTGTTGCCGGGTTGCTGGGGTCGTTCTACCAGCTCGTTACATCGGAGCCGGCGGGGTTCCGTTTTGATGGGCCGACCTTGCCGATGACGGCATTGACACTGGTGACGATTTGTATCGGTGGACCGTTTATCATCATGCGCAATGCGATCAGGGGCCGTCGGATTGAGGGGCGGCATATTGGCTGGCTTGCGGCCAGTGCGGGGATTGCTGCAGTCTGGAGCTTCTGCTCGGGTCTGTTTGTTTTGGATTTTGTTTTGGCTTTCCGATGATAGTAACCCCTTACTTTTGAACAGGCCTTGCCTAACGGAGTCTGGCTTATGACGCTCTACATGCTCGATGGGAACAAGCCGGAAATTGTGGATCCGGACCGGTGCTGGGTTGCCGATAATGCCCAGGTTATTGGCAAGGTTCGTCTGGAGCAGGATGCGACTGTCTGGTTTGGAGCCGTGTTGCGTGGTGACAATGAGCTGATTTCAGTGGGTGCGGGCAGCAATGTTCAGGATATGTGTGTTCTTCACACAGACATGGGCTTTCCTCTGACCATCGGCGCTGGATGTACACTCGGCCATTCTGCTATTGTTCATGGCTGTATGATTGGAGAAAATTCTCTGATCGGTATGGGGGCGACCATTCTGAACGGTGTCCGTATTGGCCGTAACTGTATTATCGGAGCGAATGCGCTTATTCCCGAAGGCAAGGAAATTCCGGACAATTCTCTGGTGGTTGGTATGCCGGGGAAAGTTATTCGTGAGCTTGATGATGCGTCTGCCCAGAACAATCGTCGACTTGCCGCACATTATGTCGAAAACGGCCGTCGTTATGCGTCCGGCCTTGTATCTCTGTAGATCTTTCTAAAAAGTAAGCCGGCCCTCGGGGAAGGGCCGGCTTGTGAACCCGGTCTATTTGGGGACGGGGAGTGGGGACGCGACCGGGTTCTTCGGGGTCTCCATTACAAAGCTGGTTTGTCAGCGGATACTCGCGACAATATTGGGTCTTTCATCCAGAATGCGCGTCCATACGCCGCTGTTCCTGGGTGATTGGCGTTTCACATAGCGATAGGGGGTCTTCTCCCATTCCAGAACGCGGTAATCCTGGTTGTCGAGCACATAGTCTCCCTGATCAGTTCTTACGGTCAGCACAGCATGACCGGTATTATCCGTATCGATCACAACCGTGATCAATAGTGCCCCGGATGGCCAGCCGCGTTCCATCAGGATGCGGCGTTTCTGCAGGGCGTAATCTTCGCAATCGCCATAACGTGTCGGATATGTCCAGTATTCCGCCGTCTGGTACAGGTCCTGATCTGTTACAGGGGCTACGCTCTGGTTTACATATTCATTCACGGCAACAAGTTCTCGCCAGGTGGCCTCATTCAGCCGTACAAGGGGTGCTCGTTCTGCCGTTATCTGGCACTCTTTGGGATTGGATCGGCAGAATTGCACATGACCAATTGGTGTGGATGTGACACCCGCCACCTGCATGAACCTCTGATCCGCGGCTTCTGCTGTCCAGATACTGCCTGCCAAGAGACAGAGCGCCGTTGTTAATCTATAGCATGCTTTCAGACTTGATCTGATGTTTTTCATAGTAATCACCGTCCCCGTTATGGTGATTACTATTTCACAATCGTTTTTATAGACGAATAAAAGTATTAATTGGTTTTAATTCAAAGTAATATTGATTTTTATATGTATTTTATTTGGTTTTGAGTCTTGTTTGTTTCTAATTTTAATCAAATGATGTGCTTCGGCACTGATGTTGCGAAAAGCCTTTTAAAATCAAGAAGAACAGCAATTGTCAGTCACAGGCTGGAGGGCAAGCCTGACTGGCGACATTTTGCCTGAGTCCGCAGATTCAACTAGATTACAGGTAAGTACAGCCTGTCAAAAAAAATGCAGATATGCTGTTTTTTTCCGGTTTAACCAGAAAATAGGGTTCCTGTGTTGTACGGAATCCCGAGCGACCTCGGATTTTAGGATAGGTTTGGTGCAGTCAACCTGTTCAGTATTTGGTAGCAAGGTGCAGCTTCGCGTTGCTAAAGCTGGTTGATAGCAGATCGGGGTGTTTTCGGATCGTCGGTCAAATTTCGGTTTGCTTTAGTCATTCATATCAATTAGCTCAATATGTGAGTAAGCATTTGCTGATTGCTCCCATAGCTGTATGTCAGATGCTTTAAATTTCTAAGAGTTAAGAGCCCGATCCGAGCCGAAGGTTTGACGATGGAATTTGAATGCAATTTTTGCGGTGGTGATAAGTTTGTTGATATGAACAAGCGTCCGAACGCTAAGTGTGCGAATTGCGGCTCTTTGGAGCGTACCCGCTTGATGTGGATGTACCTTGAGAGACTTGATATTAAGCCCGACTGGAAAATTCTACACATCGCTCCCGAGCGTAGCATTTACAACAAGATTTCTCTCATTTCAGAATCCGAAAATTATGTGACTGCCGATTTTTATCCTGAGTTGTATCAGCGTTTTGCTCCGAAGTGTAAGCACATAGATCTTTGCGACTTGGATCATTGGCGCTCCGATCATTTTGATCTAATTCTTCATAGTCATGTGCTTGAGCACACACCATGTAATATTGCTTATACACTTTTTCATTTGCACCGAATGCTTACTGCGAAAGGCAAGCATGTATGCATCATTCCGTTTATGAACGGAGAGTATGACGAAACTTTTCAGGATATTGGAACTGAAGAAAGAGTGCGCCGCTTCGGCCAGCATGATCATGTGCGCCGCTTCGGAAACAAGGATATCTCAAGGCATCTCGGTTCACTTCTCAGACTACCTTCTGCATATGATGCTTCAAAGGAATTTACCGAAGAAAAACTCAATCGCGCCAACATTCCCAAAACACAGTGGCGTGGGTTCGGGATTGGAACTGTTTTGACTTTGAATAAAGCCGATATGAAACTCTTGAATCAGGTGTGAGTTCTTTGAGGGTCGATTGTTTATTCAGTCGACCTCTGGAGGTCTGAAAGAGTCGGTCTTATCCGGCTTCCAACTTTTTCGCAGCTGCTCTTTCCAAAATACGTTCAGAAATTAAAACTGAGATAGAGGGCTGGAAGAGAGTTGAGTATCCATAGGTTGTTTTCGCTAGTTGCGGAAACTTGGCTGCGAAAATCGATCTGCTCTAGCTCAGATGGGATTCGATAACTTCCATCGGCTGGATGCTTGAGAATTCGACAGCAACACCGTCAGGAAGGTGGCGGACAATACGGGCCCGCATTTTTCCAAGTGTGATGGGTGTGCCGATTGCCGGTTTGACTGCCATGGAGACAGCTGCGCCAGAGAGTGAAACATCAATAACGCGGCAGGTATATTGTCTTCCGTCTGAAAGCGTCATGCGGGACGAGGAGATTTTCGGCTCTTGCCGGTCATGGCGTCGATCTTCCGGCAGATTGAGAATATCACGGTTGGCCAGCCATGTGAGCTGTGCTGCCAGTTTCTCGCGTTTATGGCTGGTTGCGTTCAGAAGAACGGCAAAGCCGCCATCAAACTGACGGGCAATCTTGCCTTCGATTCGACCGATGTGATCCACATAGGCGATGACTTTTTCGTTCAGTTTGCCGCCTACAGGCGCAATGATGGCTGCATCACCCGGTGACATGTTGATCACCTGGCAGGGATATTCCCGTTTGTTTTCAAGCATGAAACGGCCAAGCAGGTTGATGTTGACGCGCTGGAAGCGTCGCCGCTCATAAAGCCGTTTTTTCTGCTCGGGCTTTTGCTCGGGTATCATCGGGACCTGCTCATGCTGCCTTAATCAAGTATACTGCATGGATGCTCCATGCAGTGCAACTGAGCTTCAGCCTATGTGTCTATGGTTAACAGGGGGTAACGCCAGCGCATCAAAATGCCTGATTGTGCAGGGATTTATAGCTTATCCAGCCTTTCTTGCTTCACCTCATCTGTTTCGTGACGCGGGCGATGAGGGATAAAGGCTGGCTATGCTCAGGTTTTCCCGCCCTGATAGACTGACAGATGTCCGATACGTTTGCTGGGCTGCTGGGTAATAACCAGAGGCATTTCGGCCTGAGCCTGAGCTCGCATCGGGCGCAGGAATGCAGGTTCATCATCCGGCCAGATCAAGCTGACGCTGCCGAGGTTCTGTGCGATGATTGGCCAGATGCCGAGCCAGTAGGGGGTGTCGTGGGCAACGATTGCGCCGAGAATCCGGGTGACATTCTCTCCGTCTGTCATCAGTGGCAGCAGGATGAGTTCGAATTCGAGTGTTTGTCCCCGTTCCGTGCGCCCTGAGAAGCCGGCTGTCGCGACTGCACCGTCTTCACTGACTGTTGCCAGCAGGGTTGCCACCGCCTCGCGGTCATGCCCTGTCCAAAGATCAAGCAGGTTCCGTTCTTTCAACTCCCTGCAGTATGAGCCGCAGAGGCGCGTGCCAGCGAGGCGGAAGTTATAGGTGTCACGATCCACCACTTCCAGAATGAATGTGTCGCCCAGGAGGTTGCGGATCGCGCTTGGCTCGATTTCGCTGCGATTGGGGGCAAGCCGCCCGTGCCGGAGACTGTTCCAGTACTCGTAGAGTTCCTGTGTTACCGTATGTTTCATCCCGATATGCCCCTTTTGGCCCCGGCCGTTTATCTGTTCAGTATTGTGACATCTGTTCAAGACTGGGACAGTTTGAACATCCTGATGCACCCCTTGCCGGATATCTTGCACAGGGTGTGCCAACCCTGTTTGTGCCAGGGCGATGGCGCGGGGCGGGTGCAGTTAAGGTTAACAGACGGTTATGATTGCCTTTTGGTGCTGAGGCAGCGATAAAGACTGCACTTCATATTTGAGCACACTTTGATCTCAGATCTCGGGGCGGGATCCTGGGAGGCGACCAGCCCGGAAGCGCAGAAATAGCGCTCCGGGCTTCTTTTTTGCGTGTACCACATGCACCTCAAGTCGCATGACGAAAGGCAGGCAAACCGCGCCCTTGCCCTTGCATCTTCAGCAACTTCCGGTGATCATGACCCTTTCCGGGTATCGACCGCGCTGCCGGGCGGTTTTCGCAAACCCAAAACCGTAGCAAGGAGGTTGCGATGACAGTTGGTTCTATGTTGGCGGAAAAAGGAAACGAGGTCGCATGTGCTGCGCCGTCCATGACACTGGCAGATGTCGCGCAGGTTCTGGCGGAAAAGAAGATTGGTGCGATTGTCGTATGCGATGGTGACGGAATACTTGTGGGTATTCTGTCCGAGCGGGATATTGTTCGCGCTGTTGCCAAGAGTGGCGGGGACGCCTTATCGGATACCGTCGATAAGCATATGACCAGCTCGGTGGTTACCGTATGCTCAGATGATACGATTATGGCCGTCATGGAAAAAATGTCGGCCGGTCGCTTCCGTCATGTGCCGGTTATGGACAAGGACAAGCTCATCGGGATCATCTCGATTGGTGATGTGGTCAAGCGTCGTATCCGGCAGGCAGAACAGGAAGCAGAACAGATGCGCTCCTATATAGCATCTGCCTAGGATCAAGACCCATTGCTGGCGTCCATTCTGCGATAGTCATTTTTTCGTCCGGTACGGCGGTTTGACGAGCAACAGATCGCTTCAGGCCAGAGCGCGCGTCATGTCACGGATTTCGTCGATATGGCGCACCGTTGCCGTATAGCCCGCTTCAATCGCCTGCTCTGCTTTCTGGAACTCGAACAACCCGATATCACCGACACGTGGCCCGATCATGATGTCCGGAGGATCGCCTGCAAGACGTGATCGGGCAATCCGGTCCTGGATAATATTGAAGCTTTCCATCATGACGGATGATAATCCGGGGCCCTGGCCTGATGCGCCCAGGAGCTGTCGCTTGATGGAACGCTTGGTTTGACCAAGACTTTCGAGAAAGGACGTTTTGACCTCTGGCTCTTCGCTTTGACCCACTTCCAGATCCTGAAGAACGGAGCCATGACCAAATGTATCCATGTTCAGATTGACGGCGATAACCAGACGGGCACCAAGAGCGCGGCAAACCGATACGGGCACCGGATTGACAAGAGCGCCATCCACCAGCCAGCGCTTGCCTAACGGGACGGGCTCAAAAATCCCGGGCAGGGCATAGGAGGCCCGCATGGCTTCCACCAATTGTCCTCTGCGCAGCCAGATCTCGTGACCGGTGCCGAGCTCGGTTGCCACACAGATGAACTTGCGGCTGAGCGATTCAATGGCAATGTTCTTGAGCTGATCTTCCAGCAGAGATTTCAGCTTTGACCCGCCAATCAGGCCACCACCTCTTATGTTGAAATCGAGAAGGCCGATAATGCGGCGACCAGTAAGGCTGCGAGCGAAATCCTCCAGCATGTCAAGATGATTGGCGGCGTAACAGCCGCCGACAACGGCGCCGATGGATGTGCCCGCGATGATATCCGGGCGGATGTCAGCCTCGTTCAGGGCCTTGAGAGCACCGATATGGGACCATCCGCGCGCCGCACCGCCACCCAGGGCCAGTCCGATTGACGGTTTCTCTGTTTCTCTCGGATCCCAGATAACCGGTTCATCATCAACAGCCTGACTGTTGCGGCTGTCCGGGGGAAGCATGCGCCTGACAACATCATAGAGCATGACAATTTCTCCTTTGAAATCATCATCTCAGAAATTTCTCTTTATTTAGTGAAAATGGTCACTTTTTATGATTTGCGACCATAAACCTCATCTGGATCGTAGACTTTTGAGGTCTCTTCGAACTTGAGGGCAGGAGGTTTCGCGCCTGCCTCGCCAAGTTCAACGGAGCGATAAAAACAGGAGTGATAGCCCACATGGCATGTGGCTCCATTGCCCTCTACAAGAACCTTGATCCAGATTGCATCCTGATCGCAATCCGTCCGCATCTCGACGATTTTCTGGGTCTGGCCGCTGGTTTCACCCTTTTTCCAGAGCTCCTGCCGTGACCGGCTCCAGTAGACGGCTTCGCCGCATTCGATGCTTTTTGCCAGAGAGTCCGCATTCATGTAGCCGACCATCAGAAGGTCGCCGGTTTCTGCATGAGTGGTAATGCAGGGAATGAGGCCGTTTTCGTCAAACCTGGGGGCGAGTTCCTTGCCATCCTCAAGCATTTTCTTATCGGCGCGACTGGCGAACACGGTCACGATCGGAATCCTGTCTGGTAGAGGTGGCGGTCAGTGCGGTCTTATGGTGTAATCAAAGCCCCGCGGACACCCATCATGAAACGGGCTTGCAATGTTGCATCCCCGTCGAAATTGCCGGAGAACCATGTGGTCATGGTGGACGCGCCGATTTTCTGTACACCGCGCAAAGACATGCACTGATGTTCAGCTTCGATCATGATGGCCAGGCCGCGCGGTTTCAGTGCCCGTTCGATGGAACCGGCAATTTCTGCGGTCAGATTTTCCTGGGTCTGCAAACGTCGGGCATAAACATCCACAACGCGCGCAAGTTTGGACAGGCCGACAACGCCCTTTGATGGGAAATAGGCGATGTGCGCCTTGCCGATAAACGGCACCATGTGATGTTCGCAATGAGAGTAGAAGGGGATATCCCGGACCTGAATCATGTCGGAATAGCCGCCCACTTCTTCAAATGTGCGCTCAAGAACCTGATCCGGATCCTCATTATAGCCTTTGAAGAACTCGCCATAGGCCTTCACAACACGTGACGGTGTGTCCAGAAGACCTTCCCGGTTTGGATCTTCACCAATCCAGCCCAGCAGTGTCCGTACAGCCGCTTCCGCTTCCTCGCGGGAAGGGCGGTGCAGTCCATAGCTGTTGGCAGATGTTTCGTCTGCCTTGAGGAGTTCTTTCACAACTGCGTCCATCTCTTGGACCTCCGCTGCTGGCTTACCAGCCTTTCTCATAGCCAACGACGAATTTGTGAGCTGTCCTTTTCAAGACTTCTCATCCATATTTTTCGTCGCACCAGACACATGAAGAAATCAATATAGCAATCTAAACGCGAAACGCAAAGTGATGCGACCATAAGGACAAAGCGCTGTAATGGCCCTCATCATGTTTCGTGATCGATGACTTCACAGAGTCACGATCTCTTGCGCACTGCATATAATCGGTTTGGTGCTGGAATGCAAAATAAAGATAAAAGGTGACCGCTCCATTTCTGTCTGCAATTTCGCCTGTTCGTCCATACGTTACGGCGTGGTGAGCTGGTTCACAATGTCCTGGTGCGGGTTTTTCCTCTGTGCAAGGGGCAAATGCGGCATTATATGATGAGGTTCAGGAGTTGGCCTCCTGACTGTTTCTATGGGCGCTCGAGTATGATCAACGATATCTATAACCAGAAGATTCTGGAGCTTGCGGGCAATATTCCGTTTATCGGCCGCCTGGCCGAACCGGATGCGACGGCCCGCGCGCACAGTAAGCTGTGTGGTTCAACGGTGACCGTCGACCTGAAAATGAAAGATGGCGTGGTCACGGAATTTGCCCATGACGTCAAGGCCTGTGCACTTGGCCAGGCAGCATCCTCTATTATGGCTCGCTCCGTTGTCGGTGCATCTGCATCTGAGCTCCGTGATGTGCGTGAAAAGATGTATGCCATGCTGAAAGAAAATGGTGATGCTCCAAATGGCCGCTGGTCTGATCTGCAGTTTCTTGAGCCGGTGCGTGACTATAAGCCACGCCATGCCTCGACGCTTCTGACCTTTGATGCGGTGGTGGATGCCGTCTCCCAGATCGAGAAAAATGAAGGCGCGGCAGCATAGGGTCGTAGAGACAGGAAACAGGTGCTGAAACGTCTCGCGCAAATTCTGATCAGAACCTATCAACTGACCCTGTCATCCCTGATCGGGCGTTCCTGCCGGTATGAGCCGAGCTGCTCTTATTACACCCATGAGGCCATGGAGCGTTTTGGCTTCTGGGCTGGTGGCTGGATGGGGCTGTTTCGTATTCTTCGTTGCAATCCCCTTGGTTATTGCGGGTTTGACCCGGTTCCTGAAACGCTTCCTCCGGCGGCGCGCTGGTACAAGCCCTGGACTTATCGGGCCATGGCAGACAGCGCTGAAAAGCGTTAGGCACTGATCATGAGACTATGACACCGGTATTTGGGACACCGGTATTGGGGACACCGGTATTTGGGACACCGGTATTTGGGACACCAGGGTTTTGAACTCCGGTATTTTGCCCGTTGACGGTCAACCTGCTGCTTTCCATATGAGACTTATCAGAGATGGGGAGCCGGTGATGACAATACAGAGAATTGCAGCCTTTTCGCTGGATGACCGCGGTGGTAATCCGGCAGGTGTCCATATCGATAAGACACTGCCGACACCGGAAGACATGCAGCAGATTGCTGCTGATGTGGGGTATTCCGAGACGGTCTTTGCAGCTCCTGACACGGATCAGAAAAGCTGGATTGTGCGTTATTTCTCTCCAGAGCAGGAGGTGCCGTTCTGCGGCCATGCCACCATAGCTCTTGGCGCGGCCCTGGCCATGAAAGAGGGAGGTGATACGTTCCACCTGCAGCTTTCTGAGGCAGATATCACAGTCGAAGGACAGGAGGTTGGCAACACCTTTCAGGCCGCTCTGCAGTCACCTCCGACGCGCAGTACTGCAGTAACAGACGATCTGCTCAATCAGGCCCTGGATCTCTTTCATCTGACAGAGGATGATCTTGATGCCCGGATACCGCCTGCTGTGATGGAAGCGGGTGCAAGGCATCTGGTTCTGGCCCTTCAATCCCGTTCCCGTCTGGCTGAAATGGCTTATGACCTTGAGTACGGACGTGATGTCATGAACAGTCATGGCCTTGTGACTGTTGCCCTTGTTCATGCTGAAACAGATCAGCAATTTCGTGTCCGTAATGCCTTTGCGTCTGGAGGTGTCGTTGAGGACCCGGCCACCGGAGCAGCCGCTGCGGCTCTTGGCGGGTATCTGAGGGATCTGGATTGGCCGCATGGCGGGGAGTTCATCATCCGGCAGGGAGAGGATATGGGGATGCCGTCACGACTTACGGTCACCTTAAGTGATGAACGAGGAAGCTCTATCCGGGTATCCGGCGCAGCCCGCGTTATGAATCCTCACGCGGAATAGGGTTCAAAAACGCCTCCTGATGCCAAAATCATCCTGTTTCTCAGTCTCGCGGGTGGACCTTCGTCTGCGAAGCGTTTAGAGGAAAGTCGACAAAAAGCGCTTACCTGCGCGGTATGCAGTGAGTGAGCAGGAGACTGACATGATTACGCTGACTTTCCCCGATGGTGCCACGCGAGAAATGGAGCCCGGTGTATCCGGAGCAGACGTTGCGCTGGCCATTTCCAAATCCCTGTCGAAAAAGGCTGTTGCCTCCAAGATCAATGGTGTTCTGTCTGATCTGAGTGACCCTATTCATGCAGACGCAGATATCGAGATCGTAACGCGGGATGCCCCGGAAGCCCTTGAGCTGATCCGGCATGACTGTGCCCATGTTCTGGCAGAAGCCGTGCAGGATCTTTTCCCGGGAACACAGGTGACGATCGGGCCGGTTATCGAAAACGGATTTTACTACGACTTTGCACGCGACGAGCCGTTTAGCGTGGATGATTTTGCGGCCATCGAAAAGCGGATGCGCCAGATTATCGAGCGTGATGCACCCTTTACCAAAGAGTTGTGGAGCCGTGATGAGGCGAAAGCGTTCTTTGCTGAGAAAGGCGAGCACTACAAGGTCGAACTGGTGGATATGATTCCCGAAGGGGAAGACCTGAAGATCTACAGGCAAGGGGACTGGCTGGACCTCTGTCGAGGCCCTCACATGCCGTCAGTTGGCAAGATTGGCCCTGCTTTCAAGCTGATGAAAGTCGCTGGCGCCTACTGGCGTGGAGACGCCAACAATCCGATGCTGAGCCGTATCTATGGCACTGCCTGGGCAAGTGAGAAAGAACTCAAGGCTTATCTCCACATGCTGGAAGAGGCGGAGAAACGGGATCACCGTCGCCTGGGTCGCGAGATGGATCTCTATCACTTCCAGGAAGAGGGACCTGGCGTTGTGTTCTGGCATCCGAAGGGCTGGACAGTCTTTCAGGAGATGATCAGCTATATGCGCCGCAGGCTGGATGATACCGGCTATCAGGAAGTCAATGCGCCGCAGATTCTCGATAAGGCGTTGTGGGAGACCTCCGGGCACTGGGACTGGTATCGTGAGAACATGTTCGTCACCCAGACGGAAGATGACCGCGTTTTTGCCATCAAGCCAATGAATTGCCCGGGCCACGTGCAGATCTTCAAGCATGGCCTCAAGTCCTATCGTGACCTGCCGTTGCGCCTGTCCGAGTTCGGATCTGTGTCCCGTTATGAACCATCCGGCGCCCTGCATGGCCTGATGCGGGTTCGTGCCTTCACTCAGGATGATGCGCATATCTTCTGCACGGAAGATCAGATGGCGGAAGAGTGCCTCAAGATCAACGATCTGATTCTCTCCACCTATGCCGATTTCGGCTTCCACGAGATTGTCGTGAAACTGTCGACCCGTCCGGAGAAGCGTGTCGGGTCTGATGAGCTCTGGGATCATGCCGAAGCGGTCATGTCTGAGGTTCTGAAGACGATTGAAGAGCAGTCGGAAGGTCGGATCAAAACCGACATTCTGCCAGGTGAAGGTGCTTTCTACGGGCCGAAGTTCGAATATACCCTTCGGGATGCAATCGGACGTGAATGGCAGTGCGGCACCACGCAGGTCGACTTCAACCTTCCAGAGCGCTTTGGAGCATTCTTCGTTGATGCTGATGGCGAGAAGAAGACGCCGGTGATGATCCACCGGGCTATCTGCGGCTCCATGGAACGCTTCCTGGGTATCCTGATCGAGGACTATGCCGGTCACTTCCCGCTGTGGCTTGCTCCGACGCAGGTTGTTGTGACGACAATCACGTCTGCTGCGGATGATTATGCTGCTGAGGTTGCCCAGAAGCTTCGCGCGGCGGGTGTTCGGGCTGAGCTGGATATTCGCAACGAGAAAATCAACTACAAGGTTCGTGAGCATTCAGTGACGAAGGTTCCGCTGATTTTCGTTTGCGGTAATCGCGAAGCGGAAGAGGGGACTGTCAATATTCGTCGCCTTGGCTCCAAGGATCAGACGGTCATGAGCTTTGATGATGCCATGGCTATGATGCTTGAGGAAATGACACCTCCTGACGTCAAACGGCGGAAGGGCTGAAGTCGTTCTGTCGTCAGGCCTTTTAAAGGGCCGGTCGGGGAAACCTGACCGGCCCTTTCATCATCCTGTCATCTGCAGAACCTAGTTTTCCGAACAGATAACCCGGTTGAACTAGAGGCTGCCTGTGAAATTTCCAGAGTTGAGCTATGCGAGCCCGTCGGACCCTTTCGCGCGTCGTATGGTGATCCGGCTGGTGGAAGGATTGTCCGGTCGAAACAAGTTCCTGCCGCTTTATGCGATCTGGAAGAAACGCGTTCTTGATCAGTGCGATACGCCAATGTCCGACCTTCTGGATCTGATCCGGGTGACGTTGTCGATCAAGGGGGAGGGCTGGCCGGTCCGGTCAGTTCCGAAAGGGCCGTTGGTGATTGTCGCAAATCACCCGTTCGGGATTGGCGATGGTATTGCGCTTCTGTCTCTGGCAGAAAAGCTGGGGCGCCCTTACAAGGTGATGATCCACAGTGAACTTTTGAAAGTTCCGGAAATAAGGCCTTATTCCCTGCCGGTTGATTTCTCCGAGAGTCGGGAAGCCTTGCAGGCGAATATTGCGACCAAGAAGGAAGCGCTGCGACTTCTGGCGGAAGGAACGACAATTGTTGTGTTTCCTGCTGGTGGTGTTGCCACTGCCGAGAGGCCTCTCGGCCAGGCTGTTGATCTGCCGTGGAAAACCTTTGTGGCTAAGCTGATCCAAGCATCAAAGGCCTCTGTTATGCCTGTTTACTTTGAAGGACAGAATGGCCCGCTATTTCACCTTGTCAGCAAGTTCAGTCAGACCCTGCGCCTGTCGCTTCTGATCCGGGAGTTCAAGCGTTTACGAGGGCGGACCATGTATGTGCGGGTGGGCGCGCTGATCTCATTTGACCAGTTCGAGATGCAGTCTGATCGCAAGGCTCTGACTGATGAACTGTACAGGCGTGTTCACGAACTGGCAGCAGAACAACAAATGGCTGCCTGACCAGGAATGATCTCCTGAAGTGCGATTATTGCGCTTCAAAGCGGGTTGATAGGACTTCCACATCCCGATTGACTCCTGCTTCCACCGAGAAATCGCGGTTGAAGATTTCGCCTTCATGCTTGGCAACCGCTGTGTAGTCGCCTTCTGCAAGGATCATGGTGGGGAAGGCGCCGACATTCTCTGCCACTGTGTCCCCGCCGGGTGTCAGAACCGTCCAGATCGTGTTGGCCAGGGCTTCGCCTCCGGGTTCGTTGACGAATTTCAGTGTAATCATGGCGGCCCGGTGGATGATGGTGGCGTTGGTCAGCTTTCCAGGACGCACGCGGATATCCGCGCGGACGATTGCGTTGCTCTCACCGTACCGGCTGACGACATGATAGGTTCCCGCATTCAGCCGGACGATCTTGTTGAACTCCGCTTTCTGATGCAGAAGCTTGCGATTGCCTGCCTGATCCGGCTCGGAAAAGATGTCAAATGTCACGTGTGAGCGGCTCACCGGTCTCCGGTCGCCAACAACAGAATCAAGCTGCATGCCACCGGCATTGAGGTCGATGGTCTCGGACTGGTTGTCCTGTTGCACAGTAATCTTCTTGATGGCGCTGGCAAGGCCGAAGCTCACGTGGACAATATAGGAGCCCGGCTGCAGTGGAAGGGCAACACTGCCGCCTTTCTGCGTACCGATCGGCGTTACACCTTCAATGCCATCCTCAGCCTGGAAGATGCGCCAGGTAAGGCCGGACGGAATCAGTGGCCCGTCTGCATGAAGCTGGGCCTGCAGCTGTAGGATAAGAGCTTCTGCATCCGCTGGTGCACTGGTTCCGTCGGTAAGACTGTTCTGTTGAGATGCGTCCGGGCCTGTTTGACCCTGTGGAGGCAGGTCCGACAGTGTTGCGTTCAGGTCTAGTGGACCGGGAGAAGTTGTCTGGGCTGAAACAGAGGCCGTTCCCAGGCTGACCAAAACCCATAAGATTGCAGATGTCAGTCGTATCATTCCAATTGGCCTTTGAACGTCGTGCCGCGTTTGCGCAGCTTTGAATCACCGCTGTTTCCAACAATGCCTTATATCAATGAAGTTTGGCCTTGTGGAGGCACCCCCAGAGGCTTATTTCCTTTTGGGGTCAAGTCTTGCTCAGAAGGTCAGGGCTTCGGTTTTGCTCTGCAAGAGAGGGTTTTGGTCTATGGATCAGCTTCGCGATTATCTGCTTTCCCGTCGCACTGTGCCGGCAAATTTTCTCACCGGACCCGGGCCGGATGATGAGCAGATCGAGACCCTTCTGACCATTGCGGCACGCGTGCCGGATCATGGAAAACTCGCGCCATGGCGGTTTGTTCTTTATGACCCGGAAGATGCGGACATGATAGGCACTTGGCTTGCCGAGTGCTGGCGGGACCGGGAACCCGATGCTTCCGAAGAGCGCCTGAAGCAGGAAAAAGACCGTTTCAGCCGTGCCCCCCGCGTGATTGGTGTGATCAGTTGCGTCAATGCTGACCACAAAGTACCTGTGTGGGAGCAGGAATTATCCGCCGGTGCGGTCTGCATGAATATGCTGCATGGCGCGCGGGCGCTTGGCTATTCCGCGCAGTGGCTGACGGAATGGTATGCGTTTGACCCGGTTGCGGCCCGTTTTCTTGGCTGTGAGGATCACGAGCGATTTGCTGGCTTTATCCATATCGGGACGCCCGATCAGGCCCCGGTCGAGCGGCCAAGACCGAACCTTGAAGACATCACAACATCCTGGAAAGGCTGACCATGTATTACGACGCGGTCAAGAACGACCACACTTTGCCACATGATCCGTTCAAGGCCCTGGTAGGGCCAAGGCCAATTGGCTGGATCAGCTCAGTGGGTAAGGATGGAAGTGTCAATCTCGCCCCGTACAGTTTTTTCAATGCGGTGGCGTCCAGGCCTCATCTGGTGATGTTTTCCAGCCAGGGACGCAAGGACAGCCTGCTCAATATCGAGGAAACCGGTGCCTTTGTCTGCAATATGGCGTCCTATGCCTTGCGGGATGCGATGAATGCCACATCCGCTCCGGTTGAGCGCGAGGTGAACGAGTTTGAGCTGGCCGGGTTGACCATGGCCGACTCCGTGTCTGTGCCGGTGCCGCGTGTCGCGGAAGCGCCTGCAGCACTGGAATGCCGCTATCTTCAGACGGTGCCCCTGACTGTCCTTTCAGGAGAATCTGCCGAACACTGGATGGTCATCGGGCAGGTGACCGGCATTCATATTGATGATGCCTATCTGAAAGACGGCCTGGTTGATTCAGAGAAGATGCAGCTTTTGGCCCGCCTCGGATATATGGATTACAGTACGGTTGATCGGGTTTTTTCACTCAATCGGCCGCAGAACTGATCGGGTCAGTCGTTTAGCATACCGGCAGCTCGGGCCCGTTCAAGAACGCGCCTGGCACGTAGCAGGTGAGGGCGGTCAAGCATCTCTCCGTCAAGTCCGACGACACCCGTCTGCTCTGATGCAGCGAATGCCGCGACGACCGCTTCTGCATGGGTGATTGCTGCATCGTCCGGGGTGAAAACGTCGTTGATAACCGGGACCTGTGCCGGATGGATTGCCATTTTGGCTGTAAAGCCATCCCGGCGGGCTGCTTCAGCCTCTGCCTTGAGCCCATCCAGATCCCGGAAGTTTGTGTAGACGGAGTCAATTGGCGCAGCTTCCGCGTTCACGGCACCCAGCAGGCAGAGCGACCGGGCGAGGCGATAGGGATCGGTGTAGTGTCCGTTTGTATCCCGGTTCGTCTCTGCTCCGATGTCTGCGGACAGGTCCTCCCCGCCCCAGGTCATCCCTTTCAGGCGAAGGCTTCTGTCCTTGTAGGTCCCGAGATTGAAAACAGACCCCGCTGTCTCCGTTGCCACCACCATAATCCCGGTCTCACCGTCTCTGAGGCCAGCATAGGCTTCCTGAACTGACAGTCGGGCATGAAGCGCTTCCACATCATCACCTGACTGACATTTGGGAAGCATGATGCCGGCTGGTCCATGGGGCATGACTGCTGAGAGGTCATCATCAATCAGGGCTGTATCGAGTGCATTGACGCGCACATAGAGGAGAGGGCGCTGCTCGGCGTCACGATGTTCGGCCAGAAAGTCGGCTGTTGTGCTTCGGCCTTGCTGCTTGTTGGCAGCAGCGACAGAGTCCTCAAGATCAATCAGCAGGATGTCAGCGCCGGACGTGAGTGCTTTGTCCAGCTTCTTGCGGCTGTCGCCGGGTACAAACAGCAGAGAACGCATGAGGTCAGGCCTCTTTCTTTTTCATAAACGCCTGACGTCGGCAGATTGCCACCAGGGCATCATGCTGATTGAAGGCCTTGTGCTCAAACTCGATAATTCCGGCATCTGGTCGGGATCTTGATTCCCGCTTCAGGATAACCTCGCTTGTGACATGGACCGTGTCGCCCTGAAACAGGGGGTGAGGAAATTTCACATCTGTCATGCCCAGATTGGCGATGGTCGTGCCGACGGTTGTATCGTTGACTGAAATGCCAATCATCAGCCCCAGCGTGAAAAGACTGTTCATCAGCGGCTGACCCCATTCGGTCTGGGTTTCGCAGAAGTGTTTGTCTATGTGCAGGGGTTGCGGGTTCAAGGTCATGTTCGAGAACAGCATATTGTCCATTTCGGTCACGGTTCTGCGCAGGCTGTGCTCGAAAATATGACCGACCTCAAATTCCTCGAAATACAAACCCGGCATGGTGACCCCCTTTTGCGCACGTTCGTTCATTGGTATCCGCCCGAGCCGGATCGGTGCAACCTGTTCTTTTGTTAACGGAACATTAACCATGCTGGGTGAATTCTTAACGGACCATTTACCATTCCGTTTTGCGGGGGCCGGCACGGGGGTGCATCATGGAGACAGCAAGCCTACCCAAGATATCCGATCGGATCGAAAGTGCTTTTCGTGCTGCCAGTGAAACCACGGGCACCAATTTTGACTTTCTGCTGGAGACAGCAAAACGTGAGAGCAATTTTGACCCGCAAGCCAAGGCTTCCACGTCATCTGCTGCGGGTCTGTTCCAGTTCATCGAATCGACCTGGCTGGAAACGCTTAAGGAGAATGGCAGCCGTTTGGGCTATGGAGACTTTGCTGACAAGATTGCAAAGAAATCCAACGGCAAATATGTGGTGCCGAACCGTGATGACCGGGAAGCTGTTCTGGCGCTTCGGTTCAATCCTGAAGCATCAGCCAAGCTGGCCGGTGCCTATGCCGAGGGCAACGGGAATTATCTGCGCAAGCAGCTGGATCGCAATCCGAGTGCCGGTGAGCTCTACATCGCCCATTTTCTTGGCCCGGGCGGTGGTGCCCGATTGATCAAGGCGGCGGACCAGACGCCGGATGTGCGTGCTGACAAGCTGTTTCCTGAACAGGCAAGGGCTAATAAACCCATCTTCTATCACCGCGACGGGCGGGCTCGTGATGTCTCAGAGGTTTATCGGAACCTTGTAAGCTCCTATGACAATGTTCCGGTACGTCTGGCCTCCGCACCTGAAGAGACACGGTCGGTTGCCGAGGCCCCGCAACAGGATCCCCGGTTTGCCGGATGGTCAGCAAAGGCACCGGAAAATCCGTTTCACGGGCTCTTTCGTGATGATAGTCCGACTGCAAACCTTCTGAATACAAGTGGCTGGTCAACGGCATATGCAGAACAGGACAGACCGGACCGGGCCTTGTTTGCGCCAGCGACACCTCCAGAAGCCGAGAATGGCAGACAGCCTCTTAATCTCCTGTCTTTCCTCAAGGTTCAGAAGTCGGTTTAGACCGTGTTTTCAGGCCTGTTTAGCGCAATGAGTCTTGGCCCTGGGCTTTTCGACGCGATGCAACGGGAGAGAGGTTCCGGCTGTCATATTCGTGGTCTCTTTCAGCCTGACAGAACCATGCTTCTCCACAATTAACTTGGAATACCTAATTCAGATAGTTAGGCTGAAAATCATTGCTAATGGCGGTGTTTTGACGTCAATGTTGGTCCGATTACGGTTCTCTGGTAGCGGTGCTTTAAGGGGTTGTTTTAGCAAGAGCCTTTATCTGAAAAATCTAGCAACTTTTCAGAAGCACGCTGTAATAAGAAGAAAACAGGAAGCTGATTTTGAGAAAAAATATACTGTTGAGTCTCGTGAAGAGATTTTATCGGTTGCGCAAAACACCAATCGTTTGCCGGAGGAGAGGGTGCCTGCTCCTGTTGAATCCAAAGGACTGGATAGACAATCGACTTCTCTCAGGAATTGATTTTGAAAATCGCCAGATTGAGAGATGTGCGGAGCTGATAAAAGAGAATAACTTGAACTGTTTTCTTGATATTGGCGCCAATATTGGCCTGTACAGTGTATTATTGCCGACACTGACGGATATTGATGCCGTTCATAGCTTTGAGCCGGTGAAGTCAACCTTTATCAGGCTTAATACAAATCTCCTTCTCAATGGTCTGGAGAATAGAGTTCAGTGTCATAACATCGCGCTGGGCGAGATGAATGAAACGGCACAGATTCATATCGACCGGAATTCTACAGGCGTGTCCGCTATTGATCCGGAATTATGTGCAAGGTCGCGGCAATACAGCAATATCGAAACAATCGAAATAGCGCGACTTGATGATTTTCTTCCCATGAAAGGGGAGAGGATTTTGGCAAAAATTGACGTTGAAGGCTATACACTGAATACCCTTCTGGGAATGAAAGCCTTTCTGCAGAATAACGAGATGGTGTTGCAGATCGAGATGGGCAACAAGAATGATGATGAAGTCAAAAGCTTCCTGAATGATTCAGGGTATAGGCTGCTGAACTATATTGAAGGTGATGCATATTTCTCCAATATCGGAGGCTGATTTCTTATTTTGATTGCCTGAAATTATGCCTTCTGTCCCTGGTTTTTGCAGGGAGAGATAAGCGCTCGGGAAAGTCTCCTGATACAGTTCAAATTCATCTTTTTGGATGCATTCGATTTTATGGTGAACCGAACGTTAACCACCCGGCGTCCATTCTGGGGCAACGGTGGTTGAGTTCGGATATCATGATGATCGCAGATCAGTTTCTGGAATGGATGGAAAGCGCTCCTGTCAATCGGCGAGCGGAGGGCGCAGATGCTTTGGTGCGCACCTATCTCCATTCCCCTTTGCCAGAACTTGACCGTGAGCGGCTTGAGGCCGTGATGACTGTCCTTCTTGATGATCCAGCCCCCCGTGTCCGGGCTGCTATGGCACACGCTCTGGCTTCTGAGCCTGATGCGCCAAAGCATATTGTACTGGGTCTTGCTGCTGATCAGATGAGTGTTGCGGAGCCCGTGTTGCTTCGTTCACCTGTTCTGGATGATGCGGACCTGGTTGATCTGGTCGCAGTTGGTCCTCTGGCGCGTCAGAGAGCCGTTGCCCAGCGCGGTGATGTGAGCCGGGCCGTTGCTGCCGCTCTTGCGGAAGTGGGCGAGGAAGACGCTGTTGTTGATCTTCTCGAGAACGCATTTGCATCCATCGCGGCTTTCAGCGTTGAACGGATTGTCGAGCGTTTTGGTAATGACCCGTCTATTCGTCAGCTTCTGCTGGATCGGGATGATTTGCCGGTCAGAGTGCGTGAAGACCTGATGCAGAGGCTGGCTGCTGCTCTTCGGTCTCTTGTGACTGAGCGGGCATGGATGAAGCCGGAACGGGCCCAGACGGTTGTTCGGGAGGCCTGTGAGAAGGCGACACTCGGATTTGCCGTTGATCTTCAGATGGACGATCTGGATGTCCTTGTTGAACATCTCAAGGTCAGCAATCGTCTGACACCCGCACTGTTGCTGCGGGCTCTGTGTCTCGGGCATTTCCGCTTTATCGAAATTGCTCTGGCCCGACTGGCCCGGTTACCGGTCGAGCGCGTGTCTGATTTGCTCTATTCCGGTCGCAGTGCTTCTATCGAAACAGTCTGCAGGCAGGCCCATTTGCCGGACAAGATGATTCCGGCCATTGTGGTTGGTATTGAAACCTATCTCGATGACTTGATTTCTGATGAAGGCATGTCGGAATACGCTCGCGTTCGTCGAATGCTGGAGCGGGTTCTGACCCGTCTTGAAGATATTGATCGTAGTGATGCCGATGCACTTCTGGCCATGCTCAGACGATTTGCCAGTGATGCGGCGCGCGATGCTGCACGGTCTGATGCCGATGCCTTTGCTTCACAGCGGGCTGCGTAATTCCGATTGGATTTTTCAACCAATGAGCCAAAAAGCAAAGCCCCGCCAATAGTGACGAGGCTTGGATGCTTTGGCTTCAGCGCGATAACGTATCAGGCGCTCTGGGCGATATAGTCGTTCGTCACATCTGTCAGGTTATGCAGGAGAGACAGTGCAATCTGGCTGTCATCACCTTTAGCGCGCTCTCTGACGACGGCACGAACTGCCTGCACATGCTGATCAAGAAGGGGTTCAGGTAATTGGTTGCCTTCCTGACCATGTTCGACCAGGCGACACAGGCTGTCGGCAATTGAGCCTGCAATCGGATAACCGAATGTCTCAGCCTGCCCTTTGATGTCAATGGCAGCGCGGAAGAGGTCGTCCATGCTGTCTGTTGAAAGGCCAGCTTCCCGTGCCACACTCCAGGCTTTGACCAGGGCTGCGACTTCCTCTTCAATCCACAGTGTGAAGTTGCCGGACATTTGATGCAGCGCCTGTTCGGCTTTGGCAATCGGATCGAAATTCGGAGGGCTTGATCGCGACGGCTTTGTCTTTTGCCGCAGATCGTTCGGCGGCTTGATAATCTGATGGGTGCCTTTGTCTTCGATCTCTTGTGTCATGATAACTCTCGATCTCTATCCGGACCTAGCCGTTCTCTGCCTGTTGCGGGGCGGGTTCGGTACGTCGTTCCTCGCCTGCATAATGCGGATTGGTGAACCGGCGGCGATCCGGGCCAAAGAAGGTTTTGCTTTTGACGAATGGGCGAGGGTTCACAATGCAGTTCAGCACCCTCATGTACAGACCCTTGGCTGAAATGGGTTTGCACAAGAACTCTGTCACACCGGCGTCCCGGGCTTCGACAACTCGTTTCTTCTCGGAATGGCCGGTCAGCATGATGATAGGAACGTAAGGATTACCAGAGGCATCCTCACTTCTGATCATCCGTGTCAGTTCCAGGCCATCAAAGATAGGCATGATCCAGTCGGTAATAACGATGTCCGGCCCGGAAGCCTTAAAGAGTTCAAGCGCTTCTGCGCCATCTTCCGCTTCGGTGATGTCGCGCGCGCCGTAGCTGTTCAGCAGCGTTCTGACAATCCGACGCATGTGGGAATTGTCATCTGCTATCAGAATTCGAACTGTACTGAGGTCAACTCTTGTCATGCCGTCCCGCATCTTGCGATGTGTTTGGACAGATTATGCACAACAGGTTGTTAAGAACGGACTAATGCGCGATGTGTTCTTATGGCCTCGGCGATCATGTGGATTGGATGTATGTCAGTACCGGAACTGTTCGTTGAGGATTCGCTCTTCCCAGGGGTGTCGACGGTCAAACATGATGTAGCAGCAGGCATCCGGGTTCTGCTCTATGGAAACATGCTGGACTGAGCGGAATTCGGTATGGTCGGCGACCGCATTGACCGGCCTTTTGCTGGCTTCCAATACCTCAATCTGAACCGCAACATGGTTCGGCAGCAGAGCGCCGCGCCAGTGTCTTGGTCTGAAAGGGCTGATTGGTGTCAGAGCAAGGAGCGGGGCGTTAATCGGCAGAATCGGACCATGAGCAGACAGATTGTAGGCGGTACTGCCTGCCGGTGTTGCCACGATGACACCGTCGCAGATCAATTCTTCCATACGCATCTGAGTATCAATAGACAGACGCAGCTTTGCTGCCTGATGGGCCTGACGCAGCATGGAGACTTCATTCAACGCCATAGCGGAATGGTGTTGCCCTGATGTGTCTGTCACATCCATCTTGAGAGGCGTCAGACGTGTGATCTCAGCATCGTTGATCCGCTCAATCAGGTCATCCATGCGAAATTCATTCATCAGAAAGCCGACAGATCCACGGTTCATGCCGTAGATGGGAATATCACTGCCCATAAACCGATGAAGGGTCTGCAGCATCAATCCATCGCCACCGAGAGCAACAATGGCATCTGCGTTCTTGGGAGAAACCGAACCATAGCGATGGGCCAGACGGCGACGGGCTTGCTCTGCCTCATCCGTAGGACTGGAGATAAAAGCAATATTTTCAATCGGCTTATCGGTTTTACGCATGGCTCTTTCCTGACGATCCATTGCCAGTACCATGTGTAGAGCCAAACGCCAATGCTACATTGGCTATTTGCGATGTTGACAGGTGGAAGGTGGCCGAACAGCAAAAGAAGACGCGGCTTTGCCTATTGAATCGCCAAGAGATTGGCCGAGCCAAGTGTTATGAGACACTGTTTGCGCTTATGGATAAGCTGCTTTGTTTAAAGCAGGATAACCACAGTCAGGGTCAGCCAGATTGCCGCAGACAGACCAAAAGCCGCTCCGTAGAGGCAGAAGTCCGGTTTTTCAGCTATCGTTCTTACTCGTCCCATATCGTGTCCTCCTTATATGGACGATGAATTCCCTGCTATGGCGTCTCTTTCTATTTATAGATGATCCATACTGAGCCGGATCACCATTTGTATTCCAATTCCATTATTCTGGCGGATTGTGCCAAAATCATGACTCTGCAAGTCTGGTTATTAGTTCTTTTCAGTTACAAGAGCTGGAACTGATTTCAGATAGGCTGCTATTGCGGCTCTGTCTTCTGCCGGAAGACGTGCCATGTTTTCCTGCACGGAGACCATTGAGCCACCGAAGGAATCAAACTCCGGAGTAAAGCCGCTTTCGAGCGAATAGACGATGTCACTTTCGCTCCAGCTTCCGATGCCTGTCTTGTGTGGCGTAATATTGGGGATAAAACCATCGCCTTCGGCTGCTGGTGCGCCTGCCAGGTGACGGTTTTCTATTGGGCCGCCTATAAGGTTACGTGGTGTATGGCACTCCCCGCAATGGGCCGGGCCTGATACGAGGTAGGCGCCTCTGTTGACGATGTCCGACTGTGAAGGATCCGGAGCGAAAGGCTTGCCATCCAGAAAGAGCAGCTTCCAGACACCAAGGCCTCGTCTTACCGAGAAGGGGAAAGGAAGGTCGTGGTCTGCATTCTGTATGTCTGAAGCTGGCAGCGTATCCATAAAGGCTTTCAGATCAAGCAGATCCGGTAAAGTCATCCGCTGATAGGAGCTGAACGGGAACGCAGGATAGTAATGCTTATTTTCCGGAGAGACGCCTTTGACCATAGCGGTGACAAATTCCTCATCTGTCCATTTGCCGATCCCATGATCGGGGTCAGATGAAATGTTGGGAACCCGGAAGATGCCGAAGGGCGTTTTAAGCTCATGCCCCCCGGTCAGAACCAGCCGGTCATCGCCCTTGGCACCCTTGGGGGCGTGACAGGATGCACAGCCGCCAGCATCAAACATGAGGCGGCCGTTATCAAGGTCCGGGGTATGAGCCGGAAGAGAGGCGGCGTCTATGCGTTGGGGGCTGGTCAGAAACCAGAATCCGGCGAACCCCGCTATGGCGAGCAGAATCACACTGACTGTAAGACGCCGCATCATGTGATTTTCCTATTTCTTGACGCGATATTTTTCGTGACAGGATTTGCAGTTGGCAACCACTGAGAGGAACGCCTGTTTGAACTCGTCCGCACCTTTAGACGCATTGCCGATGGCGGCTGCTGAGTCATCCTTGAACTTGTCACGAGCTGCGATGAAACCGGTCATGTCCTTCCAGATTTCCGGACTTGCTTCATTCTTGTGGCCGGTGTCTGACCCTTCCGGGAAGTAATGGCTGAAACCAACGGCAGCTCCATGCATGACCCGCATGGTCAGCTCGGCTGTGACCGCGTCATACTCGGCTTCACCCTTAACAATTGCGCCTGCTGCTTTGGTTGCCGCGCCGACGGATTTCATCAGAGCCTGACGTGTCAAGATCGGATCATCAGCGGCCACGGACTGCAGCGGTATAGAGACAGTTGTTGCGGCAATGGTAAGCGCAAAAATGGCCAGTTTCATCGTAATGTTCTCCCGGTTCCAGTGTATATTGTTGTTAACACATTAATCTGATTTCTATTCGGTGAGTGTACCAGCAATATGAAATGCTTCGCAAAAACTGTGCAAGTCGCTGGTCAAATCGCTGTTATCACCTTCATTTTTCCCATGGATGCTGAATTCACTGGGCTGCATGTCCGGTAAAATTGATCGGATTTTTTGGGTCTTGAGGTGATTTTGGCAATATTGATGTCGTTTCGTGTTAATAATGCCTGTGTTTGGACCTTTAGACTTTCTGAATGAGGCTGTGTAAAAACGCCAAAGTGGTTGATTGTTCAGACGCTTCGTTCTGTAATACCACTCAACAGATCAATGTCGGGCATACCTCTGGGAGGAGGTCTTGCATCAAAATGACAATGCGAGGGCCCACATTATCAAGCTGTCATATGTCCGTGTGACAAATCGGGAATAGCCGACTAACGCGGCAATTCTTTAACTTTGACTAGGGAGGAAAGACTCATAATGTCAAATGAGCTCAATAAAATGCGTGATCTGGTTCTGTCAGGCCATCTCAGCCGTCGTGATTTCATGGCGGGTGCGGCTGCTGTCGGGATCACTGCAAGCGCTGCGTCAGCACTTCTGACAAGCCCTGCAAAGGCTGCCCCGAAAAAAGGCGGGCATTTCAAGATCGGTATCGGCAGCGGCAGCACAACGGAATCCCTGGATCCGGGCGCGATCGACAATACGTTCCCCCAGCAGGTGAACTATGCGACCCGTAACTGTCTCGTTGATGTGGACAATGAGGGCAATGCTGTTCCTAACCTGGCCGAGAGCGTAGAGGCATCCGCTGACGCCAAGACTTGGACTGTGAAACTCCGCAAGGGCGTTGAGTTCCACAATGGCAAGACGATGACGGCAGATGATGTCATCGCATCCATGAATCACCATCGCGGTGACGATTCGAAGTCAGCGGCGAAAAGCGTTCTGGACCCGGTTGTCGAAATCAAGAAAGACGATGACCACACGATTGTCTTTGAGCTGAAAGAAGGCAATGCCGATTTCCCGTACATCATTTCTGATTACCATCTGTCAATTATGCCTGACGGCAAATGGCAGGAAGGGATTGGAACGGGCGGATACGTTCTCGAGAGCTTTGAGCCAGGTGTGAAAGCCACCTTTAAGAAGTTTGGTAACTACTGGCGTGGCGATGAGCGGGCTCACTTTGATTCCATCGAAGTTCTCTCAATTAAGGATGTGGCGGCCCGGACCAATGCCCTGACGTCCGGCGAGATCCACGCTATGGACCGCTGTGATCTGAAAACGGTTCACCTGCTCAAGCGCAATCGCAAACTGAATGTGCATCAGGTAACCGGAACACAGCATTACACCATTCCGATGCACGTGGATGTTGCGCCGTTCAATGACGTGAATGTCCGTCAGGCTCTGAAATATTCGATTGACCGTGAAGCTATCGTGAAAACAGTGCTGCGCGGATATGGTCAGGTTGCCAACGACCATCCGATCAGCCCGGCCAACAAATATTTCAACAAGGATCTGCCGCAGCGCGCCTATGATCCTGAAAAGGCGAGGTATCACCTGAAGAAAGCTGGTGTTGACAGCATCAATGTGGACCTGTCGTCTGCAGATGCAGCCTTTGCCGGAGCTGTTGATGCCGCTGTTCTCTACAAAGAGCATGCAGCAAAGGCCGGTATCAATATCAACGTCATCCGTGAGCCGAATGATGGATACTGGTCCAACGTCTGGCTGAAGAAGCCCTGGTGCTTCTGTTATTGGGGTGGCCGTCCGACAGAGGACTGGATGTTCTCAATTGCCTATTCCAAGGGCGCTGCCTGGAACGATACCCATTGGGAAAACGAGCGTTTCAACGAACTTCTTGTTCAGGCTCGTGCAGAGCTTAACGAAGATACGCGTCGTGCCATGTATTACGAAATGCAGGAACTCTGCAGCAATGATGGTGGTACGGTTGTTCCGATGTATGCAAGCTATGTCTTCGCGACAGCTGCAAATGTCGGCCATGACAAGTTCGCTTCCAACTGGGATCTTGATGGCAACAAGGCCCTTGAGCGTTGGTGGTTCGATTCCTAAGACCTGAACCGATACCGAGCTGGGGAAGTCAATCTTCCCCAGCTTTTTTGTCATTGAACTCGGTTTTGGGGTCCGGATATGCATCCTATTCTACGCATGGTCTTTCAGCGTTTGGGGCTGGGGCTTCTGACGCTCTTTGTCGTCTCTGTTATTATCTTTTCCGCCGTTGAACTTCTTCCAGGTGATCTTGCACAGGAAATTCTCGGTCAGGCTGCAACGGAAGAAACAGTTGCTGCTTTCCGTCGGGAGCTTGGTCTCGATCAGCCTGCTTTCACGCGCTATTTCAGTTGGCTTGGTGGCGTGCTTCAGGGGGACTTCGGCAAATCCCTGGCTAACCAGCGGGAAATTTCGGAACTGATCGGTTCCCGGCTTGGCAATACGCTGTTCCTGGCTGCTTTTGCAGCAGTTATCGCCGTACCGCTTGCCATTGCGCTTGGTGTTCTGGCGGCGCTTTACAGGAATTCACTGTTTGACCGTGCAATCAATGTGTCGACGCTGACATCGATTTCATTTCCTGAGTTCTTTGTTGCCTATATCCTTATCCTGTTCCTGTCGGTTCAGCTTGGCTGGTTCCCGCCGATCTCGAATGTGGATGCGGGTACGCCATTCCTGGAACGGATGTACAAGTCCTTCCTGCCAGCCCTGACGCTGACGCTTGTGGTGATCGCGCATATGATGCGCATGACGCGAGCGGCTATTATCAACCTTCTGGCATCCCCCTATATCGAGATGGCTCATCTGAAGGGGCTTTCCAAGTCACGGGTAATCGTCAAACACGCCTTGCCAAATGCACTGGCGCCGATCATCAACGTGATTGCACTGAACCTTGCCTATCTCATTGTGGGTGTTGTGGTTGTTGAAGTGGTCTTTGTCTATCCGGGCCTGGGGCAGTTGCTGGTGGATTCGGTCGCCAAGCGTGACATCACCGTTGTGCAGGCAGCCTGTCTGATTTTCGCAGCAACCTATATCCTGCTGAACCTGACAGCCGATATCCTGTCAATTCTCAGCAATCCACGCTTGCTGCATCCGCGCTAAGGGGAGGGGAAACTTATGATGACAGACCTCTGGAAAGGTTTGAAAACAGCTCCGCTCAGCGCCTGGTTCGGCATGATCGTGATCCTGTCCTATATTCTGGTTTCGCTTTTTGCGCCAATTCTGGCACCGCACGGTGAGACGGAAATTGTTGGTCCGGAATATGATCTCTGGTTTGGCGAGTTTTTCCTCGGCACGGACAATCTTGGCCGGGATATGCTGTCCCGACTGATTTATGGTGCTCGGAACACAGTGGGTATTGCTCTGGCAACAACCGTAATCGCCTTTGTTCTTGGCGGATTGATGGGCCTGCTGGCGGCTACGCTGGGTGGCTGGCTTGATCAGTTCTTCAGCCGGATTGTCGATGTTCTGATGTCGATCCCATCTCTGATTTTTGCTCTGCTGCTGCTGACGATTTTCTCCAAGGTGGGTGCGGTCGATGTTGGTCTTTTCATCATCAGTGACGGACAGATGAAGATGATCGTTCTGATCCTGGTGATTGCAGTTCTGGACTCGACCCGTGTCTATCGCCTGACCCGCGCTGTTGCCGGCAATATCGTGGTGATGGATTACATCGAGGCAGCCAAGCTGCGCGGAGAGGGGCTCTGGTGGCTTATCCGGCATGAAATCCTGCCAAACTCCATGGCTCCATTGATTGCGGAATTCGGCCTGCGCTTCTGCTTCGTCTTCCTGTTTATCGCTGCCCTGTCCTTCCTTGGTCTTGGCATTCAGCCTCCAACGGCTGACTGGGGATCCATGGTGCGTGACAACGCAACCCTGATCACCTTTGCTGCTGATGACATCACGCTTGGTCTGACGCCGCTTCTGCCCGCCGGTGCTATTGCCCTGCTGACAGTTGCCGTCAACTTCGTGGTTGACTGGATGCTGCATCGTTCAAGCGGTCTGAAGGAGTAGGAAGATGAAAGAGACATCTGTGACCTCTGGAGAAGTACTCCTCGACATCAAAGGCTTGAAGATTGAGGGATATTCCGACGAAAAATGGCATGGCATTGTTCATGGCGTGGATCTGAAACTCCACAAGGGCGAGGTGCTGGGCCTGATCGGGGAATCCGGGGCGGGTAAGTCCACAATCGGTCTGGCAGCCATGGGCTATACCAAAGGCGGTTGCCGGATCAATGGCGGCTCGGTGATGTTTGATGGTGTGGATCTGGTGACAGCCAGTGAAGGCCACAAGCGGGAACTTCGCGGTGCCCGGATTGCCTATGTGGCCCAGTCAGCGGCTGCGTCATTCAATCCGGCTCACAAGCTCATCGATCAGTATAATGAAGCACCGGTTCAGCATGGTATTCTGTCGGCTGAAACAGCGTCTGAGGATGCGGTGGAATTGTATCGGCGCATGCGATTGCCGAACCCTGAGGAGATCGGTTTCCGTTATCCGCACCAGGTCTCCGGTGGTCAGTTGCAGCGTGCGATGACGGCCATGGCCATGTCCTGCCGTCCGGATCTGATCATCTTTGATGAGCCGACTACCGCGCTGGATGTGACAACGCAGATTGAGGTGCTGTCAGCCATCCGGGATATTGTTGAGCAGTTCAACACAGCCGCGATCTACATCACGCACGATCTGGCGGTCGTGGCGCAGATGGCTGACAAGATCAAGGTTCTGCGCTATGGCAATGAGGTGGAAGAGGCTGACACGCGGACCATGCTGTCTTCGCCGCAGCAAGACTATACCAAGTCCCTGTGGGCGGTGCGCGAGTTTCAACGAGCTGAAAAACCATCGGCCCCTGAGAGTGAAACGCCAGTTGTCGAAATCCGCAATGTAACGGCAGCCTATGGCAATGTGCCGGTTCTGCATGATGTGTCGTTCAAGATCCATCGTGGCAGAACTGTTGCTGTTGTGGGTGAATCCGGTTCAGGCAAGTCAACCACAGCCCGTTGTGTGACCGGCCTCCTGCCTCCACGGCAAGGGGAGGTTCTGTTTAACGGCGAGATCCTTCCTGCGGATTATCGCAGCAGGTCCAAGGATCTGCTGCGGCGTGTCCAGATGATTTATCAGATGGCGGATACAGCCCTTAATCCGAAGCAGCGGATCAGGGATGTGATCGGCAGGCCGCTAGAATTCTATCTCGGCATGAAAGGCAAAAAGAAGGAAGAGCGTATCCGCGGGCTTCTCGACATGATTGAGCTTGAGCCGGATCAGTTCATTGACCGGCTGCCGGGTGAGCTTTCGGGCGGCCAGAAGCAGCGTATCTGTATCGCGCGCGCTCTTGCCGCCGAGCCTGAATTCATCATCTGTGATGAGGTGACGTCTGCGCTAGATCAGCTGGTGGCGGAAGGTATTCTGCGCCTGCTCGACAAACTGCAGAGCGAGTTTGATCTGGCTTACATGTTCATCACGCATGACCTTGCGACGGTCCGCTCCATCGCCGATGAAGTGGTTGTCATGTTGCAGGGACGGGTGGTTGAACACGGACCAAAGAGCCAGATGTTCATTCCGCCGCATCATGAATATACGGAACTTCTGTTGTCATCAGTGCCGGAGATGGATCCGGACTGGCTCGACAAGCTGCTGGAAGAGCGGAAGCAGAAGGGTGGCATGGAGTCAGCTGGCAACTGATAGATGTCAGACCCGATGGAATAGTATAAAGGTCGCCTCCGGGCGGCCTTTATCGCATCTGGCGCAGCTTGCCGGGGGCGTGGCCAAAATGGGAGCGGAAGGCTCGAGAGAAGGCGCTGCCGGATGTATACCCGGTGCGTGCTGCGATCTCTGCAACGGTCAGCGCCGTTTCCATCAGCAGACTGCGGGCTTTGGCCAGGCGGAGATGCTGATAGTAGGCATTCGGACTGGTGGAGAGAACCTTTTTGAACAATCGCTCCAGGTCTCTCTGGCTCATCCCGGTCTTGCGAGCCAGCTCACCAATGGCGACAGGCTCTTCCAGAGAGCCTGACATGATGGTCAGAGCGCGGGCCAGCTTGGGATAGCGTTTTGCATGAATGCCACCCGGATTGGACCATTGCGGGTCGCCGGATGCGCGTTCATGGTCATAGATAAAAGTGCCTGCCACATCATTGGCCAGCGTTTCCCCGTGGTCGCGTCTGATCAGATGCAACATCAGGTCCAGTGTTGTGGTTCCACCACCAGCGGTGATGCGATTTCTGTCAATGACGAAGCGGTCGGCGACAACAGTCACGTTCAGGAATCGCTCTTCAAAGATGCCGAGTTCTTCCCAGTGTATCGTTGCGCGATATCCATCCAGTAATCCGGCTCTCGCGAGCAGATGACTACCGGAATCAAGACCACCCAGAGTCAGTCCGGCCTGAGCCCATTGGCGCAGGGAACGGAGGACGGCGGGCGTTTCATGCTGGGTGTAATGGTAGCTCGGCATGACAAAGAGAATATCGGGCCTCGGCAGTGTATCAATGGAGAAATCAGCGTTGATCTGTAACTGGCTTGAGGTCACGGCAGGTTTCCCGTCCGGACTGGCCAGTGACCAGGAATACAGGTCGCGCCCCGATTTCATATTGGCAGCACGAAGTGGCTCCAGAGCGTTGGAGAGACACAGGCCGCTGAAATGATCAAACAGGACGAAGGCCATATGCATCAAAAATACCTCGGAAACCGTATCAACTCTGTCGAAAAATGTATTTATCACTCCGGCAAATGTCGATAGCCTTTCGATAATGTTTGGAAGCCTGCGGGTTTGGGAGGACGAGTATGGCCGACAGTTTACGTGTTGTTGTCACTGCAGGCGGTAACGGAATCGGACGCACGGTGGCTCAGCGTCTGAGAGAACGCGGCGATCAGGTCTTCATCTGCGATGTTAATGATGAGACCGTTGCACAAGCGGTTGAAGCAGAGGGGCTTGCTGGCGGCTGTGCGGCTGATGTGACCGACGAAAGCCAGGTTGATCAGTTATTCGCACAGGCTCTGGACCGCCTCGGGGGCATCGACATCCTGGTCAATACGGCTGGTATCGGCGGGCCGACGGGTCCGCTTGAAGACCTCTCTCTTGATGCGTGGAAGGCCTGTATCTCGGTCACGCTGGATGGAACTTTTCTGTGCAGCCGCAAAGCCATTCCTCTGATGAAGGCACAGAAGAGCGGGTCGATCGTGAATTTTTCGTCCACCGCCGGGCTCTATGGTTATCCGAACCGCACGCCATATGCTGCCGCCAAATGGGGTGTCATCGGTCTGACCAAGTCCATGGCCATGGAACTGGGGAGTTCGAATGTCCGGGTCAATGTCATCTGCCCGGGTGCTGTCAGTGGAGACCGGATGGACCGGGTTATTGCGGCAGATGCCAGAGCGACCGGTCGGTCTGAAGAGGAAATCCGGGCCAGTTATACAGCAGGAACATCTCTCAAGTCCTTTGTCAGTGCCGATGATCTGGCAGAGATGATCCTGTTTATCACATCGCCTGCCGGGAAGATGATCTCCGGCCAGGCCCTGACCGTTGATGGTCATACGGAATCGATCAACTAGCAACCGCTGTTCTGAAAGAGGTGCACCATGCATTTCGGTTTGACTCAGGAACAGGAGATGATCGTCGAGACGGTCCGCTCCTTCGTTGAAAATGAAATTTATCCGCATGAAGCAGAAGTCGACCGTCTTGGTCGGGTGCCGGAAGAGCTTGGCCAGGAACTGAAGCAAAAGGTGCTGGATCTTGGCTTTTATGCGCCGAACTTCCCCGAAGAGGTTGGCGGCGGCGGTCTCAACCATCTGGAGTTTGCGTTGCTGGAGCGTGAGCTTGGTCGGGCGTCCATGGCGCTCAACCATTTCTGGGGACGACCACAGAATATTCTGATGGCCTGTAATGACGAGCAGCGTGAACGTTATCTTTTCCCGGCTGTACGTGGTGAGAAGATGGATGCTCTGGCGATGACCGAGCCTGATGCCGGCTCGGACGTGCGCAGCATGAAGTGCACCGCCCGTCGTGATGGTGGTGATTGGGTTCTGAACGGTACCAAGCATTTCATTTCCGGTGCTGAACACGCGGATTTCTTTATCGTTTTTGTTGCAACCGGTGAGGACGATACGCCCCGTGGGCCGAAAAAACGGATCACCACATTCCTTGTCGACCGTGGCACGCCCGGCTTTGAGGTGGTGCACGGTTACAAGTCGGTTTCTCATCGTGGGTATCTCAACTACGTTCTGAATTTCGATGATTGCCGTCTGCCGGATGCCCAGGTTCTGGGTGAGGTTGATGGTGGTTTTGCCGTGATGAATGAGTGGCTCTACGCAACGCGGATTACTGTGGCTGCGATGAGTGTTGGCCGTGCCCGCCGGGCCTTTGACTATGCGTTGAACTATGCAGCGGAGCGGAAGCAGTTTGGTCAGCCGATTGGCAAGTTTCAGGGCATTTCCTTCAAGCTTGCAGACATGATTACCGAGATTGATGCGGCTGACTATCTGACACTGGCTGCTGCATGGCGTCTTGATCAGGAGCTGCCTGCCAATCGTGAAATCGCGTCTGCCAAGGTCTATGCCACGGAAATGCTGGCACGGGTGACGGATGAGGCGATCCAGATCTATGGCGGCATGGGGTTGATGGATGACTTCCCGCTTGAGCGGTTCTGGCGGGACGCCCGTGTGGAACGGATCTGGGATGGCACATCCGAAATTCAGCGTCACATTATCAGCCGCGATTTGCTGCGTCCGCTGGGGGCCTGATGCTGATGGCGGCGCGATCGTTTCGAGAGGGGCTTGGCCGACTGCTGAGGCCAAGATCCATCGCCTTTTTTGGTGGCAATGAAGCCGCCGAGGCCATTCGGCAATGCAAGCGTATGGGATATCGGGGACAGATCTGGCCGGTTCACCCAAAGAAGACGCTTGTGGAAGGGTATCCATGCTTTGCGTCAGTTGCTGATCTGCCATCAGCGCCGGATGCAGCCTTTCTCGGCGTGAATCGCTATCTGACCATTGATCTGGTTCGGCAATTGTCTGAAGCCGGGGCTGGTGGTGCTGTCTGTTATGCGTCGGGGTTCAAGGAAGCGGTTGGAGAAGTTGATGATGGTGCCGACCTCCAGGAGCAGCTTATAGAGGCTGCCGGGCCCATGGCGATCCTCGGGCCCAACTGCTACGGCTGTATCAACTATATGGATGGTGCCTTGCTCTGGCCGGACCAGCATGGTGGTGCTGCGGTTGAGACGGGTGTGGCCATCCTGACGCAATCCTCCAATATTGCGATTAATCTGACCATGCAGGCGCGTGGGTTGCCGGTTGCCTATGTGTTGACTGCGGGCAATCAGGCACAATGCGGGCTTTCTGAACTGGCATCTGCCGCCCTTGATGATCCGCGCGTGACGGTGCTTGGTCTTCATATCGAGGGTATTGACGATATCGCTGCTTTTGAGGCCACGGTCCTCAAGGCTCGGGAGAAGAATATTCCGGTCGTTGTGCTTAAAATAGGTCGGTCTGAAGCCGCGCAGGCCCTGACCATCTCCCACACAGCCTCCCTGGCCGGATCTGATTCTCTGACAAATGCGTTTCTGCGCCGCCTGGGGGCCGCTCGTGTCTATTCACTGCCCTCCTTCCTTGAGACATTGAAACTGCTGCATGTGCTTGGTCCGCTGGATGGGACATCTATCACATCCATGAGCTGTTCAGGCGGTGAGGCCAGTCTGATGGCTGACAGTGCGGAAGGGCGGGCTGTCTTTTTCCGCGCTCTTGCGGAGGATGAAAGGGGCAGGGTCAAGGACACGCTGAACGAGATTGTTGCCGTTGCCAACCCGCTTGATTATCACACCTTCATCTGGGGCGATCAGGAGAAGTTGACGGCGACCTTTACGGCCATGCTGTCAAACGGGTTTGACCTGTCCATCCTGGTTCTGGATTTCCCAAGAACTGATCGTTGCGGTGATGAGGCCTGGCAGGCCGCGGTGAATGCTCTGGCCGAAGCCAGTCATGTGACAGGTGCCAAAGCCGCTGTTCTGGCGACATTGCAGGAAAACCTGTCAGAAGACCGTGCCGCTGAACTCTGCCGCCTTGGCCTGGTGCCGATGGTCGGGATTGATGACGCTTATGATGCGATTGAAGCTGCGGCAGAGATAGGGGCTGCGTTCAGGCGACAGCCTGGAGAATCCTTGCGTTGCATTGGTGCTGGCGGTGTTGATGACATTGCGACCATTGTCAGTCTTGATGAGGATGCTGCCAAGGCGGTTCTTTCTGGCTATGGCCTGCCTGTGCCGGATCGCCAGCTGGTCACGTCTGAGGATGATGCGGTCAACGCGGCTTGCGCACTTGGATTGCCGGTGGTGCTGAAGGTTGTCAGCGACACCCTTGCCCACAAGAGTGATGTTGGCGGCGTGGCTGTTGGTCTGCAGACCGACGACGAGGTGCGAGCTGCTTATAACTCCATGGCCCATCTGTCTGATCGATTTATGGTCGAAGCCATGGTGACGGGGACCGTCGCTGAAATCCTTGTCGGTATCAACCGTGATGAACAGTTTGGCCTGCATCTGGTGCTCGGGGCGGGTGGTGTCCTTGTCGATTTGCTGAAAGACAGCGCGACCCTTCTTCTGCCGACTACACGGGAAGAGATTATAGAGGCATTACTGTCTCTGAAGACAGCGGCGCTTCTGACAGGCTATCGTGGTGCTGCTCCGGCAGACCTTGAAGCCGCCGCTGACCTTGTTCTCGCAGTCGTGCACTATGCGATGGAAGAGGGTGACGGGCTGCTGGAGCTTGATGTGAACCCTGTCATGCTGCGCCCGAAAGGTGAGGGGGCAGTTGCTGTGGATGCGGTTATCCGGCGCATTCAGACGTGATTGAAGCTTTGAGAGGAATAATCTGATGTCAGAGGCAAGCCCGATCCGGGTAGAACGCAAAGGCGCTATCTTTATCGTGACCCTTGATCGCCCCAAGGCGAATGCCATTGATGCGGCAACCAGCCGTGTCATGAGCAAGGCGTTTGTGGAGTTTCGTGATGATCCGAACCTGCGTGTTGCCATCATCACCGGCGGCGGAGAGAAATTCTTCTGCCCGGGTTGGGACCTGAAGGCGGCAGCTGAAGGGGAAGAACCGGATGCGGATTATGGTGAAGGCGGCTTTGGTGGTCTTCAGGAGCTGCCCAATCTTGGCAAACCGGTTATTGCAGCGGTGAACGGGATTGCCTTTGGAGGCGGTTTTGAACTGGCGCTCAGTGCAGACATCATTATTGCTGCTGATCATGCCACATTTGCCTTGCCTGAAATTCGCTCAGGAACGATTGCTGATGCGGCAACCGCCAAGCTGCCAAAGCGTATTCCTTATCATATCGCTATGGAGATGCTGTTTACCGGCCGACGCCTTGACGCCGAGGAAGCGCACCGATGGGGCTTTGTAAACCGGATTGTACCGGCGGCTGAGCTGATGGATGCAGCTCTGGATATGGCGGAACTTCTGGCCAGCGGACCGCCTCTTGTCTATGCGGCAATCAAGGAAGTGGTTCGGGCGTCTGAAACCATGAGTTTCCAGGAATCCATGAACAAGATGAATCGGCGTGAATTTGCGTCCATTCAGACACTCTATGCCAGCGAGGACCAGCTTGAGGGAGCCCGGGCCTTTGCAGAAAAGCGCGACCCTGTCTGGAAGGGACGCTGACATGTTCTGAAACGGGGAGTCGTCGGAGGCTCCCCAGAAGCTCACCAGAAGCTTTGTCAGTCTGACACGGCAGGACCGGTCTCAGCTTCAGCAAGGTTCCAGAGAGACTGCGCATTGAAGCGGTGACGCTTGGGTTTCTCGGCAAACATGGTCTCAAAGTGTGCTTTTGCCGCCTGGGCAAACGGCTGTGCTATTTCACGGGCGCGGTTTGCGATGAGATCCCTCTGTCGGGGCGACAGGTCATAGAGGGCCGGGCCTTCCTTGCCGACAAAGGCTACAAGCGCCATCAGGTCGTCATAGTCGCCCAGGCTGCGCCTCAGGGTTCTGATGTCTTCTGCCCGTGAGATGAAATGGTCCGGTGCTGCTTGTGAGAGTGCGACCAGATGATGACGATGCCTGATAACCAGCTTTCGTCCATCATGGATGTGGATCGGATCGTTCTCTCGGAACCCGAAGTCCAACCGTTTGCGCACACCGCTATAGGTTTTCTGATAGGCATCGAAATAGGGGGTGCAGTCATCGGTCAAAGACCAGTGTGTCACCCGTTCGAGGCACCCGGTGAGAGTTCCTATAGCCTCGGTGAGTTCCGTCTTGCCAGGACGTTCCTCTGTCAGAAGATGGGAAAGAGACACGGAAAGAGTACAGAGAGCAATGGCTGTATCCGCGTCTTGCGCTCTTGAGGTGCGCGCCAGGTTTTCCGCGATGACAATAAGAGCCTGCAGATCACGAGCCTTGGCCAGGCGATGGGCCACGGACCGAAGATTGTCGGTCTCCGTCCGGTAGTGCGGACCCAGTTGGGACTTCGCCAGAACCAGATTGGCGCGGATGATCTTAATCCGTTTTCTGGCGGACAGAATTCTTGCATCGGGATCGTCTGCTGCTGAGGCCAGGTCGCTGATTGTCTTCTTCAATCCGGAACGGACAATGCGTTTCAGTTCCTGGCCTATTCCTCTGCCGACCTTTAACCGACGAGCCATTCAGTCCGTACCCCTTACATCCGGATTTCATTATCCGCGACAGAGACTGCGAATGGTACTCTAAGTCCCGGATATCAAACTGTTTCACAGCTCTTTGTCATAATCCAGTCCCTGGTCCTCAGTATGGTGAAGATCGCTTTCGGACGCGGGACGTTTTTCTTTTCCCGCCTTCTCCGCCTGCTTTTCTGCTTCAATCTGCTCATGCAGTGTTTTGAGTTTTCTGGCCATGCCGCCAATAATCTTCATTGCCAATGACCTTCTGAGGGCATTCCGGAGACTCAATTATAGCAGTGAAACAGAAAAAGCCGACGGGAGTTCCGTCGGCTTTTGAATTGTTTTCTGACACGAGATCAGAAGTGCAGCGAGATATCGCGGTGATCAGAGGCACAGGCGGCAACATAGAGAGCCTGGTCCTTTGTCATTTTCTGCTGCTGCCGAATACCGATTGTCTCCCGGATAGCGGCTTCATACTGGCGAAGGCCCGGTGCAATGTCCGCTTCAGCCTTGCCACGCCAGTCCAGTTGTTCAGCGTAAAGCTTGAGGGCCTTATCGAACTCCTTGACCGCTTTTTCCTGATCCGGCTTGCGGGCACGGACAGCGCGTCTGGCTTTGGACAGAGCCGACTTGATGTCGGATGTGCCTTCAACATCGCGTACCTTGCGCTCAAGCTCTTTGAAGACCGGAACCAGGTTCGCCAGATTGTCAGCCGTTGCTGCATCTAGCTGACCCTTGACGGCCTTCAGATCGGCTTCCAGAGCCCGGAAGGCATCTGAACTGTCGATCACTGCCAGCAGTTCCCCAACAGGCTCGTAGGCCTGCGTTGAAGCCCGCATATAGGCGCGACGGAGATCTGTTTCCGCTTTCTTCAGTTCATTGAACTTGGCGTAAGCCGCATCCCATCCGGATGGAATGGTCTGCTCAAGAGCGTTGATTTCCGCATTCAGAACTTCAACACGCGCTTCCAGCTTCTTGCGAGCGTCAAGCTCGGACGGATCGTTCAGGCGGCTGATACGGGTATCGTAGTCCTTGATCTCTTTCCGGATCTTGCGGATATCCGCTTCAATGGCCCGAACCTCGGTATGAAGTGGTCTGAACGCGACAGATGCTTCCTCAATCCGCTTCTCGGCCTCGTTTGCCTGTTTCAGGAGATCAATAGCCTTGGCCACATTATCAAAGCTCTTTGTCGCGTCTGATGACAGCTTACGCGGCAGAGCATCGATGTTGATAGCCTTGGCATTGAGAACAGCCTGAGCGATTGCAACACCATTGCGTGTGACTTCTTCTGTCACATAGCGGTCAATGCAGTAGGTGAGGCGCGGATTGCGCGGTGGCGGTGCCGTATCTGAAAGAAACGCGACGCGGTTCGGCAGATAATTCACCAGTTGCGGCAGGGCGCCAACGATGGCCAGAGCCGCAAGCTGCAGGCCGATGAAAACAATCACACCCTTGTAGATCTGGAGTGTTTTGACCGTGGCAGGTGCAACTCCGCGCAGATAGAAGAGGGCAAAGCCGAAAGGTGGTGTGAGGAAGGAGGTCTGGATGTTGAGACCGATCATCACACCAAGCCAGACAGCTGTGATGTTTGCGCCGGGGTCAGCCAGCAGGATCGGTGCCACGATGGGCACGACCACAACGGCAATCTCGATAAAGTCGAGGAAGAAGCCGAGGATGAAGATCACGGCCATGACGATGACAAACTTGGTCCAGAACCCGCCTGGCAGGCCGTTGAGGAACTCCTTCACAAGATGCTCTCCACCAAAGGCACGGAAGGCCGCTGTCAGAATGGCAGCACCGAGCAGGATGATGAACACCAGAGCGGTGGTCTTGGCGGTTTCCACCATTACGCCGCGCAGGGTGTCCTCAATCTTCAGGGCACGCCAGCCGCTCCATGCAAGGGCAACTGTCAGGCCGATAACCGCCAGTGTTGCGAGTGCGATGCCGAGACGATCACTATCCGTATTGATGGCTTTGACGTTGGTGTTGAAGAATGACAGCACAAAGGCGATTGCGATGAGAGAGAAGATGGCAATCAGGGCTGGCCAGTAGGCCCGCTTGTGGCCTTCTCTGAGTCGGTAGCCTGCCATGATCAGCGCGCCGCCTGCACCAATGGCACCGGCCTGATTCACTGTCGCGATACCGGCAATGATCGAGCCAAGCACGAGGAAGATGAGTGTCAGCGGCGGGAACAGGGTCAGGAAGACCTTGGTGATAAATGCCCGGTCATATTTGCCTTCATAGGGGACCGGCGGAGCCTTGTCCGGCTTCATATAGGCATAGACCAGAATGTAGATCATATAGAGCGCGACAAGCACAAGACCCGGCAGGAAAGCACCAAGGAACATTTCACCGGCACTGGTGGAGCCAACGTCAAAGATTGACGGCATGGACAGCTCGCCGGTCGATTCCTTGAACAGGGTCTTACGGGCGGTCCCCGCCTGATCGGCGGCGCTTGAAAGCTGGTCAGCCAGAATAATCAGGACAATGGATGGCGGAATGATCTGCCCGAGCGTGCCTGAGGCCGCGATTGTACCTGTTGCCAGCGACTGGGAATAGTTGTTGCGCAGCATAGCGGGCAGGGAGATCAGGCCCATGGCCACAACGGTAGCGCCGACAATGCCGGTCGTTGCAGCAAGAAGTGCGCCCACAAAGACCACGGAAATACCGAGACCACCCGGAACAGGGCCGAAGAGCTGAGCCATTGTGATCAGCAGATCTTCAGCAATCTTGGACCGCTGCAGCATGATGCCCATGAAGATAAACAGCGGAATGGCAATCAGGGTATCCCGTTCAGGTTCCCAATAAACTCCGCGCAGGTTGGTGACGCCGGCGCTGAGCCATTGCCAGGGACCGCCCTGTGCGAAGTAAGCGCTGGGGTCGCCTGCAAACAGATAGCCACACAGAGCAGCCAGGGCGATAGCAATGATTGAGGATCCGGGAAGGGCAAAGGCAACCGGATATCCAGATCCAAGTGCCACTGCCATGAGCAGCACGAGTATGAGAAGAAAGAGAAGTTCCATGATTTCCGGTGCCTAGTGAGTGAGGTCTGTGTTTTGTTCGCGTCCGCCCGGATGGCCGTAATAGTCGGCAACCGCGCTCATCAGATAGCTGACGAACTGGATCATCATGGAGACAGCAAACACACCAAGGAAACCGGCCATCATGTATTTCACGTACATGCCGAACCCGGCCTGTGTGGTTTCAAAATTGAAGATCGGGCTGTTGATGACGGATGATTTCTGCCCCATGCCGACAATCAGGATTGTCCAGCAGAGGGTGAAGCCCATTGTCAGGGTACAGATGGCGTTGACCAGGGCCTTGGTCTTGGTTTTGAACCCCGCATAGAACACATCAACGCGCACATGACCTTCTTCCAGCAGGGTATAGGCACTGGCAAACAGGAACAATGCGCCATACCAGAAGCGTACCAGGTCAGCCATGAAAGCCTGCTCGTAAGAGAAGATGAACCGCATGAAGACGATGGCCAGCTCGGCGACCACAATCAACAGGGCAAGCCAGGTGAAGCCGAGTGTCCGGGTAAAGGCTGCAAGTACCACACTGAGGCCCAGAAGCGGCATATGAACGTAAGGGCCGCGGAAGTGGGACCGTCCCAGGTCTTTAGCCAGCTGTTCCCCGACCACCTGTTCCAGCAGACCTTCAACGCGCAGGAACGAGATTGTCACATCAACCAGCCCGACAATCAGGACGCACCAGAAGGCGGCCCGGATGAAATAGGTGTTGATGCCGGTGATAATGTCGCTGTCTTCCCTGAGAGTGCGGGCTGACGTTCTCTGAACATACAGCAGCGCGAGCACCAGGCTGACCGGATAGAACGCTGTCAGTAACCACGCCGTGGCATTGCCGTTTCCGGCAAGCGCATCAACGGGGCCAGACAAACCTGCGCCGAACGTCAGAAAATTGTTGATCAGATAAACCAGCATGACTGCCAGCAGACACCAGCCGAAGAGGCGGGTCATCTTCGGGACGGAGGTTGAGGTAACCTGACCCTCAAACGCCTGGGATGACATGAATTACAGCCCTTATATATGACCAAGACGGGAAAGTTCCCGTCTTGGCATTTGTCTGAAATGTTTTGGATTTGCGCGGATCAGCGGTTGATCACGTTGTTCCGCTTCTGGACGTAAGCTGTGTCAGACAGCTGGGTCCAGGCACCGAGCTCGGCGCGTTTTTCCAGAACAGCATCGTAGATCTTCTTGGAGAGCGGGCTGTGATCGCGCGCTTCCTCGATCACCTCTGCAGCGGCTTCACCGAAGGCGTCATAAACGTCGTCGTTGAACTCACGCAGCTGCACGCCATGATCATTGATCAGACGATTGAGGAATGCACCGTTATTGGCGTTTGTTTCAGCCATTGTGCGGGCATTCTCTTCGTTACAGGCGGCCTGAATGATGGCCTGGTCTGTTTTGGAGAGGGTGCCCCACCAGGATGCATTCATGCCAAGAGCCAGCTGTGCGCCCGGCTCATGCATGCCCGGCCAGTAATAGTACTTGGCGGCTTCGTAGAACTTCATGAAGTAATCGTTATACGGGCCAACCCACTCTGTGGCATCAATCGCGCCGGAGACGAGGTTTTCATAGATCTGGCCGCCCGGCAGGGATACAGGAGATGCACCCAGTTTCGCCATGACGTCACCACCAAGGCCCGGAATACGCATTTTCAGACCTTTGAGGTCGTCAGCGCTTTCGATTTCCTTGTTGAACCAGCCGCCCATCTGGACGCCGGTGTTACCCATGGCGAAGTTCTTCAGGCCGAATTCGCTGGCCAGCTCATCCCAGAGCTCCTGACCACCTGCATATTTGATCCAGGCGTCAATTTCTGTGTAGGTCATGCCAAACGGGATGGCGGTGAACGGTGCCCAGCCCGGATGCTTGCCTTTCCAGTAATAGTCGGCGGCGATATAGGCCTGAGCGTTGCCGGATGCGACTTCGTCAAAGCTGTCGAAAGCGCCCACTCGCTCTCCAGCTGCGAAGTACTGAACGTCAATGCGTCCTTCTGTCAGCTCTGCGATACGCGCTGCAAGGCGCTGCGCCGGCAAGCCGAGGCCCGGAAAGTCCCGTGGCCATGTGGAGACGATGACCATTTCTTTTTTTGCCTGAGCGACGGCCGGGGCTGCCAGTGTTGTTGCGGCACCGGCAAGTGCTGCGCCCTTCAGAAAGGTACGGCGTTCCATTAAGTCCTCCCAAAATCAGTTTTTACGCATACAGACTCTCTGCCTGTTGCAGAGGTGTCTACTCACTACACGATATATTCTCAATTCGTGCAAGTACGGAATGGATCGGTAGTACTACCGAATACGGTAATCGTTTCGGCAGGTTATGATAGGCTGCCCGCGATTTGCAGGGCTGCCTTCGATCAAGGCGCCTATTACGGAATGAGAGTCATGACGTTCAAGACCAAGCTTTTCCTCATTACCCTGTTTCCAGTGCTCCTGGTGTCAGGCCTGATGCTCTGGGTGATTACCTTTCAGTCCACAAGACTGGCGCAGTCACAGGCACAGACTGTGGAGGCTATGGTCATTGCCCTGAAGCGCGAGGAACTCAAGAACTATGTTACATTGGCCCGCAATGCGCTCTCGCCGATTTACCAGTCTACCCTGACGCCAACCCGCCAGGCCCAGCGACAGGCGCGTGAGATTGTTCGAAAAATGACATTCGGGGAGGACAGCTATTTCTTCATCTATGACGAAGAGGGCAAGAACATCGTCAATCCACGCCTGACCTATCTGGTTGGAAGCAGCTGGATAGGGCTCACGGACAAAGATGGCCGTCATGTGGTCAAGGACCTGATTGATCGCGCCCGGAGCGGGGGAGAGTTCTATTCCTTTGTGTGGAAAAAGCCTTCAAGCGGCGAGTATGTGGAAAAGCTGGGCTATTCGGTCTTCTTTGAGAAATGGGGCTGGATGCTGGGCACCGGAATCTATCTGGATGATGTCTCCAAACAGGTTTTGCCGGTTCAGGCTGAACTTGAGAACAATATCAGGCAGACGCAGCTTGTTCTGGTGGTCCTGTCTCTGGGGGCCATTTTGATGACGGCCATGGTTATTGCCGTGGCACGGTTCTCTGAGCAGAAAATGGCGGACAGCCGTCTGAAGGAGCTTGCCGCCCGCCTTGTGGATGTTCAGGAGCAGGAACGCAAGCGTGTGTCCCGGGAGCTTCACGATGGGATCAGTCAACTTCTTGTCTCTGCCCGTTATGGCCTTGATCTCGCACTCGACAGGGCAAAGGGGCGGGGCGCTGTCTCCGACCCGATTAGCAAGTCAATGACAACTCTGGACAATGCGATTTCAGAAGTGCGTCGGATTTCCATGGCATTGCGACCGTCTGTTCTTGACGATATGGGGCTTGCCGCAGCGGTCAAGAGCCTGGCATCGGAGTTTTCCAGACAAACCGGCATTGATGTAGACGTCGATACAGAGCGGTCCCGCAAGCTTCTGTCTGATGAGGCCCGTACAGCGCTTTATCGTGTTGTGCAGGAGGCTTTGACCAATGTTGCGCGCCACTCCGGTGCAGACAGAGTCAAGATCGGCCTCAAGGTGAAGAGGGGCTATGTGGATCTGACGATGGAGGACAACGGTGTCGGTCTGGCTTCAGAGGAAAATCGGGGAGCAGTCTCCTCTGGCTTGGGTATCAGAAACATGCAGGAGCGGGTTGAGAGCTTTGGCGGACGCATAAGATTCTCCCGAACCGCGGGTGGAGGACTTGCCATCCATGCAAGATTGCCCATAGAACAGTCCATGCTGGCGGAGATAAACGAGGCCTGACCTCAATGCGCCGGCAAAAACAATAAGGCGCAATCGCCGCGAGGAGGGCGCAATCGCCATGTTCGAGAATCCGATCAGACTTCTGATTGTGGATGATCACGACTTGCTTCGTGATGGTATCAGGGCCCGCCTGACAGACGAGGCTTCCATTGCCATTGTTGGTGAGGCCAGTGATGGCTTTGGCGCGATTGAACTCTGTCGCTCGCTTGATCCGGATGTTGTTCTTCTGGATATCTCCATGCCCGGGATGAACGGGCTGGAGGCGGCTTCCGAGATCCGCAAGACACATCCGGCTATCCGAATCCTGTTTCTCTCCATTTATGACAATGAGGAGTATGTGCAGGAGGCCCTTCGGATTGGTGCCAACGGCTTTATTCTGAAAGATGTGTCGAAGGGCGAGATGATCCTCGCAATCCAGGCTGTGGCGCGGGGATGTACCTATCTTGGTCCCAGCATCAATGCCGCCCAGAGCGCTGAACCCGCACCAGACACGTCCGAATGTGAGGATGCATACGGGTTGTCGGGCAGAGAGCGTGAAGTGCTTTCCGGGATTTCGAGGGGCTTCACCAACCGGGAAATCGCAGAGCAACTGACCATCAGCGTTCGGACTGTTGAAAGCCACAGATTGTCAATCCGTGAAAAAACCGGAGGCGGTAACGCCATCGCACTGTCTAAAATCGCAGCAAAGCTGGGATTGTAGGCATCATCTGATTACAGGATTGGAATTTTTGGGAATGGTGCCGGCAGAGAGATTCGAACTCCCGACCCCCTGATTACAAATCAGGTGCTCTACCAGCTGAGCTATACCGGCACATGCGCGTTTCTTTAGAGATATCAGTTGCTGCTGTCCAGCATGAATTTTCAGTTTTCCACGCGCTATTCCAATTTGAGGTTATTTTCTTCTACAGCGTGCTTCTGCAAAGTTGACAGACTTTTCAGATCAAAGCTCGCGCAGAAACAAAAGCGTGCTTCTGCAAAGTTGACAGACTTTTCGGATCAAAGCGCGCGTAGAGACAGATTCTTAAAGCACCGCTGCCAATTCAGGTTAAGGGTCTGGTGCTTTATGAATGGCCGGCTCTCATCTGGTCCGCACACTCGCCAAACCGTTAAGATTTTGTTAAGATCACAACGCGAGAGGGGCACTCGAACCTTCTGATAGGAGGGAAAAATGAAGAGAATCCTCGCAGTTTTGACGGTTTTTGGTGGCTTGTTTCTGCTGCCAATCGGCGGTTCGCCATCGGCTCAGGCCGGTGTGAACGTCTATATCGGACCATCCGGATTCCACATCGGGGTCCACAAGAAGCGGTATCACAAGAAGCGTTACTACAAGCGACGCTATTACAAATCCCGCCATTATAAGCACCGGCGTTACAAGAACCGGTATTACAGACCTTATATCGGTTATTATCCCAAGCGGCATCGCCACTACCCTAAACGGTACCATCGGTATCATGTCGATGATCGCCAGGAGTACAATTATCCGCAGATCAACTCACGCCGCTGAGACTGGTTACCGGCAGGTTCTAAAGGCGCGACATTGAAGAGGTGTTGCGCCTCATTTTGTTTAACGTGCTGTCAGCTTCCCGGAAGAAATGCGATCGATTGCATAAAGCGCCAGGGCTGTTGCGTTGGAGACGTTCAGGCTGGCGATTGGACCGGGCATGTCCATGCGGCACATCATTGTGCAGGTTTCCCGTGTTTTCTGTCTGAGGCCTTTGCCTTCGGAGCCCATCACCAGAGCGATTGGCCTTTCAGGATCGATCGCCTGTTCAAGTGATTGCGCGCCCTCACTGTCGAGACCCAGTGTCAGAAAGCCAAGCTCGTTCAACTCCACCAGTGTGTTGGAGAGGTTGCGGGTGGTGAGAAGCGGTATCGTATCCAGTGCCCCGGAGGCTGATTTTGCCAGTACGCCTGTTTCAACCGGACTGTGTCGGCGGGTAACAATGACCGCATCGGCATTGAAAGCGGTGGCAGAGCGGAGAATCGCGCCAACATTGTGTGGGTCCGTGACCTGATCCAGCAGCAGAACCAGCCGGGCGTCTGCCAGTGATGTGATCGGGCGCTCCAGCAATGGACCTGTTTCGAGTACAACGCCCTGATGCACTGCATCCTTCCCGACCAGATCGTCAAGACGACGCGGATCTTTCATTTCCGGTTCCGTGCGAAGATCGTCGCAGAGTGCCTGCAATCGGGGCAGGGCATTCTGGCTGACCATAAGCTTGTGGATAACGCGGTCAGGGTTTTTCAGAGCGGTGGCAACGGTATGCAGGCCATAGAGATAGAGCTTGTCATCGGTCCTCGCACGCTCACCCGGTCGCCGTTTCCGGCCATTGGGGCCACTGTCCGAAGCACGCCGTTTCGCTGCCGGTCTTGAATTGTTTCTGGTCACGCCTGCTCGTCTCCATGTGCAAATCACTGCGCTTCTATAGCAAAGATGAAAGGAAGATGACGAAAAATCGTGGGCAAGTGCAAAAGGGGCGTTGACAGTTCCGGCTCAGGTGGTCATAAACGCGCCGCAAGGTTGATGCACTTCAAGTGCGCATCAAGCCTCAAGCCTGCCAAAGAGGCGGCGGCGACGCATCCGGAGGGGTGCCCGAGTGGTTAAAGGGGACGGGCTGTAAACCCGTTGGCTTAGCCTACGTTGGTTCGAATCCAACTCCCTCCACCATGCGTCCTGCAAGGCTATTCGAGCGGGTGTAGCTCAATGGTAGAGCAACAGCCTTCCAAGCTGAAGATGAGGGTTCGATTCCCTTCACCCGCTCCATCGTTTTCCATTTTTCATTGCTGCGGTTTTTCTGATCACTGATTGTCAGCGCGTATTTGTCGTGGCCGGTTCTTCATAAGCCTTGTGACGTCCGATTTTCCCCACCGAATGACCTGCTTTTCCTTATCAATGGGTCTTGACCCTAACAGGTCGTTTTCAACGCGGGCTCTTATTCGAAAAGTCTGCCAACTTTTCGGAAGCGCGCTATAGCGACATGGCTGCTGGCAGGATTATACATGGTGATTTGATAAAGTTGTTTCTATGCATTATGCTATTTTAGATTGTTTCTAAAGCAAATGTTGGGGGGAACAGATGCTGAGCCGGCTTCTATACAGGATTTTCCTGTTTCTTTCTCGTCATAAGAATGTATTCAAGTACCTGCTGATACTTGCGATTCTTATTCCTGTTGTTTCTCTGATCGCATCAAAACTGTACCAGAACTTTGGTGATCAGGATGCTGATCGTGGCGCTATTGCCATGACAGAGCCTGATAAACTGGGGGAACGTTTCAGTACGCCAATTTATCTGAAGGATCATAGTGACCGCGGCGGTTATACGGCTCAGCAAGGTTGGAATAACACTGACAGCCTCTGGTTCTACAATACCACTCAAGGGTCAGCCTTACTGCCTTATGATTTTTTCCTGGCACTGGAAGAGGCCGGTTCAGATCGTCTTCTCAGTTCCAATGAAGTGATGAACGACTTTCGTTACCTTCCCCAGAAGCCCACACCTTTCAATCCGGACGGGCTGGCTGTTGGGTTTGTGAAGACCACTTATCTCGGCGAATACAAGTGGTATCAGATGTTCAATCCCGGCAAGGATTATGTCGGGTATACCTGTGCTGCCTGCCACACCGGACAGATCAACTACACCAAAGATCCTGAAAAACCTGCTGTTGCCATCCGTATTGATGGCGGCCCGGCCATGGCGGATATGGTCGGTTTTCTTGATGCCCTGGAAAAGGCCATGAAAGCGGCACAGTCCGGGCCGAAGAGAGACAAATTCATTGAGCGTGTTCTGGCGCGTAACAATGACTATTCGTCTGCCGAGGAAGTGGATGACGATCTGAAAAAGTGGACCGGTACGGTCGAGAACTACAATTACATCAATCACAGCTCCACGGAGTACGGGTTTTCTAGGCTGGATGCTTTCGGCCGGATCTACAATCGCGTGCTGCAATACGTGATCAGCACAGAGCAGGCCCGTGAGGTGCTGGCTGATGCCACGCTTGACGGCGAACGGATTCTGGATACCGCTCAGCTTGATGTTCTGTTCGACGGTATCGAGAGCGACGATATCATCCTCGGTGACAGGAACTTCGCACTTATCCTCTCACGGTTGAAGACGATACCGCTGAGTTCTGATAGTCAGATAGCTCTCCGCGATGCGGTCTTCAATGAAGCCAATGCACCGGTAAGTTATCCTTTCCTCTGGGATATCGCCCAGTCGGATTATGTGCAGTGGAACGGTCTGGCCTCAAACGCCGGCATAGGCCCTCTGGGCCGGAATACCGGTGAGGTGATTGGTGTCTTTGGTATTCTGGACTGGAAGGCTGAAGACCGCTGGATGCCAAGCCTTTCTGCTTACATTACCGGACAGAAGAACAAGAAAAAGCATGTCACTTTTGACTCATCCGTTGACATTTCCAATCTGCAGCGTCTTGAGCGAAAGCTTCGCAGCTTGAAATCGCCGGTTTGGCCTGAGGATATTCTCGGATCGATTGACTGGACTAAAGCCCAGCGTGGCCGGTTGATATACAATCAATACTGTCTCGGATGTCATGAGGTGATCGACCGGAACAATGCGGATCGGCTGGCCATTGCCAAGATGTCAAATATCGAACTGATAGGGACAGATCCGGTCATGGCAGAGAACAGCGTGAACTACACAGGCCAATCGGGAAACTTTAAGCATACGCGCCAAGAGGTCGATTCACTTGGTCATGTGGTGGTTGATCAGGATGCACCTGTGATCCAGCTCCTCACCTGGGCCGCCCGAGGGGTCATCGCAACGCCTGATCCCGATAAGTGGTTCTTCCGTCGCTGGGCGGAGAGAATCTACAATCTGGTTGCATCCAAAACCGAGAACCCGATTGAACCGAGTATGAAGGCCGGTAACTATCTGCCGGACACAACATCGAGCCCTTACGCTTCCTTGTTGTCATATAAGGCGAGGCCTTTGAACGGTATCTGGGCCACGGCGCCTTATCTCCACAACGGGTCTGTGCCGACGCTCTATGATCTCTTGCTTCCCGCCAAGCGGGAAGGGGACCCGGAGTATGGAGAATACCGACCTGATATATTTGCTGTTGGTTGGCGGGAATTTGATCCCAAACATGTCGGCTTCAAGGGACGGGACATCGGTGAAGCGGGGAAAGGCTACACCCTGTTCAATACTGCCGACCGAGGGAATTCCAACAGAGGCCACGAATATGGAGGCGGACTGACACCTCAGGCCGATGGCGAGACTGTTCTTAAAGCTTTGAACAGGAAGCAGCGTCTTGATCTCCTTGAATACCTGAAAACGCTCTGATGCTTTCTCAGCCCGGTGCCGGTTTATGGCTCCGGGCTGATTGATCCTGCAGGACAAGCGGTTCATGGGCTTTATGCATGTTTTCAGAGCCCTGGCGCTGTTCCAGCTAGAGCATTTTGTGAGAAAACGAAGTTACCCCAAATGCTCTATCTCTTTGTTTCTAGGCATATTCTTATCCGAAAACCGCACACGCATTTCGGGAATATGCTCTAACAGCATGTGACGGGAGCCGATTATGGCAGAGACCACCAGCACCAAAAACTATCTTGAAGAATACGACAAAGCGTCAGAGGACGCGAAATACCCGCTCGTCAAAAAGTGGATGAAGACCGAGCCGCTGCCCTTCTTCGCGCAATTGCGGGCAGAGCGGCCCATTCTCAAGACGCCTGTCTGTACACTTGTGGCGCGGTTTGATGATGTGCGCGATATACTGCAGATGCCGAAAATCTTCACGGTCAACCTCTATAAGCCCAAGATGGGCGCTGTTGGTATCCCTGACGGTTATCTGATGGCTTATGATGATGACGCCCTGCATTATCGCGAAAAGTCCATCATGCAGGGAATGCTGAACAGGAATGATCTGCCGGAAGTCCGGGCCCTGATTGAGGAGGCCTCCGCCGACATTCTGAAAAACGCGGGTGGGCGGATTGAGATTGTCCAGTCTTACTGCCGGATGGTCCCGGCCATTCTGGTCCAGGACTATTTCGGACTGGACGGGATTGATCGCGAGGACCTGATCGAGTGGTCTTTCTGGAACCAGTATGATGTCTTCCACAATCAGCCGTTTGATCTTAACCCCAGGGAGAAGTTCCAGCACATTGTGAGCGAGCATGACCGGGTCAATGAGGAATTGCAGGCCTATATCGGCTCTCTCATCCTCCGCAAGGTGATTGCGGTGAAGATCATGCAGGCGCTGAAGTGGCCGCTTCTGCCATTCAAGATTCTACGGCGCATGATCTACGCAGCTTTTGGCAAGGCAGTGCCGGAACCCTCCACGGATATGGTGAAGCGGATGCTTGGAACCAGCTTTGACAAGGGCGTGGAATTTGACCTGAAGCGCGTCGCCATCAATGCGGGCGGGTTGTTGATTGGCTCGATTGAGACAACATCCCAGGCTGTGGCGCAGGTGATTGAGTATTTTCTCGATAATCCGGAGCTGCACCGGCTGGCACATGCCAAGGCACAGCTGACCGATACGGCGGAATTTGATGCCATGGTCTGGGAGGCGCTGAGATTTGTACCGATCAGCCCCTATATGTTCCGACAGGCGGCGGAAGACTATACCGTAGCCAAGGGGACGGACAGGGAAGCATTGATTGATGCCGGGACCAATGTTCTGGTGCTTACGCAATCAGCCATGTTCGATACCTATGCCTATTCCAATCCGGAAGTGTTCCAGGCGGACCGGAACTGGTATCACAATTTCAATTTCGGTTTTGCCTCTCATGAGTGCCTTGGCAAATATGTGGGCATGATGATGATCCCGGAAATGGTCCGTCAGGTCTTCCGCCTGCATGACCTCGCTCATGATGGCGGTATTGACTATGAGGACGGACCGTTCCCCGAAAAACTGAATCTGAATTGGGGCTAACCGTGGATACGTCATATCTCATGCCATATCCGGTGCCTTGATGGATCATCGGCTGTCTTTGAATTCGGCGACTCATCCGCTTTTTCGGGGGCGAATTGGGATCTGCGGTGAATTACGTCATTCTTTCGGTTGAAACCGGGCTCAGATTTGGGTAAAGGACCAGCGGAAATCAGGGCTGTGTCGCTTGGCCCGTGTGTTTGGATGCCCGGTTAAGTGACCGGTCAAGTGGGATGACGGAGAAGTTTCCGATGGCTAAAGAGAAATTTGAGCGCAGCAAACCGCACGTAAACATTGGCACGATTGGTCACGTTGACCACGGCAAGACGACGCTTACTGCTGCTATTACGATGACGCTTGCTGAGGCTGGCGGTGCGACTGCTAAGGCTTATGACGAGATTGACGCTGCCCCTGAAGAGAAGGCCCGCGGCATCACCATTTCGACAGCTCACGTTGAGTATGAGACGGACAACCGTCACTACGCCCACGTTGACTGCCCAGGCCACGCCGACTACGTGAAGAACATGATCACCGGTGCAGCCCAGATGGATGGCGCTATCCTGGTCTGTTCTGCAGCTGACGGCCCGATGCCACAGACCCGCGAGCACATTCTGCTTGCGCGTCAGGTTGGTGTTCCGGCTATCGTTGTGTTCCTCAACAAAGTTGACCAGGTTGACGACGAAGAGCTTCTTGAGCTTGTTGAGCTTGAAGTTCGTGAACTTCTGTCTTCCTACGATTTCCCGGGCGACGATATCCCCATCGTAGCCGGTTCTGCTCTTGCAGCCGTTGAGAACCGCGATGAGGCAATCGGCCGTGAAGCTGTCAAGAAGCTGATGGCTGAAGTTGACGCTTACATCCCAACCCCGGACCGTCCGATGGACCTTCCGTTCCTGATGCCGATCGAAGACGTTTTCTCGATCTCCGGCCGTGGTACGGTTGTGACCGGTCGTGTTGAGCGTGGCGTGATCAATGTTGGTGATTCCATCGAGATCGTTGGTATCAAAGACACTCAGACCACGACCTGCACGGGCGTTGAAATGTTCCGCAAGCTGCTTGACCGCGGTGAAGCTGGCGACAACATCGGCGCACTGCTTCGCGGTATTGACCGTGAGAAAGTTGAGCGTGGCCAGGTTCTTTGTAAGCCGGGTTCTGTTAACCCGCACACGAAGTTCAAGGCAGAAGCCTACATTCTGACGAAAGAAGAGGGTGGTCGTCATACGCCGTTCTTCACGAACTACCGTCCGCAGTTCTACTTCCGTACAACGGATGTGACCGGCGTTGTTACGCTGAACGAAGGCACCGAGATGGTTATGCCTGGGGACAACGTTGAAATGAATGTTGAGCTGATCGTGCCGATCGCTATGGAAGAGAAGCTGCGCTTCGCTATCCGTGAAGGCGGTCGTACCGTCGGCGCCGGCATCGTCGCAACAATCGTCGAATAACAAACGCATCAAGACGGGATGCAATAACAATGCATCCCGGTTCTTCGTGATCTTAAGGCCCCGCCATGTGCGGGGCCTTTTGTTTGTGCCACTGTCTGCAGAATTGGACTTACATCTTGCAGGTGGTACCTCTCTGCCTTACGCTCTCCCTTATTGAGTGTGAAATTCATTTTTTGAAGTGCTTGTTGGGGAGAGTGAAATGCTTCAAGCAAAAACCATCCGATCGAGAATCCTGTCTGCTATGCTGGCCGCTGGTTCCATGCTGGCAGTCTCTGTGCAGGCTGGATTAGCGCAAGACCCACAGCCGGAGCAGGGCTATGGTTGGGAGGACAAGACCTCTGTTCAGGCCGACAACTTCATGGTGGCCGCCGCACATCCAATGGCGGTTAAGGCTGGCTATGATGTGTTGAAGGCAGGTGGCACGGCTGCAGATGCCATGATTGCCGTCCAGCTGATGCTGAACCTGGTTGAGCCCACATCATCCGGCATTGGAGGCGGTGCCTTCATGCTCTACTGGGATGCCTCGTCCAAGACCCTGAATACGTTTGATGCCCGCGAAACTGCGCCTGCCAAGGCGAAGCCGGAGCGTTTCCTGGATGAGAATGGCGAGAAGGTTCCATTTGCCAAGGCCATATCAGGTGGTCAGGCCGTCGGGGTGCCGGGTATTCTGCGCCTGATGGAAGTCAGCCATAATCTATACGGAAAACTGGCGTGGGACAGCCTGTTCCAGTCAACGATTGAAGCATCTGAGTCCGGTTTTTTGGTTTCACCACGGCTTGCAAACAGCCTTCAGTCGACGATCGACCGCAACCGTCCTCTAGATGTGTTCCCAGCCGCCAAAGCCTACTTCTTTGACGAGGCAGGCAAGCCGCACAAGACCGGGCACAATCTGAAAAACCCGGCCTTTGCTGATACGTTGCGTATCCTTGCCAAAGAGGGAGCAGACGCATTTTACAGCGGGCCGATTGCCGAGGATATCGTCAAGGCGGTGGATGAGACTTCCTTTGTTGAGAACAACATTACCATGGACGACCTGGCGGCTTACAAGGTCAAGGTTCGCCCGGCAGTCTGTGCGGATTATCGCGGCTATGATGTCTGCGGTATGGGGCCGCCAACATCCGGCGGGCTCACCGTTGGCCAGATTCTGGGTATCCTCAATAATTTTGATGTGAAATCGATCGGCTGGACGTCGGAGTTTGCCCATCTTTATTCAGAAGCTGCCAAGCTGGCCTATGCTGATCGCGGGTTCTATATGGCAGATTCGGATTTTGCGCCGGTGCCCGTGAAGGGACTGCTCGACAAAGGCTATCTGAAGTCCCGGGCCGCATTGATTGATAAGGCCAACGCCAGTGACAAGAGAACGGCTGGTGAGCCACCGAAGGATCATGCGTTCAACTTCGCCCCGAGCGCCAATCTGGGCCGTCCTGGGACCAGCCACATCGTTATCCGTGATTCTTACGGCAATGCGCTGTCGATGACGACGACCATTGAAACCTTCTTCGGCAGTCGGGTTTTCGTACGCGGTTTCCTCTTGAACAATGAACTGACGGATTTTGACCGCCAGCCCAAATCCGGTGATCGCCTGGTAGCCAACCGGGTTGAAGGCGGCAAACGGCCTCGCAGCTCCATGTCGCCGACCATCGTGATGAAGGATGATGAACCTTACCTTCTGATCGGCTCTCCGGGTGGCAGCCGAATCATCAACTATGTGGCCAAGTCCATCATTGCCATTCTCGATTGGGATATGGACCCGCAGGATGCCATGGAGACGGGGCATTTCCTCCATCGTAACGGCAAGACGCTGGATCTGGAGCAGGGCACATCAGCTGAATTGTTCGCCGATGACCTGAAAACAAAGGGTCACAATGTTGAGGTCCGCGACCTGAATTCCGGTCTCCACGCGATTCTCATCAGGGACGGTAAGCTGATTGGTGCGGCTGACCCGCGCCGTGAAGGCATTGCGATGGGTGAATGAAGACCGAACAGAGTTGATTTTGCAGCAGGCGGCGCAATTGCGTCGCCTGTTTTGTCTGTTTCCTGACAAGGTATGTGAACAAAACACGCTGTCCGGCAAATTCACCCTTGAAGTGTTAGCCGTTTTTTTCTAAGACCGCTCCATCCTGAAAGGTGTAGGGGTGTAGCTCAGCTGGTAGAGCATCGGTCTCCAAAACCGAGGGCCGGGGGTTCGAGTCCCTCCGCCCCTGCCATTCGGGATTTTTTTGTTGTGTCCATGGACAAAGCGTTCTACATACGCAGTCCGGTATAGCGCGCGGGCAACAGGTCGCGCGCACAACGTGCATGAGCAGGCGGATGGCGAAGACCAACCCTTTTACATTTTTGCAGCAGGTTCGTTCCGAGACCCGCAAGGTAACGTGGCCAACCCGGCGCGAGACCGGTATTACGACGGCGATGGTCTTTGTCATGGTGTTTCTGGCTGCAATGTTCTTCCTTGCTGCTGATCAGCTCATGAGCTGGGGCATTGGTCTGCTCCTTGGCGTAGCTGGCTAAGCGGAGGCAAGACTATGGCGCAGCGCTGGTATATCGTCCACGCATACTCGAATTTTGAAAACAAGGTTGCTGAAGCCATCAAGGAGAAGGCTGCAGCAACGGGGCTTGAGCACCTGTTTGAAGCTGTGCTCGTCCCGACTGAAAAGGTGGTTGAAGTGCGCCGCGGCCGTAAGGTTGACGCAGAGCGCAAGTTCTTCCCGGGCTACGTTCTGGTGAAGATGGAAATGACCGATGAGGCCTTTCATCTGATTAAGAACACCCCGAAAGTGACCGGCTTTCTTGGCGCAGACCTGAAGCCGATGCCGATTTCCGAAGCGGAAGCGCAGCGGATCCTGCACCAGGTTCAGGAAGGCGTCGAGCGTCCGAAGCCGTCAATCAGTTTCGATGTGGGCGAGCAGGTTCGCGTATCAGACGGCCCGTTTGCATCGTTCAATGGTCTTGTCGAGGAAGTCGACGAGGAGCGGGCTCGCCTGAAGGTCGCTGTGTCCATCTTTGGTCGCGCGACGCCGGTCGAGCTTGAATACGGTCAGGTTGAAAAACTCTGATTAAACCTGTGGGAGAGGGGTAGTTCTCGCCAGGAGCTGCCAGTCGCACCACAAACTGACATGTGCCCGCTTGAGCGGGCTTTGTTAAGGAATGAACAATGGCTAAGAAAGTTACAGGTACTCTGAAACTTCAGGTACCGGCAGGTGCTGCTAATCCGTCGCCGCCGATTGGTCCGGCTCTCGGTCAGCGTGGCCTGAATATCATGGAATTCTGTAAGGCTTTTAACGCACAGACCCAGGAAATGGAGAAGGGCTCTCCGATTCCGACCCTGATCACCATCTATCAGGACAAGTCTTTCACGTTTGAGCTGAAAACACCTCCGGCATCCTATTTCCTCAAGCAGGCCGCTGGTCTGAAGGGTGGGTCCAAGGCTCCGGGTCGTGATGTTGCTGGTAAAGTGACAAAAGACCAGGTTCGTGACATCGCCGAGAAGAAGATGAAGGATCTGAACGCAGACACGATTGAAGCAGCAATGCTGATGATCGAAGGCTCTGCGCGGTCCATGGGTCTCGAGGTTGTGGAGTAAGGTTATGGCGAACAAAGTTGCAAAACGCATTGCCGCGTCCCGCGAGGGTATCGACCGCGCCAAGCTTTATTCCATCGATGAAGCTGTGGCTCTGATCAAAGAGCGTGCCTCTGCAAAATTCGACGAGACCGTCGAAGTTGCGATGAACCTCGGCGTTGACCCGCGTCACGCTGACCAGATGGTTCGTGGCGTGTGCCAGCTGCCGAATGGCTCCGGTCGGAGTGTTCGTGTTGCTGTTTTCGCTCGTGGCGATAAAGCTGAAGAAGCGAAAGCTGCCGGTGCGGATATCGTTGGTGCAGAAGACCTGATGGAAACCATCCAGGGCGGCACAATCGATTTTGACCGCTGCATCGCGACGCCAGACATGATGCCGCTGGTTGGTCGTCTTGGTAAGGTGCTCGGCCCGCGTGGCATGATGCCGAACCCGAAAGTCGGCACTGTTACCGTTGACGTCACCGAGGCTGTTAAATCTGCCAAGGGTGGTGCTGTTGAGTTCCGTGTCGAGAAGGCCGGAATCATTCACGCTGGTGTTGGCAAAGCATCGTTCAGTGCTGAAGCTCTGGTGGAAAACATCAAGGCTTTTGCCGATGCAGTCCAGAAGGCCAAGCCGTCTGGTGCGAAAGGCACATATGTACGCCGTGTGGCCGTGTCCTCGACAATGGGCCCAGGTGTTAAAATTGAGCCATCGACTGTTGCTAACAGTTAGGCTATAAGCGCAATTCCGCCCGGTTGTTGCCGGGCGGTTTCGCTGATTCCTGCTTGTCGGGAATCAGCACCCCTGTCCGAGACTGCAGGTGCCCGAAAGGCTTAATCGTCCTGCATAGACGTGGTGAAGAACCGTATTTGAGGCGAATGCCCGGTATCGGTTCGGACCTCAGACCTTGCCAGCCTTAATGGAGGGTAAGGGGACAGGATTCGAGCATCGTCCCCTTTTCATCTCCGAAAAGAGGGCGGTATTGGTAACCGCAATCGATTTTGATCGATTGCACCCGTTGGAGAGAGGCAGTGGAAAGAGCGGAAAAACGCGAATTCGTCACGTCATTCAACGAAGCACTTTCGGGTGCAAGTGTTGTTGTCGTGGCCCACTATGCAGGTCTCACCGTTGCGGACATGACTTCGCTGCGTGCGCAGATGAAGGAAGCCGGCGGTAACCTGAAAGTCGCCAAGAACCGTCTCGTTAAGCTTGCTCTTCAAGGCACGGATGCTGAGCATATTGCGGACCTGTTTCAGGGCCCGACCGTCATCGCTTATTCCGATGATCCGGTAACAGCACCGAAGGTTGCCGTCGAATTCGCCAAGAAAAACGAGAAGCTTGTGATTCTCGGTGGCGCGCTCGGCGCGACCAATCTCGACTCCGAAGGTGTCAAGGCTCTGGCCTCGATGCCGTCACTGGATGAACTCCGCGCGAAGATTGTGGGCATGATCAATACGCCTGCAACCCGTATCGCTGGTGTTCTTCAGGCCCCGGCCGGTCAGGTCGCACGGGTTATCGGAGCATATGCCAAGAAGGACGAAGCGGCGTGAGGCCGTTAACCATCACAACAGGTTCGAACTGATAGGAATTGAACAATGGCTGATCTTGAAAAGATTGTTGAAGATCTTTCTTCCCTTACCGTCATGGAAGCCGCTGAGCTGTCCAAGATGCTTGAAGAAAAATGGGGCGTCTCTGCTGCTGCTCCTGTCGCAGTTGCTGCTGCTGGCGGTGCTGCTGCTGGTGGCGAAGCTGCTGAAGAGAAAACCGAATTTGACGTTGTCCTGGCTTCTGCCGGCGACAAGAAAATCAACGTCATTAAAGAAGTTCGCGGCATCACAGGTCTCGGCCTGAAAGAAGCTAAAGAGCTGGTTGAAAGCGCTCCGAAAGCAGTTAAAGAAGGCGCTTCCAAGGAAGAAGCCGAAGAGCTCAAGAAAAAGCTCGAAGAAGCTGGTGCAACCGTCGAACTCAAGTAAGTTTGACGCTGCATTTGCAGAATTGCTGTCCGGGCCTTTCCAAGGCCCGGATTTCCGCGTCTCAGCAGGCGCGATCACTGGGGGCTCAGGACGATAATCCCGATTGCCGCTAACCGGCACTCCGGACTGTCGTCTCAGGAGCGATACGAGGAACGAATATGGCCAACACGTTTTCCGGTCGCAGAAGAATCCGTAAATTCTTCGGTCACATCAAGGAAGTTGCTGAGATGCCGAACCTCATTGAGGTTCAGAAGGCATCATATGATCAGTTCCTTCAGGTTGATGAACCGAAGGGTGGTCGGATTGAAGATGGCCTTCAGGCTGTCTTTAATTCTGTATTTCCGATTTCTGATTTTCAGGGTGCATCCCTGCTCGAATTCGTCAAGTACGAGTTCGAACAGCCAAAGTATGACACCGAGGAGTGCCGTCAGCGCGGCATGACTTACGCAGCGCCGCTGAAGGTGACCCTGCGTCTGATCGTGTTTGATATCGATGAGGACACCGGAGCAAAATCCGTCAAAGACATCAAGGAACAGGATGTCTATATGGGCGATATGCCTTTCATGACGGGTCACGGTACCTTTATCGTCAACGGTACCGAGCGTGTGATCGTCTCTCAGATGCACCGCTCTCCAGGCGTGTTCTTTGACCATGACAAGGGCAAGAGCCATTCCTCTGGCAAGCTTCTGTTTGCTGCTCGCATCATTCCATATCGCGGCTCCTGGCTGGATATTGAGTTTGACGCGAAAGACATTGTCTATGCCCGTATCGACCGTCGCCGCAAAATCCCGGTAACGTCTCTGCTGTTTGCTCTCGGCCTTGATTCCGAAGAGATCCTGACGACCTTCTACAACCAGGTTGTCTACAGCAAGGCTGCTGAAGGCTGGCGCGTTCCGTTTGATCCGCAGAGCCTGCGTGGCAGCAAGCCGCTCACCGACCTGATCGACGCCGATTCCGGTGAAGTGATTGTTGAAGCCGGCAAGAAAATTACCGCACGCCTGATCCGTCAGCTGGCTGACAATGGGACCCAGTCTCTGCAGGTCCGTTCCGAAGACCTCTATGGCCGTTACCTGGCTGAAGACATGGTCAACGTCGAGACCGGCGAGATCTATGCGGAAGCCGGTGAAGAGATTGTTGAGAAGAATCTCGGCATTCTGATGGATGCTGGCTTTGACGAGATCGCAACGCTGGATATCGACCATGTGAATGTGGGTGCCTATATCCGCAACACGCTGTCTGTCGACAAGAATGACAGCCGTGAATCGGCTCTGTTCGACATCTACCGTGTCATGCGTCCTGGTGAACCGCCGACCATCGAGACCGCAGAAGCGATGTTCCAGTCGTTGTTCTTTGATTCCGAACGCTATGACCTGTCTGCTGTTGGTCGCGTGAAGATGAACATGCGTCTTGACCTTCAGTGTGACGATACGGTTCGCGTTCTGCGTCGTGATGATATTCTGGGCGTTATTTCCACCCTGCTTGAGCTGCGTGACGGCAAGGGTGAGATCGATGACATCGATAACCTCGGCAACCGTCGTGTCCGGTCTGTTGGCGAGCTGATGGAAAACCAGTACCGCATCGGTCTTCTGCGTATGGAACGTGCGATCAAGGAGCGGATGTCTTCCGTCGAGATCGACACGGTTATGCCGCAGGATCTGATCAATGCGAAACCGGCTGCTGCTGCGGTCCGTGAATTCTTCGGATCTTCCCAGCTGTCCCAGTTCATGGACCAGACAAACCCGCTGTCCGAGATTACCCACAAGCGTCGTCTGTCTGCGCTTGGTCCGGGTGGTCTGACCCGCGAACGTGCGGGCTTTGAGGTTCGCGACGTGCATCCGACCCATTACGGTCGTATCTGCCCGATTGAGACCCCGGAAGGCCCGAACATCGGCCTCATCAACTCGCTGGCCACCTTCGCCCGCGTCAACAAATACGGCTTCATCGAAAGCCCGTATATGCGCGTCAAAGATGGCAAGGTAACGGATGAAATCGTCTATCTCTCCGCAATGGAAGAGGCGAAGTACTACGTTGCCCAGGCGAACGCTTCCGTTGATGATGACGGCCTCTTCACAGAAGAACTGATCGTTGTGCGCCATGCTGGCGATGTGATGATGGTTCCGCGTGATCGTGCTGACCTGATGGACGTTTCTCCGAAACAGCTCGTATCTGTTGCCGCGTCGCTCATCCCGTTCCTCGAGAACGATGACGCCAACCGCGCACTGATGGGCTCCAACATGCAGCGTCAGGCTGTGCCGCTGGTTCGCGCCGAGGCACCGTTTGTCGGTACAGGCATGGAGCCGGTTGTTGCACGCGATTCCGGAGCCGCCATTGCCGCACGCCGGACCGGTGTTGTGGACCAGGTGGATGCGACCCGTATTGTTATCCGAGCAACAGAAGAGCGTGACCCGTCCAAGTCCGGCGTTGATATCTATCGTCTGATGAAATTCCAGCGCTCCAACCAGTCAACCTGCATCAACCAGCGTCCGCTGGTGACTGTTGGTGACCGGGTGCAGGCTGGTGAGATCATCGCCGATGGCCCGTCAACGGATCTTGGTGATCTGGCTCTTGGCCGGAACGTGCTTGTCGCGTTTATGCCTTGGAACGGTTACAACTTCGAGGATTCCATCCTGCTGTCAGAGCGTATCGTGCGCGATGACGTGTTCACCTCCATTCACATCGAGGAATTCGAAGTGATGGCGCGTGACACCAAGCTTGGACCGGAAGAAATCACTCGCGATATTCCGAACGTTTCCGAGGAAGCGCTGAAGAATCTCGATGAGGCCGGCATTACCTATATCGGTGCGGAAGTGAAGCCAGGCGATATTCTCGTCGGCAAGATCACACCGAAGGGTGAAAGCCCGATGACACCGGAAGAAAAACTCCTCCGGGCCATCTTCGGTGAGAAAGCTTCTGACGTTCGTGACACGTCCCTGCGGATGCCTCCGGGCACGTTCGGTACGGTCGTTGAAGTGCGCGTATTCAACCGCCACGGCATCGACAAAGACGAACGCGCTATGGCAATCGAGCGTGAAGAGATCGAACGTCTCGCAAAAGACCGTGACGATGAGCAGGCCATTCTGGACCGTAACATCTATGGTCGTCTGGCAGAGATGCTGATTGAAAACACAGCGATCGGCGGCCCGAAAGGCTTCAAGGCGGACACGAAACTGTCCCATGAGGTTCTGTCGGACTTCCCGCGCAGTCAGTGGTGGCAGTTTGCCTTTGATGATGAAACCCTGATGGGCGAGCTGGAAGCGCTGCGGGCTCAGTATGATGAGAGCCGCAAGCGTCTCGAACAGCGTTTCATCGATAAGGTCGACAAAGTCCAGCGCGGTGATGAGCTGCCCCCGGGCGTGATGAAGATGGTCAAGGTCTTTATCGCCATCAAGCGCAAGCTGCAGCCGGGCGATAAAATGGCTGGCCGTCACGGCAACAAGGGTGTGGTTTCCCGCATTCTGCCGATTGAAGACATGCCTTATCTGGAAGACGGTACCCATGCGGATATCGTTCTCAACCCGCTCGGCGTTCCAAGCCGTATGAACGTGGGTCAGATTCTGGAAACGCATCTGGGCTGGGCTTGTGCCGGTATGGGCCGCAAGGTTGGCGAGATGCTTGATGTCTACAAGAAGCAGGGCGACATTGCTCCGTTGCGTGGTGTTCTGGACGATATCTACAGCGGATCGTTCAAGAACGAGAAAGTCAGCTCGTTTGATGATGACTCTGTCATCGAGCTTGGCAAACACCTGCGCAAGGGTGTCTCCATCGCGACGCCAGTCTTTGACGGTGCCCGCGAGCCGGATGTGGTTGACATGCTGGAACTTGCCGGTCTCGATGGATCCGGTCAGTCCACGCTCTATGATGGCCGGACAGGTGAGCCATTCGACCGTAAGGTGACCATGGGCTATATCTATATGCTCAAGCTGCATCACCTGGTTGATGACAAGATCCATGCCCGTTCCATCGGCCCGTACAGCCTTGTGACCCAGCAGCCGCTTGGTGGTAAGGCTCAGTTCGGTGGACAGCGTTTCGGTGAGATGGAGGTCTGGGCTCTGGAAGCTTATGGTGCCGCCTATACCTTGCAGGAAATGCTGACTGTGAAATCGGATGACGTTGCCGGTCGTACAAAGGTTTATGAAGCCATTGTTCGCGGTGATGACACATTCGAAGCCGGTATCCCGGAAAGTTTCAACGTTCTGGTCAAGGAAATGCGTTCCCTTGGTCTCAATGTGGAACTCAAGGACTCCGCACAGTACAATCCGGCAGACGAGGCCGAAGAATCTCAGGACGCTGCGGAATAATCCGCGGCGTCCCGCCTTCATTGTTGAAAGAAATGTCTCTAGGGCGGGCCGCCGGCTTGCGGACCCGCTGACCTAAAGGAGAGAGCCGATGAACCAAGAGGTCATGAATCTGTTCAATCCGCAGGCGCCGGCGCAGGTCTTTGATCAAATCAAGATCTCGATCGCCAGCCCGGAAAAGATTCTGTCCTGGTCTTACGGCGAGATCAAGAAGCCGGAAACCATCAACTACCGGACATTCAAACCGGAACGTGATGGCCTTTTCTGTGCTCGGATCTTCGGTCCGATCAAGGACTATGAATGTCTGTGCGGCAAGTACAAGCGGATGAAGTATAAAGGCATCATCTGCGAGAAGTGCGGCGTGGAAGTCACACTGAGCCGTGTGCGCCGTGAGCGTATGGGCCATATCGAACTGGCAGCGCCGGTTGCGCATATCTGGTTCCTGAAGTCTCTGCCGAGCCGGATCGGTCTTCTGCTCGACATGACGCTCAAGGATCTTGAGCGGGTTCTCTATTTTGAGAACTATGTGGTCACAGAGCCGGGCCTGACACCTCTGAAGGAGCATCAGCTTCTGTCCGAGGAAGATTTCATCCGTGCCCAGGACGAGTATGGCGAAGATTCCTTCACTGCCATGATCGGTGCCGAGGCTATCTATGAAATCCTGGCCAGCATGGATCTTGTTCGCATTCGCGAGCAGATCAAGGTCGAGATCGCTGAAGCCACCACAGAGCTGAAGCCGAAGAAACTGGCCAAGCGTCTCAAAGTCATCGACGCGTTCATCGAATCCGGCAACCGTCCGGAATGGATGATCCTGAAAGTCGTGCCGGTTATCCCACCGGATCTGCGCCCGCTCGTGCCGCTGGATGGTGGCCGTTTCGCGACGTCTGATCTGAACGACCTTTATCGTCGTGTGATCAACCGTAACAACCGCCTCAAGCGCCTGATTGAGCTGCGTGCGCCAGACATCATCATCCGGAACGAGAAGCGTATGCTTCAGGAATCCGTTGACGCGCTGTTCGACAATGGTCGTCGTGGCCGTGTCATCACCGGTGCCAACAAGCGTCCGCTGAAATCTCTCAGTGACATGCTGAAGGGTAAGCAGGGCCGTTTCCGTCAGAACCTTCTCGGTAAGCGCGTTGACTATTCCGGCCGTTCCGTCATCGTGGTTGGTCCGGAACTGAAACTGCATCAGTGCGGTCTGCCGAAGAAGATGGCTCTGGAACTGTTCAAGCCGTTCATCTATGCGCGTCTTGATGCCAAGGGTTATTCCTCGACGGTCAAACAGGCGAAAAAGCTTGTTGAGAAGGAAAAGCCGGAAGTCTGGGATATCCTGGACGAGGTGATCCGCGAGCATCCGGTTCTCTTGAACCGCGCGCCGACGCTCCACCGTCTTGGCATTCAGGCATTCGAGCCGACGCTGATCGAAGGCAAGGCAATCCAGCTTCATCCGCTGGTTTGTGCGGCCTTTAACGCTGACTTCGATGGTGACCAGATGGCCGTTCACGTGCCGCTGTCACTGGAAGCTCAGCTTGAAGCCCGTGTTCTGATGATGTCCACCAACAACATTCTGCACCCGGCCAACGGTAGCCCGATTATTGTGCCGTCGCAGGATATTGTTCTGGGTCTCTATTATTTGTCGCTGATGAATGACAATGAGCCGGGCGAGGGTATGGCCTTCTCCAATATGGGCGAACTGCATCACGCGATTGAGACCGGTGCGATCACGCTGCACACCAAGATCCAGGGCCGTTTCAGAACCATTGATGAAAACGGCGAAGTGGTTTCCGGTATTCATGAGACCACACCTGGTCGTATGATGATCGGTGAGCTTCTGCCGAAGCATCATGAAGTGCCGTTTGATATCTGTAACCGCCTGATGACCAAGAAAGACATCTCCAAGATGATCGACACGGTCTATCGTGCCTGCGGCCAGAAAGAGACGGTTATCTTCTGTGACCGGATCATGCAGCTCGGCTTCACCAATGCCTGCCGTGCAGGTATCTCGTTCGGTAAGGACGACATGGTGATCCCGGATACAAAGTCCGGTCTTGTGGAAGAGACGCACGAGCTCGCCAAGGAATATGAACAGCAGTACAATGACGGCCTGATCACTCAGGGCGAGAAGTACAACAAGGTTGTTGATGCCTGGGCGAAGTGCACGGACCGCGTTGCTGACGAGATGATGAAGCGTATTTCATCGGTTCAGGTGAACGAGGAAAACAACCGTCAGAAGCCGATCAACTCGATCTACATGATGTCTCATTCCGGTGCGCGTGGTTCACCCGCCCAGATGAAACAGCTGGCTGGTATGCGTGGCCTGATGGCCAAGCCGTCCGGTGAGATCATTGAGACGCCGATCATTTCCAACTTTAAGGAAGGTCTGACCGTTCTTGAGTACTTCAACTCCACCCATGGTGCCCGTAAGGGTCTTGCCGATACGGCGTTGAAGACTGCGAACTCCGGTTATCTGACCCGTCGTCTGGTTGACGTTGCCCAGGATTCCATCGTCACCGAACACGACTGTGGATCTGAAGGTGGCATCACGGTTCAGGCTGTTGTCGACTCCGGTCAGATCGTTGCAACACTTGGTCAGCGTATCCTCGGACGGACCACGGCAGATGACATCACCAGCCCGGCAACGGGTGAGGTGATTGCGCCAGCCAACACATTGCTTGAAGAAAAGCATGTGGACCTGATTGAGGCAGCAGGCGTTCAGACCGTTCGTATCCGTTCGGTTCTGACCTGTGAGACCAAAACCGGCGTTTGCCAGATGTGCTACGGTCGTGACCTTGCACGCGGTACAATCGTCAACTTTGGCGAGGCTGTCGGTGTTATCGCGGCCCAGTCGATTGGTGAGCCGGGTACACAGCTGACCATGCGTACCTTCCATATTGGTGGTACGGCACAGGTTGTTGACTCCTCCTTCGTTGAATCGAACTTCGAAGGCACCATCCAGACTCGTAACCGCAATGTGGTTCGCGATTCAGATGGCAAGCTGATGGTCATGGGCCGCAACATGGTTGTTGCCATCGTTGACAGCGAAGGCAATGAGCAGGCTGCGCACCGTCTGGCTTATGGTTCCCGTCTGTTTGTGGACGAGGGCGATGAGATCAAACGTGGTCAGCGGATTGCAGAATGGGATCCGTATACCCGTCCGATCCTGACGGAAGTTTCCGGTATTGTTGAGTTTGAAGATCTTGTTGATGGTGTATCAATGAGTGAATCCGCTGACGAGGCGACCGGTATTTCCAAGCGCTCGGTTATCGACTGGCGTGCAAGCCCTCGTGGTGCAAACCTCAAACCGGGTATGCTGATCAAGGACTCTGATGACAAGCCGATGAAACTGTCTCGCGGCGGTGATGCCCGTTACCAGCTTTCAGTGGATGCCATCCTGTCCGTTGAGCCAGGTTCCCAGGTTCATGCCGGTGACGTTCTGGCCCGTATCCCGATGGAAAGCGCCAAGACCAAGGATATTACCGGTGGTCTGCCGCGCGTTGCCGAACTGTTTGAAGCCCGTCGTCCGAAAGATCACGCGCTGATCGCCGAGATGACCGGTACCATCCGCTTCGGTCGGGATTACAAGAACAAGCGCCGGATCATCATCGAGCCTGATGATGAGACGATGGAGCCAGTGGAATACCTGATCCCGAAAGGCAAGCACTTCCACTTCCAGGAAGGCGACTGGATCGAGAAGGGTGACTATCTTCTGGACGGCAACCCGGCGCCGCATGACATTCTTGCTATTAAGGGTGTCGAGGCACTGGCCGCTTATCTGGTCAACGAGATTCAGGACGTTTACCGTCTGCAGGGTGTGACGATCAACGACAAGCATATTGAAGTGATCGTTCGCCAGATGCTGCAGAAGGTTGAAGTCTCCGATCCAGGTGATTCAGACTTCCTGCCAGGTGAACAGATCGATCGGCTTGAGCTGGATGCTGTCAATGAGCGTCTGAAGGATGAGGCCCGCACGGAAGCCAAGGCATCTCCGGTTCTGCTGGGTATCACCAAAGCCAGCCTGCAGACTCGATCCTTCATCTCCGCCGCATCGTTCCAGGAGACAACACGTGTCCTGACCGAGGCTGCTGTGAATGGTAAGAGCGATACGCTCGAAGGTCTGAAAGAGAACGTGATCGTGGGTCGCCTGATCCCGGCCGGTACCGGCGGAACCATCAGCCGTATCCAGAATATCGCGTCTCACCGGGATGACCTCATTCTGGAAGCGGAGAAGGAAGAAACGCCGCTGGATGCTGCGGAAGCGCTGTTTGATGCAAGCGGTTCCCAGCCGGAAGCACCTGCTGAATAAGCAGGCGATTCTCAAGATTTTAAAGGCCGCCTTCGGGCGGCCTTTTTTGTTGTCTGGCTGGAATCAGGCAAGCTGGCGGATAGACGCGGGAAGGGCAGTAACTTTCTTTCGTCTTTGAGGTCCGTTAAACCTGTTTCTTGCTCGTATCGGGCCCAAGCTGCGAAACTGCAAAAAGTTTTCCGGGCCATCTTGACGAAACCCCAGAGAGACAGTAGTTTCCGCGCACTTGCTGGGCAGGCGGTAAGGACGACTCGTTCTCTGGACTTCCTTTGAACTCTGTTCTTAAACGCTGCTCCGCTTACAGAAGTCAAAAAGTGACGTTTGCATGATCCCCGGTTTTGGCTGTGGGATCCTCTGTTCATGGAGCGCCGCCGTTGAATTTACGGTATTGGCGCCATTCGCCTATGACTCGAGCGTTGCAAGTTAAGTTTATTTTTTGAGCTTGGACAAGTGAAGGGCTAAGCATGCCGACGATTAACCAGCTGATCCGCAAGCCGCGGAAGACCCCGCCAAAGCGGAATAAGGTGCCGGCTATGGAAGCCTGCCCTCAGAAGCGTGGTGTTTGTACCCGTGTTTACACAACCACACCGAAGAAGCCGAACTCGGCTCTGCGTAAGGTGGCAAAGGTACGTTTGACCAACGGTTTTGAGGTCATTGGCTATATTCCTGGTGTAGGTCACAACCTCCAGGAACACTCCGTTGTCATGATCCGCGGCGGTCGCGTGAAAGACTTGCCGGGTGTTCGTTACCACATCCTTCGCGGCGTACTCGATACGCAGGGTGTTAAAGATCGTAAGCAGCGTCGTTCGAAGTACGGCGCAAAGCGTCCGAAATAATCGGCACGCGAGGAGTTAGCATATGTCTCGTCGCCACCGCGCCGAAAAGCGTGAAATCATTCCGGATCCGAAGTTCGGAGATGTTGTGATTTCAAAATTCATGAACAGCATCATGCTGGACGGTAAGAAATCCACAGCTGAAGGGATCGTCTATGGCGCTCTCGATCAGGTTGAGGAGAAGGCAAAGTCAGATCCGGTTGTCCTGTTTCATCAGGCTCTGGAAAATGTCATGCCGCAGATTGAGGTTCGCTCCCGCCGTGTTGGTGGTGCGACCTATCAGGTTCCTGTAGAGGTTCGCGCTGAGCGCCGTCAGGCTCTGGCTATTCGCTGGCTGATCACAGCTGCGCGGAACCGCAATGAGCGCACGATGGTAGATCGTCTGTCCGGCGAGCTGCTCGATGCATCCAATGGCCGTGGTACGGCCGTCAAGAAGCGTGAAGACACGCACCGGATGGCTGAAGCCAACCGCGCGTTCTCGCACTATCGCTGGTAAGACTGGTTGAGGCTGAGGCAATGTCCCGCACCCACAAAATCGAAGATTACCGCAATTTCGGTATCATGGCGCATATTGACGCCGGCAAGACGACCACGACCGAGCGTATTCTGTACTACACCGGTCGTAGTCACAAAATCGGTGAAGTTCATGATGGCGCTGCGACCATGGACTGGATGGAGCAGGAGCAGGAGCGTGGCATCACGATTACCTCTGCTGCAACCACCTGTTTCTGGAATGACAAGCGTCTGAACATCATTGACACCCCAGGCCACGTTGACTTCACCATTGAAGTTGAGCGTTCCCTGCGTGTTCTTGATGGTGCCGTTGCTCTTCTCGATGCAAACGCCGGTGTTGAACCGCAGACCGAAACTGTCTGGCGTCAGGCTGACAAGTACAACGTTCCTCGTATGATCTTTGTCAACAAGATGGATAAGCTTGGTGCTGACTTCTATCGCTCAGTTGAGATGATCAAGGAGCGCCTGGGTGCCAACCCGCTTTGCCTGCAGCTGCCAATCGGCGCTGAAAGCGATTTTGCCGGTGTTGTTGATCTCCTGAAGATGAAAGCAATCATCTGGGACGCTGAAAGCCTCGGCGCTTCCTTCCACGAGGAAGATATCCCGGCTGATCTGGCTGATCGTGCTCAGGAATACCGTGAAGCTCTGATCGAAGCTGCTGTTGAGCTCGACGAAGAAGCCATGGAAGCTTATCTCGAAGGCGAAGAGCCATCTGTCGAGAAAGTCCAGGCTCTCATCCGTCAGGGTACGATTGATGGAACTTTTGTTCCAATCCTCTGCGGCACGGCCTTCAAGAACAAAGGTGTTCAGCCACTTCTGGATGCTGTTGTTGATTACCTGCCGAGCCCGGTTGAAGTTCCTGCCATTAAGGGTATCGATCCGAAGGATGACAGCGAAACAGAGCGTAAGTCTTCTGACGAAGAGCCGCTTTCCATGCTGGCGTTCAAGATTGCCAACGACCCGTTTGTTGGCTCTCTGACCTTCTGCCGCATCTACTCTGGTAAACTGGAGACCGGCGGTTCCCTGATGAACACGGTGAAAGACAAGCGCGAGCGTATCGGTCGTATGATGCAGATGCACTCCAACTCCCGTGAAGACATCAAGGAAGCATATGCAGGCGATATCGTTGCTATTGCCGGTCTGAAGTTGACCACCACAGGTGATACGCTTTGTGACCCGCTGAAGCCGGTTATCCTTGAGCGTATGGAATTCCCGGATCCGGTTATCGAGATCGCTGTTGAGCCGAAAACCAAAGGCGACCAGGAAAAGATGGGCCTCGCGCTCAACCGCCTGGCTGCTGAAGATCCGTCTTTCCGCGTCAAAACCGATGAAGAATCCGGCCAGACCATCATTGCTGGTATGGGCGAACTTCACCTGGACATCATCGTTGACCGCATGAAGCGCGAGTTCAAGGTTGAAGCCAATATCGGTGCGCCGCAGGTTGCTTACCGCGAAACCATTACCCGTTCTGCCGATGTGGATTATACCCACAAGAAGCAGTCTGGTGGTTCCGGTCAGTTTGCTCGCGTCAAGATGACCATCGAGCCGGCAGAAGTCGGTGCGGGCTACGTCTTTGAATCAACCGTTGTTGGCGGTAACGTTCCGAAAGAATACATCCCGGGCGTTGAAAAAGGTATCGGCAGTGTTATGACTTCCGGTCCGATCGCCGGCTTCCCGATGGTCGACATCAAGGCGACCCTGACGGACGGTGCATACCACGACGTTGACTCCAGTGTTCTGGCCTTCGAAATCGCCGGTCGTGCCGGTTTCCGCGAAGCCTGTCAGAAAGCTGGTCCGAAGCTTCTTGAGCCAATCATGAAAGTGGAAGTGGTCACGCCGGAAGAATATATGGGCGACATCATTGGCGACATTAACAGCCGCCGCGGACAGATTGCGGGTACAGAATCCCGCGGTATCGCGACTGTTGTCAATGCAATGGTGCCGCTGGCCAACATGTTTGGCTATGTGAACAACCTGCGTTCTATGTCTCAGGGCCGTGCCCAGTACTCAATGCAGTTCGATCACTATGAGCAGGTCCCGCAGGCGGTGGCCGACGAAGTCCAGGCCAAATACGCCTGATCCTGATTTAGATGTGACCTCTCAGAGGTAAGTTACGGAGAAGTTTCCGATGGCTAAAGAGAAATTTGAGCGCAGCAAACCGCACGTAAACATTGGCACGATTGGTCACGTTGACCACGGCAAGACGACGCTTACTGCTGCTATTACGATGACGCTTGCTGAGGCTGGCGGTGCGACTGCTAAGGCTTATGACGAGATTGACGCTGCCCCTGAAGAGAAGGCCCGCGGCATCACCATTTCGACAGCTCACGTTGAGTATGAGACGGACAACCGTCACTACGCCCACGTTGACTGCCCAGGCCACGCCGACTACGTGAAGAACATGATCACCGGTGCAGCCCAGATGGATGGCGCTATCCTGGTCTGTTCTGCAGCTGACGGCCCGATGCCACAGACCCGCGAGCACATTCTGCTTGCGCGTCAGGTTGGTGTTCCGGCTATCGTTGTGTTCCTCAACAAAGTTGACCAGGTTGACGACGAAGAGCTTCTTGAGCTTGTTGAGCTTGAAGTTCGTGAACTTCTGTCTTCCTACGATTTCCCGGGCGACGATATCCCCATCGTAGCCGGTTCTGCTCTTGCAGCCGTTGAGAACCGCGATGAGGCAATCGGCCGTGAAGCTGTCAAGAAGCTGATGGCTGAAGTTGACGCTTACATCCCAACCCCGGACCGTCCGATGGACCTTCCGTTCCTGATGCCGATCGAAGACGTTTTCTCGATCTCCGGCCGTGGTACGGTTGTGACCGGTCGTGTTGAGCGTGGCGTGATCAATGTTGGTGATTCCATCGAGATCGTTGGTATCAAAGACACTCAGACCACGACCTGCACGGGCGTTGAAATGTTCCGCAAGCTGCTTGACCGCGGTGAAGCTGGCGACAACATCGGCGCACTGCTTCGCGGTATTGACCGTGAGAAAGTTGAGCGTGGCCAGGTTCTTTGTAAGCCGGGTTCTGTTAACCCGCACACGAAGTTCAAGGCAGAAGCCTACATTCTGACGAAAGAAGAGGGTGGTCGTCATACGCCGTTCTTCACGAACTACCGTCCGCAGTTCTACTTCCGTACAACGGATGTGACCGGCGTTGTTACGCTGAACGAAGGCACCGAGATGGTTATGCCTGGGGACAACGTTGAAATGAATGTTGAGCTGATCGTGCCGATCGCTATGGAAGAGAAGCTGCGCTTCGCTATCCGTGAAGGCGGTCGTACCGTCGGCGCCGGCATCGTCGCAACAATCGTCGAATAACAAACGCATCAAGACGGGATGCAATAACAATGCATCCCGGTTCTTTGAGGATTTAACCAAATGAACGGCCAGAACATCCGGATCCGTCTTAAGGCGTTTGATCATCGTATTCTCGATGCATCGACCCGGGAAATCGTCAATACGGCGAAACGCACGGGTGCCCAGGTACGGGGCCCAGTCCCTCTGCCTACACGGATCGAGAAATTCACAGTTAACCGTTCGCCGCACATCGATAAGAAGAGCCGCGAACAGTTTGAAATCCGGACCCACAAGCGGCTGCTTGACATTATCGAGCCAACCCCGCAGACCGTCGATGCTTTGATGAAGCTTGACCTTGCGGCTGGTGTCGACGTCGAGATCAAGCTCTAAGTCGGCGAAGAGAGGACGGATCATTATGCGTTCAGGATTGATCGCCCAGAAAGTCGGCATGACACGCATCTATAACGATGCGGGTGAGCACGTACCGGTAACAGTTCTCAAGCTGGAGAACTGCCAGGTTGTCGCTCAGCGGACTGAAGAGGCAAACGGATACACAGCGCTGCAGCTCGGCGTCGGTTCCGCAAAAGTAAAAAACGTTTCCAAGCCAATGCGCGGCCATTTTGCCGTTGCCAAGGTTGAGCCGAAGCGTAAGCTCGCTGAATTCCGGGTTTCCCCGGACAACCTCATTGAGGTTGGCTCCGAGCTTACAGCCGATCATTTTGTAGCCGGTCAGTTTGTTGACGTAACCGGTACATCGATCGGTAAAGGCTTCGCCGGTGCTATGAAGCGTCACAATTTCGGTGGTCTGCGTGCGTCTCACGGCGTCTCCATCAGCCACCGTTCACATGGTTCTACCGGTCAGTGTCAGGATCCGGGCAAAGTCTTCAAAGGTAAGAAGATGGCCGGTCACATGGGCGCTGAGCGGGTCACCACCCAGAATCTCCGCGTTGTCCGCACGGACGCAGAACGTGGCCTGATCCTGGTTCAGGGTTCTGTCCCTGGTTCAAAAGGTGGCTGGATCCTGGTTCGTGATGCTGTCAAGCGCGCTCTTCCGGAAGGTGTTCCGACACCGGGTGCCGTTCGCGCCGCTGCTGCTGCAGAAGCCGAAGCTGCATCCGAAGGGGGTGAAGAATGAAACTCGAAGTAAAAACCCTTGAGGGCAAAGCTTCCGGTAACGTGGATCTGTCCGATGAGATTTTCGGCCTTGATCCACGTGAGGACATCCTGCACCGCATGGTTCGCTACCAGCTGGCAAAGCGCCAGTCCGGTACGCATAAGTCCAAGCAGCGTGCAGAAATCCGGATGACAGGTGCCAAGTTTGGTCGTCAGAAGGGTGGTGGTCGTGCACGTCATGGTGCCCGTTCTGCTCCTCAGTTCCGTGGTGGTGGTAAGGCATTTGGCCCGGTTGTTCGCAGCCATGCCCATGACCTGCCGAAGAAGATCCGCGCTCTGGCTCTGAAGCATGCTCTGTCGACCAAGGCGAAAGATCAGACCCTGATCGTTCTGGAAGATGCGAAAGCCGCTGAAGCCAAGACGAAGGCTCTGAGAGACCAGTTCGGTGCACTGGGCCTGTCCAATGCTCTGATCATTGACGGTTCCGAGCTCGACACGAATTTCTCCCTGGCTGCACGCAACATCCCGCATGTTGACGTTCTGCCGGTTCAGGGCATCAACGTGTATGACATCCTTCGTCATGAAACACTGGTTCTGACGAAAGCTGCTGTCAGCGCACTGGAGGAGCGGTTCAAATGACCAACCTCAGGTATTACGACATCATCCGGAGCCCGGTGCTGACGGAAAAGTCCACGCTCGCTTCTGAAGAAAACAAAATTGTTTTCAACGTTTCAAGCGATGCGTCCAAGCCGGACATCAAGAAGGCTGTTGAAGCTCTGTTCTCCGTCAAGGTGAAGAGCGTCAACACGCTGGTCCGGAAGGGCAAGAGCAAGCGCTTCCGCGGCATTCCGGGACGTCAGTCCGACGTCAAGAAGGCAATTGTAACTCTTGAAGACGGTCAGTCCATCGACGTGACCACCGGTCTTTAAGGCACAGGTTTAAGGACAGGCTTCAGCCATGGCACTTAAAACTTTTAAACCGACCACACCGGGCCAGCGCGAGCTGGTGATCGTTGATCGTTCCGGTCTCTGGAAGGGCAAGCCGGTCAAGAAACTGACCGAAGGCCTGACAAAGTCCGGTGGCCGCAACAACACGGGCCGTATTACAGCCCGTCGTCGTGGTGGTGGTCACAAGCGCGCTTACCGTCTGATTGACTTCAAGCGTCGTAAATTCGATGTACCGGCAACTGTTGAGCGTCTGGAATATGACCCGAACCGCTCAGCATTCATCGCCCTGATCACGTATCAGGACGGCGAGCAGGCCTACATCCTGGCTCCGCAGCGTCTGGCAGTTGGTGCAACGGTTATCTCTTCCGAGAAAGCCGACATCAAGCCGGGTAACGCGATGCCGCTGGCCAGCATGCCGGTCGGAACGATCGTGCACAACGTCGAACTCAAGCCAGGCAAGGGCGGTCAGATCGCTCGTTCAGCCGGTGCTTACGTTCAGTATGTGGGCCGCGATCAGGGTTATGCGATCCTTCGTCTTAACTCTGGCGAGCAGCGTCTTGTACATGGCTCTTGCATGGCGACGGTTGGTGCTGTATCCAACCCCGATCACGCAAACACAAGCCTTGGTAAAGCTGGTCGCTCCCGTTGGCTCGGCAAGCGCCCATCTGTTCGCGGTGTTGCCATGAACCCGATCGATCACCCGCACGGTGGTGGTGAAGGTCGTACCTCTGGTGGCCGTCATCCGGTTACGCCATGGGGCAAGCCGACGAAGGGCAAACGGACCCGGTCTAACAAGGCTACGGATAAATTCATTCTGCGCAGTCGTCATCTGCGTAAGAAGAACAAGTAAGGGAGCGAACGGTGGCTCGTTCTGTATGGAAAGGTCCGTTTGTAGACGGTTACCTCCTGAAGAAAGCCGAGACGGCACGTTCGTCCGGCCGAAACGATGTAATCAAAATCTGGAGCCGGCGCTCGACGATTCTCCCGCAGTTCGTCGGCCTGACTTTTGGCGTCTACAACGGCAAGAAACACGTTCCTGTCCTGGTATCGGAAGATATGGTTGGACATAAGTTCGGCGAATTTGCACCGTCGCGCACCTATTACGGTCACGCTGCGGACAAAAAGGCGAAGAGGAAGTAACGATGGGTAAGGCGAAGCGCGAGCGTGTGCTCGGTGATAATGAAGCGCGCGCAATTACCCGGAATATTCGGGTAAGCCCGCAGAAGCTGAATCTGGTCGCTGCGACAATCCGTGGCAAGAAGGTTGCCTCCGCTCTGGCGGATTTGACCTTCTCTCGCAAACGGATTGCCGGAGATGTGAAAAAGACACTTGAATCAGCCATCGCAAATGCGGAAAACAACCACGATCTTGATGTTGATTCGCTGGTTGTTGCAGAAGCGCATGTTGGCAAAGGTCTGGTGATGAAGCGTTGGCAGCCGCGTGCTCGTGGTCGTGTCGGTCGCATTCAGAAGCCGTTCTCACATCTGACGATTGTGGTTCGCGAAGTTGAGGAGTCCGCCTGATGGGACATAAAGTAAATCCGATCGGTCTGCGTCTCGGTATTAACCGGACCTGGGATTCCCGTTGGTTTGCGGCCACCGGTGAATATGGCGACCTGCTGCATGAAGACATCCGTATCCGCAAGATGCTGATGAAGCTTCTGAAGCAGGCTGCTGTTTCCAAGATCGTTATTGAGCGCCCGCACAAGAAATGCCGCGTTACCATTCATTCAGCCCGTCCGGGTCTTGTGATCGGTAAAAAAGGCGCTGACATCGACAAGCTGCGCAAGAAAGTTGGCGAGATCACCGACAGCGAAGTCCACATCAACATTGTGGAAGTTCGTAAGCCGGAAACCGATGCCAACCTGGTTGCCCAGTCGATTGCTCAGCAGCTTGAGCGTCGTGTGGCTTTCCGTCGTGCCATGAAGCGTGCTGTTCAGTCTGCCATGCGTCTTGGCGCTGGCGGTATCCGGATCAACTGCGGTGGCCGTCTTGGCGGTGCCGAGATTGCCCGGACCGAATGGTATCGCGAAGGCCGCGTTCCGCTTCACACACTGCGTGCTGACATTGATTACGGCACTGCTGAAGCTGAAACAGCATACGGCATCTGCGGTATCAAGGTTTGGGTCTTCAAGGGCGACATCATGGAACATGATCCGATGGCGTCCGAACGTCGTGCAACAGAAGGTGGCTCCGAGGGCGGTAATGAAAATCGTCGCCAGGGCGGACGTCGCCGCGATAATGCGTCCTGATCGGACGGCGTTGAGAGCGAGAGAGAAGTAAGATGCTGCAGCCGAAGCGTACGAAATTCCGTAAGCAGCACAAGGGCCGCATCCATGGCGTTGCTAAAGGCGGTACGTCCCTCAACTTCGGATCCTACGGGATCAAGGCAGTTGAGCCGGCACGTATCACCGCACGTCAGATCGAAGCAGCCCGTCGTGCAATGACTCGCCATATGCGCCGTGCAGGGCGCGTATGGATTCGCATTTTCCCGGATCTTCCGGTCACGTCAAAACCGACCGAAGTCCGTATGGGTAAAGGTAAGGGTTCGCCTGAATATTGGGCATGCCGCGTCAAACCTGGCCGGATCATGTTCGAAATTGATGGTGTATCAGAGCCGGTAGCGCGTGAAGCACTGCGTCTGGCATCGGCCAAGCTGCCGATCAAGACACGCTTCATTCAGCGTATTGCCGACTAGGCGGCCTTAGGAACAGGGGTTAGCCATGAAGGCAACAGATATTCGCGCAATGACACTTGACCAGCTCAATGATGAGCTGGCCTCGTTGAAGAAAGAACAGTTCAACCTTCGCTTTCAGCAAGCGACGGGACAGCTGGAAAACACGGCTCGGGTGAACGCAGTCCGCAAGGACATTGCCCGGGTCTTGACGATCGCTGCGGAAAAACGCGCAGCAGAGCAGGCGTAAGGAGACAGTTATGCCGAAACGCGTGCTTCAGGGAACCGTTGTTTCCGACAAAAACAACAAGACGGTTGTTGTGAAGGTAGAACGTCGTTTTACGCATCCGCTTCTCAAGAAGACGGTGCGTCGTACGAAAAACTACCAGGCTCACGACGAAGCCAACAGTTGTAAAGTCGGCGACAATGTTTTCATTCAGGAAAGCAAGCCGATCTCAAAGAACAAGCGTTGGGTCGTTGTAAACGGCTAAACGTTCCAGAGTGAGGTCCAACGTCGGTGATGATCTGCCGACGATGAAAAAGGCGACCAGTTATGATTCAGATGCAAACAAATCTCGACGTAGCCGATAATTCCGGTGCTCGTCGCGTCATGTGCATCAAGGTGCTGGGCGGCTCCAAGCGGAAATATGCCAGCGTTGGCGACATCATTGTTGTCAGCGTTAAAGAGGCAATCCCGCGCGGCCGCGTTAAAAAAGGTCAGGTGATGAAAGCCGTGGTCGTTCGTACGGCCAAGGACATTCGTCGTCCGGACGGAAGTGTTATCCGTTTTGACCGCAATGCAGCAGTCTTGGTGAACAACAATAAAGAACCGGTTGGTACCCGTATCTTCGGCCCGGTCCCGCGTGAACTGCGCGCCCGGAACCATATGAAGATCATCTCGCTGGCTCCGGAGGTGCTTTAATATGGCTGCCAAGATTAAAAAGGGCGACCGTGTTGTCGTACTGGCGGGCAAGGACAAAGGCCGTTCCGGCGAAGTTCTGAAGGTCCTGCCGAGCGAAGGCCGCGCACTGGTTCAGGGTATCAACATGGTGAAGCGTCACCAGCGTCAGACCCAGACCCAGGAAAGCGGAATTATCTCGAAAGAAGCGCCGATTGCGCTGTCCAACCTCGCAGTTGCCGATCCGAAAGACGGTCAGGCAACCCGCGTTGGCTTCAAGACACTTGAGGACGGCAGCAAGGTTCGTTTCGCCAAGCGTTCGGGAGATCTGATCGATGGCTGAGGCTAGCTATATTCCGCGGTTGAAGTCGCAGTATAACGACGCAATCCGCACCAAAATGGTCGAAGAGTTCGGCTACAAAAACCCGATGGAAATCCCGCGCCTGGATAAAGTTGTTATCAACATGGGCGTTGGTGAAGCCGTCAATGACACGAAAAAAGTCAAGGCAGCTGCTGAGGAGCTGAGCCTGATTGCTGGTCAGAAGGCCATCATCACGCATGCTCGCAAGTCGATTGCCGGCTTCAAGGTTCGTGAACAGATGCCGCTGGGCTGCAAGGTTACCCTTCGCAAGACCCAGATGTTCGAATTCGTTGACCGTCTGGTCAATATCGCTCTCCCGCGTGTTCGTGACTTCCGTGGTCTGAACCCGAAGAGCTTCGATGGTCGCGGCAACTTCGCCATGGGTATCAAGGAGCACATCGTGTTTCCTGAGATCGACTACGACAAAGTGGACCAGATTTTGGGCATGGACGTCATCGTTTGCACGACTGCAAAGACGGACGACGAGGCGCGGGCCCTTCTGAAGGCGTTCAACTTCCCGTTCCGGCAGTGATCGGTAAGGTTTAGCGAGGACAGAAGTATGGCTAAGAAAAGCGCTACCGAAAAGAACAACCGGCGTATCCGGCTTGTTAACAAGTATGCCGCCAAGCGTGCTGCTCTGAAAGCAGCCGCGAAGGACGAATCTCTCTCTCTGGAAGAGCGGTTCAAGGCTCGTCTCAAGCTTGCTGAGCTGCCGCGGAACTCCGCGAAAATTCGCATCCGTAACCGGTGTGAAGTTTCTGGTCGTCCGCGCGGTTATTATCGCAAGTTGAAAATGTCTCGTATTGCACTTCGTGAACTGGGATCGCAAGGTCTGATCCCGGGTCTCGTCAAGTCGAGCTGGTAAGGAGCGGTTCCATGTCAATGACCGATCCCTTGGGCGATATGCTCACCCGTATCCGCAATGCGCAGATGCGGAAGAAAAATAAAGTGACGAGCCCGGATTCCCGGCTTCGTCAGCGTGTACTCGATGTGCTGCAGTCCGAAGGTTTCATTCGCGGCTACACCACTGTTGAGTTTGATAACGGCAAGTCCGAAATCGAAATCGAGCTGAAGTACTATGATGGCGAACCTGTCATCCGTACGATCGAGCGGATCTCGAAGCCGGGTCGTCGTGTATACGCTTCGGTGAAAAACATTCCGCGCGTTGCTAACGGACTGGGCATCTCCATCCTTTCGACTCCGAAAGGTGTGATGGCTGATCACTTGGCTCGCGAAGAGAATGTCGGTGGTGAGGTGCTCTGTCGCGTCTTCTAACGCGACAGGAACCTTGTCGGATTAACGCTAACCGGACAGGTCGGTAACATGTCACGGATTGGTAAAAAACCGGTTCAGATGCCGCAGGGAGTTACTGCGGAAATCTCTGGACAGACGGTTTCAGTGAAGGGCGCCAAAGGTGCTTTGGCGTTTAACTTCACAAAAGACGTTACGGTGGAAGTAACCGACGATGGTATCGTCGTTACCCCTCGTGATGAAAGCAAGCGGTCTCGCTCCCAGTGGGGCATGACCCGTACGATGATTTCAAATCTTCTGACCGGCGTAACAGACGGTTTCGAGAAGAAACTTGATATCAACGGCGTTGGTTATCGTGCTCAGGTACAGGGCTCCAACCTTCAGTTGGCTCTGGGCTTCAGCCACGACGTATCCTACGCGATCCCGGATGGCATTCAGATTCAGTGCCCGAAGCCAACAGAAGTCGTTATCAATGGTATCGACAAACAGAAAGTTGGTCAGGTAGCTGCTGAAATCAGAAGTTTCCGCCCGCCTGAGCCTTACAAAGGCAAAGGTATCAAATATTCTGATGAAACGATCTTCCGCAAGGAAGGCAAGAAGAAGTAACGGGGCTTATCCATGGCAACGCCCAAGACCAAAACAGAACGCCGCGCCCAGCGGGTCCGCCGTTCTATCAAGGCTGCGGCCAATGGTCGTCCGCGCCTCAGCGTATTCCGTTCGTCGAAGAACATCTACGCACAGATCATTGATGACGCTAAGGGTCTTACCCTGGCATCTGCTTCCACTCTGGAAAAAGATCTGCGTGAACAGGTGAAAACCGGCGGTAACGCGGAAGCAGCTGTTGTAATCGGCAAGCTCATTGCAGAGCGTGCTGCAGCGGCGGGTATTAAGGACGTCGTGTTTGATCGCGGCTCATATATCTATCACGGACGTGTAAAGGCTCTTGCCGATGCCGCTCGTGAAGGTGGTTTGAATTTCTAACGCGCTCTGAAGCGTTAAGAGCAAATCGGGAAGAAAACGATGGCTAGAGAGCGAGAAGAGCGCGATAGTGAATTTGTGGACAAGCTGGTCCATATCAATCGCGTAGCCAAAGTAGTCAAGGGTGGCCGCCGTTTCGGTTTTGCAGCCCTTGTCGTCGTTGGCGATCAGAAAGGCCGTGTCGGCTTCGGTCACGGTAAGGCACGTGAAGTGCCGGAAGCAATCCGCAAGGCTACGGAAGCTGCCAAGCGCAGCATGATCCGTGTTCCGCTGCGCGAAGGCCGTACACTGCACCATGATGTGCAGGGTCGTCACGGGGCAGGGCGCGTTGTGCTCCGTTCCGCACCGGCTGGTACAGGTATCATCGCCGGTGGTCCGATGCGTGCTGTTTTCGAAACGCTTGGCATTCAGGATATTGTTGCCAAGTCGCTGGGCACCTCAAACCCGTACAACATGGTTCGTGCGACGTTTGATGCTCTGGCGCGTGAAGACAGCCCGCGTGCGGTTGCCGCTCGTCGCGGTCTGAAGGTTTCCGCTATCCAGTCCCGTCGTCGTGAAGTCGACGGTGGTACTGCGGAAGCTTGACGGCAGCGCGGTTGATAACGATCTAAAGGATCAGGGAGCTGCAAATGAGCAATTCCAAAGCTGAGGGCAAGACGGTTACCGTAGAGCAGACCGGAAGCCCACTTCGCCGTCCGGCCGACCAGCGTGCTACGCTGATCGGTCTGGGCTTGAACAAAATACGCCGTCGCAGCACACTTCAGGACACACCTGAAGTCCGGGGTATGATCCGTAAGGTTCAGCACCTGGTTCGTGTTGTAGACGAAGCCTAACGCGGGACGTTGAACCATGAAGTTGAACGACATTCGCGATAACGAAGGCGCAACCAAGGCACGCAAGCGCGTTGGTCGCGGCATCGGATCCGGCACCGGCAAGACCGGCGGTCGTGGCGTTAAAGGTCAGAAGTCTCGCTCAGGTGTAGCGATCAAAGGCTTTGAAGGCGGCCAGATGCCATTGCATCGTCGTCTTCCGAAGCGTGGCTTCACCAATATCTTTGCCAAAAATTTCAACATTGTCTCCGTTGGCCGCATTCAGCAGGCTATTGACGCAGGCAAGTTGGATGCAGGCGCTCCGGTTACAGCAGCTTCTCTCAAGGAAGCCGGTGTTCTGAAGCGCATCAAAGATGGTGTTCGCCTCCTGGCTGACGGTGAAATCACGTCTGCGGTTACCTTCCAGATCGAAGGTGCCTCCAAAGCAGCTGTTGCTGCTGTGGAAAAAGCAGGTGGCTCCGTCGCTGTTGCGGGTTCCTCTGCAGAATAACGAAGACTGTTTGCCAAACCGGAGCGATAGAGTATGGCATCTGCCGCAGAACAATTGGCGGCGAATCTGAACTTTTCAGCATTCGCCAAGGCCGAAGAACTGAAGAAACGTATTTGGTTCACCCTCGGCGCTCTGTTGGTTTATCGGTTAGGCACCTACATTCCGCTTCCGGGTATCAACCCGGAAGCGCTTGCACAGGCGTTCAACCAGGCCCAGACGGGTATTGTTGGCCTGTTCAACATGTTTTCCGGCGGTGCGGTCAGCCGGATGGCGATTTTCGCCCTGGGCATTATGCCCTACATCTCCGCATCCATTATCATTCAGCTGATGACCTCTGTGGTCCCATCTCTTGAGCAGCTCAAGAAAGAGGGCGAGCAGGGGCGCAAGACCATCAACCAGTACACCCGCTACGGTACAGTGTTCCTGGCGACACTGCAGGCCTATGGCATTTCAGTCGGCCTTGAAAGTGGCACCAACATTGTTGAAGACCCGGGCATGTTCTTCCGGTTCACAACAGTTGTGACCCTGGTTGGCGGTACGGTCTTCCTGATGTGGCTTGGTGAGCAGATCACCGCACGCGGCATTGGTAATGGTATCTCTCTGATTATCTTCGCCGGTATTGTTGCTGAACTTCCGTCAGCCATCGCCGGAACGCTTGAGCTTGGCCGTCAGGGCGCGCTGTCCACACCGCTGATCCTCGGCATGATTGCTCTGTCGGTTGTTGTAATCGCCTTTATCGTCTTCGTGGAGCGGGCCCAGCGTCGCCTGATCATCCAGTATCCGAAGCGTCAGGTCGGTAACCGCATGTTCCAGGGCGAATCATCGCATCTGCCGCTGAAGCTGAACACAGCCGGTGTTATTCCGCCGATCTTTGCATCATCGCTGCTGCTGATGCCTGCGACAATGACAAGCTTTACAGCCCAGCAGGGCGGTCCGGACTGGCTGGTAACGCTTAATGCGCTGGTTGGTCATGGTCAGCCGCTCTATATGGCCCTTTATGCTGCCTTGATCGTCTTTTTCGCCTTTTTCTATACTGCCATTGTATTCAATCCTGCTGATACGGCGGATAACCTGAAGAAGCATGGCGGTTTCATTCCTGGCATTCGTCCGGGTGAGCGCACCGCGCAGCACATTGACTACGTTCTGACGCGTATCTCTGTTGTTGGTGCGATCTATCTGGTTATCGTTTGTCTGTTACCCGAATTTCTAATTTTGGCGACAGGTGTGCCGTTCTATTTTGGCGGAACGTCGTTGCTGATCGTTGTGAGTGTGACGATGGATACAGTATCGCAGATCCAGGGTCACTTGCTCGCGCACCAGTATGAAGGGCTCGTCAAGAAGGCCAAGCTAAGGGGTAAACGTCGGTGAGACTTATTCTTCTCGGCCCTCCGGGGGCAGGTAAAGGCACGCAGGCAGAACGTCTGGTTACGAATCACAAGATCGTTCAGCTTTCAACGGGCGATATGCTCCGGGCAGCGGTTGCCGCTGAGACTGAGGTTGGTCTGAAAGCCAAGGCCGTGATGGATCGTGGTGAGCTTGTCTCCGACGATATCATCTGCTCCATCATTTCCGACAGGATCGATGAGCCGGATTGTGCCAATGGTTTTATCCTGGACGGCTTCCCGCGCACCATTGCCCAGGCGGATGCCCTGAGTGCTCTTCTTGAAGCGAAGGGCATGCAGCTCAACGCAGTTGTTGAGCTGGTGGTGGATGATGAGGCACTTCTCGGTCGTATTGAGCAGCGCGCCAAGGAAACCGGCGGTGCGCGTGCCGATGACAATGCCGAGACTTTGAAGAAACGTCTGGCTGTTTATCACGAACAGACAGCTCCGCTCTCAGCCTATTATGCAGAGCGGGATATGCTATCTACTGTCGACGGAATGGCGTCGATTGAAGATGTTGCAGCAGCTATCGACAAGATTCTGGCTGCTAACTGAACAGGGTTGCATCTCTTCTGTTGACGAAGGGTAGTGGAATCCTTTATTAACCGGCACCAATCGAAGTTTGTTTCGGTCGGTGCCGGATCCTTTTGGGATGCGTTGCCGGCTTGATGCTGTTTCGTTCCCATCATTTGGTGACTATGAAACGGCGACTGATTGTATCGGTCGTCAAAAAGGAGAATAGGCGTGGCCCGTATTGCTGGCGTCAACATTCCGACGAACAAGCGTGTTGTAATCGCGCTTCAGTACATTCATGGCATCGGTTCGACTAAGGCCCAGGAAATCATCGATCAGGTGAGCATTCCGGCCGAACGTCGGGTCAATGAGTTGTCAGACGCAGAAGTCGTTCAGATCCGCGAAGTGATCGATCGTGATCACATGGTGGAAGGTGACCTGCGTCGTCAGACCGCGATGAACATCAAGCGTCTCATGGACCTTGGTTGCTATCGTGGCCTGCGTCACCGTCGTAACCTTCCGGTTCGCGGTCAGCGCACTCACACCAATGCCCGCACCCGCAAGGGTCCGGCTAAGCCGATTGCAGGTAAGAAGAAGTAACACGCCGGTTTCCCGGTGTAGCCGCTGGCATTACGGCGGCGCTTGAGATCGTAAGGAAAAAAGTATGGCTAAGGATGCAACGCGCGTTCGCCGCCGTGAGCGTAAAAACATTACCTCCGGCGTTGCTCATGTCAGCGCGACATTCAACAACACCAAAATCACCATCACGGATGCGCAGGGCAATGCGATTTCGTGGTCTTCCGCCGGTGCAATGGGCTTTAAGGGATCTCGTAAATCGACCCCTTATGCGGCTCAGATGGCTGCCGAGGATGCGGGCCGCAAGGCAGCTGAACATGGCATGAAGACCCTTGAAGTTGAAGTCCGCGGTCCGGGCTCTGGTCGTGAATCTGCTCTTCGTGCGCTTCAGGCTGCTGGTTTTACCATCACGTCCATCCGCGACGTGACGCCTATTCCGCACAACGGATGCCGTCCGCGCAAGCGTCGTCGCGTCTGATTGATTGTAGGTCGAATTGACTCAGCAGCGCTCCGGCTGCTGGCGGCAGACCGGAGCATTCCGCCACACTTTAGTGGCTTACTGAGACAAGGAAGGGGTTAGACGTGATCCAGAAGAACTGGCAAGAGCTGATTAAACCGACAAAGCTCGACGTCAAACCGGGCGATGAGCCTGACCGGATTGCGACTGTGACAGCTGAACCGCTTGAGCGCGGGTTTGGTCTGACGCTCGGCAATGCTCTGCGTCGTATTCTGCTGTCATCGCTTCAGGGTGCCGCTGTAACGGCGCTGCAGATTGATGGTGTTCTGCATGAATTCTCATCAATCGCCGGTGTTCGGGAAGACGTGACCGATATCGTTCTGAATGTGAAGGAAATCGCCATCAAGATGGGTGGTGAAGGTCCGAAACGCATGGTTGTGCGCAAGGAAGGCCCGGGCGTTGTCCGTGCTGGAGATATTCAGGTTGTTGGTGATATCGAGATCCTCAATCCGGATCATGTGATCTGCACCCTCGATGAGGGCGCGGAAGTTCGCATGGAATTCACGGTTGATGTGGGCAAGGGCTATGTTCCTGCTGACCGCAACCGTCCGGAAGATGCTCCGATCGGTCTTATTCCGGTCGACAGCCTTTATTCGCCGGTCAAGAAAGTGTCTTACAAGGTGGAAAACACCCGTGAAGGACAGGTTCTCGACTATGACAAGCTGACGCTGACCGTTGAAACAGACGGGTCTATCACGCCGGAAGACGCAATTGCCTATTCCGCGCGTATTCTTCAGGACCAGCTTTCCATCTTCATCAACTTTGAAGAGCCGGAAAAGGAAGTCGTCGAAGAGCAGGCACCGGAACTGGCGTTCAACCCGGCTCTCCTGAAGAAGGTGGACGAACTGGAACTGTCTGTCCGTTCGGCCAACTGCCTGAAGAACGACAACATCGTTTACATCGGCGACCTTATTCAGAAGACGGAAGCAGAAATGCTGCGTACGCCGAACTTCGGTCGGAAGTCGCTTAACGAAATCAAGGAAGTACTTGCTTCAATGGGCCTCCATCTCGGTATGGAAGTGTCCAATTGGCCGCCGGAAAATATTGAAGACCTGGCCAAGCGTTTTGAAGATCAGTACTAAGAGACAATCCCACGGCGTGATGCCGCCGGACATTAGGTAAGGAGAGGACCATGCGTCATCGTAAAGCTGGTCGTAAGCTGAATCGGACGTCGTCCCACCGCAAGGCGATGTTTGCGAATATGGCTGCTGCTCTGGTAAAGCACGAGCAGATCGTCACCACACTGCCGAAGGCAAAAGAACTGCGTTCTGTTGTCGACAAGCTGATCACCCTTGGCAAGCGCGGCGACCTGCACGCGCGCCGTCAGGCAATCTCGCACATGCGTGACCAGGATATGGTTCGCAAGCTGTTTGATGTTCTGGCTGAGCGTTATGCAGATCGCAATGGTGGTTACACCCGCGTTCTGAAAGCCGGTTACCGTTATGGTGACAGTGCTCCAATGGCTGTTATTGAGCTGGTTGACCGTGATGTCTCTGCCAAAGGTGTCGATTCCGGCCCTGTTGCAGAAGCAGCGGAAGAAAACGAAGCTGCATAAGCCTCGCGTTTCTGTGTTTTAAAAAGGCGGCTTCGGCCGCCTTTTTTTATTGAAACTGCCCGATTGGAGCCGGAAACTGCGTTTAAACGAATCCGTATGATCTACGGGAAGGCAAAAATATGATGAAACGGTTCTCAATTGTCCTCTTGGCGGCTGTCATGTTTGGTGCTGCAGCATCAGCCCAGCAGCGTCAGGTTCCGGCCAACCAGGCAGAGGTTCAGCTATCCTTTGCTCCGATTGTCAAACGGGTCGGGCCAGCGGTTGTCAATGTTTATGCAACGAGGACCGTTCAGCAGAGACGCGGGTCGCCGTTTTTTGACGATCCGTTTTTCCGCCGCTTTTTTGGAGACCGCCTGCGTGGTCGACCACAGCAGCGCATGCAGAGCTCGCTGGGATCCGGGGTTATCATCGACGCTTCCGGGACGGTTGTTACCAACCATCACGTCATCAAAGGGGCTGATGAGGTCAAGATTGCGCTGTCTGACAAGCGTGAATTTGAAGCGGATATCATTCTCAAGGATGAGCGCACCGATCTGGCTATCCTGAAGGTGAGGGAACCGCGTGGAGCCTTTCCGTTTGTGGAATTCCAGGCATCTGACTCTCTTGAAGTCGGCGATCTGGTTCTGGCCATCGGTAACCCGTTTGGCGTTGGTCAGACGGTGACACAGGGTATTATTTCGGCTCTGGCGCGCACGCGGGTGGGGGTGACTGACTTCCAGTTCTTCATTCAGACGGATGCGGCGATCAATCCGGGCAATTCCGGCGGCGCACTGATCGATATGCAGGGGCGTCTTGTCGGGATTAACACGGCTATCTATTCGCGGTCTGGTGGATCGAACGGTATCGGGTTTGCTATTCCGTCTGAAATGGTTCAGGTGGTGGCCAATTCCGCTCGGATTGGGCCGACAGTCCGCCGCCCATGGGTCGGTGCCCGGTTCCAGCCTGTAACAGCGGATATTGCAGACAGTCTTGGTCTGGACCGACCAAGAGGTGCGCTCATTTCCGATGTTTTCGGTAGAAGTCCAGCTGCTGAAGCAGGCCTTGAGGTTGGTGATCTGATTGTTGCCGTGGATGGCCAGCGGATTGAAGACCATAACGCGTTTGGCTACAGGATTGCGACGAAAGGGCTTGGAGGAACTGTACAGCTCCGTGTCGTGCGTGGTGATGAGCGTATCAAGGTTACCCTGGCATTGCAGGGGGCGCCGGAGAAGCCGAAGCGCGATGTTCGTGCTCTGGATGACGACTCACCGTTTTCCGGTGCGGAGATTGCCAATCTGTCCCCGGCTCTCGCTGAGGAAATCGGGTACAAGTTCGGCCATGAGGGCGTGGTTATCCTGCAGGTCAAGCGGGGGTCGATTGCGCGGCGTGTGGGCTTCCGCTCTGGTGATGTGATCCTCGAGGTGAACCGCCGGGATGTGAAATCAACACGGCAATTGGCACGTCTTGCCCGTCGGGATTCAGCACTGTGGCGGATTTCTTTCCTGAGAAAAGGACAACGGCGTAACGTGACCCTGGGCCGATAGCAGAGAAACACGATGGGGGACTTGTTTACATCAGCTGGCCTTGAGCAAGACGCGCCACGGCCTCTGGCAGATCGCCTGCGGCCACAGGTTCTGGCTGACGTGGTGGGGCAGGACCATCTGGTTGGTGACGATGGTACCGTCACCCGAATGCTGCGTTCGGGGCGTATCGGTTCGCTTATTCTCTGGGGGCCACCCGGGACAGGTAAAACCACTCTGGCGCGGTTGCTGGCCAGCCAGACCGATCTTGCCTTTGATCAGGTTTCGGCGATCTTCTCCGGGGTTGCCGATCTCAAGAAGGTGTTTGAAGCCGCCAAGGCACGTCGTGTGAGTGGCAAGGGAACCTTGCTGTTTGTGGACGAAATCCATCGTTTCAACCGGGCGCAGCAGGATTCTTTCCTGCCGGTCATGGAAGATGGCACGGTGACGCTGATTGGTGCGACCACAGAAAACCCGTCTTTTGAGCTGAATGCCGCTTTGCTGTCCAGATCCCAGGTTTTGGTGTTCCGGTCGCTTGACCCCGAGGCCATAGATCGTTTGCTGACTTCTGCGGAAGAGCGGGAAGGCAAACCCCTTCCGCTTGATGATGATGCACGGCAGGTGTTGATCCGCATGGCAGATGGGGATGGTCGTTCTGCTTTGACACTGGCTGAAGATATCTGGCGTGCTGCAGGCGAGGGGGAGGTTTTTGATCCCCAGCGGCTTCAGAATATTCTGAACCGGCGTGCGCCCATCTATGACAAGGGCCAGGAAGGGCATTACAATCTGATTTCAGCCCTGCATAAATCGGTGCGGGGGTCTGACCCGGATGCGGCGCTCTATTATCTTTGCCGGATGATGGATGGCGGGGAAGATCCGATGTTTCTGGCTCGCCGTTTGATCCGCATGGCGGTTGAAGATATCGGTTTGGCAGATCCGCAGGCGCTGGTACAGGCGAATGCGGCCAAGGATGCCTACCATATGCTGGGCAGTCCGGAAGGGGAGCTGGCGCTGGCTCAGGCGGCTGTCTATCTGGCAACAGCGCCAAAGTCCAACGCGGCCTATGTGGCTTACAAGGCGGCACGCCGTTCTGCCAAGGAGAATGGCTCGCTGCTTCCGCCCAAGCATATTCTCAATGCTCCGACCCGGTTGATGAAGGATATCGGCTATGGCACGGGGTATGATTACGATCACGATGCGCCGGATGCCTTTTCCGGACAGGACTATTTTCCTGAAGAGATGGGGCGAGAGAACTATTATCAGCCGGTTGAGCGCGGGTTTGAACGTGAACTCAAGAAACGTCTTGATTACTGGGCGAAGCTGAGACGGGAGCGGCAAACATGACGCATCTGCTGCTTGTTGCCCTCGGTGGCGCGTTCGGAGCGAGCCTGCGTTACCTTTCAGGTGTTGCGGCGCTTAAGCTGGTGGGTCCGGGCTTTCCATGGGGGACTGTTTTCGTTAACGCCGTTGGCTCCCTGGTCATGGGGGTGTTCATTGGCCTTCTGGCTCTGAAGTTTTCTGACAATACGGAACTTCGCCTGTTCGTGGCCACCGGCCTGCTGGGAGGCTTTACGACCTTTTCGGCGTTCTCTCTGGATGCTGTGACACTCTGGGCGCGGGGAGCGATGATGGAAGCCGCACTTTATGTGTTCGGTTCGGTAGTCGTTGCTATCGGTTTCCTGGTTGTGGGTCTGTTGTTGTCCCGGCAGATCTTCGCACCCTGACGGTTTTCTGGCCTTTCTGCGTGATGTGCATAGCGGTTTTGCAGATTTCCGTGTTGCAGTTCTGTGTTCGGGCCTTTATTGCCTGTGTTAATGAAATCTCCGCGATAGTCAGGAATTGGAGAGGGCTGTGGCTGGCGTCATTTCCCACGAAGTGAAATCGTTTGAATCGGGTATGCGTCTTGACCGGTGGTTCAAGGAGCATTATCCGGGCCTGAGCTTTGGTCAGCTTCAGAAACTGGTCAGGACAGGGCAGGTGCGAGTTGATGGTGCCCGGGTCAAGACTTCAACCCGTGTTGCATCGGGGCAGACCGTGCGTATTCCGCCACTCGCGACCGATGCCAAGGATTCGGAAGCACCCAAATCCAAGCCAAAGATTGGTGATGGCGACAAGGCCTTTATCGAGTCCATTCTTCTGCATGACGACAAGGATGTGATGGTGCTCAACAAGCCCGCCGGTCTGTCTGTGCAGGGTGGCTCCGGCACAACCCGTCATGTGGATGGCATGCTTGAGGCTTTTCGGGATCGCAATGGTCAGAAACCTCGTCTGGTGCATCGTCTCGACAAAGATACGTCAGGTGTTCTGGTTGTTGCCAAAACGCGCTCTGCGGCGTCTTTCCTGGCCAAGGCTTTCCGGTCTCGGACAACCAAGAAGACTTATTGGGCGCTGGTCAGAGGTGTGCCGAAGCCGAAACAGGGCCGGATCTCCACCTATCTTACCAAGGATGAAGAAAGTCAGGGTGAGCGTATGCGTGTGGCCCGGCACGGTGAAGATGATGCCAGCCATGCCCTGACCCACTACAATGTCATTGATCAGGCCGGACAGAAGCTGTCCTGGTTGTCTCTGAAACCGGTTTCCGGCAGGACGCATCAGCTTCGTGTCCACACGTCCCATATCGGCCATCCGATTATTGGTGATCCGAAATATTTCGAGGTTGAGAACTGGGAACTGCCAGCGGGCTTGCAGAACCGGTTGCATCTTCTGGCGCGGCGTATTGTGATTCCGCATCCGAAAGGTGGAACGCTGGATGTAACGGCTCCCTTGCCGCCGCATATGGAACAGTCATGGAATCTGCTCGCACTTGATGCAGGACGGTTCGATGCCGATCCTGATGAGGACGGCCTCGACTAGGGTCAAGACCCATTGACGATCTGTAACGGAGAGCATCGTGTATCTGGTTATCTTTGATTGTGACGGGACGCTTGTTGACAGCCAGGTGATGATTGTCTCTGCCATGAATGAGGCCTTTCGCTCCCTGGGGGTGCAGGAACCGACACGGGCTCAAACATTGTCCATTGTCGGCTTGTCGCTTGAACCGGCCATGCAGCGGCTGATGCCGGAAGGGGCGGAGGTTTCAACGTCCGAGCTGGCCACAGCCTATAAGGATGCTTTCATTCGCATGCGCCGGGAGCATCAGGCGCTTGAGCCATTCTATGATGGCATGAAAGAAATGGTTCTCGAACTGTCTGCGAGAGAGGACATCCTGCTTGGGATTGCCACAGGGAAAGCCCGACGTGGTGTGGATCACGTGCTGAAAGGCCATGATCTGGAAGGGCGGTTTGTCACGATCCAGACAGCGGATATCGCTCCGTCAAAGCCGCATCCCGGTATGGTCTTGCAGGCCATGGCCGAGACGGGAGCCGTACCGGAGCGCACAGTGATGATTGGTGATACATCTTTTGATATGGCTATGGGCCGGGCTGCAGGCTCCCATACAATGGGCGTGTCCTGGGGATATCACTCGACTGAAGAAATGCTTGAGGCCGGGGCGCATCATGTGATGGATACACCTGAAGCTCTGATGGCGGCTCTGAACACATTTGCTTCTTGAACGGATAGGAACAGGCAATGCGTGATCTTCTGGATGACCTTGATGCTCAGCGCGAGGCATTTGACCCGGTCAAGAAAGCCCGCGAAGTTTCCAAACAGGAGCTTCCCAAGCGTTTCTACAAGGATGTGTCATGTGACTGTGTTGAAGGGCAGTGGCGCGTTCTTCTGGATGGCCGCCCGGTTCGCACGCCTTCCAAAACTCTTCTGGCTGTGCCGCATCGTACTCTGGCCGACAAGCTGGTTGAAGAATGGTCTGCGCAGGTAGCCCATATCGACCCGGCGACCATGCCGATGACCCGGCTGGTGAATTCCACCGTTGATGGTGTCGCCAATCGTCATGATGAGGTTCTTGACGAGATGGTGCGCTACGCCGGTACGGATTGCCTCTGTTATCGTGCTGATGCACCTGATGAGCTTGTACAGCGTCAGACTGACACCTGGGACCCGGTGCTGGACTGGGCTGCAGGCCTGCTTGGACACCGGTTTGTTCTGGCCGGTGGCATTATGCATGTGGAACAGTCTGAAGAATTGCTCGCATCTTTCCGGGTCGAGATTTCCGGCCTGGACAGTTTCAAACTTGCAGCATTTGCCAGCCTGACTTCTGCGTATGGTTCTGCTGTGTTGCCGCTCGCGGTTCTCAAGTCTCACCTTTCTGCTGATCGCGCCTGGGATGTCTCGCGTGTTGAGGAAGACTGGAATCGAGAACTCTGGGGAGAAGATCCCGAAGCCCAGCGCCTGGCAGCCTATCGCAAGGCAGAGGTAGATGTGGCCGGACTGATCCTGTCGGTGCTCTAGAACCGTATTCTTTTTCATAGACAATCTATACTTGTCGGGCCAGCCTTGGGAGGCTGGCTGCCGATTTGCCATCAGTTTTTTGCCTGGTATCTTGCCGGTCTCATGGATGAAATTGAATCCAGAAAGAGGTTCATTATGCGTTTGTCCCTGTCTTTGCCGATCATCGTGTCTCTGGCTGCGGGTCTCGTTGCCTGCGATGATCAACCCGAGAACAAGGCTGAAACGGTTGTTCGAGGGCTGAAGACAGTTGTTGTCTCGGCTTCGGCGAAGACCACCCGGCGGCATTTCCCCAGTGTTGTGGAACCGGCAGACATTACGCGGCTGTCATTTGAGGTTGGTGGTCAGCTTACGGCCGTTGACATTACTGTCGGCCAGCGGGTCAAGGCAGGAGATGTGCTTTTGACCATCGATCCAAAATCGTTGCAGCTTCAGTACGAATCCAGCCAGGCGGCACTGGTACAGGCGGAATCCAGTGCTCGGAATGCTGCAGATGATTTCAAACGCAAGGAAGAGCTGTTCAAGAAGCAGGTCATTGCCAAAGCGACCGTGGATCAGGCGCGCACGACCATGGAAACCAGTGCCGCGCAGGTGGTGCAGGCACGTCGGCAGGCTGAACTGGCGGAAGACAATCTCTCGAAATCTGAACTGAAGGCTCCATTTGACGGGGTCCTGTCAAATATCGATGTGCAGTCCTTTGCCAATGTTGCCCCGGGTAGTGGGGCGCTGGGCCTGTATAAGGATGATGCCTATGAGGTGTCGTTTTCGGTTCCCTTTGATGTGGTGAACAGAATAGCTGTTGGCAAAATGGCCTGGCTTCGGCTGGCTGATGATCCTTCTACTGTGCTGACTGGTCGCGTGTCTGAACTCGGATCCCGGGCAGATACGGTTTCGGCTTTTCCCGTGGTCGTGGCGCTTAATGACATTCATCCGCAGATGAAAGCCGGTATGGCGATTGAGGTTACTCTTGAATTCCCCGTGCTCGGTGCTTCCGAGGGCTTCCTGATGCCGTTGAGCATCGTCTCCCTTGATGCAATCAAGGCCAGCGCAGAAGGCGGCAGCAGCCCTGAGGGGGGGCTGGCAGACGTGTTTGTCTTTGATGATGACACCTCCACCGTTCAGAAGCGGCGTATCCAGATTGCCGGTGTTCGTGAAAACTCCCTTCTGGTGATTAAAGGTCTGAAAGAAGGAGAGCGCGTAGCGTCTGCTGGTGTCTCATTCCTGAGAGATGGCCAGACCGTCAAACTGCTCGATACAGCAGAGTAGGGGGCGTACCATGAATGGCCTGACACGCTTCGGGATCAATCAATCCCGGTTCACCATCCTGATCATGATTGGCCTCATTGTTCAGGGCCTGTTGCTTTATACGACGTTCCCAAAGCGCGAAGACCCGGCCATTACCATCCGGACAGCTGTTGTCCAGGCCCGGTTTGCCGGAATGGGGCCTGAGCGTGTCGAGCAGCTTATTGCTATTCCGCTTGAGCGCCGTATTCGCGAAATTGGCGAAGTGGACGATATCAACACGCTGGTGACGACCGGTGTGGCAACCATCTATGTGGCTGTGAAGGAGAGTATTCCCTCAGAAGATCTTGACCGGATTTTCCAGGATCTGCGCAACAAGATGTCTGACAGCACGGGAGATCTGCCTGACGGAACCAGCGGTCCGTTTGTGAATACGGACTATGGTGATGTCACCGTGGCCTCTATCGCTGTGACTGGTGAGGGCTTTTCCTACAGTGAGCTCAAGGATGTTGCCGAGGATCTGCAGCAGGAACTCTACACACTTGAAGGCCTGTCGAAAGTCTCGCTCTATGGAGAGCAGGAAGAACGGGTCTGGCTGGAGCTTGATTCCCGCAAGCTTGCTTCAATTGGTGTTCAGTTGAACCAGGTGGTCAGTGATCTGCAGAGCCAGAATGTGATCCTGCCTGCGGGTACACTCAATGCCGATGGCAACAAGATCCTGCTTGAAGCCAGCGGAGACCTCAAAAGCATTGAAGATGTCAGACTGGTGCTCACAAAAGTGGATGGAGTGGAGGGCTTTGTCCGCCTTCGTGACCTGCTGACGGTGAGGCGCGGTTACGTTGATCCTATTGAAAAGCCCGTTTACTACAACGGTCAGCCTGCAATTGTGGTGGGCGTCGAAATGCAGGATGGCCAGGATATCCAGTCTCTCGGGCAGAAGCTCAAAGGTCTCGTTCAGCAGTTTGAGCAGAAGCAGCCGATTGGGTTCCGTTTTTTGTTTGCCACGTTCCAGGCAGACAAGGTGACGACATCTGTGAATGGTGCCCTCTCAAATGTGGCGCAGACCTTTGGGGTTGTGCTGCTGGTGATGCTGTTCTTTCTCGGTATCAAATCCGGCTTTATCATTGCTGCCATCGTTCCGTTCACGGTCATGTTCGCCCTGATCGGCATGAGTTTTCTCGGCATTGAATTGGAGCAGGTCTCTATTGCTGCGGTGATCATCTCGCTTGGATTGCTGGTGGATAACGGTCTGGTCATCGTGGAGGATATCCAGGGGCAGATTGACCGGGGCGTGCCGCCAAAGGACGCAGCGATTGCCTCCGGAGATCAGTTTTTTGTGCCGCTGGTGGTTGCGTCTATCACCACTGTTTCGGCTTTCCTTCCGATGATGATCCTTGAAGGGACATCCGGGGAGTATGCATTCTCCCTGGGTATGGTGGTTGCCCTGATGCTTGGCGGGTCGTGGTTGACAGCAATGTATATTCTGCCAGCTCTCTGTGTATGGCTGATCAAGCCATCCAGAAAAGCGACACAGAAAGCAGAGGGGGACGGGCCGGTTCTTGCGGCTTATGGCGCTGTAATCCGGCGACTTCTGCCGGCCGCACCTCTGGTGCTCGTGCTGTGTTTTGCCGCAGCTTTTGGATCGATCTCACTGTTTGGGTCGCTGAAGCGGGAGATGTTCCCGCTGAGTGATCGCAATCAGATCCTCATCTATATGGATATGCCCAAGGGAACCGATATCCGGGCAACTGAAACCAGCGCAAAAAAAATATCTGACTGGCTGCGTAACAGGGAGGTCAATCCGGAAACAGAAGATGTGCTGCTTTATGTTGCAGATGGTGGCCCGCGCTTTTATCTGGCACTTAATCCCGCTGACAGTGATTCCGCCAATGCTTTCTTCCTTGTGAATACAACGGATTTCGAGGGGGCTGTCGCCCTTGGTCAGCGCGCCTGGACCTATCTTGCCCAGAATCATCCGGAAGCCCGTTTCAAGGTCAAACGCCTTGCCATGGGGGCATCAGAATCAGGCATCGTTGATGTCGAGATCAGCGGTCCGGATGCGGACAGGTTGCTTGTTCTGGCTGATCAGGTGGAAGGATTCTTTTCCTCTGTTCCAGGTATTGAACAGAATGAAAATGACTGGGGAAACAAGGTTATAAAGATTGTTGTTGATGTTGCGCAAGACCGTGCGCGCGAGCTGGGTATTTCATCTGAAACAATTTCCCAGGTTATGAGCGCGCATTTTGATGGAACGGAGATCTCGGTCTACCGTGAAGGCGAAAACTCGATCCCGATTGTGTTGCGCGCGGCGGAGCCGTTTCGTAACAGTCTTGAAGATCTGACGGATATGACCTTCGGCGTGACCGGTCAGACGATATCTCTCGCGCAGGTCGCTACTATCGAGCCAACGCTTGAATTCTCCCAGATCAGACGGGAGAACCAGGTTCGGACCATCAAGATTTCCGGTAAGTCTCCCGCTTATTCAGCAGAAGATCTTCTGGCGCAGATTCAGCCTGGTCTGGACAGTCTGGATCTCTCTGGTGGCTATCAGATCAAGATTGACGGTGAGCTTGAGACCAATGCGGATGTGAACGGGAAGCTGGCTGGCGGTATGCCCCTGGCCCTGACCATCATGTTCCTGGCTATCATGTTCCAGTTCAATTCCTTCCGCCGGTCTGTTCTCATTTTCATGACCATTCCACTGGTTCTGATCGGTGTTCCATTGGGGCTGTTGTTGACTGGTATGCCGTTCTCCTTCTTTGGAACCCTTGGTCTGATCAGTCTGGCCGGGATCATTATCAACAATGCCATCGTGCTGATTGATCAGGTGGACATAGAACGCCGAACTCATGATCTGGTGGATGCCATTGTTTCTGCGTCCCAGAAACGTCTGCGGCCCATTCTTCTGACATCGGTGACCACAGTGCTTGGTCTGTTGCCCATGGCACTTGGTGGCGGTGCGCTTTGGGAGCCGATGGCCGTGGTGATGATGGGCGGACTTGTCATTGCGTCAGTCCTGTCGCTGTTTTTTGTCCCTGCTGGGTATTATCTGATGTTCCGTTGGGCGCGCTGAGCCGGACCGGGCAGGGAGGCTGGATCAGCAGGGTGTATGTCCGGCCTTGGCCGTTCGAACAACTTCCCGCCCTTTCGCGCGCGTGCTATCGATCATTCTGAAAGATCAGACGCGGGGTCGATCTGGCTGGACTGACAAGGTTCGGCGCTGTCGGATCCCCGCCTTGTGTTGAACGAAAGCAGGGCACTATGAAGGAAATTCTCTCTGAACTGGAAGAGCGACGCGAACAGGCTCGTCTCGGTGGCGGACAAAGACGGATCGATGCCCAGCATACCCGCGGTAAGCTGACGGCACGCGAGCGGATTGAGATTCTGCTGGATGAAGGGTCGTTCGAAGAGTTCGACATGTTCGTTCAGCATCGCTGCGTTGACTTCGGTATGGAGAAGAACAAGGCGGCCGGTGATGGTGTTGTAACCGGCTGGGGGACCATAAACGGGCGCAAGGTCTTCATTTTCGCCAAGGACTTTACGGTCTTCGGCGGATCTCTTTCTGAAACCCATGCGCAGAAAATCACCAAGATCCAGGACATGGCGCTGAAGAACCGTGCGCCGATCATTGGCCTGTTTGATGCGGGTGGTGCCCGTATCCAGGAAGGTGTGGCTGCTCTCGGCGGTTATGGTGAAGTGTTCCAGCGCAACGTGATGGCTTCTGGTGTCATCCCGCAGATTTCCGTCATTATGGGGCCGTGTGCCGGTGGGGATGTGTATTCTCCGGCGATGACGGACTTTATCTTCATGGTCAAGGATACGAGCTACATGTTCGTTACCGGGCCTGATGTGGTGAAGACCGTTACAAATGAAACGGTAACGGCTGAGGAACTTGGTGGTGCGTCTGTGCACGCGACCAAGTCGTCAATTGCTGATGGCGCATTCGAGAATGATGTGGAAGCGCTTCTGCAGATCCGTCGCCTGATTGATTTCCTGCCTGCGAACAATACCGCAGATGCTCCCCAGCTTGATTACTATGATGATCCGAATCGGTTGGAGCGATCTCTTGATACTCTGGTTCCGGATAATCCGAACAAGCCCTATGATATGAAGGAGCTGATCCGCAAGACTGTGGATGAGGGGGATTTCTATGAGATCCAGCCAAGCTTTGCGCAGAATATCATCACCGGTTTTGGTCGCATTGAAGGAACGACTGTTGGTTTCGTCGCCAACCAGCCGCTGGTTCTGGCCGGTGTTCTGGACAGTGATGCCAGCCGCAAGGCTGCCCGCTTTGTCCGCTTCTGCGACTGCTTCAATATTCCGGTTGTCACCTATGTGGATGTGCCGGGATTCCTGCCGGGAACGGCTCAGGAATATGGTGGCCTGATCAAGCATGGTGCCAAGCTTCTGTTTGCCTATGCGGAAGCCACTGTGCCGAAAGTTACGGTCATTACCCGCAAGGCCTATGGCGGGGCGTATGATGTGATGGCGTCCAAGCATTTGCGTGGCGATGTGAACTATGCCTGGCCATCGGCCCAGATTGCGGTCATGGGCGCGAAAGGTGCCGTCGAGATCATCTTCCGGGCTGATATGAGTGATCCGGACAAGATTGCCGAGCACACCAAGAGTTATGAAGACAGGTTCCTGTCACCTTTTGTTGCTGCTGAGCGCGGTTACATTGATGAGGTGATCATGCCTCACTCAACCCGCCGTCGGGTATCCCGTGCGCTGCAGATGCTGCGTGACAAGAAGCTCGAAAATCCGTGGAAGAAACACGACAATATCCCGCTCTGAGCAGGATATGCTGAACACAACAGGAAAAGGGCCCGTTTTTGGGCCCTTTTTCATATCTTGGAAGATGGTCTGCTTACTCTGATCGAGACCGTTCAATCTCAATCGATGCATAGCCGGATGGCGCAGGGATGGGAGCGCTTGGCTTGCGGATCTTGATGCGGACTGACTGCACTTTCGGGATGTCGGCCAGAAGTTTATCCGATATCGCTTCCGCCAGCGCTTCGATGAGATTGAATCTCTGCCCTGTGGTGACTTCTGCCGCAATGGCGACGATGCGGTCATAGCTGACGGTTTTCAGAACATCGTCACTGCGACCGGCCTCAGAGAGATCCAGTCGACATTCCACATCGATATGGAACCGTTGACCAAGGCGTGCTTCTTCCTCGTGAACGCCATGATAGGCATAAAACGCCATATCTTCGATCAGGATCTTGTCCATGCCAGCCCATCCCGTTTGTCTGTTTTTATTTGGATAAGTCTCTAAACTACTTGCCCGGTTGAAGCCAGTCCGGAAACCGACATGTTTTGCGTGTGTTCACGCCGGATGCAAGGTCTGGCAGGGCTCCCTACGTCCATCGACTTAGTTTACCTGCAGGGCCGGGCAGCCTAAGAAGATAGGCAAGGATTCAATAAAGGGAAAACCCCGTATGTTTGAGAAAGTTCTCATCGCCAATCGCGGCGAGATTGCTTGCCGGGTGATCAAGTCTTGCCGGAAACTCGGTATCAAGTCTGTCGCTGTCTATTCCGATGCGGATAAGGATGCGCTCCATGTGGAAATGGCTGACGAGGCCGTGCATATCGGACCGCCTGCAGCATCTGAATCCTATCTGGTGATCGAGAAGATTATTGAGGCCTGCAAACAGACAGGCGCTCAGGCTGTGCATCCGGGCTATGGCTTTCTGTCCGAGCGGGCTGCGTTCTGTGAAGCGCTTCAGAAGGAAGGCATCTCCTTTATCGGGCCGAATGTGAAAGCCATTGAGGCGATGGGCGACAAGATTGAGTCCAAGCGCTTTGCTGCTGAAGCCAAAGTGAGCACCGTTCCCGGCTATATGGGCATTATTGATACGCCTGAAGAAGCCGTAAAGATTGCCAATGACATTGGTTATCCGGTGATGATCAAGGCGTCTGCTGGCGGCGGCGGCAAGGGTATGCGTATTGCCAACGCGGAAAGTGAAGTGGCTGAAGGGTTCCAGCTGGCCCAGTCAGAAGCCCGTTCGTCCTTTGGTGACGAGCGTGTTTTCATTGAGAAATTCATCGTTGACCCGCGCCATATCGAAATTCAGGTTCTGGCCGATAAGCATGGCAATGCCATCTATCTGGGTGAGCGAGAATGTTCGATCCAGCGTCGAAACCAGAAGGTTATTGAGGAAGCGCCATCGCCATTCCTTGATGAGGAAACCCGCCGGGCCATGGGCGAGCAGTCCGTGGCTCTGGCAAAGGCTGTGGACTATGTCAGCGCCGGTACGGTGGAGTTTATCGTTGATGCGGATCGGAACTTCTATTTCCTCGAAATGAACACCCGCCTGCAGGTGGAGCATCCGGTGACCGAGCTGATTACCGGTATCGATCTGGTGGAGCAGATGATCCGGGTGGCCTATGGCGAGGAACTGACCATTGGCCAGGATGACATCAAACTCAATGGCTGGGCGATTGAAAGCCGTCTTTATGCGGAAGATCCGTACAGGAACTTTCTGCCGTCCATTGGTCGGCTGACCCGTTACCGCCCGCCGGAAGAGGGTGTGTTTGATGGCATCACGGTTCGGAATGACACCGGTGTGTATGATGGCGCCGAGATTTCCATGTTCTACGATCCGATGATCGCCAAGCTCTGCACCCATGCCGCGACCCGCAGTGAAGCGATTGAGGCCATGAGTGAAGCGCTTGATTCCTTCGTGGTTGATGGCATCCAGCACAATATTCCGTTCCTGTCTGCGCTGATGAATCATCCACGCTGGCAGTCCGGCAATATTTCGACAGCTTTCATCGCGCAGGAATATCCCGACGGCTTTGAAGGCGTGGAGATGACGGACGAAGCGCGCCAGGTTCTCGCTATTGCAGCTCTGACCATGGAACTTCACCGGTCTGACCGTCTTGACAATCATCAGGATCGCCTGCGGCCCCATGGCGGCCATCTCCGGCAGGACTGGGTTGTGTCGCTTGATGGTGAGCAGATCCCGCTGGCAATTGAGGGCGGTTTTGTCTCTATCCCGCTGGAACTGGCTGTCCGTGTTGGTGATGCGGAAGAGCCGGTGGGTGTCTATTCCGAATATGTCCCGGGTGATTATCTCTGGCTTGGCAGTATTGGGGAGACCTCGTGCACGGTGCAGGTCCGCCCGGTTCTGAACGGCTATGAGTTGTCCTGGCAGGGCGTGACGGTGGTGGCTCGTGCCATGCCGCGCCGGGTCGCTGAACTGGATGCGCTTATGCCGGTGAAGGAAGCACCGGACACATCCAAATTCCTGCTGTGCCCAATGCCGGGTCTCGTTGTGTCCATTAATGTGGAAGAAGGACAGGCGGTGAAGGCTGGTGAAGCACTCTGTACGGTGGAGGCCATGAAAATGGAAAACGTGCTGAGAGCTGAGAGGGATACTGTGGTCTCCAAGATCAATGCCGGGCCAGGTGACAGCCTTGCCGTTGATGCGGTGATCATGGAATTCGAATAAGCATAAGACTGTTATGCATATAAAGGCCCCGGCTTTCATAAGCCGGGGCTTTTTTTAGCCAAACAGCGCGTAAGCGCCAATCAGAATGGCAACACCGATCAGTACGTAGGTCAGTGTGCCGGATGATGAACCATCAGCCCCTTCCTGCGATGCCTGTTGGGCTGCGCTGGCGGATGACGTTCCCAGTTCGGACTGGTTCTCAGCCTCTGAGTCTGGTGCACCCTGGGCCGTTGCAACGGTTTCAGCAAACTTGTTGAAGAATTGTCCGGCGAGTTTTTTGGCTGTTGAATCAATCAGCCTGCTGCCGAGCTGGGCAATTTTGCCGCCCATATCGGCATGGGCATTGTAGCTCAGGCGAGTGCCATCCGCAGTCTCTTCAAGAGTGACGTCGGCCTTACCTTTGGCAAAGCCTGCAGCGCCGCCGCTTCCTTCGCCCGTGAGAGAAAAATTATCCGGAGCACCACTCGTGTCCAGTGTGACATTGCCGGTGAACTTTGCTTTGACCGGTCCAATCTTGAGTGAGACCTTTGCCTCCAGCTCGGTGTCAGAATGCTTGATCAGTTCCTCACAACCAGGGATACACTGCTTCAGTATCTCCGGGTCATTCAGAGCTGCGTAGACAGCGGCTTTCGGTGCCGGAATATCGACATCGTCCTTCAGATCCATTCAGTTTTCTCCTGTTATCCGCAGCACGAGCGTGCGAGCAGAGCATGTGTTTTGAGGGATTGTCTGGATGTTTCAGCAGTATCCGTGCCTGGGGCTGTTTCATCTGATCCGCCCGGGCTGACGGCAGGGAGTGGTGCCTCGCCCCCTGGTTTGCTGAAGAGTGTAAGAAACAGACGGAAGATCATTGTACTTCTCCGCCATGTTTGATGCCCCGGCGGCGTACCCTGGTGATCTCGGCGAGGATCGACAGGGCGATTTCCTCTGGTGTGATGGCGCCAAGGTCGAGACCGGCCGGGGCTCTGACCTGATCCAGTGCGGATGCGGCAACTCCGTCGGCGCTCAGCTTGTCTCGAAGAGCTGCCATCTTCTTGCTGCTCCCGACGAAGGCGATGTGCTGCCAGGGATACGCAAGCGCCTCCTTGAGGGCGAGGGCATCGCCATTTCCCTGGGTGGAGATGATGGCAAAGGCATCGGCCCGAAAGCGACCTTCAATGGCAAAGCCATCGACAGGCTGGTTCATCATATCGAAGCCTGCATGCAGATCTGCAGGAGCGCAGACGATGCAGTCAAAACCCATAGAACGAGCCAGAGTGTTCAGAGCCACGGCCACGGGGCTGGCTCCATAAATGAAAAGGGCAGGGCGTGGCAGAACAGGCTCTATAAAGATATCCATGCTGCCCTGACTTGGGCACATGTTGCGAGCGTAATGGATTCCGTCCTGTTCCTCGCCGGTTACAACACCCTGTTCTTTCAGCAGATCCTCGGGTTGGAGCGCGATAACGCGGGGCGTGCCGCTCTTGAGAATTTCTTTTGCAGCCTTGACGACTGCACCTTTTGCACAGCCACCACCAATCCAGCCACCTGATATATGCCCGTCGGCACGGATGACCGCTTTTGCTCCGGCTTTTGCTGCTGTTACGGAAACTGTTCGGATGACCGTTGCAACAGCAAAGGTTTCACCTGCCGCTTTCAGATCGGAGATATGGTCGAGAATATCGATTGGTGCTGACATCGGATCCTCTTTCATTGTCATGTGAGGTCCCGCCCGAGTGTGGCGAGATCCTGCAGGGTGGCGGCGGGAGACAGGTGATGGAGATAGGGGCGTGCTGCTTCGATGCCACGCGTGATGACATCGCTATCTTTCCAGCTCTGGAGCGGATTGACCCAGATGATACGGCAACCACGTTTCTTCAGCCGTTTGAGGTTCTGACCAATCTGCTCCGGGGCGCCGGTATCGTAACCGTCCGAGACGATGAGAACGGTTGACCGGCCATTGACCATCCGGCTGGCATAGCCCGTGTTGAACTGATGAAGGCTGTGGCCGATACGGGTTCCACTGCCAAACCCTTCAGCCATGAGGGAGAGGCGGTTGATCGCTCGCAGGCTGTCCTTGTCCCGCAGGGCATCACTGATCCTGATCAGGCGCGTATGAAACAGATAGGCGTCAGCCCGTTGATCGGCTCCGATGAGACCTTTGAGAAAAGCCAGGAATACCCGCGCATAACCGGTCATGGATCCTGATGCATCAAGCAGAACCACCAGGTGTGATGGTTTGTTCTTGTGTGTCTTTCGGAACAGATGAACAGGCTCGCCGCCCGAAGCGAGGCTCGCACGGATCGTTCGCCTCAGATCTGCCTGATGGCCATGTTGGCTGATTTTTGTGCGGCGCGAGCGGCGATAGCGGCACTGTCTGGCAAAATCCTCTGCGATGTCTTCAGCCTCTGCCATGTCTTCAGGTGTGACAAGCTTACGGAGATCTGCTGTCATCTTGCTCTGCTGTTTGGCCGCGATCAGCTTTCCTGTTGCGTTGGAGGTGTCTTCCTGACTGTCACTGTCCGTGCTCGTGTCCGCTTCATAAGCTATGCCGCTTTGCTGGTCTTTCGCATTATCTGCCCAGGACTTGAGAGCGGGGTGTTCTGATGGTTTTGAAGGTCGAGGAGGCGTGGGCTTGTGTTCAACTCTGGTGGTTCCCCGTCTGCGCCAATAGGCGTCAAACAGATCGTCGAAGCGATTGAATTCGTCGGAATTTCCGCAGCAGATAGCCTTCAGGCCTGTTTTGACCATATCAGTGCTGCTGCATGTCAATTCCGGCAGACCATGGAGGGAAAGCGCCACTTCCTGTAACCCGACTTCAAAGCCGTTGCCGCGAAGATGCGCCATGAAATCTGATAATCGGTCAGCCGGACCATCGGCTCGTTCTGGAAAGCGGGTAATCATTATGCGGCCCGCCCGGCCAGTCTTTGGGCGACTTCCGTGGGCACGGCGAGACTGTCTGCCTCTGTCTTCAGCAGGCAGACAAGTGAGGCCTGAAGCTGTACCGGGTCTTCTGTCAGGTCATTGACCCCGAGGCCAGCAAGGGCGGCAGCCCAGTCCAGGGTTTCAGCAATGCCGGGTTTCTTCTCAAGGTCTTCTTTTCTCAGGTCCTGAACGAAACCGATGATTTGCCGAGCCAGTTCCTGATCAAGATGTGGATGGCGCTTTTGCAGAATGGACAGCTCTGTTTTGCGGTCCGGGTAGTCGACAAAGGAATAGAGACAGCGACGCCTCAGGGCATCTGACAGATCACGGGTTCCGTTGGCTGTCAGAATGACAATCGGTGTTGTTTTGGCTTTTATTGTGCCAAGTTCAGGTATGGAGATCTGGAAGTCCGACAGAATTTCCAGCAGATAGGCTTCAAATTCTTCATCCGCCCGGTCAATCTCGTCAATCAGCAGAACTGGACGTTCGCTCTGCCGGATCGCTTCCAGCAGCGGCCGGGCGAGGAGATATTTTTCCGAGAAGATGCGATCTTCTATCTCATCAGCAGAGCTTTCTGTCTCTGCCGCAGCCCGAATGGACAGGAGCTGGCGCTGGTAGTTCCATTCATAAATTGCCGAAGCTGCGTCCAGGCCTTCATAGCATTGCAAGCGGATCAGTTTGGTTTCGTAGAGCTCCGAGAGTGTCTTGGCAATCTGTGTCTTGCCAACACCCGCGGCCCCTTCCAGCAGAAGCGGACGTTCAAGGCGAATGGCCAGGAACAGAGCCATAGCCAGATCATCAGAGGCAATATAGCCGGTCTCTGCGAGGTCCGATTGCAATTGTGTCCAGGTCATGCGCTTGTCCTTGTTGGCCGGGCGGGTTGGGGGCCCACCCGGCCTGTGCATCATCAATCTCAGTCGTGGAGGCCAAGATCGCGTGCAATCGACCAGATACGCCAGTGATCGTGTGGCATATGTGCATGCACATGCCCGAACGCCCGGAAGGCATCATTCACTGCGTTTGAGAAGGCGGGGACACCACCGACATTCGGACTTTCTCCCACACCCTTTGCGCCAATCGGGTGGTGCGGGCTCGGGGTTTCCGTATGGTCGGTAATGTAGTTGGGTGTCTCCCAGGCCGTTGGAATGAAGAAGTCCATAAAGGTGCCGGTCTTCACATTGCCGATCTCGTCATAGGCGATCTCCTGACCCATGGCGATTGCCAGGGCTTCTGTCAGACCGCCATGCACCTGGCCTTCAATGACCATTGGATTGATCCGGGTGCCACAGTCATCCAGAGCGTAGAACTGCCGGATATCCGCTTCACCTGTGTCCACATCGATATCGAGCACGCAGATATAGGCCCCGAACGGATAGGTCATGTTGGGCGGGTCATAATAACTGACCGCCTCAAGGCCAGGTTCCACGCCTGGAATGGGCTGGTTATAGGCCGCATAGGCGATGTCCTTCATGGTCTTGAAGCGGTCGGGCTCGCCTTTGACCACAAACCGGTCCACATCCCATTCCACGTCATCGTCATGAACTTCGAGAAGGTAGGCGGCAATCATCTGGGCCTTGGCGCGGATTTTCCGCCCTGCCATGGCTGTGGCTGCACCGGCGACCGGTGTGGAGCGTGACCCATAGGTGCCAAGACCATAAGGGGCTGTATCCGTATCACCTTCCTCGATGGTGATGTCATCGGCGGATATGCCGATTTCACTGGCCAGAATCTGCGCAAAGGTGGTGGCATGCGCCTGGCCCTGCGAGATTGTGCCCAGCCGTGCGATGGCCGACCCTGTCGGATGGATACGGATTTCGCAGGAGTCGAACATGCCCATGCCGAGGATGTCGCAGTTCTTGACAGGTCCCGCGCCGACAATCTCTGTGAAGAATGTCAGGCCGATGCCCATCAGCTTACGGGTTTCTCCACGTCTGAAGGCTTCAACACGATCAGCCTGCTCCTGACGCAGCCCCTTGTAGTTGACGCTCTCAAGGGCCTTGTCCCAGGCAGTGTGATAATCACCTGAATCGTATTCCCAGCCGAGCGCCGAGTGATAGGGGAACTGCTCCTTGCGGATGAAGTTCCTGGCCCTGAGTTCAGCGGCATCCATGTTGAGCTTGATGGCCAGGACCTCGATCATCCGCTCAATGAAATAGGCGGCTTCCGTCACACGGAAGGAGCAGCGATAGGCGACGCCACCCGGGGCCTTGTTGGTGTAGATCCCGTCTACAGCCAGATATGCTGTTGGGATATCGTAGGAGCCTGTGCAGATATTGAAGAATCCGGCCGGGAATTTTGATGGATCAGCGCAGGCGTCAAAGGCACCATGGTCGGCGGTGACGTGACACCAGAGGCCCGTGATTTTACCGTCCTGTGTGGCTGCAATCTTGCCCTTCATCCAGTAATCGCGGGCAAAGGCTGTGGCCATCAGGTTTTCCATCCGGTCCTCAATCCACTTGACCGGCTTGCCGGTCACGATGGAGGCGACGATGGAGCAGACATAGCCGGGATAGACGCCAACCTTGTTGCCGAACCCGCCACCGATGTCAGGAGAAATCACGCGGATATTGTGCTCGGCAATGCCGGACAGGAGAGCTGCAACGGTGCGCACCACATGCGGGGCCTGGAAGGTTCCCCATACGGTCAGTTTGCCATTGACCTTATCCATGGAAGCGACGCAGCCGCAGGTCTCAAGCGGGCATGGATGGGTGCGATGGTAATAAACCATTTCTTCGGCCACCACATCAGCACTGCTGAGAACAGATTCCGTTGCCTCGGCGTCACCCTGTTCCCAGGTAAAGATGTGATTGGGGTGACGGCGAGGGCCATGGGCTCCGGATGTCTCGTCTGCAATGTCTTCGCGAAGGATTGGTGCATCTTCGACCTCCGCCTGAAACGGATCGGTGAGAACGGGCAGTTCTTCGTAATCCACTTCCACAAGATCGGCTGCGTCCGCTGCGATGTAGCGGTCTTCAGCAATAACAAAGGCCACTTCCTGGCCCTGGAACAGAACCTTTCCATCGGCCAGAACCATCTGCTTGTCACCAGCCAGGGTGGGCATCCAGTGCAGGTTAAGCGGCTCAAGGTCTTTTGCCGTCAGCACGGCCACAACACCTGGGAGGGCCATGGCTGCGTCCGTATTGATGGATTTGACGCGTGCGTGGGCGTAAGGGGAGCGGATGAAGTCCCCAAACAGCATGCCGGGCAGTTTGACGTCATCTACATAGTTGCCCTTGCCCTGGGTAAAGCGGGCGTCTTCAACGCGGCGACGGGAACAGCCAATGCCTTTGAGGGCGGAGGCGCGTTCTTCTTTCGGAGGGGACATCTCGTTCATTCTGCTGCCTCCTGTGCGGCATTCAGCTCAGCGGCTGCTGCCATAATGGCTTTGACGATGTTCTGGTAACCTGTGCAGCGGCAGAGATTGCCAGCCATACCGAACCTTACTTCTTCTTCTGTCGGGTCCGGGTTTTCCTGCAGGAACCGATAGGCACGGGTGATCATCCCGGGGGTGCAGAAGCCGCATTGCAGACCGTGATGCTCACGAAACATGATCTGGAGAACATGCAGGGAATCCGGGTTGCCGATTCCTTCGATTGTGGTGAGGTTGGCTCCGTCTGCCTGAACTGCGAAAAGCGTGCAGGATTTGACTGACTTTCCATCTATATCGATGGTGCAGGCCCCGCAGTGTGACGTCTCGCAGCCGATATGTGGGCCGGTGATTTCCAGTTGCTCCCTGAGTACGTGAATCAGGAGCTCGCGAGGTTCTGCTTCGACCGTTGTTTCCTGTCCGTTGACGGTGAAGGTGATGCTTGTCTTTGTCATGCCGTTCTCCCGTCGTTCAGGCGCGCGCGATGGCGCTGTCGATGGCACGCCGAATGATGACGCCTGCCACATGTTTCTTGAACTCAATCGGCCCGCGATTGTCCTCGGACGGTTCCGTGATATCGACGGCTGCGCTGACTGCCGCCTTAATCGCTGCATCATCGAGAGTTGATCCGACCAATGCGTCGACTGCCGCCTCGCAGTAGAGCGGGATATCGGCGAGGTTTGTCAGGGCGATAGATGCGGATGTGCATGTATCGCCGGACCTGGAGATGAGAACCGCTGCGGCTGCTGTTGCATAGTCACCAATCTTGCGCTTCTGCTTGGCATAGGCATAACCCCCACCGGGTGTCTGGAAACTCACATGGGTGAGAATTTCCTCATCCTCGCGCGCTGTGAAATAGGCCGCTTCGTAGAAGTCACGTGCGGCTACAGAGCGCTCACCATTGGGGCCGGTCAGATGAAACTTTGCATCAAGACACTGCATCAGACCCGGCATGTCATTGCCCGGGTCACCATTGGCGATGTTGCCTCCAATCGTGCCCATGTAGCGGACCTGGGGGTCAGCAATCTGAAGGGCTGTCTCGCGGATGATTGGAGCGGCATTCGCCAGAACGTCATTGGTGATCAGCTCATGCTGGGTCACCATGGCGCCAATTCTGATTGTGCTTCCGTCAATGGAAATACCCTGGAGATCGGAAATGGCGCTGAGATCAACGATGTGATCGAAGTCTGCCATCCGCAGTTTCATCATGGGTATGAGGCTGTGCCCGCCTGCAACCACGCGGGCTGTATCGCCGTGGTCTGACAGCAGTGCAATGGCTGCAGTCAGGCTGCTCGGTCGATGATAATCGAACGATCCTGGAATCATGTCTGGTTTGTCCTCCCGGCTCAACGAACGGGCTGACAATGGGATGTGGCCCGTTCGAGACTGCGACATTCTGTGCCGGGTGCATGAGCGGCGTCGAATGGGCACTCTCTGGCGGCGCAGTTCGTTTCACGAAGCGCGAACATGGTGCACGAACTGCGAAAAGGGGAGATTTACAGGCCGAGCGCTTCCCGGACAGGATTGACTCGTGTGCGACTGACCGGGACTGTCTTGAGGCTTTCGATATGGTCGAACAGGCAGGCTCCGTTGTCCTTCCGCCGCTCGAAGCCGGAGACGTGACTGATGTTCACCAGATATGATCTGTGTGTCTTCAGATAGACCGTATCCGGCAGGCGTTTCTCGGCGACCGAGATTGACCACGGGCAGAACAGTTTTTCTGTCTCTGTATAGAGAAGGGTGTAATGCCCCTCTGCCCGAATGGCTGCGACGTCGTTCAGAGGCAGAAAGTAGGTCTTGCCATCCCGCTCATAGGGGATGCGGACGAGAGGGGTATCTGTGTCTGGAAGGCTGGTTTCCGTATCGGATGCATCTTCAGACTGGGCCTCTGGATCCGGCTCTGAAGGAGAGGCCGCCGGCTCCGTCTTCTGCTTTGGCATCAGGAAGGTTGCTGCAGACAGAAGAAAGCCACCGCAGATAAAGAAGCCTGCCAGGATCACAATCAGGGCCAGGTCGGCATTTTCGATGGATGGTGAAACCGGTGCATCATCAGGTGAGACCGCAAAACCTGTCCAGTACATGGCCGTGAAGTGAACAATCACCACTGAGGAGCCGAAAATCAGGGTGCTGAGAATGATGTTGAGCCGTGTTCGCTCGCGATAGGCAATCCAGATTGCTGCAATCCCTGTAAGGGTGGCGAGGAGAACGGACAGCAAGCGTCCACTCCAGCCAAACAGGACCAGACACCCCTGAATGCCGGACATGCCCACATAGTGCATGACGACGATTCCATTGCCCAGGATCGCCCCCGCAATAATGATGTTGCGCCAGTTCCGTTCGCCAAAATGCATGAAGAGCAGGGACGTGCCTGCCATCAGGATGGCAATCAGAATGGAACCAAGGGTCAGGGCAGAATCATAAATCACCGGAACCGGGAGCTGCAGGGCGAGGATTGCAACAAAATGCATGGACCAGATGCCACCGCCCAGAACAATTGCTGCCATGCCGATGATCAGCTTGCGGGTTGGCACGGGCAGCGCCGAGATCCCGTTGGTCAGGGTCAGCCCGGTGAAAGCAGCCATCATGGAAATGGCTAATGACGCCACAACAAGCGTTATGTCATAGGTATAGGTCAGCAATGAGTCTTGGCCTTAGTGCTTTATTGTTCTGTTCCAGGCAGGCCGCAAGATTATCAAGCCTTGTTCGTCAGGCAAATGCTTTTGCACTTATTCGGGCTTTTGGAACCTGCGAGCCAGATAACGGACCTTGCCATTTCTGAAACCCTTATAAAGCTTGGTGTTTTCTGTTGCTGCAAATTCCATCAGGAACTTGCTGATAAGGGGGATCCGTCCGATACGGGCTTTCTTGCGTTCACTCATGGCGTCAAGGGCCTTGATAACACCGGGTGTCAGCTCCATTCGACGAACGTCAACGAGGCCGGTTTCCGCGAACTGGTTTTCCAGCGATTCCATCATTGATGATGCGCGGATATCAGCCCAGGTGAATACGCCTCCGGGTTTCAGAACACGTTCAACTTCTGAGAAGAATTTCGGCAGGTTGCTGTAGCAGTGGGATGATTCAATGTTGACGATAATGTCGACGCTCTCATCAGCAAGTGGAAGTGCCTCCGCGTCTCCAACGTCAAAGGCGAGTGCCGGATGCGGCGGTATAACCTTTCGGGCACGTTTGACCGTCGCAGGAGAATAATCGAGCCCGGTCATGGAAGCCGGCTTGAAATAGCGTGCGATATAAGAAGAGCCGCCCCCGCGACCGCTGCCCACTTCAACGACAGTTTTTTCGTTCAGGTCGAGACCATCCACGGCTTGCTGGTAAAGTCCGATAAAGGCCCGGTCCGGTTCGTCCTCTGTGTCGAGAGGGAAGGGAACGTCCGGCATATAGCCGTAGTTCATGAATGCCCAGTCCTTGTCTGACCAGACGCGGGACAGGAGATTATAGGTCTGCTTCCAGAACCACTTACGTGTTTCGGGCAAACGTCCCTGTTCCACAAGCCGGATGACGGTGTTGAAAAGCTTGCTGGCCATGAACGGGTCTTTCGCGCAAACAGTCTGATGAAGGGATTACTCTGCGGGAGCAGGCAAGGCTCCGGACTGGTCTGGTGCCAGCTCTTCTTCCAGCCATGCTCTCCCTTTTACGATCAGGGCGTCGATTGTTTCCGAGCTTGGATGGAACCAGGGTGAATAATACCGGGCCAGATGGATGAAGCCGAGCCGGGTATATCCGGGAGAGACGAAACTGACCCAGAACAGTTTCGCCCAGAAGGAGAGCCCGGTTGATTCTCCATCGGCTTTCAGCATCAGTCTCATGTTCCGAATAAACGTCACCACGAACACAATCAGCGTTGCATTCATCGTGGCTGTTCTCAACAGATAGCGTTTCCAGGGAGAAACCTTGGAGGTGGCTTTCTCAAAGACCTCAAGGGCGACGCCTGCATGCTCCAGTTCCTCAAGAGCATGCCACATCCACAGACGCCTGTAGGCTGGCTCCGCTCCCTCAAGAAGTTTCGTATTTCTCAGGGTGGCGATGGAGAGCGTGGCAGTCATGTGCTCAATGGCGCAGGTGAGGGCCACATCATAGACCGGCTTGTGCTTCATGCGCAGGGCCTGACGGATGGGGGCCTCCATGCGGTTGACGTCATATCCCAGTCTGCGCAGCGACTCATTATAGTCTTCATGTTCGCGGGTGTGGAAAGCTTCCTGCCGGGCATAGCCGTCAATATGGCTGATGAGCTCGGCATTGTCGGTCTTCTTTGCGTAATGCTTCAGAGACCTGATGAAGAAACGCTCTCCTTCAGGCAGAAAGATCGACATGGAATTCATCATGGCAGTCTTGATCGGATCTCCGGCAAACCAGTTCCGTACGGGATTATCAGACAGGCCAAACCGCAGGTCTCTTGGCAGAATCTCGTGCTCGGAATGATGCATGACTGTCTGGTGTCCTGATAAAATTGCTTTCAGCGCCCGCAATACGTCTTGACCCTAACAACAGAGCCGGGACGTATCCAGTCTTTGTTGCCAGTAGGCTCTTCCATATGGAGGTGAGCCGCCGTTGAGGGTGCTGAATAAAATCAGCCCTCTCACCGGAGTGAGAGGGCTTGATTATAATTCCAATGCTTTGACAAGCTTGAAATGGTGCGGTCGAGAAGACTCGAACTTCCACGGGAGTTACCCCACAGCGACCTCAACGCTGCGCGTCTACCAGTTCCGCCACGACCGCAAACTGGTACTCAGCTCTCGCTGACGAGCGGTGAAGTATCAGATGCCATCAGATTGTGCAAGGGGAATAAGGATCCATTTCAAGATATTCACAGATCTTGAAAAATGCAGTCACACGCGTTTCACATTGTCGGACGGGCGGAAAGCGGCTGAGCGGAAGAGAACTTCGGTGATGGAAATGCCCACATGCTCTCCATTCAGAACCACCTGACCCTTGGCGACCGGGATATTGTTGGCCAGAATCTGAACGTCATCGTCCTCATGGGTGTTGAGTTCGATAATGGCACCACGACCCATGCGCAGCAGCTGATGAACGGGGATCTGGGATGTGCCAAGCAGGACAGCGATTTCCACTTCGACATTCTGGATCGTCGTCACAATTGTCACTCCGGTGATAAACTGGTTTTACCCGACCTGGTTTCCAGTTAAGAACGGGGCGGGAAATGTTAATAAAATCTTACAGAAAATGGTTAGCGAATGGTTAACGGTCGTGATGAGCTGACGGATCTGAGCTTGAGACGACAGGAGGAGATGCCGGTTGACTGGGTGGTGAGTGATGGCCTCACGGACTATCCTGATGCGGTTGAGGAAATGGAGCGCCGTGTGGCGGATATTGCTGCTGGGCACTGTGCCGAGAGGGTCTGGCTCCTGGAGCATCCGCCACTCTATACAGCTGGCACCAGCGCTGATGATTCTGACCTTGTGATGCCGGATCGGTTTCCGGTGTTTCAGACGGGGCGGGGCGGTCAGCATACCTATCACGGGCCGGGACAACGCGTGGCTTATGTGATGCTGGACCTCAAGGAGCGGGGGCAGGATGTTCGCCGGTTTGTCGCAGGCCTCGAAGAATGGCTGATCCGCAGCCTCTGGCATTTTCATATTCGCGGTGAGAGGCGGGAAGACCGGGTTGGTGTCTGGGTCAGAAGACCTGAAAAAGGTGCGGATGTGGAAGACAAGATCGCCGCACTTGGTATTCGGGTTCGCCGAGGCATAACCTTTCATGGAATCAGTCTGAATGTGGACCCCGATCTTGATCATTTCGGCGGCATCATACCATGCGGTATTCAGGAACATGGTGTGACCAGTCTTACGGATCTCGGATTGCCGGTGTCGCTTCCTGAGGCGGATATGGTTCTGAGAACCGAGTTTGAACAGATTTTTGGCCCGACCCGATCGGTAAGCGGCACGTAACTGTCATCAAACCTTGTCATATGGATAAACCACAAAAAAGCCTTTGAGCGTGATAGACGCACGCGCTAGTCTTTGCGGAAAACACATAAGCTTTTTAGGGTCTTGACCCTGGGGATTGGGAGCTCTCATGGCGGAAACCGATACGATCGCAGCAGACCAGACGACAACACCTGCCTATCTGCCGCGTGATGATCGGGACAATATCGATCCCTTTTTTCTTGACCGTATTGATATTGCGCTTGAGACATCCGATTTCGATGAAATCCGCGAGCTGACGCGGGATCTTCATGAAACCGATATGGCTGAACTCATCGACGCGCTGGACGCGGATGAGAGGGTTCAGCTTATCCGGGTTCTTGGGGATGACTTTGACTTCACGGCCCTGACCGAGCTTGATGAAAATATCCGTAATCAGGTGATTGATGCGCTGCCTGATGAACAGGTCGCCGAGGGGTTTCTGGACCTTGATTCTGATGACGCTGTTTTCATTCTGGAAGACCTTGATGAGGAAGATCAGGTCAAGATTCTCTCCAAGCTGCCTATCGCTGACCGGATCAAGCTGCAGCGAGGTCTGGATTATCCGGAGGATTCAGCCGGCCGTATCATGCAGTCGGACTTCATTGCCATTCCGCCGTTCTGGACGGTGGGACAGGCGATTGACTATATGCGGGAAGCGGAGGACCTTCCGGACCAGTTCTATGACCTTCTGGTGGTGGATGTGCGGTTCACGTTGTTGGGGACCGTGCCGCTGAATACGCTTTTGCGTACCAAACGGCCGACCAAGATCCAGGACATCATGCTGGACGCCCGGCATATGGTGAAGCCGGATGAGGATCAGGAAGAGGTTGCTCATCTTTTCGAGCGCTACAATCTTGTGACCACAGCAGTGATTGATGACACCGACCGCCTTGTTGGTGTCATTACGATTGATGACATCGTTGACGTTATTCAGGAAGAGGCGGATGAGGATATCAAGCGCCTGGCCGGTGTTGGTGATGAGGAAATCTCGGATAATATCGTCGAGACCATCAAAAGCCGTTTCGTCTGGCTACTGGTCAATCTTGGAACGGCCATTCTTGCGTCATTTGTCATTGGCCTGTTCGATGGAACCCTTCAGGAAATGGTGGCACTGGCGGTTCTGATGCCGATTGTGGCGTCTATGGGAGGCAATGCGGGCACCCAGACGATGACCGTGGCCGTGCGTGCTCTTGCGACCCGCGATCTCGATAATCTGAATGTCAGGCGTTTTATTACGCGTGAAACCCTCGTTGGCCTGTTGAACGGGGTGATTTTCGCGCTGATTATCGGTGTGGTCACCGTTGTCTGGTTTGGCAATGCGGAGCTGGCCGGTGTGATTGCGGTTGCTATGGTGATCAACATGGTCTCGGCAGGCATGGCGGGCATTTTTATTCCGCTCTGCCTTGAGAAGACCGGCGCTGACCCGGCGATTGCGTCATCAGTATTTGTAACCACCGTGACCGATGTGGTGGGATTCTATGCCTTCCTGGGGCTGGCCGCCTGGTGGTTTGTGCTCTGATAAAGTTATTCTAAAATTATGTAATATATAATAAATATCGTATCTCTTTACTTTAACGTCAAAGAGACTGATACTCGTGTCATGCAGCGCATTTACACGATATCCGATCTTGCGGAGGAATTCGGCGTTACGACCCGGACATTGCGGTTCTATGAGGATCGCAAGCTTGTCAGCCCAACCCGCCGGGGAAGCAGACGGCTCTATTCCCAGAGGGACAGGACGCGGCTGAAACTCATTCTGAGGGGCAAGCGGCTCGGGTTTGAGCTATCTGAAATCTCTGAAATCATCAGCATGTATGAAGCCAAGCCCGGTGAACGCGGCCAGCTTGAAACCCTGATGGGCCGGATTGCCCAACGCCGTGATGAGCTTTTGCGAAAGCGCCGCGATCTTGATGTTACCCTTGCTGAGCTGGATGCCGTTGAAACCGGCTGCCGGAAGCGCTTGAAGGAGATGATGTCCGATGAGTGATTTTGTTGTCCGGGATCCAGACTATGACGCTCGCATTCGGCGCAGCTTTGCCCGACAGAGTTTTATGGGGCTTATGGGTGTCGAGCTTTGTCACATAGCACCTGGTGCGGTGGACCTGAAAGTCGCTGCACGATCTGATCTGGAACAGCAGCATGGCTTCTTTCATGCGGGCGTAACATCATCGGTTGCTGATAGTGCTGCGGGATATGCTGCGCTCAGCCTGTTTGAGGCCGGTGCCGGTGTTCTGACAGTTGAGTTCAAGATCAATCTTCTGGCGCCTGGCCAGGGGGATGCGCTTCTTGCCCGGGGCCGGGTGGTGAAGTCGGGGCGTACCCTGACCCTGGCGAAGGCGGATGTCTTTGCTCTTCAGGAGGATGCTGAGACACCGGTAGCCACAGGTCTGTTCACAATGATTCAGAAACAGGGTTTAGCCGACTAGAGGTATGAATTCCGCGGTTGGTGATAGCGGATGTGATTGGGATAACTCAAATGCGTAATGACTTTTCGAGCTTCAATTTCAACCTTGGTGAAACAGCGGACATGATCCGCGATTCCGTCCGTAATTTTGCTGCAGATGAAATCGCGCCAAGAGCAGATGATATCGACCGGACGGATGAATTCCCCATGGACCTCTGGCAGAAGATGGGGACGCTGGGTGTGCTTGGCGTTACGGCTGATGAGCAATATGGCGGCTCAGGCCTTGGTTATCTCGAGCATGTTGTGGCGATGGAGGAGATTTCCCGTGCTTCTGCATCTGTCGGCCTGTCCTACGGGGCGCATTCCAATCTCTGTGTCAACCAGATCAGCCGGAACGGCACTGAAGAGCAGAAACAGAAATATCTGCCAAAGCTTATTTCCGGTGAGCATGTCGGGGCTCTGGCCATGTCAGAGCCGGGTGCCGGGTCAGATGTGGTTTCCATGCGCCTGCGAGCCGAGAAAACCGGTGACCGGTATATTCTCAACGGCAATAAGATGTGGATCACCAATGGACCAGATGCCGAGACGCTGGTGGTTTATGCCAAGACTGATCCCGATGCCGGGTCGCGCGGGATTACGGCCTTTCTGATCGAAAAGAACATGCCGGGCTTTTCTGTGGCTCAGAAACTCGACAAGCTGGGTATGCGGGGCTCTCATACCGGTGAGCTGGTCTTTGAAAACTGTGAGGTGCCGGAAGAGAATATCCTGGGCGAAGAAGGGCGGGGCGTGAATGTCCTGATGTCCGGTCTTGACTATGAGCGGGCCGTGCTGTCCGCCGGACCTCTTGGTATCATGCAGGCCTGTATGGATGTGGTTCTGCCTTATGTGCATGAACGCAAGCAGTTCGGACAGCCTATCGGGACGTTTCAGCTCATGCAGGGCAAGCTGGCAGATATGTATGTCACCATGAATGCCTGCAAGGCCTATGTGTATCAGGTCGCGCAGGCCTGCGATCGTGGTGAAACAACCCGGGAAGATGCCGCCGGAGCCATTCTCTATGCGGGGGAGAAAGCCACCTGGATGGCGCTTGAGGCGATCCAGTGCCTCGGTGGTATGGGCTATATCAGTGAGAGCCCGACCGGGCGGCTTCTGCGGGATGCAAAACTTTATGAGATTGGTGCCGGAACCTCGGAAATCCGACGGATGCTGATTGGCAGGGAATTGTTCGAAAGAACGAAATAAAAAAGCCGGGCCTTGCGTGGGCCCGGCTTACTCAAACTTGTTGTGACAAGTCCGATGGTTATGTCTTGCGTCCCCAGGATATGCTGAGGTGCTGGGACACGCCGATTGCCACCAGTGCGTAGATGACATGACCGTAAAGCGCTGCCCAGGTAATGCCGGCAAAGTTGAGGAATGGTGGCATGCCAGCGATTACATGCGCCATCACATAGAGCGCAAAGACCCACTGGAACAGACCGAAGGCAACTGCGACCACATACCAGGGCACGGATGGTGCGATGCTTTTCCAGAGAGGGCGACCAATGAGGGCAAAGGCCAGCGGGTAGCACAAAACTCCGGCAAGGTAGTGCAGCATGTAAGCCGCCGGTTTTGAACCAAAACCTGCAATAGCCTTGAATACGGATGCAGCCAGCGGAACCGGTGCCAGTCTTGAACCACCAAGAAGAGGGCTGATAGCCTGACCGAATATCTCGAAAGCGATGGTGCCGAAAGCACCGGCAATAAGAACAATTGTCAGACGCTCAAGAGAAAGGACGCTTTTCTGTGCGCCGATATCGGAAGGTGTTGCCGTGATTGACATGAATTACTCCAATCATCTGGATAAAGCCAGTTGATGGTGACATTACATGGTCAATCTAAACAAAACCTAACGGCAGAAGTCGTATTTTAGCAACTTCTGCCGTTTGGTTATTAAATGATTTTCAGAACAATTTGCAGCTATGGGTTGAGTACTTGGACTTTTGTTGTGCCACCGCCACAGGTGTAGCAACATCCCCGGCAGCCATGCTGGTTATATTGTCCGACACCCCAATATGTAGTTGAATTTCCGCGTACCCAGGCACCGTAGCAGATTTTTTCTCCGCGTCGGCAATTCAGCCGGTAAGTATGGGTTTTATAGTCGGAAATAACGTAGACTTTGCTGCCGCCAGGCCAAGCGTGATCATAAGTTTGCGAATAGAAAACGACACTGACTTTGTTCGGATGATTGCTCTTTACTTTCCAGGTCAGTTGGGCCGCATGGCTAGACCCAACGCTGAGACCGATCACCGCAAAACTCATAACAATCAGGCCGATAAATCGAGACCAGCTTGAACTCATCTTACTCTCCTCCCTCTTTTTCGAGCGAGGTTAACACATTATTATTATGTGCGTCATCCCTGACCTTTTCTGGCGACAAAAAGGCCTGAGAGAATAAGGCCGAGCGCAATCATCAGGGTGAGTGTGAGTGGCTCGTCAAGGATGAGCCATGCCAACAGGACGCCGAAAACCGGGATAAGATTGACGCCAAGCGAGAACAGGCTGTAACCGATTGTCCGGATGAGATGGAACCGCAGGATATAAGCCATGCCTGTTGGAAACAGACCCAGGAAGAGGATGGCTTGCCACGCCTCTTGTGACAGGGACAGGTTTGGTGGGCCGTCGATGACAAAGGCGCTTACAATCAGTATAGGAGTGGCGATTGACAGAACCAGTGCCGACAAGCGCGTTGGCGGCAGGTCGCTCACATGTCTGACCATGGACCCGGCTGTAACATAACAGGCAGACGCCAGCAGAATGGCAGCTTGCGCCACCAGGTCTCCGCCAAGCCCGTCAATGGCTCCCTTGCCGACCACAAGAGCAACGCCGGAAAATCCAAGCACAACGCCAAGTGCCTTCAGCGGGGTGATGCGGTCATCGCTTGTGGTGAAATGACTGGCAAGAAGCCCAAGAATGGGGCCGGTGCCCATGAGCAGGGCAGTGACGCCGGCATCGGTCGTCAATTGGCCCCAACTGATCAGGAAGAAAGGAATGACAACATTCAGCAAGGCAATCAAAACAACCAGAATCCACTGTTTGCCTGTGGAGGGGAAAACAGCGCCGCGTATAAGAGCCCATGGCAGGAGAGCCATACAGCCGATAAGCGCGCGGGATGCCGCCAGCCATAGTGCACCGGTTTCCGGAACGGCGACCTTGATTGCCAGAAAGGCGCCTGCCCAGATCAGTGTGACAAACATGAGCAGGAACAGATCCAGCGGGGTTGGTTTTCGCAGAGCCATGAATGTCTGATGTTTCAATGATTGACGGATAAGGGCAGAATAGCCATATGGGTAGGGAACTTTCCTATATCCGTCAATCTCATACGCCCTGCTGCCCGAGCCTGGAGTTGCCCGTGACCCGATTTGATCTCAATCCGTTCCGTGACTGGCTCAGAACCCGTGGGCGCTTTCTGACACATCGGTCGGTGTTCGTCGAAGAGCTGGCTGATATTCTTCTGAAAGCAGGGTTTCCGATCTATCGTCTCACCACGGGTATTCCCATTCTGCATCCCAGTATCAGGGCAGAGACTGCCTTGTGGGTCGAAGGAGTTGGCGGGGATGTCCATTTTCATGGCACCGGTTCAGATCTGGAAGAGATCTACCGAAGAAGCCCGCTCTATCAGGTTTATGAGTTCGGCAAGTTTGTCCACGTGCCGGTGACACCGGAAAAGGTGGATGGTGAGTTTGGCATTCTGGAAGATATTCGAGCAGATGGTGCCACGGATTATATGGCTGTCCCCATTCAGTTTTCTGATGCCAGCTATAAGGCCATTACCATGGCGACACGGTCTCCTGAGGGGTTCACTCAGGCGATGATCGAGAGCGCCCATGAGATAGCCGATGAGCTTGCGCCGGTTCTGGAACTGCAGACAACCCAGCGGCTCGCCAAGACCTTGCTTGATGTTTATGTGGGGCATCAGACCGGGGAACGGGTGCTGAAGGGTGAGATTAAGCGGGGCGAGGGCGAGGTGCTGCGGGCGGCTGTCTGGTTCTCCGACCTGCGAGGGTTCACGGATCTTTCCAACCGGTTGGACGGCACCGAATTGCTTGATGTTCTCAACACCTATTTCGATGTTGTGACGCGCTCGGTTGAAGAGCATGGCGGAGAGGTGCTCAAGTTCATCGGGGATGCGGTTCTGGCTATCTTTCCGTTCCACCCGATCCCTGAAGAGTGTGATGCCTCAGACAGAGCGCTTGCCGCTGCCTGCATGGCCTTTAAAGAGTTGAATGCGGTGAATGAACAGCGGGATGTTGATGCGCGGGACCGGATCGAGACCGGGATCGGTCTCCACATGGGCGATGTGTTCTATGGCAATGTGGGCAGTAGTGGGCGTCTCGATTTCACGGTGATCGGGCCAGCGGTCAATCTGGCCAGCCGTATTCAGGCGCTGTGTCGGGATCTCGATCAGACCATTCTTGTTTCTGAACAGCTCGCAAGCAAAAGCCAGAAGTTCCAGCTCTCGGAAAAGGGATGCTTCAGCTTCAAGGGGTTCAATGATCAGCATCGGGTTTTTGCCGCCGCATGACGTCAGAAAATGACAGGGTTACTGTCAGACCCTGTCAGATTTACAGAGCAGCAATAGGGCATTTATCGGAAAAGAAGTCGCTCTTTTGAATGGTTAAAATCTTTTAACTATTTGGGATTGAATGGTTTTTTAAGCTGGCAAAATTCTGTCTGAAATATGGCTATTTTGCGCTTGCACACGGCTGTTTGTTGGCGTATCCACAGCATCAGAAGGGGCCTCCTGAAGGCTCCTGTTTAACAGATGCAAGGTAGCAACTCACCAATGAACACAGATGTTAATCTGTCCTGCTGGACCGTTACAGCGCGTACGCTGATCGTGGTCTTCGGCATTGTTTCTCTTGTTTATTTGCTCGGTGGCCTGTAAGTCGACCCCAAGGCAAGCTTCCAGAAAAATTGAGATTGCACAGAGCGGATCCGCCCCAGAAAGCGGGTCCGTAGTTGTTTGCGCTTCGATATCTAAGGTGTAAAAATACCATACCTTTAACCTGAACTGGCTGCGGTGCTTTTAGAGTTTGTTTCTGCGCGAGCTTTTATCTGAAAAGTCTATCAACTTTTCAGAAACACGCTGTAAGATTGTCTCGCTAAGTGAAGCGTAGAGGTCCTTTGGTGCAATGCCACAGACAATCCATACCGGTATCAAACAGCTTGTTGCTGAGGCGGAGAAAGAAATTGAAACGCTGTCAGCAGACGAGGCACGGGCGCTTCACGGTGATGACAGCTGTGTGTTTGTTGACCTGAGAGATATTCGGGAGTTGAAGCGTGAGGGGACCATTCCTGGCGCTGTTCATGTCCCCCGCGGGATGCTCGAATTCTGGATTGATCCGGACAGCCCTTATCACAAGGACATTTTTAACCAGGATGTCCGCTATATCTTCTTCTGTGCTAGCGGATGGCGTTCCGCTCTCGCCACCCAATCCGCCATGCGGATGGGGTTGAAGCCTGCTGCTCATATCGGCGGTGGCTTCAAGGCCTGGGTAGAAAACAGATATCCGGTCGAACCGAAATGATAAGACCGGATATCGAAGCCTAGACCTGACCCTAGTTTGAGACTGGCGCTTCCGCTGTTTCCTTGACCACGGCACTGAGGACAGATACCGCGTCAGCTGAATCCCATTCAGCTGGCCCTGCCAGACGACCGATTTCGCGACCCTGCCTGTCCAGAATAAGCGTCATTGGCAGGCCAATAGCCCGGTTGGCTACCGCGAACTTGTTGTTTTCATCCAGATAGACGGGAAGGTTTTCAGCTTTGATCTGGCTGAAGAAGGCATCGACCTTCTCCAGTCCCTGGCGATCCAGGCTGACAGGCAGCACCTTGAAGTCATCGCCACCCAGTTTGGCCTGAAGGCGGTCGAGTGACGGCATTTCATGGCGGCAGGGCGGGCACCACGTTGCCCAGAAGTTCAGCACAACAACCTTGCCCTTGAAGGCATCCACAGTTGTCGGATTGCCATCGCGATCCTGAAATGGAACCTTGATGGCAGCTTTGGCTTTCTTGTGAAAGAGAAGGCGTGACATTTCTCCCTGGCGGAGAGCTTTCACCCGTTCAATGGCCTCTGCGGCCAGATCAGCTTTTGCCGGATTGGTGAAAGCAGGCAAAGCCGTCAGGCTGATGGCTGCGGCAAGGGCGGCTGAAAGGAGAGTCCGCATGTTTTTCTCCAACTGATGGCTCGAATTCGCCGGGACTATATCAGAAATGCACTGTTGTCCGACACACAGTTTCTTGAGGTCTTGAGGACAAATAGCCTGTGCAGGCCTCCGTGCCTTCCTCCACGTATTCCTATGATGCTTCACCGCTCACATAGGTGGACAGCCTCTTGGCCAGAACATCCGGTGTTGTGCCGAACGGAAACAGCGTCAGAAACTTGCCATCAGGCCCCATGAGGTAGGTCAGGGAACTGTGGGCTGCCTCATAATCATCAACGCCTTTTCCATCACCATGCTGGTGGTGCTCATGTTCTGATGTCAGGAGCTTGTGGCGCTGAACCCGATATTTCCGGGCTATATCGGCAATCTGCGTTTCACTTCCGGTCAGGGCGACCATGCCGGGGGTGAACGATTCGATATAGTCGGCCAGGATCTCAGGCGTATCGCGAGCCGGGTCGATTGTCACGAAAATCGGCTGGATTTTCTTTGCCCTGTCACCCAGCTCATCCAGGGCAATGGTGATATCCTGCAGGGTGGTCGGGCAGATGGCGGGGCAGTGGGTGTAGCCGAAGAAAATCAGCCGATAACGCCCATCCCAGTCGGTGTCCTTGCGGGTTTGCCCCTGATGGTCGGTCAGCTCGAACGTGCCGCCGAAGAGTGCATCCAGCTTGGGAATCGGTGGTGCTTTTGGCGTCTCTGTATGCGCTTTATCCGCACCAGCCTCCTGTTGAGTATGGCTGGCTCCGTGGTTATGGGAACTCCCGCTGTTGGCCACATTAACCGGGGCAGCTGTCATCACTCCGACGAGGGTGAGTGTTCCCGCCATGGAAATCAGGGTATTTTTCAAGGGAGCTTACTCCTCTGTCGCTTCAAGGCCCGGGATGCCGAACACACCCTCCTGAGCGACCAGTTCCTTGACGAGCGGATCTTCGCGGAACCATTTGCCCTTTTTGATATCGGGGTTCCGTTTTGCCCAGTTCTTCCGCCACTGATTGGCGCGAAGCCATTTGCCGGTGGCACGGGATTTGATCCGCTGGACAAAATACATGTGCATGATGGGGTTCTTGATAAACAGCCCGTCCACGTGGACCTGCTGGTTACAGGAGCTGAGGAGTTCGTCCACACCGCCTGCAAATAATGACCCACCCTTGACCACAGGGATCAGGGTGCCTTCTGCGGTCAGCAGGCCGAGTTGACGCTGACCATCGCCGCAATTGGGCGGGCAGTCGCCACTGAGTTCACATGCGATATCAACGACTTTTGCCTGAAGTTCTTTTTCTTCTTCATAATCAAGGCCCCAGGAATTGGCGGCCTGGGCAGCAGTGCCGATGGTCAGGGAGACGGCAGCGGCCATGGACAGGGTTTTGATTGACTGTTTCATCTCATCACTTCCCGAATGGAACAATGCCATAATCTTCATGGGTCAGATTGACGACACCCTTGTCGTCAGCGACCGTGTTGACGAAAATGTATTTCACGCCATCCCGTTCATAGAGGTCGCCGTCCACAGTGACTTCATGGGTCTGAATTGTGATGATTTTCGGGTTGGCGACGCTGGACGTATCCTCTTCGAGCTTCAACACCATATAGATGTTGCCGTCCTTGTCCTTGATGCTCACGGGAATGCCGCCAACGGCACACCAGATAGCGCATTGATGGTGGGCCGTTCCCTCGGCAAACATGATCTCGGTGACATAGCACCAGGTATCAATGATTTCTCCCGTGATCTGAACCCGCTGTGGTGTCGCCGCACGAGCCTCAGTAAAGGGCGCGCCAACCAGTCCTGCTATAAGAGCGAGGGATGCGATACTGGAAACCCAAGAGGTTCGTGGGTTTAAACGCGAGAATGGAAAACGCACGGAACTGCCTCCTTGACCCAAGTTCAGTTAATATCAGGATAGCCCAGCGCGTTTTGGTTTCCCATTCATAGATGATGATATTTTCGTCACGTCCGCTCATCTGTTTGTGAGCGAGATATGATCTGAAACGAATATTGAGCTTATGTCTGAATGGCTGGTTTGTTCCAGGGCATGTGCTGCAGCAGCTTCGCCATGCCGCAGAAACCGCTGATTCCTGCGAATGTCAGCCCGAGGCCAACAAGCAGGGGCAGGATAAGGAACCAGGGTGATAGCAGCGCGCCGAGGATTGTTCCCAAAGCGCCAACGCTACCTGCAATGATCTGGACCTGGCGCATGACGTCGATGGGTGCTGATACCGTTTTACGGATATCAAACCCGGCATCGGCCATGGCTGTGATTCCCCCATCAATGCAAAAAGCCGGTTTTTCCGTAATGCTGGACAGGATATGGGCATTCAGTGTGGTTCTGTTTCCGGATGAACACATGAACAACACCGTATCGTGGTCTGTTGCGGGCAATCCGCTGGTGCCGAGGCTGGAAAGCGGCAGATTGACCGACCCTTCCACATAGTGACGCCTGTATTCGTCAGGCTCCCGAATGTCGACAATCAGAGCATTGGCTCTGGCAAGGGGCAGGGCATCTTGTGGGGCAATCGTGCTCAGGCTCATGTGAACGCTCGTTGTCTGTTTGTGATTGACAAGCCGCCGGTGTACTCCTCCACTTATAAGGTGAATGCATCTCTGGCGCGCTTGTTTTAATTCATTAATTCGAATATATGAAAATTTATACAGAGAGCAAGACTTAATTGAGGACATGAGTTGATGTCAGACCATAATGCAGCAGATATTCAGGCATTCTTTGACGAAGCGACCAATACGGTCAGCTATCTGGTTTCTGACCCGGAGACCAAAGAGGCGGCAGTAATCGATCCGGTTATGGATTTCGATCACAGGTCCGGTGTTGCCTCTAATGCCTCTGCTGACCAGATCCTCGAAACGGCTCAGGAGAAGGGACTTTCCATCGTCTGGGCGCTGGAGACCCATGCGCATGCGGATCATTTGTCCGGGGCGCCCTATATCAAGGCAAAGACGGGAGCCCGTATCGGCATTGGTGAGCATATCAAGGCTGTCCAGAAGCTGTTCCGTCCTGTGTTCAATGACGAGACTATTAAGACGGACGGCAGTGACTTTGATGCCTTGTTTGCCGATGGTGAGGCTTTCTCTCTCGGTCATCTGACGGTCTCCGTTATCCATACGCCTGGCCACACTCCGGCTTGCATCTGCTACCGTATTGGCGATGCGATCTTTGTCGGGGATACGCTTTTCATGCCGGATTTCGGCACGGCCAGGGCAGATTTCCCCGGTGGAGATGCACGACAGCTTTATCAGTCGATCCAGAAGCTCTTGTCGTTGCCTGATGAGACCCGGCTTTTTATGTGCCACGATTACAAAGCTCCAGGACGTGATGTCTACGCCTGGGAAACCACAGTTGGCGCTGAAAAGTCCGGAAATGTCCACTTGCAGGGCGGGGTTGATGAAGACGCTTACGTGACCATGCGGGAAGAGCGCGACGCCACGCTGGCAACGCCGCTTCTCCTGTTGCCGAGCATTCAGGTCAATATCAGAGCAGGGCGTTTTCCTGAGGCAGAAGCCAATGGCGTCCACTATCTGAAGATACCGGTTACCCTGAGCTCGTGATCGTCATCCACAGGGGGAGACGGATTTCCGCGCTGTGATTTGCAGCATATTCCGCGTCTGCGTATGGTCCTCTGGTATGAACCCTGAATGTGGATCCCTATGGCCGTACATCTGATTAAGCTCTGCGTTGGCGTTGATACGCTGGATGATCTGAAAACCTGGATTGACTGGAAATTGACCCAGCTCCGTCAGGCCGGGGTGACGGCTGAGCAGTATCATACGACCCGGATGGTCCCCAAGCGCAAGGATGAGCTTGTTGAAGGCGGCTCGCTCTATTGGGTGATCAAAGGGCAGATTCAGGCGCGGCAACCCTTGCTAGATATTAGACCGTTCAAGGGAGAGGACGGGATCGGGCGTTGCCATCTGGTGCTTGAACCGACCCTGATTGAGACCGAATGGAGCCCCAGGCGCGCTTTTCAGGGCTGGCGTTATCTGAAGCCTGAAGACGCTCCGCGAGACAGGGCGCTCGGAGATGATGCAGACCTCCCGGCTGACCTGCGCCGCGAACTCGCGGATCTCGGCCTGCTATAAGCCGGGACGCTTTGGGCGTTCAGAGAACTGGAATGTTGTCGATCAGGCGGGTTTTCCCCATCCAGGCAGCCGCCAGAAGACGTCCTGGTTCTTCAGTCCGGTCCCTGATTTCTGCCAGTGTTTCCGCGTTGCGCAGTGCCACATAATCCACTTTGAAACCGACCTCAGTCAGGCGGGCAATGGCCTCATCGAGGGCTGTCTGGGTGTCCCGTCCGGCTTTGAGGGCTATAGCTGTTTCTCTGAGCGTAAGGATAAGGCGTGTGGCCTTCCGGCGCTCTTCGTCGCTCAGATAGGCGTTGCGTGAGGAGAGCGCCAGGCCATCCGGCTCGCGGACCGTTTCGCCGCCGATGATCTGCGTGGGCAGATTGAGATCGCGGGCCATCTGCCTGATGACCAGCAATTGCTGATAGTCCTTCTCCCCAAAAATAGCCATGTCTGGCGAGCAGGTCAGCAGGAGCTTGGCCACCACAATTGCAACGCCTGAGAAAAAATGCGGCCGATAGTCCGTCTCCAGCCCCAAAGCCGGGCCACCGACCGTCATGCTTGTTGCAAAGCCTTCCGGATACATTTCCCGGGCGTTGGGAATGAAAACCAGATCCACCCCATGCCGGGTCAGCTTCTGCACGTCGGTGTCTTCTGTTCGAGGGTAGGAATCAAAATCCTCATGGGGTGCAAACTGGGTCGGATTGACAAAGATGGTGGCCACGGATCTGTCCGTCTTGCCGTTCATCTGATCGACCAGCGAAAGATGCCCCGGATGGAGGGCTCCCATAGTCGGGATCATGCCGACGGTCTCGCCAGCCTGACGCCATAGAGCGACAGCCTTGCGCAAATCCTCAATTGTTCTGACGATGACCAGGTCCGCTTTCTTGACGTCACATGTCGAAGAGCGCTCTGTTGACCCCATGTCTTCAACTCCGAAATTTATGTGCGCCGCATATAACAGATCACTTCCGACAGGCCAAGCAGGAGATAAGATGGCTCATTCTATCTGACCCTGTTTGCTATTCAGGTCTTGCGGGATGTCTCCAGGCAACCCCAAATAGGAGGGCAAGGGGATTCGATTATGATCAAGAAGCCGTCCGTACCAAATAGGACATCAGAGAGCGGGGTCGCTCGGCAATCAACATCCGGCGAGATCGACGCGTTTCTGAGTAAGGCTGCAGGACTTCAGCCGGCATCGTCTGACGGGGCCGGGCGTCTTATCTTTGCACTGGATGCCACAATGAGCAGGCAACCCACCTGGGACAGCGCATGTGTCCTGCAGGCCGATATGTTTCGTGAAGCGCTTGGTATCGGTGGTCTCGCCGTTCAGCTTGTGTATTTTCGTGGAATGGGGGAATGCAGAGCCGGGAAGTGGGTCAGCGATGGTGACGCTCTGGCCAGTCTTATGAGTCGCATTGACTGCCGGGGCGGGCATACACAGATCCGCAAGGTTCTGGCTCATGCTCTGAAGGAGACCGGGCGTCAGCCGGTTCGCGCTCTTATCTATGTTGGCGACTGTATGGAAGAAGATGTGGATCTGCTCTGCGCGCGCGCCGGGGAGCTTGGTCTGAAAGGTGTGAAGGCCTTCATGTTCCAGGAGGGGTTTGAGCCGAGTGCGGAGCGGGCTTTTCGAGAGATTGCCCGGTTGACCAGTGGAGCCTATTGCCGGTTTGATGCAGGGGCTGCGGATCAGTTGCGCCGTCTGCTCAAGGCTGTTGCTGCTTATGCGGCCGGAGGGTTCAAGGCTCTTGAAGCAAAAGGCGGGTCTGAGCCGAGGCTTCTACTGGAACAGATGAAAGGGAACGGCCGTTGATTAAGATTCTGCTTGTTGTCGGTCTTGTTCTGATCGCCTTCGGTTTTGGTCTGAGCTGGTTTCTGAAATCCTCTCCGCAAACAATAGCAAAATCCATGAAGCGACTTGTTGGGGTGGGCGTGCTTGGTGTAGCGGGCTGGCTCACCCTGACAGGGCGTTGGATGATGGCCGCTCCACTTGCCATTTTCGCGCTTGGACTTTTAGGGCGCGGAGGGTTCTCCATCAATACGACACCCCGGTCCGGGCAGACATCAACCGTGCGGTCGGCCGCGCTTGAAATGGAGCTTGATCACGATAGCGGTGCAATTGAAGGCCGGGTTCTTGCCGGTCAATATGAAGGATCCCCGCTCAACACATTGTCGAGCGAGGATCTGAAAAGTCTTTGGGCTGAAATTTCCAGCGATCCGGAAAGCCGGGCTCTACTCGAAGCTTATCTGGACCGCCGGTCGTCCGGATGGCGAGAAGACTTCGAGGCCGACGCGGCAACGGGGCAGGGCGGCGCGACGCGCTCTGGCCCCATGACCAAGGAGGAGGCTTACCAGATCCTGGGGCTTTCTCCCGGCTCCGGCGAAGCGGAAATACGGGAGGCCCATCGTCGATTGATGAAACGGATGCATCCGGACCAGGGAGGCTCTACGTTTCTGGCCAGCAAGATCAACGAGGCCAAGGATATTCTGATCGGCAGTAAATTCTGACATATCCGGGCCTCCTTTCTACAGCTGGACGGCGAAGCAGGCGTGACGCTTTCTCTTCAGCGTCTTGCATGCTGCCCATGCCTGTTTCTTGCCGCGGAACCCTGCGAAGCGGGCGCGATAGAGCGTCTCGTCATTCTTGTCCACGGTTTCGGTGAAGGACTCTGCCTTGCGCAGGGCACCGCCGCCGACTTTCCGCGCCTTGCTCAGGAGCGAGAGCGCGCCTGCTTCTGTTGGCGCAGCACCGACCTGGATAACCCATCCAGCCCGCTGTGTTTCGACAGGGGCCTGCTTGACTGCAGCAGGTGCCGGTGTCGGAACAGCTTCAGCAGAAAGAAGCGGAGCCTTTGGTGTTGGGACTGCTGCGATTTTCACAGGCGGCGTTGCCAGAACCGGCTTGGTTTCCGGTGTGATGGCTGGCAGCTTCAGTGCAACAGCTTTTGGTGCGGATGCCTTGGACGCCAGTACAGTTTCAACAGACCGGCGTGCCGGGACTGGCGCTGTCTTGGGCAACGCGATGCGTGATGTTGCAGATGCGATCAGCAATGGCGATGTACGCTTGCCGCGAGAGGCCTTTGGCAGATTGGCAGCAATCAGCTTTGCCATGTGACGGTCACGGCTACGGCCGGTCTTGCCGCCCATGACAACGCCGACAATGTGCCGACCGTTGCGCTTGACGGATGTGACCAGATTGAAGCCGGACGCGCGGATATAACCGGTCTTGATGCCATCAACACCCTTCACACGACCCAGCAGACGATTGTGGTTGCGGTACCGGCGCTTGCCGTAGGTAAAGCTGCGGGTGGAGAAAAACTTGTAGTAGGTCGGGAACCGGTCCTGCAGGGAACGACCCAGTTTTGCCATATCGCGTGCTGTTGTGCGCTGCTTTGAATTGGGCAGGCCGGACGCATTTGCAAAAGTGGTGCGGGACATGCCCAGTGACCGTGCGGTCTGTGTCATCCGGCGTGCGAAGGCATGCTCGGAACCTGAGACGTTTTCGGCCACAACGACAGCGACATCGTTAGCTGATTTCGTAACCAGCGCACGGATGGCATCGCGGACACGGATGGTCTTTCCGCGGCGAAGGCCAAGTTTGGATGGCGGCTGTGAGGCTGCATGAGCCGACACCTTGAAGCGGGAGTTCAGTGAGAACCGTCCCTTCTCGATATCTTCAAACAGCACATAAAGCGTCATCATCTTGGTCAGCGAAGCCGGATAGCGCAACGCGTCCGCATTTCGACTGTGCAGAACCTTGCCGGTCTTGTGGTCGATGACGAAGCTGGCATATTTCGGATTGGCCGAAGCTTCTGTCTGGCTGGTGACAATGGCCGTTCCTGTAATGGAAAGGCTGGCACCGGCAATGCAGGCCGCTTTTAAGATGCGCCGCATCGCAACTTGAACTCTATAACGCAACACTACTAAAACCCCGTGTTCCCAATAAGCGACAAATGTCAGGCGAGAACCCCCAAAAAACTAAGATATGAGCAAAGGTATGGGACCGAGATGCTGACAGCAGAAAAGCCGACTGATCAGCGTGTCACAAACTTTACGCGATATCCTGATGATGCAGGATAAGGGTAGGGCAGTTACAAAACCGTAAAAATTCATCAACCATAATTTTTGTGCACTGCAAAAAATCTCCTTGACTTATTGTGCAGTGCATATATATTGAGTTTCAGAATTTAGATGCACAGTGAAACAGAGGGCACGGCAATGTTTCAGGGTTTTGATGAAATTCAGAAGATGAGCAAAGACAACGTAGACACAGCAGTCAAAAGCTTTGGCGTTGTTTCTCAGGGTTTTCAGGCCATCGCTGTTGAGATGACCGACTACTCCAAGAAGTCTTTCGAAGACGGCGTTGCCGTTGCTGAGAAGATGATGGCTGTCAAGAGCATCGACAAAGCTGTTGAAGTTCAGTCTGACTATGCCAAATCCGCTTATGAAGCTTTTGTCGGTCACGCCACCAAAGTTGGTGAGCTGTATGCTGATCTGGCTAAAGAAGCTTACAAGCCTGTAGAAGGCGTTCTTGCGAAGGCTGCGAAGTAATCCTCCTCCTCCCGACTTTGCAGACTGCAGAATGAGGCTCGGTTTTGACCGGGCCTCTTTCTTTTTGTGCGGGTATATAACACTGCGCTCAGATGGTGAGAATCGGGTGACGAGATGCCCCGATCCGGCTTCGGGATGCCTGTCCAGACAGGCCGGTTTGATCTGACTTTCTCACCTGAACCATATTCCTCGTCAGTTTCCCACGGAAAACTGCCACGCAGGTCAGATCCTCTCTCCCAATACATCGACATCCCCTTAAAATCAGGTCAGAATGATCTACATATGGCTATGGTCGCAGTTTGTATCTGTGGCGGTTGCCTGAGCGTTTCGGATATGCTGAACGCGGGCATGGACGAATACGGATGATCCGTTTGCGGTCCGGGAATTGCGAAACGGTCCTCTGGTTGGATTTGGAACATGAAAGACGACTTCTCTTTACGGATGATGGCTGGCCAGTCCGGGCGAGATGATGACGGCGGAACCGGTGTGGTTCTGAAAACCAGGCCGAAGACGAAGAAACCCAGTCTGTACCGGGTTCTGCTGCTGAACGACGATTACACGCCTATGGAGTTTGTCGTTCATGTTCTGGAGCGCTTCTTCAACAAACGGATGGAAGAAGCCACTGAAATTATGTTGCATGTGCACCATCATGGTGTCGGCGAATGCGGCGTTTTCACCTATGAAATCGCCGAAACCAAAGTGACGCAGGTAATGGATTTTGCGCGCAAGCATCAGCATCCGCTACAATGTGTCATGGAAAAGAAGTGAGGAACGCCTGTGCCATCCTTTTCCCAAAGCCTGGAACATGCTCTCCATCAAGCTCTGGCCTATGCCAATGAGCGTGATCAGGAATTTGCAACGCTTGAACATCTGTTGCTGGCCCTAATTGATGATCCTGATGCAGCGGCAGTGATGCGGGCGTGCAATGTGGATCTCGACGTCCTGAGAGGCAGCCTGGTCGAATATATCGATACCGAACTTGTCAATCTTGTGAGCGCCGAGACAGATGACACAAAGCCGACAGCTGGATTCCAGCGGGTTATCCAGCGGGCCGTGATCCATGTGCAGTCATCGGGTCGGGAAGAGGTGACTGGTGCGAATGTTCTGGTTGCCATCTTTGTCGAGCGGGAAAGCCATGCGGCCTATTTCCTGCAGGAGCAGGATATGACCCGCTATGATGCGGTGAATTATATCTCGCATGGCATTGCCAAGCGTGCGGGCCATTCGGAAGAGCGTCCTGTCAGCGGCGTTGATGACGATCTTGATGCTGACCTTGATGAAGAGAGCCCGGACAAGAAAGCCGATGCCCTTGAGGCCTATTGCGTCAATCTGAATGAGAAAGCCCGGATCGGGAAAATCGATCCGCTGATCGGGCGGGGTGAGGAAATCAACCGTACCATTCAGGTGCTTTGCCGCCGTCAGAAGAACAATCCGCTCTTTGTTGGTGATCCGGGCGTGGGCAAAACTGCGATTGCGGAAGGCCTGGCTCTCAGGATCATTAATAAGGATGTGCCCGAGGTTCTTCAGGCCTCGACGATTTTTGCGCTCGACATGGGCGCTCTTCTGGCTGGAACCCGATATCGGGGTGATTTCGAAGAACGTCTGAAGCAGGTGGTCAAGGAGATCGAGAATTATCCTGGTGCCATCATGTTCATTGATGAAATCCACACAGTCATCGGGGCAGGGGCCACATCGGGTGGGGCAATGGATGCGTCCAACCTGTTGAAGCCTGCTCTGGCTTCCGGGTCTATTCGCTGTGTCGGTTCCACGACCTATAAGGAATATCGGCAGTTCTTCGAGAAGGACCGCGCGCTGGTGCGCCGGTTCCAGAAGATTGATGTGAAAGAACCAACCCTGCCGGACGCAATTGCCATTCTCAAGGGGCTCAAGCCCTATTTCGAAGACTATCACAATGTCCGGTTCACCAATGATGCGATCAAATCGGCGGTGGAATTGTCTGCGCGCTATATCAATGACAGGAAACTGCCGGACAAGGCAATTGATGTGATCGATGAGACGGGCGCCTCGCAGATGCTGCTGCCGGAGAGCAAGCGCAAGAAGACCATTGGCGTCAAGGAAATCGAGACAACAATTGCCACCATGGCGCGGATTCCGCCAAAGAGTGTCTCAAAGGATGATGCGACAACGCTGAAGAATCTTGAGGAGAATCTCAAACGGGTTGTCTTCGGGCAGGACAAGGCGATTGAACAATTGGCCTCAGCCATCAAGCTGGCGAGGGCCGGTTTGCGGGAGCCTGAAAAACCAATCGGAAATTACCTGTTCTCAGGCCCGACGGGTGTCGGAAAGACCGAAGTCGCCAAGCAGCTTGCAGACCAGCTGGGTGTTGAACTTCTGCGGTTCGATATGTCTGAATATATGGAGCGGCATACGGTTTCCCGCCTGATTGGTGCTCCTCCGGGCTATGTGGGATTTGATCAGGGCGGGCTGCTGACCGACGGCGTTGACCAGAACCCGCATTGTGTTCTCCTGCTTGATGAAATTGAAAAGGCGCATCCGGATCTGTTCAATATTCTTCTGCAGGTAATGGATCACGGCAAGCTGACGGATCATAACGGCAAGCAGATTGATTTCCGTAATGTGGTTCTGATCATGACCACCAATGCCGGAGCTGCTGATCTGGCCAAACCGGTGATGGGTTTTGCCAAATCCAAGCGGGATGGTGATGATTCAGAGGCGATCAACAAGCTGTTCACGCCGGAATTCCGCAACAGGCTTGATGCGACGATTGCGTTCTCGAACCTGCCAAAGGATGTGGTGTTCCGTGTGGTCGAAAAGTTCGTGATGCAGCTTGAGGCGCAGCTGGCGGATCGTAACGTAACCTTCGACTTGACGCCGGAAGCAACAGAATGGCTGGCTGACAAGGGCTATGACGAGCAGATGGGCGCGCGTCCTCTGGGACGGGTCATCCAGGAGTATATCAAGAAGCCTCTGGCCGAAGATATTCTGTTCGGTACCCTGCAGAAGGGCGGATCGGTCAAGGTATATGTGACGGTGGGCGATGATGGACAGTCCATTCTCGGACTTGAAGCCATAGAAGATCGGCCGGTGCGTAAACCCGCCAAGCCGCGAAAGAAAGCCAAATCGACGTCAACAACGGCTCGCAGCACCAGGAGGAAGCCGAAGGGGCGGGGTGGCGGCTCTGCCGGTTCCGTTCCCAAGGTACCTTTGCCTCAGGACTGATCTCGAACACTGACCTGAGGTGAACATAGATGACGGGGCAGGCGGGCGATGCGGATGAGCCGGTGACAGGCAGTCGCTGGTTTCTGCTCGGCCTGTCCAACATCATTTCCGTTCCGGCCATCATTCTGATCACCGCTTTTGCCGGATTTGCCTCGCTGGCCCGTGAAAGCGGCTTTTCTCTGGAGCAGGCTCTGGTGATGACAGCAACGGTCTGGGCCCTTCCGGCTCAGGTCGTGCTCGTGGGTTCCATGGCGGCTGATGCATCCCTCTGGGCCACAGCCTTTGCCGTGACACTCAGCTCTGTCCGGCTTTTGCCGATGATTGTGTCCCTTCTGCCGCTTGTCCGGACCGATACGACCCCGCGCTGGCAGCTCTTCTTGTTGTCCCACTTCATTGCGATAACAGCCTGGGTTTTCGCGATGGCGCGCGCGCCTGAGGTGCCCAGACAGGGACGGCTGCCCTTTCTGATGGGGTTTGGTTGTGCGATCATGAGCGGGTCGATGCTCTGTATTGTACTGTCCTATCTGCTGCTGGAGCGTTTGCCACCCGTTGTTTCTGCAGCTCTGTTCTTCCTGACGCCGGTCTATTTCCTGACCTCACTCACGGCTGCAGCTAAGGCATTTGCGGATAAGCTGGCTCTTGCCTTTGGATTGGTGCTGGGGCCGGTATTTTTCCTTTGGATTCCAGGACTTGATCTCTTGTGGACCGGGCTCGTGGGCGGCACGGCAGCCTATCTGATCGGTCGATTCCGGAGGGCATCGCCGTGACACCCTTCGACCAGCCTTATCTGTATATTCTCGTTGCAGGAGCTCTGGTGAGCGATGTCTGGCGCTGGCTTGGCGTCATCGTTGCCGGACGGGTGCGGGAGGACAGTGAAATCCTTGAATGGGTCAGAGCTGTTGCTGGCGCTTTGATTGCCGGGGTGATTGCCCGGCTTATCCTGTTTCCGAACGGAGCTTTGGCAGAGACCGAGATGTGGCTGCGTATCCTTGCTGTTGGTGTTGGATTCGCGGGCTTTCTCTTGATCCGACGCAGTGTTCTTGCGGGCGTGATCCTGGCAGAAACGGTTCTGCTGATCGGGATCGGTCTTTGACCTTCCATCTGCTTAATGGGACTTCAACCTTATGAGGATAGGTTGGAGTGAAACCTCACAAATGGGGTGTGTTTGGTAGATAGTAGGCGCTGCTCATGACTGAAAATCGATTTATGGCTGCCACCATTTTGAGCCTTCTTGCAATCGATATTGTCTGGATTGCAATGACGGACTTTACATTTGATATCCGCAGCGCGATGCCATTGACTGGTATTCTGATGCTTTTGGGCGCTGTCGCTTGGGTTTACTCAACTATCCGCCGAATTCCCGTCTATGCGGTGATGATCATCAATACAGGGTTTTTGCTGGCCTTTACCGGGGTCGCAGCCATCCTGAGTTATCTGGTAACAAGCCTGAATTTGCCACTGATCGATCATCATCTTGTTGCTGTAGACCAAACGCTTGGCTTTGACTGGACGTCCTATATTGCTTTTGTGAACAGTCATCCCTGGCTTGGCTTCGCGTCAACAGCGGTCTATGTTACCACACTGCCGCAAGTTGCGTTGGCCGCCATTCTTCTGCCACTTCTCGGGCAGGTGGATCGCACCCGAGAAATGGTCATGATGGTCATTCTTTCCGCGTTGATTGCGATATTTATTTCTGGGATTCTGCCTGCTGCAGGTGCTCTGGCAACTTTTAAGCCGGATGGTTCATTCTACCTTCAAAATCAACCACTTGTCGACCTGGCTTACAAGCAGGCTTTCTTTGATCTCAGGAGTGGCGTAACTACTGCTCTATCTCTGGAGAATGGCAAAGGACTGATCGCTTTCCCATCCTACCATGTGGCGTTGGCATTTGTGACGACTATTGCATTCCGGGGGTTTTGGTGGGTTTTCTGGCCAATTCTGACTGTCAATCTCTGTGTTGTCCTTTCAACGCCGATCGACGGTGGTCATCATCTGGTAGATGGCCTCGCTGGTGGACTTGTTGCTGTGCTCAGCTTCTATCTTGTCACCAACCTGCGTCGGTATTTCGGGTTTTCAGAAAGTAGCCCAGCACGCAAGAGTGGCTGGCTGGAGCCGAAGCCCTCAGAGCCACTCGATGCTCTTTAAAAAGGAAACAATCGGAAACTGGTTGGCTCCTACTACGGAGAGTTTCCGAATATATAATGCTCTATAAAGCAGACCGAAGCTTCTCGGCATTGGCGGCAAGAATATCCTGATCTTCCATCTGACCTGTATGCGGTTTGAGTGCAATGCCGTCAAAGCGCGGGATGACATGTACATGCAGATGGAAAACGACCTGACCGCCAGCACTTTCGTTGAACTGATTGATGGTGATGCCATCCGCGCCAAAGGCCTTGATCTGCGCCTGGGCAATCTTGCGGGCTGTTGCCATCACATGAACTAGGTCCTGATCATCCACATCCAGAATGTTGCGGGCCGGATTTTTCGGGATGACAAGAGCATGACCATCGCCTCGCGGCATGATGTCCATAAAAACAAAAGTGTGCTCGTCCTCATAGACCTTGTGGCAGGGCATCTCGCCGCGAAGGATCTTGGCGAAGATATTGTCAGTGTCATAAGCGGTCATTGCTGTTTCCTGCAGTGGTGTGATCGTCAGATTGTATCTTTTCTGAAAGGGGTGTGGCGCGCCAGAATTTTTTGTTCCTGCTCCACATGGAAGCGTTCTCTGTCGAGATAGTCGTCCACAGCCCGTCTAAGGCTCGGATTGGCGATCCAGTGGGCCGATCGGGTCTGGACAGGCTGGTAGCCCCGAGCCAGCTTGTGCGCACCTTGCGCGCCAGCCTCTACAAAGGTGCGTCTGTTGGCGATGGCCCATTCGATGGCCTGATAGTAGCAGAGTTCGAAATGCAGGCAGGGATGATCTTCAATGCATCCCCAGTTGCGGCCAAACAGGGTTTCTGATCCGATGAAATTCAGAGCGCCTGCGATGTATCGCCCGTCGCGTTTTGCCATGATGAGAAGAATGTCGTCAGCCATTCGTTCTCCGATGAGGGAGAAGAATGTACGGGTCAGATAGGGGCTGCCCCATTTTCGGCTTCCCGTGTCGATGTAGAAACCGAAAAAGGCATCCCAATGCTCTTCTTTCAGTTCGGTTCCGGTCAGGAGTTCAACACTTATACCGTTTTCCAGAGCCGTACGCCGCTCCTTGCGGATAGCCTTGCGTTTTCGGGAGGAGAGAGCGGAAAGGAAATCATCAAATGTGTGATAGCTGTCATTCTGCCAGTGAAACTGCTGGTCAATCCGCTTGAGGTAGCCAGTTTCGCCAGTGGTCAGCCATTCATCATCTGCAAGAAAGGTGATGTGAACGGATGATGCACGCGTCTGACTGCACAATTCGCCCAGGGTCGCGCTCATCAGCGGCAGGAGTTTTGCGCGGTCAGCAGTTTTTGAGGTGAGCAATCGCCTGCCGGTAGCCGGAGTGAAGGGAACCGAGACCTGGAGCTTTGGATAATAATCCCCGCCAGCCCGCTCAAGAGCGTCGGCCCAGCCATGATCAAAGACATACTCGCCATAGGAATGATTCTTCAGATAACAGGGAATAGCACCAACCAGTGTGCCATCCTGTTCGAACAGCATATGCTGGCCAAGCCAGCCGGTATCAAGGGTAGCTGATCCGGAATCTTCCAGAGATGACAGGAAGTTATAGGTGATGAACGGATTATAGCCATCCGCACATGCGCAGGCATCCCAGGCTTGCTGATCAATATCCCCGAAACTGCTGCAGGCGCGTGCGATCAGTTGGCTGTCCTGATTCATTGTCACCCTTTCCACTGTGCCCCTTCAAGGTAGGCTGAATTTGGGTGTGTACAAGGCTTCTACAGACTTAATCGCGGTCCGGATGAAAGCCTTCAAACGTGATCTGATCACATTCAATGGCGGCTTTTCTGCGTTGCTCAGCTGTTCGCACGGTCCAGCAAATCAGAGGTATCCTCGTCCAGCGGCGAATGGCAGAAGGAACCGGAGCGGGCAGGTCGTTGATCGCGTAGCTGATGAAGTCGGGCCTGGTCTGCAGCCAGTGGCAGAGATTGCCCAGGTAAAACGCCTGAAACGGGGTAACAGTCTGACCCTGCTCGGTAAAACGGCGTTCTGCAACAATTCCACGGGGAATGTTGGGAGCCAGGGTCCGTAAGCCGGCAACCATGAACGGATCGAATGACATGATGGCAATCGGACCCTTGTAGGCCCGGGCAATCTCGATGGTGCGCCGGACGAGAAAGTCTGACTTGTCCCAATGGCTCTTGAGTTCAACAATAACAGGCACCCGCCCGTTCACCAGATCAAGGATCTCGCCAAGCGTTGCGATCCGGTCATCGGTCTCGCAGAAGGGGAGTGTCTTGATATCAGCCGATGATCGCGCCAGCACCGGGCCTGTCTCATGGGTCAGGCGGTCAAGTGTTTCATCATGAAAGACGAGCGCTTCCCGATCGCTGGTCAGTTGTACGTCAAGTTCGATTGAGAAATTATTCTCAACGGCAGCCGCAATGGCTTTGACGCCATTCTCCATCCGCCCTTCAGACGGATTGTGATAGCCACGATGGGCGATGGGCCGACTGGTTAGCCAGTCGAGCCCCTGATGTGTATCGGAACTGCGCATGGGCAACGCCTCCGATCCGCTTATCCGGCGATTTCGATGATTGCCTCGATTTCGGTCGCGACGCCGAAGGGCAGGTTGGAAACACCAACTGCAGAGCGGGTGTGGCGGCCGCGCTCGCCCAAAGCAGCAACCATGAAATCAGATGCGCCGTTGATCACTGCGGGCTGATCGCCGAAATCCGGTGTGGAATTGACGAATCCTGTGATCTTAACCAGACGCCCGATCTTCTCCAGATCGCCCAGGGCTGCCTTTGCCTGGGCCAGGATGTTGATGGCGCAAAGTTTTGCAGCGGCCTGGCCCTGCTCGACGGAATAATTTTCACCCAGGCGGGCCTGGTGTTCGATGCCGTCGGGGCCCATGGTGATCTGGCCGGAAATATAGAGCATATTGCCGCTGATCAGATAGGGAATGTAGTTGGCTGCCGGTGCTGCGGCTGCCGGAAGTTCGACGCCGAGAGATTTCAGGTTCTGTTCGATTTCACCCATCTGCTGATCCTCCGGAAATAGGCTGTATACTCTTTGCAGATCAGGACCCTAGGTGGATTGGTCAGTCTTGTCCATGCTGGAATCGTCATCATCTGGCTCGCTGCCCTGTTCACTATCCGCCTTTGCTGGATTGAACAGGAGACCGAGCTTGACCTGGTCGTTGCCGAAGCGGGTTTTGAGGCTGTCCATGGCCAGTTCGGCTGCAGCCCGTTTCCCTGCTTTGACATCGACCAGATCATCCGGATCAGCATTTTCCGGCGTGCCGAGATCGCTGACACCAATGCCAAGAAGTCGATATTCTGTGCCGTCACACTCCCGTTGCAGCAAGTCCCGGCCTGTCCGGAATATCCTGTCGGCAAGCTGCGTCGGATCATGAAGTTTCCTGTTGCGTGTTCTGATGCGGAAGTCCTTTGATTTCAGCTTGAGAACAACCGTGTGCCCGGCAATATCGGACCGTTTCAGCCGTGCTGACACCTTCTCGGACAGGCGGCGCAGGACGGGCTCAAGCTCGGAAAATCGTGCAATGTCTGTGTTGAAGGTGGTTTCGGCCGAGACGCTTTTGGCATCGCTCTCCGGATTCACATTGCGTTTGTCTATCCCGCGCGACAAATAGTAGAGCCGCTCGCCCATGGAGCCATAGGCTTTCATCAGATCGGAGAGTTCCATGGCCTGGATTTGCGACAGCATGGTAATACCATCCTGGGCCAGCTTCTTCTGCATGGCCTTGCCCACCCCCCAGACGATGGAAACGGGATGTCTGGCGAGGAAGTCCATGGTTTCTGCCTGACCGATGATTGAGAAACCCTTTGGTTTTTCGAGATCAGAGGCGACCTTGGCGAGAAATTTGTTGTGGCTCAGCCCGACTGAGACGGTCAGCGCCAATTCACTGTCGATGCGTCTGACCAGCCCGAGCAGGGCCTTGGCCGGGTAGGCTCTGTGAAGCCGTTCGGTGCCTGTGAGATCAAGAAAAGCCTCGTCAATTGACAAAGGCTGGACCAGAGGTGTGAGCTCTTTCATCATCTGCCGGATTTCCCGGCCGACGCGGGAATATTTCTCCATGTCGGGAGGCAGTACAACTGCTTCCGGGCAAAGGCGCTTTGCCTTGAACATGGGCATGGCTGAATGGACGCCGGAAATACGGGCCAGATAGCAGGCGGTTGAGACGACCCCGCGATGTCCACCGCCGATAATCAGCGGTTTGTCACGGAGTTCCGGGTGGTCCCGCTTTTCGATGGATGCATAGAAGGCATCGCAATCGATGTGTGCGATGGCCAGCTTTGTAAGCTCGGGATGGGACAAGACACGCGGGCTGCCGCAGCCCGGACAACGGGCCACAACACGATCATGATCTGTCAGGCAGTCCCGACAGAGGGAAAGGGTGTCTGTGTCTGTCATGGTCCCTTGAGGGGGTCATTCACATGTCTCAAGCCAAGTCTGGAGATGGTCCCCCAATATCTGCCATCTGCTGGTTTTGATCATAACGTCTGGAACATCCGGCACCAAGTCAAACAATCGCGGATGCGCGATGAAATGGGCGAGGGCCGTATCCGTACCGGATTGTCCGACCGAGATGAGATTGGTCGGGCTGTCATCAATGAAGGCTATGGGCCTGTTGGTGCGAGCCCTGAATGCGCTGACGGCAGGCCCCTTGGAGCCGTTATTGGTGACAACGGGGTAGGGCATGCCCTGGCTTGTAAGGCAATTGATCCGCTGGTCACGGAAGACACCAGGCATATTGGTCAGCATGATGATATCCACATGCTCTGACAGAGCCTCCAATTGGTCTGCAGCGTCAATGACGGCTGGCTGACTGGCACCGTCTTCGGCAAAGAAGCTGTGAATAAGAGACCTTACCTGATCAGATGGCGGTACTGCGCCTGTGTGCTGATGGCGGATGTTGCCGTTGAGAGCATAGCTGTCATACCGGAACTCGTAGCCCTTCCGGTTCATATGCCGCTCAAGAGGTGCCATGAATTCCAGCACGACCTCATCCACATCACAGAGCAGAAGAGGGCGGTTGGTCAGCTTTGTTTCGGCGATTTGTTCGAACGTGTCCATGGGCTACATCGACAAAGGCTCGCCGGTGATAACCATCCGGGCACTGGCCACATGTTCCGGATGGCGCCCGATGGTTTCAGCAAAGGCGCAAAGCAGGGAATCGTCGGAAAGGAAGAAGTCCAGGACACCGGACTTCACACCATCATCATTGACAATGTCGCGGAGCTGATCAGGCATCATGCCTGTGAGTGTTATAAAGCGCTCGAGATCTTCTGCATGACCGGCAAGGTACTGGACGGCCTCAATACAGATAGAATGGGCCTCTTCCTTAGAAATTGATCTGTTTGTGATGCCGATCATTAACCATATCCTGTTTGATTCAGTAAGTTTGCGTTTCTGAAAGAATTCACCTCTAGAATGTCCGATCAGATAACGCTTTAAAACGGGGACATCGGATATCACTGATGATAGCCGATTCCGAATAGGGGACGATATGGCAAAACGTGTCCTGATCGTGGAAGACAATGAGCTCAACATGAAGCTTTTCCACGATTTGCTCGAGGCTCATGGCTATGAAACCGTACAGACCAGAAATGGTTTGACTGCGCTTGATCTGGCGCGTGAGCATCGGCCCGATCTGATCCTGATGGATATTCAGCTTCCTGAAGTATCCGGTCTTGAAGTGACCAAATGGCTGAAGGAAGACGATGAGCTGAGGGCTATACCGGTTATTGCCGTTACAGCCTTTGCCATGAAGGGTGATGAGGAGCGGATCCGGCAGGGTGGGTGTGAAGCCTATCTGTCGAAGCCCATATCTGTTGCCCGGTTTATTGAAACGGTCAAAACTTATCTCGGCGATGCATAAAGGCCAATTTTCCTATGACTGCTCGTGTTCTTGTTGTTGATGATATCGAAGCGAATATTAAGCTTCTCGAAGCGCGTTTGATTGCTGAATATTTTGAAGTTCTGACCGCATCTTCCGGTCCGGAAGCCCTGAAGATCTGTTCCGAAGCAGCCTGCGATATTATCCTGCTTGATGTGATGATGCCGGGAATGGACGGATTTGAAGTCTGTCGTCGCCTGAAAGCTGACCCGAAAACAGCGCATATCCCGGTTATCATGGTGAGTGCGCTTGACCAGTCCGATGACAGGGTGAAGGGGCTTGAAGCCGGTGCCGATGATTTTCTGACAAAACCGGTCAATGACGTGACCCTGCTGACCCGTGTGAAGAGTCTTGTTCGCCTCAAGATGATGACGGATGAACTCTATATGCGTGCGATGACGGGGGAGGCGATCGGGCTTGATGCCAAGAATTTCTCCATGGACCAGTTTGATGTGGATCCAGCGCGTATTCTGGTTGTTGATGAGCGTCGCAGCTCTGCCGAGCGGATCGGGCGTGTTCTGGATGCACAGAACATTGTTGATCTTCAGTCCGATGCTCATGATGCCCTGTTCCAGGCTACAGATGGCAATTACGACCTGTGCATTGTCAGCTTGTCCATGCGCAGTTTTGACGGACTCCGGTTCTGTTCTCAGATCCGCTCGCTTGAGCGGACCCGGACGTTGCCATTGCTGGTGATGGCGGATTCAGATGATCATCCAAAATTGCTGCGGGCGCTTGAGCTGGGTGTGAATGATTATCTGCTGCGTCCTATCGAGCAGAATGAGCTGCGGGCACGTGTCCGGACCCAGGTTCGTCGGAAGCGTTTCACTGATGAGCTGCGCCACAATGTGGAAGCAACCATGGCCATGGCGGTAACCGACAGCCTGACCAGCCTCCATAATCGCCGCTATCTTGAGAGCCATCTGTCGACCCTCTTCAAGGAAGCTGAGCGAAGAGGCAAGAACCTCTCCATCATGGTTCTGGATATCGACCACTTCAAGTCCGTCAATGATACCTATGGGCATGATGCGGGCGATGTGGTTCTGAGGGAGTTTTCCCAGCGCATTCGTTCTATTGTTCGCTCAATTGATCTGCCCTGTCGTCTAGGCGGAGAGGAATTTGTCGTGGTCATGCCGGATACTGATCTGGACATGGCAACGGGTATTGCCGAGCGTGTGAGGGAAGAGATTGCCATGCGCGAATTTACGTTGCGCGAGCTGGATAAGCAGCTTCCTGTTACTACAAGCATCGGCGTGGCGACTTTGCAGCCGGGCGACAAGACACCTGAAGATTTGCTGAAACGGGCTGATGTCGCGGTCTATGATGCCAAGAGAGCCGGTCGGAACCGCGTGATTGCCGAAGCCGCATAAGGGCACGACGTGGCGCTGTTTCTACCGGATCGATTGTTGCTTTCGGGCCTCTGTCTCTTGAATTCAAGCATCTGATAAATAATATCTATTTTCTCTGCGCACTTCGTGTCTGTGGCTGTTTTATGGCTTTTGTAGAGACACTGTTGATGCTCCGGATATCGTTTTTCTCTGTTCTGTTAAGGTTAAGGGTTTACTAAACGACTAAGATTAGTCGCCTCAAATTGCATGCAATCTTGCTTTTTACGCTAAACGGCGTAGTCTTCCACTCAGACAGAAAAGCACGCGTTAACAACAAGAGCAGCGATAGACGGAAGTTATTCTGTTATCGCCACGCGTTGCTTTCAGATACCCTACGGAATGCTCAGGTCCGCCGCATCTCCTGGGTCCGTGGGGTTTGACCGGTCGGGTGAGGCAGGAGTGGCCTCCTCACGCCTCTGGATTCCCGACCGGTCACCCTCTTTTCAAAGACAGTTCTCGATCGTATCCGGCCTTTGGTTGGGCCTCGCAGCTCTGCAGGTCACGCTTCCCTCAAGAGCATTTTGTGTGACAACGGTGTCACCCCAAATGCTCTATCTCCCCAGGCACTCTATCGTGTTGTTTCCACCTATATTCCTAGCCGAAAGCTGCACGTACGTTTCGAGAGTATGCGCCAGCCTGGATCTGATATGTGCATCTGCTCGAACGGGCATAAAAAAAGCACCGACTTGCGGTGCTTTTTGTTTTCCGGGGAAGGGCGATCTTACTTGATCTTCGCTTCCTTGAACTCGACGTGCTTCTTGACGACCGGATCGTATTTCCGCTTCACCATTTTCTCGGTCATTGTGCGAGAATTTTTCTTGGTGACGTAGAAATACCCTGTGTCGGCCGTGCTGACGAGACGGATCTTTACGGTCGTCGCCTTTGCCATGACTTGGAATCCCTTGATAAACCAAATGGGCCGGGCAGAAGCCCGGCTCTCTTCAGGACGGGAACCTACTGATTGTTGCCGGATTGTCAAGGCCGGAGTTTGCTGTGATCCATGAAGTGTGCATTCAAGTGCTTTCAGAAACCGGCTGAACCCTCAAACGGTGTGCTGCATAGAGGAAAAAAGTAAGGAAAGCCGCAGCAGACAGAAGCGGAAAACCGTAAACAGGGCTGACATCCAGCACGATGCCAGAGAGTGGCGGACCTATAATCATCCCCAGAGAATAGGACAGCACAAAGGCGGAATTGGCTCCGGCAAGTGCGTTGCCCGTCAGGCGGCTGCCAAGATGGGCCAGGCCGACCGTATAAAGACCTGCTGTGATTCCTCCCCAGACAAAGAGAATGGTTACGGCTGCCCAGAACGACGTAATGACAAAAGGCAGAAACACGAGGCCAGCCGTCCCGACAAGGGCGATAGCCGTCAGCAGAACGCGCCTGTCCATTCTGTCGGAGAGAAAACCGATTGGCAGCTGAAAGACAACGCCGCCAAGCATGACTGCTGTCAGGAGGAGACTGGCATCTGATTCCACATGCCCTGTACCAAGGCCATAAAGCGGCATCATGGCCATGACGGAACTTTCCGAAAAGGCAAAGACGCCGACGGCAAAGATAGCCAGAGGAACCATGAAGAAATATTTGAGTGGCTGGGTCGGCTGTTCACGCTCCAGTCTGGGTGCATGATGGCGTGCCAGAATGGCGGGGACGGCTCCAAACAGAATGAGACCGGCACAGATGGCAAAGGGCAGAACACCCTGTGATCCGGTCAGGGACAGGGTCAGGGTTCCAATAGCAAAGCCGACGGACAGACTGGTCGCGTAAATAGCCATCCAGAAGCCACGGCGGTGGCTTGCGGACCCGGAGACGATCCAGAATTCAGACAGGATAAAATGGACGGTCAGGCCAAACACGATTGCGAAACGGATGGGGAACCAGGCCGGTATCCACGATATGAAATAGAGAGACAACACCAGCCCGGCTGTGAGGAATGGCGTCAGAATCATGGTCAGAGACACGCCAATATGCCGGGCAATTGTTGTTGTGATCAGTGTAGAGACCAGAGCGCCTATGGCACCAATCATGGTGTTGAGGCCGATCAGGCTGTCTGAGAAGCCTTTGGCCTCAAGAACCAGGCTCAGAAGCGGCGACATCAGGCTAAGCCCCATGCCGACCGATGTAATCGATGCCACTGCTGCCAGCAGAGGAATAACAGCCTGCTTGTCAGCAGCAGGCGGGGAAGCAGACAAAGTCATGACAGCGCGAATCCGGATAAAATTAGATTTCGTCGCGGATCATGCCTGAAGGTCGCCAGTAATAATAGGGGGCAGGATGGTCGGGAGAGAGATCCGGATCAATGCGCATCCGCTCTTCCAGATCTTCCAGTATCTGGATGGTTATACCCGGCAGTTTGAGGTTAAGCGCTTCCGGGATTGTCAGCCAATGCAGATCTTCAAGCTCTCCGGATGGCCCTGTGCCGCTCTCAAGGCGGGCAGAAATCGCGCTCGCATCGACGATGAAGAACCGTGTGTCAAAGCGTCTGTTGCGGCGGGGAGGCGTAATAGCCCTGGCCAGAAGCCGGAAAGACGAGAGATCGGGAAGGATGCCGCGAGCGCCAAACTCGAACCAGTCCGCAGGCATGGAAGGCGCAGGGTCGACGGCGCTGCCAATCAATAGTCCCGCTTCCTCATAGGTTTCCCGGATGGCGGCGAGTACAAGAGCTCTGGCCCGGGATGGGCGAGGGCCGCGTTTCATGTCTTTCAGCAGCTTGGCTTCAACAACCGGGTTCAGTTCTTGAGAGGCAGGAACCCGGCCATCGCCACGATCAACACGCCCGCCGGGAAAAACATAGAGACCTGGCATGAACTTGTGCCGCATGTGCCTGCGCCCCATCAGCAGGCGGGGCTGTGACGGGGTGCTGCGGTCAAGGATAATCAGTGTTGCGGCATCTTTCGGCCGCAACAGGGGATAGTCCGTATTCCAGTGCTTCTCTGCTTCCTTTGTCAGCCGAGCACTGGTCTGCGGCTTATTTGTCGTCTGTGAACTCGACACCCGGATCACCGTTCTTGTCTGCGTAGGGGTCAAAGCCATGCATGTAGAGCGCCCATTGCAGGCCAACGATAGACCCCTTGATTGGCCGCAGGAAGGCAAGTGTCAGCAGAACAGAAAGCGGACCCCAGATTGCAGTATGAACCCAGAGAGACGGCTCATAAGTCGCTTCCAGCCAGAGAACCGGGAAGATGATGATATGGCCGAGAATCAACACCGTGAAATAGGGTGGGGCATCATCGGCGCGGTGGTGGCTGAGGTCTTCATTGCAGTGATTGCAGTTGTCGGCCACTTTCAGAAAGCTCTTGAAAGCGGATCCTTCGCCACATTTCGGGCATTTGAAGCGCATGCCGCGCCACATGGACGTCCAGACAGACCGCGGGGGACGCTTGGCATCATGGTGCATTTCGGTGACTGCCATTTCAGGCTCCTTCTCACGAGCGCTTGCGTTGACTGCGCCCGTTACGTCGATTTCCCTTATCTGCAAGGCGAGACCCGCGCCTGCGACGAGCGTTCCGGATCGATCGTTTTGCGTCGATCTGTGATCGCTTCACCCCCTCACTTAACAGTTCAAAGCGCAATGCGCCAGCCATGGGGGCTGCTTCAATAAGTCTCACCTCCACGTTGTCTCCAAGGCGGTGGCCCTTGCTTGTGCGTTCTCCGATAAGGGACTGGCTGGCTTCGTCATAAATGAAGTAGTCATCACCCAATGTGGAAATGGGTACAAAACCGTCTGCGCCGGTCTCTGACAGTTTCACAAACAGGCCTGCTGAGGTCACTCCGGCGATCCGTCCTGTAAAGCTCGCACCGATCTGGTCGGCCATGAAAGCGGAAATCAGGCGGTCGATTGTGTCACGCTCGGCTGCCATGGCGCGTCGTTCCGTGCCTGAGATCTGCTCTGACACAGTCTTCAGTGTGGCTTCGGCGTCGGAGGGTAATTCTCCTGCGCCCAGTGACAGGGCCCGCACCAGCGCACGGTGGACAATCAGGTCCGCATAACGACGGATCGGGCTGGTGAAATGGGCATAGCGTCTCAGGTTGAGGCCAAAATGCCCTATATTCTCAGGATTATATTCTGCCTGGCTCTGGCTGCGCAGGATAACCTGATTGACCAGATCAGCATGTTCCGTTTCTGCAACACGCTGCAGAATGTGATTGAAATGCGATGGTCGCAGATTGCCGGATTTCGAGAAGCTGAGATCGATACTGGTCAGGAATTCCCGTAAGGCCTCCAGCTTCTGAAGGGACGGAGTGTCGTGAATGCGGTAGACGAGTGGTGTTCGCTGCTTCTCAAGAGTTTCAGCTGCTGCCACATTCGCCTGGATCATGCACTCTTCCACAAGGCGATGCGCATCGAGGCGATCAGGGACGATGACCCGGTCGACGGTCCCGTCGGGTTTGAGCAGGATCTTGCGTTCCGGCAAATCCAGGTCCAGAGGCTCACGGGCATCACGCGCCTTCTTCATAGCGTCGTAGCAGGCCCAGAGCGGCTTCAGGACCGTCTCCAATAATGGCGCGCTCCGCTCACTGGGGTCGCCATCGATAGCGGCCTGAGCCTCGGGATAAGCTAGCTTTGCAGCTGACTTGATCATCACCCGGTGGAAACTGTGACTTTTCTTTCGACCACTCTTGTCCAGAATGATCCGCAAAGCCATGGCCGGGCGGTCAACGCCTTCCTTCAGCGAGCAGAGATCATTTGAAATCCGCTCGGGCAGCATGGGAACGACCCGGTCGGGGAAATAGACCGAATTACCGCGATGGAGAGCTTCCTTATCGAGCAGGGATCCCGGACGCACATAATAGGAGACATCGGCAATGGCCACATAGAGCACAAACCCGCCGTCATTGTCGGATGACGGATCAGCCTCGGCATAGAGGGCATCGTCATGATCCTTGGCGTCAGCGGGGTCGATGGTGACGAAAGGAATATGCCGCCAGTCCTCGCGCCTGCTCCAGTCCGCTTCTGTTGCAGCATCAGCTGCTGCCAGAACCTCACTTGGAAAAACATGCGGAATCTCATGAGCATGAATGGCGATCATGCTGACCGCCTTCTCATTGTCCATATTGCCGAGCGTTTCCTTGACCCGTCCGCGCTTCAGGCCGTGCCGTCCGGCCTTGGTGATCTCCACCTCGACCAGATCACCATCCTTGGCCTTTCCGGCCCCGATGGCATCGACAACAATCTCATCCTGCTTCTTGGAAACCGGGATGATGCGACCGCCGCCGGGCATGGCCCGGAAAATACCCAGCACTGGCGGGTTCTTTTTCTCAAGGAGCTTCATGGGCCGGGCCGCATAGGCAAAACCGGCATCAGGCTCGGGTGGTTCCGTAATACGAGCCAGAATCCGATCACCCAACCCGGGTTTCGGGGCATTGGGGCGCTTGCTGTCGAGAACCAGAACGCGGGGAGGATCTCCAAGATCATCCTCATCCCATTGCTGGGGCAGGGCGACCAGATCTCCATCAGAACTCAGTTCATGAACGGTCAGGACCGTGACGGACGGCAGTTCCCCGCGTTTGGTCAGGCGTTTTCTATGCCTGACGAGAACGCCGTCATCCGTTAGCTCTTTCAGAAGCTTCTTCAGAGCGATTTTGGCTGCGCCTTTCAGACCAAAGGCTCGGGCAATTTCCCGTTTTCCTGACTGGCCGGGATGTTCGGCGATAAAGGCGAGAACATCTTCCCGAGAGGGCAAGCCGGGCTTCTTGCCCTTCGGTTTTTTCATTTTGGCCAAATGGTCTGTCTTTCCCGTTCAGGCCGGCTGATCAACTGGCGGTCTTTTTGGTCCGCGTGGTCTTCTTGGCCGTTGTTTTTTTGGCAGCAGTTTTGCTTTTCGTGGTTTTGGACTTGCTGGTTTTGCTCTTGGCGGCAATCAGTTCAAGCGCCTGTTCCAGCGTTACGGCCTGCGGGTCGCTGTCTTTTGGCAGAGTAGCGTTGACCTTGCCATGGTTCACATAAGGGCCATAGCGGCCATCTTTTACCGTGATGGCACCGCCATCCGGATGGTCGCCCAGTTCTTTGAGAACCTGTGCAGCACCACGACCACGACCGCCTTTTGCAAGCTTTTCGGCAATCAGGGTAACCGCGTGATTGAGGCCGACGGTGAAGACATCCTCGACTGATGGCAGATTGGCATAGGTCTTCTCGTGCTGGACGAACGGGCCATACCGACCGATCCCGGCGGAAATCATCTGCCCGCTTTCGGGATGCAGGCCAACTTCGCGTGGCAAGGACAGGAGTGAGAGAGCCTTTTCCAGATCAATACTGTCTGGTGACCAGCCTTTCGGGATGCTGGCCCGTTTGGGCTTGGCTTCTTCGCCAATCTGCACATAGGGGCCGAAACGTCCGGTTCTGAGGCTGATATCTTCACCACTTGCTGGGTCCTGGCCGAGAATTTTCGGACCGTTGTCAGCGTCTGCAGCTTCGCTGTCAGACTGAGACAGCTGCCGTGTATAGCGGCAGTCCGGATAGTTGGAGCAACCGATGAAGGAGCCATAGCGGCTGAGTTTCAGCGACAGGCGGCCGTCATCACAGGTCGGGCAGGATCGAGGGTCACTGCCATCTTCCCGCTCCGGGAAGATATGCGCTGCGAGAATGTCGTTGAGTGCATCAAGCACGTGGGTGACGCGCAGTTCCTTGATGTCATCCACACTTGCGGAGAAGTTCTGCCAGAAATCGCCGAGGACAGCCCGCCAGTCGAGATCTCCGGCTGAGATCGCATCAAGCTGTTCTTCAAGACCGGCTGTGAAATCATACTGGACATAGCGCTCGAAGAAACTTTCAAGGAATGCGGTAACGATCCGGCCCTTGTCATGCGGGATCAGTCGTTTCTTGTCGATCTCCACATAACCGCGGTCCTGAAGCACTGAAAGGGTTGCCGTATAGGTGGACGGGCGACCGATGCCGAGCTCTTCCATTTTCTTGATGAGCGTTGCTTCGGTATAACGGGGAGGCGGCTCTGTGAAATGCTGTGAAGTGGTGACTTTCTCGCGACTTGCGGTCTCTCCGCCGTGAAGCTCGGGCAGGCGCTTTGAATCCTCGTCCTGCTCATCATCCTTGCCTTCCTGGTAGAGGGTCAGGAAGCCGTCAAACTTCAGAACAGATCCGTTGGCTCTAAGGGCAACAGTGCGGCCGGATGCTGTGGCGTTGATATCAGCCGTGGTGCGCTCCAGAAGGGCAGAAGCCATCTGACTGGCGATGGTCCGTTTCCAGACAAGCTCATAGAGGCGGGCCTGATCGGCATCGAGATAAGAGGCCACGTCTTTCGGGTGGCGGCTCATATCCGTGGGGCGGATGGCCTCGTGAGCCTCCTGCGCATTCTTGGCCTTGGTGTGATAGTGCCGTGGCTTTTCCGGCAGATACCGGTCGCCGAATGACTTTGCGATTGTTGACCGGGCTGCCTGTACAGCTTCCGGCGCAATCTGCACACCGTCGGTACGCATATAGGTGATGAGGCCGACGGTTTCTCCGCCAATCGAAATGCCTTCATACAGTCTCTGCGCGACCTGCATGGTGCGGGCGGCCGCAAAACCAAGCTTGCGGGAGGCTTCCTGCTGCATGGTGGACGTGGTGAAAGGCGGCTGCGGGTTCCGCTTCTGCGGTTTCGCCTCAACAGCTGCAATGGTGAAGGACGCAGAATTGAGCAGACCTTCGATTTCCGAGGCCTGGGTTCCGTTCGGGATATCCTGACGGCCAAGCTTCTTGCCATCAAGACCGACGACCCGCGCTTCAAACTCTGCATTCCGTTCGGATTTCAGCGTCGCCAGGATGGACCAGTATTCCTGCGGCAAGAAAGTTTCGATTTCCCGCTCCCGGTCACAGACAAGACGGAGAGCAACGGATTGCACACGCCCGGCAGAGCGGGCACCGGGCAATTTGCGCCAGAGAACCGGCGACAGGGTGAAGCCCACAAGATAGTCAAGGGCGCGGCGCGCCAGATAGGCGTCAACCAGATCGGAATCAATGTCACGCGGGTTGTTCATCGCCTCTGTCACCGCCTGTTTGGTGATGGCGTTGAAGACAACACGCTGGACCGGACGGTCTTTCAGGGCCTTTTTCTCGTTGAGAACCTGCAGCACATGCCAGGAAATGGCCTCTCCCTCGCGATCAGGGTCAGTTGCGAGGATCAGGCGGTCTGCCTTTTTGACAGCGGCCGTGATGTCGCTCATGCGCTTCTTGGACTTGCTGTCCAGCTCCCACGACATTGAGAAACTGTCGTCCGGGCGCACGGACCCATCCTTGGCAGGCAAATCGCGCACATGCCCATAGGAGGCCAGAACCTGATAGTTCGAACCCAGGTATTTGTTGATCGTCTTGGCCTTAGCCGGTGATTCTACAATGACAACGTCCATGAAGGCACTTCACTCAAACTGGTCCACGATTGCACAGCATTGCTCCATTCATATGGATTTGCTGCCCACAGTGAAATGACGTCACAAAGCGCTCGGGTCAAGAGTGCATTCCGATAAACCTGTATTTCAACCTATAATCGTTAAAGTGGTTGTATTTGACATAATGCAATTAAAAAGATTATTTTGTTGTATCTGGGGGAGGCATCAGGCACCATTCATTCGGTGATGTCGAACCCGGCATCCTAGTCCTTCAGAATGGCTGACCATGACGAGTAACAGTGTGAGTTCAGAACCGACCGATCGCCAGATTGCCGAGCACATTAGCCACTATCTCAAAGAGATGATCGGTATGGCGCGAGGGGCTGACCTGATTTTCCTGGCGCATTTGCTCGAGATGGCCAGGCAGGAAGCCGTCGCTTCCGCAGACGGTGTGGTCACAAAACTGGATAAAGATCTGGTCTCTCAGAACTTTGAGCCACCGAAGGCACGGTATCGCTGACCTGTCAGGTGTTCCGGTCTGTCGCTTTTTCCACCAATGCCGTGAGATATTTTCCCACCTGTGACAAGAGGACTTTTGGCCTAGAGGATGAGTGAGACAAGCTGTGAGCCGTGCCGTTCCAACCGCCCGGCCAGGTCAAGCTCAAGCAACAGGATTTGGACTGTTCTGGCATCAAGCCCCGTATGGTCGATAATATCATCAACAGAGACAGGTGTTGGTCCGAGCGCTGCTATCAGAGCCTGTCGGTCTGTTTCGGGCAGGTCTGTATCAATGGGCGATGTATAATCCGGCTCTTCTGCAATGAGCATGCGATCATCAACAGGCCGTCCCAGCAGCGGCATCACATCTGTCACAATGTGATTCGGTTCTGCGACAAGAGTTGCCCCTGACCGGATGAGGTTGTTTGTGCCTTCGGCTCTCGGGTCCAGCGGTGAGCCGGGAATGGCGAAGACCAGGCGTCCCTGTTCCCCGGCCAGCCGGGCGGTAATCAGGGTTCCGGACCGACGGGCCGCCTCGACCACCAGCACTCCATAGGCGATTCCGGAGACAATCCGGTTGCGCCTTGGAAAATCCCGAGCACGGGCCGTCCAGCCAAACGGCATTTCGGAAATGACCAGGCCGCGCTCTGCAATCGCATCGAACAAAGCCCGGTTCTCCGGAGGGTAAAGCTTGTCGAGACCTCCGGCCAGAACGGCAATGGTGCCATGCTCCAGCGCTGCCTTGTGAGCGGTTGTATCAATTCCACGGGCAAGGCCAGACACGATGACCAGACCCTGTTCACCCAGTTCTCGTGCGAAGCGATCCGTGAGTTTGCTGCCGCTGATGGATGCGTTTCGGGAACCGACAATGGCCAGCGATGGCCGGTCCGCCATATCGCTTTGCCCGCGAATTGCGAGAAGGGGTGGAGGCACGTCAAGAGATGCGAGAAGATAGGGATAGCCGGGCTCTCTCCAGGCTACAAATCGTGCCCCACATCTATCAGCATGGGTCAGCTCTCTTTCCGCCAACTCCTGCGGACAGACGCGGATCTGTTTCTTTGACCCACCCCTGCGGGACAATTCCGGCAGGGCATCCAGTGCGGCGGCTGCGCTTCCGAAGTGATTGACCAGTTCGCGAAAGGTTGTCGGGCCGACGTTTTCGCTGCGGATCAGCCGCAGCCAGTTCAGCCGCTGGGTTTCTGTCAGCTGTCTCCGGGCCGGATGCGTGGGCGGCCGGAGATCAAGCATGACTATTTCCCGATTCGGCTTTCCTCACCCTTGAGCAGACGCCGGATATTGGCGTGGTGCTTGATCCACAGAAGGCATGTGAGAAGGGCAAAGAGTTCCGCAAGCTGATGTTCACCAATCCAGTAAAGAGCCACAGGTGTAAGAAGGCTTGCAACAAGCGCTGATAGAGAGGAATACCGGCTTATGACGGCTGTGGCAATCCAGACCATCCCAAAAAATACAACCAGAAGAAATTTTAATCCGAGCAAAACGCCAATATAGGTTGCGACGCCCTTACCACCCTTGAACCCAAGCCAGACGGGGAAAAGATGGCCGATAAAGGCCCCAAGTCCGGCGATCAATGCTGTTTCAGGGCCCCATAACCCCGCTAGCAGTACAGGAGCGGTGCCCTTGAGAGCATCAAACAGCAGGGTAAGGGCTGCAAGGCTTTTGCGGCCGGTTCTCAGTACATTGGTTGCGCCGATATTGCCTGATCCGATGGACCTGACATCACCCAGACCTGCAAATCTGGTGATGATCAGGCCGAACGGAATTGATCCGAAAGCATAACCGAAGGCCAGTGCGACCAGATAATATGGCCATGCGAGCTCCCAGCTGATCGGATCGGGCATGATCAGGCCTCCTGATAGGTATAGACGGTGTTTCCGGCCACAATGGTACGCAGAACCTTGCCCTGCATTCGGGCATCTTCAAATGGCGTATTTTTTGAGCGGGACTTGAGTGCGTCTGCCTTGACGACCCAGGGGCGATCCAGATCTGCAACGACAATATCGGCAGGGCTTCCCGATTTCAGGGTGCCTCCCTCAAGGTTGAGAAGGCGGGCCGGATTGCTGGTCATGGCCTTGATCACTGTTGCCAGCGGCACATCGCCGGAATGAACAAGCCTGAGAGCGGCGGACAACAGGGTTTCAAGACCGATCGCTCCATCTTCAGCCTCGGCAAACGGATGACGCTTGGTCTCCACATCCTGCGGGTCATGGGAGGACTGGATGATATCGATGGTGCCGTTTTTCAGCGCTTCGATCATCTGCTGCCGGTCTTCTTCACTGCGCAGGGGCGGGGACATCTTGAAGAATGTCCGGTAGGAGCCGATGTCATTTTCGTTCAAGGTCAGATGATTGACAGAGATACCTGCCGTGACATTGAGGCCTTCCAACTTTGCACCAGCGATCAGGCGAGCTGATTCCGGGCTGGAAATGCTGGCTGCGTGATAATAGCCACGTGTCATGCGGGCCAGGCGGATATCCCGGTCGACCACAATGGTTTCTGCTTCATGCGGAATGCCCGGCAGACCAAGACGTGATGCATTCTCGCCCGCATTCATTACACCGTTTGAGCTGAGGCTCAGATCCTGGGTGTGATGGCAGATCGGCATCTTGAAATCACGGGCATAGGTGAGTGCGCGCGCCATCAGCATGGCATTGGAAATGCTGTGACGCCCATCAGTAAAGCCAAGGGCACCGGTCTCTTTCAAGAGGCCGAATTCGGTGATTTCACGGCCTTCGAGCCCCTGTGTCATGGCCGCCATGGCGCGGACCCGAACAACGGACTCATCCCGTCCGCGGCGCATGATGAAGTCAAGCAGGGCGATATCATCAATGACGGGGTCTGTGTCCGGCATCACGACAATGGTGGTCACGCCACCGGCTGCGGCTGCCTTGCTGGCAGAACGCAGGGTTTCGCGATGTTCTGCACCTGGTTCACCGACAAAGACCCGGGCATCGACAAGACCCGGCATGACAGTATGGCCTTCGCAGTCGATAATCTCGGTCCCGGAGGGTGCCAGTTCGTCCGGGCCGCCCTGAGCCTTGATGATACCATCTTCAATCAGAAGCGAGCCATGTTCATCCATGGGCTGGGACGGATCATAGAGACGTGCATTTTTCAGAATGACGGGGACCGTATTTCCCTTGCGGCGTTCATCAGCCATGAGGTCACTTTCCGATGGAATTGGGCAGGTGGGCTGACAGGGCTTCGAGAACGGCCATGCGGATGGCGACACCCATCTCGACCTGTTCCCGGATGACGCTCTGCGGTCCGTCTGCGACAGCCGAATCAATCTCCACACCCCGGTTCATCGGGCCGGGATGCATGACCAGAGCGTCCGGTTTGGCAAAGGAGAGCTTTTCCTCATCAAGGCCGTAGAAGCGGAAGTATTCGCGGATGGAGGGGACGAAGGATCCGGCCATCCGCTCGCGCTGCAGCCGGAGCATCATGACAACGTCACAATCCTTCAGGCCAGCCCTCATGTTGGTGAAGACTTCGACACCCATCCGGTCAATACCCAGCGGCAGCAGAGAGCTGGGGGCTATGACCCGTACCCGTGCACCCATGGTATTGAGCAGGAGGATATTGGACCGCGCCACACGGCTGTGCAGGACATCACCGCAAATTGCCACCTGTAGACCTTCAAGGCTGCCTTTTGCGCGCCGGATGGTCAGAGCATCAAGAAGCGCCTGGGTCGGGTGCTCATGGGCGCCGTCTCCGGCATTGACGACGGAACAGTCAACCTTCTGTGCCAGAAGCTCCACAGCACCGGCGGAACTGTGCCGGACCACAAGCAGATCCGGTCGCATGGCGTTCAGCGTGATGGCCGTATCGATCAGGGTTTCCCCTTTTTTGACCGAAGAGGAGGCCACGGACATGTTCATCACATCAGCGCCCAGGCGTTTGCCTGCCAGTTCAAAAGAGGACTGGGTTCTGGTGGATGCTTCGAAGAACAGGTTGATTTGCGTCCTGCCGCGCAGAACGCTTTTCTTTTTCTCGACTTGTCGGCTGATCTCAACCGCCTCGTCGGCCATATCCAGCAAACCGGTTATCTCAGTCGGATGCAGGCCTGCAATGCCGAGAAGATGCCGGTGGGGAAATGTAAAATCGGATGGTGTGTTTTGCTCGCTCATCAAGGACCCATCCTATAAGCCCGAGGGGCTGGAGGAGCAAGCCTGTTGCGATGGAAAGGCGACATTCTTTGGCTCTCTGGTTTCCGCGTGCTGATTGACGCATGTTATTGTTTCAACAGTCTAGGCGATTCTGGGAGCGTGGAATGCATCCGTTCGAGCCATTGGAGAACGTGAACCAGAGTCCGCCGTTTGCCGGTCGGAATCTCTTTTCATCAGATCCTGTGCTGCGCCAGGCTATTTCTTTGTACGCTCCGGATGCAGCCTCGCGGCTGAAACGCTCTGGCGAAGACTGGGGTATGAGCAGCAGCTTTGATCTCGGTCGACTGGCCAACGAAAATGCGCCCGTGCTGAAAACCCATGATGCGGTTGGAAACAGGTCTGACCAGGTTGAGTTTCATCCAGCCTATCATGCGCTGATGAGCCGGAGTGCCGCAGGTGGGCTTCACTCGATGCCATGGGAAAATAATCGGGACCTGTTCTCTCCTGCGGGGCATGCTGAGCGGGCGGGGCTGCTCTATCTGACGGCTCAGGTAGAGGCTGGGCATATCTGTCCGCTGTCGATGACCAGTGCGTCACTGGCTGCAATCAGGCATGCACCAGACCTGGTTGAGGAGTGGGCCCCTCGTTTGAAAACCCGATCTTATGACCCGTCATTCCGTGCGCCGCATCTGAAGACATCGGCTACAATCGGTATGGGCATGACAGAGCGACAGGGCGGCACTGATGTGTCTGCCACACGAACTGTTGCCGTGCCGGATGGTGCCGGTGCGTGGCGACTGACCGGCCATAAATGGTTCATGTCAGCTCCCATGTGTGATGCCTTCCTCATTCTGGCCCGGACAGAAAAGGGCGTGGGTCTGTTTCTCATGCCCCGGGTTCTGCCGGATGAGACGGTCAATGGACTTCAGTTTCAGCGGTTGAAGACAAAGCTTGGCAATCGGTCAAATGCCTCCTCAGAAGTTGAGTTTCACGACGCAACGGCCTTTCTGGTGGGCGAGGAGGGGCGTGGTATTCGGACCATTCTCGATATGGTGACGCAGACGCGACTTGATTGTGCGACCAGCTCGGCCGGCCTCATGCGTCTTGGGCTGGCGAATGCGGTCCATCACGTGCGACACCGCCATGTGTTCCGGAAAGCTCTGGTCGATCAGCCGATCATGCAGCGCGTGCTTGGCGATATGGCTCTCGATTCTGCGGCTGCGACCGCACTGGTCATGCGCCTGTCCCATAGTTTTACCGAGGCTGCGACCAATCCGTCCGAACGGGCTTATGCGCGGCTGATGACGCCGGTCATCAAATACATGATCTGCAAGATGGCTCCGGCCTTTCTCTTTGAGGCTATGGAATGCCTCGGTGGCAACGGATATGTGGAGGACGGCCTTCTGGCGCGCGCCTATCGGGAAGCTCCGGTCAATGGCATCTGGGAAGGAGCGGGCAATGTGATGTGCCTCGATCTTCTGCGGGTTCTCGAAGAGGAGCCGGACTGCCTTGATGCGGTTCTGCCGGAATTTGGCAGATGGCTTGGCCGTTCAGGGCTTGATATCGCGTCGGCTCTCCAGTCCGCAGCGCGGGCCTGTCTGGTGGATCCCGGTTCAGCTCGCATATTGACGGAGCAACTGGCGCTGATCGGGTCCGTTTCCGCACTCAGGTTGATCGGATATGAAGAGCTGGCGGATGTCTTTTTTCAGACGCGGCTGGCATCGGGGCAGTGGCGGATGACCTATGGCATGCTTGATGGCCGCTATGATGCGGCGCGCCTTATCGATACGGTGGCACCGCAGGAGCGGTGAGGCACAATCCTATAAGAGCGTGGAAAGCCATATGACAAAGGGCACAGCCAGGGCCGAGACAAAGGTCTGGATCGTGGCGATGGCCGCATAGAGCGGGGCATCACCGCCCAGCTCTTTGGCAACCACATAGCCAATCATGGCCGTGGGTACAGCGCCGCCAATCATGGCCACCTGAAGCGCAACCTCATCCAGCCCCATCAACAGGCCGAAGGCCAGCATCAGCAGCGGCATACCCATCAGACGCAGCCCGACAGCAACCCAGACCGGTGGGGTTGGTGGAAGGGCGTAACGCAGCCTCAGTCCGGCTCCTACCATCAGCAGGCCGATTGCCAGAGCAGGGCGCGCCAGAATGTCCAAAGTGGTCATGATCGGGCTGGGGACAGGGACATGGCCCAGATTGATGGCGAGCCCTGCGAGGGATGACAGGATAAACGGGTTGGTGATGATTTCCCTCAGAACGGATTTGTAGTCGGCTTTTGCGGAACCGGCATAGACAGCCATAACCAGGATGGTGGTAAAGTTGAGCAGAGGCGCCAGAACGGCCAGTGTCAGAGCTACAATGGCAATCCCTTCATCGCCGTGCAGCTTGGCCACGATGGCAAGTGCGATAAAGCCGTTCCAGCGTACGGTTCCCTGATAGATAGACGTATTTGCTGCATTGTTGACCCCCAGCGTACGCCGGAAAACCGGAAACATTGCAATGACAAGAGCGCTCATGGTCAGAGAGGCCAGAACCGAAGTCGCGGCCACTCCTCCGACGGGGATAGTGGATAGATCCGCCTTGATGAGGGTTGCGCAGAGAAGGGCGGGAAAGAAGATCCTGTAGGACAGCTTTTGCATGCCTTCCCACTGTTCTTCCGGCACATAACCCTGCCGTCTGATGAACAGGCCAAGAAAGATCACCGCGAAAATCGGCAGGAGGCTCTCCAGAACCGTCAGCATGCATATTCCTCAGATTGGAGTCAGTCAGTCTCGGGCGGGTGGGCTAGATGAGCCAGACGGTCAAGAACACCCTGCAGGATAAAAGACGCAGCCATCTTGTCGACCACATCGGCCCGTTTTGCCCGGCTTGTATCCAGATCAAGTAATGTCCGTGTGACGGCAACGGTCGACAGACGCTCGTCCCAGAACAGCATGGGAAGGTCGGTTTTCTGATGCAGGTTACGGGCGAACGAACGGGTGGATTGCGCGCGCGGCCCCTCGGTCCCATCCATGTTGAATGGCAGGCCCAGAACAAGTGCACCCACATTCCATTCGGCACAGATGGACAGGAGCAGGTCTGTGTCCTGCTGGAATTTCTTCCGCCGAATCGTCTCAAGCGGTGTGGCGACTGTCAGGTCCGGATTCGAAAGGCCCAGACCGATGGTTTTGGTTCCGAGATCAAGGCCGATCAGTCGTTGTCCAAAGGACAGGTGCGACAACACCTCCTCGGCAGAAATAATGTAATCATTTGACATGAGAGTGACTTAGCACGGGATGACGATGGAAACCAGAGAGGTTAGGGTCAAGACTCATTGCTCACGCCCATTCTGTTTATCAGGGAAGGGCAGAACCCTGATTTTTTGGAGGCGATAATGAAACTCACCTGGTATGGCCATTCCGCATTCAAGGTCGAGCTCAAGTCTTCCGTTATCCTGATTGATCCGTTCTTTAACGGAAATCCGGCCTTTGACGGGCAATCTATTGAAGATGCCGCCTCCGGGTGCACGCATATTGTGCTTACCCACGGCCATGGCGATCATATGGGCGATACGCTTGAACTGGCCCGGGCTTATGATGCCATGGTGATCGCCAATTTTGATCTTTGTATGTGGCTGCAGTCAAAAGGCCTTGAGAAATTCGACCCGACCAATACAGGCGGTACGGTCGAGCATGGTGACTTCTCGGTTACCTATGTGAACGCTGTTCACTCTTCGGCACACCTGACGGAAGATGGCGTGTCGCACTGCTTGGGCAATGCCAATGGTGTTGTCCTGAAAGCAGAAGGCGAGCCGATCCTGTATCACATGGGGGATACGGATATCTTCGGTGACATGGCGCTGATCAATGAAATTCATCACCCGCAGGTGGGGTTGGTGCCGATTGGCGACCGGTTTACCATGGGGGTCGAGGTGGCTGCCATGGCCTGTAAACGGTTCTTCCAGTTTGATGCGGTGATTCCATGTCACTATGGCTCGTTCCCGATTATTGCCGAAACAGCCGACGCGTTTGTGGATGCGATGGCCGGGCAGCAGGTTCTGGTGGCCAAAGTGGGCGAGACTTTTGAAATCTGATTGCACTTTCCCATATTAGATCACTGAATCTGCCTCTTGCGGCATCGCACCCCGTTGCCTCTGCTTCGGCTGGGGTGCTATAGGGCTTTTCAGAATTCTGTCATGCGCGTCTGGTGCATGCCATTCACCAAACAGGAAAGGGTCGGTCCATGTCGGTCGATGAGGCCACAGTCCGTCGTGTTGCCCGTCTGGCACGCGTTGCGGTTACTGATGAAGAAGCGCAGACGCTCCAGGGCGAACTCAATGCCATTCTTGAATGGGTTGAGCAGTTGAATGAAGTTGATGTAGACGGCGTTGAGCCGATGACATCTGTTGTCGAGACCAGCATGAAGAAGCGTCAGGATGGCGTAACTGATGGTGGTTACGCAAGCCGGGTCGTGAACAGTGCGCCTGCGTCGGAAGACAACTTCTTCATGGTACCCAAAGTCGTTGAATAAATGCTTTGTCCGAGCGCGGCCCGCTCACACGCCGGGCCGCATGCTCCAGAGCTTCGGAGATTAAATCTGTGACTGATCTGACACACCTGACTATCGCGGATGCGCGGGACGGCCTGGCGAAGAAGGAATTCTCCGCAACCGAGCTGACCCAGTCCTATCTGACGGCAATGGATTCCGCTGATGAGCTGAATGCCTATCTGGTCAAGACGCCGGAAAAGGCGCTTGATATGGCAAAGGCCAGTGACGGACGGATTGCAGCGGGTGAGGCCGGTGCCCTTGAAGGTATCCCTCTCGGCATCAAGGACCTTTACTGCACCGAAGGTGTCCATTCCGCTGCCTGTTCCCACATCCTGAACGGATTTGAGCCTGCTTATGAGTCCACTGTGACATCCAACCTCTGGGCAGATGGCGCTGTGATGCTGGGCAAACTCAACATGGACGAGTTTGCCATGGGGTCTGCCAATGAGACCAGTCACTACGGTCCGGTGAAAAACCCGTGGCGGGAAGAGGGCAGTGATGTGGATCTTGTGCCGGGCGGTTCATCCGGTGGTTCGTCTGCCGCTGTTGCTGCTCGTATTTGCGCGGGGGCAACCGCATCTGACACCGGTGGTTCCATTCGACAGCCTGCGGCCTTTACCGGAACCGTTGGCATCAAGCCGACCTATGGCCGCTGCTCACGCTGGGGCATGATTGCTTTCGCATCATCCCTTGATCAGGCCGGACCCATCACCCGGACTGTCCGCGATTCCGCCATCATGCTGAAATCCATGGCATCTGTTGATCCGAAAGACACCACATCCGTGGATTGCCCTGTACCGGATTATGAAGCGGCGATGGACGGCAATGTCAAAGGCATGCGGATCGGTATCCCGAAGGAATACCGCGTCGACAATATGCCTGATGAGATTGAGACGCTCTGGCAGCAGGGAATTGACTGGCTGGAGGCAGCAGGCGCGGAGATCGTCGATATTTCCCTGCCGATGACCAAATATGCTCTGCCAGCCTATTATATTGTGGCACCTGCGGAGGCATCGTCCAATCTGGCGCGCTATGATGGTGTCCGCTACGGATTGCGTGTTGATGGTGATGACATCACCGACATGTATGAGAAGACCCGGGCTGCCGGTTTTGGTGACGAGGTCAAGCGTCGCGTGCTGATCGGCACCTATGTGCTGTCGGCCGGTTATTATGATGCTTACTACCTGCGTGCCCAGAAGATCCGGACGCTGATCAAGCAGGATTTCGAGCAGGCCTTTGGCAAGGTTGATGCTATCCTGACACCTGCGACACCAAGTGCTGCTTTCCCGCTGAACCAGAAACATGTGGACCCGGTAGAAATGTATCTGAATGATATTTTCACCGTGACCGTCAATATGGCCGGCCTGCCGGGTATTTCGGTTCCTGCCGGTCGCACGGGCAAAGGACTGCCGCTTGGGCTTCAGGTGATCGGCAAGGCATTTGATGAAGAGACGCTGTTCCGGGTTGGGGGGGTTCTCGAAGAGTCTGCAGGCCTTATGCCAGCACCAAAAGCGTGGTGGGCCTGAGGCACGGTGTCGTCGGTAAAGGAACAGATCGTGATGGATCATGATCGTGATGAGAAGAACGTTTCTGTTCTGGCACCGGAAGACTGCCTGACCAAAGAGGATATCCGCACACAGATTGACCGGCTGGATGTTGAACTGATCAGCCTGTTTCGGCAGCGCCTTGATTACGTGACGCGAATGGTGGATCTGAAGCGCTCGGAAAGCCTGCCGGGACGTATCCCGTGGCGGGTTGAGGAAGTCGCGCTTCATGTGCGACAGCTGGCAGAGGAGCAGGGGCTGGATGGTGCCCTCTTCGAGCGGATGTGGCGTGAACTGATCGACTGGAATATCGCATTTGAGGACGGATTGCTGGGGGACAATCATTCTGAGGACGAGGAGAAAAGCAGATGACGACCCCAATCACACGCGGCGTGCACCATGTTGGCCTGGCCGTAAAGGATCTTGATGCCACATCAATGTTCTTTACCGATTGTCTCGGCTGGTCCGTGGTGCAGGAAAAGCCCGACTATCCGGCAATCTTCGTCTCCGATGGTTCGATCATGCTGACCCTCTGGCGTGTGGCCGAGCCTGAGGCAGCGGTGACATTCGACCGTCGGGGTAATGTCGGTCTTCACCATCTGGCGCTTCGTGTCGAAACACGGGCAGCGCTGGATGATGTCTTTGAAGCGGTCCGGAACTGGCCAGGTGTCGAGGTCGAGTTCGCTCCGAACCCGGAGGGTGATGCACCCTTTGCCCATTGCATGATTTATGAGCCGAGCGGAATTCGGCTTGAATTTTCCTATAGCGCGGCCTGACACTGGCGCGCATCTAAAGCGGGTTGTGCCAAAGCGGAGACCGGTTCGGTGACAACAACGCGCCTCAACGAGAGATGACTGGACGAGAAACATGAGCGGATCAGCGAAAGCAGGCAAATCGAAACTGATCAAGGGAGCGACCGGAGACTGGGAAGTAGTCATCGGCATGGAGGTTCATGCGCAGGTGTCTTCCGAGGCCAAGCTGTTCTCTGGCGCGTCGACCGAATTTGGCGGTGAGCCGAATAACCACGTCTCTCTGGTGGATGCGGCTATGCCAGGCATGTTGCCCGTCATCAACGAGGAATGCGTTCGTCAGGCTGTACGGACAGGGCTTGGTCTGAAAGCCCAGATCAACAAGAAGTCGGTCTTTGATCGCAAGAACTATTTCTATCCGGATCTGCCACAGGGATATCAGATTTCCCAGTATCTGCAGCCTGTTGTGGGTGAGGGGATTGTCATCGTCGATATGCTTGATGGTGAGCGGATTGAAATTGGTATTGAGCGTCTTCATCTGGAGCAGGATGCCGGCAAGTCCATGCATGATCAGCATCCGACCATGTCCTTTGTTGACTTGAACCGTTCCGGCGTTGCCCTGATGGAGATCGTTTCCAAGCCGGATCTGCGGTCTTCTGATGAGGCCAAGGCCTATCTGACGAAGCTGCGGACCATCCTCCGCTATCTCGGAACCTGTGACGGCAATATGGAACAGGGTTCCATGCGGGCGGATGTGAACGTTTCTGTTCGTCGCCCGGGCGACGAATTCGGCACCCGTTGCGAAATCAAGAATGTCAACTCCATCCGGTTTGCCGGTCAGGCCATTGAGTATGAAGCCCGCAGGCAGATTGCTATTCTGGAAGATGGCGGATCAATTGATCAGGAAACCCGCCTGTTTGATCCGAAAAACGGTGAAACCCGGTCCATGCGGTCCAAGGAAGAAGCGCACGATTATCGCTACTTCCCTGATCCTGACCTGCTGCCGCTGGAGTTCGACGACGTCCTGATTGAGGAACTGGCTGCCAGTCTGCCGGAGCTTCCGGACGACAAACGTCAGCGCTTTATCGATGAGTTTGGCCTGAAGCCTTATGATGCCAGCGTCCTGGTTGCTGAAAAACGGTCATCGGACTTCTTTGAGGTGGTTGCCAATGGCCGGGATGGCAAGGTTGCTGCCAACTGGGTGATCAACGAGCTGTTTGGCCGGTTGAACAAGGAAGGGCTGGACATTGACAGCAGCCCGGTCTCTGCAGACCAGCTCGGTGGCATCATTGATCTGATCTCCAAAGGCGATATCTCTGGCAAAATCGCTAAGGATGTTTTCGAGATTGTCTGGACTGAAGGCGGTGATCCTGCGGAAATCGTCGAGGCCAAGGGTCTCAAACAGGTGACTGATACCGGTGCGATTGAAGCCATCATTGATGACATCATTGCCAACAATCCGGATCAGGTTGAGAAGGTCAAAGTCAAACCGGGTCTTATGGGCTGGTTTGTCGGTCAGGTGATGAAAGCGTCACAAGGCAAGGCCAATCCCAAGGCCGTCAACGACATTCTGAAGGACAAGCTGGGTCTCTGATCTGTTTGACATTCGATTGCGTTCAAAGGCCATCCTTCGGGATGGCCTTTATGATTCCGGCCTGTACCAGTTCTGCCCGTGTGGGGGTCCATATGTCATGAGTGCCTGTCTTGTGGATCTTCTCAACGAATTCTGCCGAGACTGAGCGGCTTCTGAAAAATGTTCTGTCCTTTTCCTGTTCGGCTTCAATATCGAAGATGGCCGTATGGTAGCGGGTGAGTTCAAGGCGGTATTGATGAAACCCGAGCCGTGCGCCTTCGGGCAGGGTTCGTGACTGCCCGCTGATGAAGGCTAGGGTGCAGGCTGAAAGGCATTGTTCATCGACGACAGTGTTGAGGCGGGCATCCAGAATGGTCCTGGCCACTCCGCGCCCTTCATAGATGTTGCCGCCTTCGCTGTTGAGAGCAACCTGCCGGGCGTTTGGTGACGTCTTGAGAATGTTCTGAAAGGCTCGTGTAATCCCGGGTTCAAAGTGGCCGGAGATATGGACCGTGCCGGATGTTTCATCATAGGTGAGCCTATAGGAAGGCTGATATGGCTCAGACGGGTTCAGCAGATCACCCATGGTTGCCCAGACGGTTGCCATTGAGAAAGCGGCTGTCAGGATGGAGCCAAAGGCCGCGCCAGAAGTCCAGTAAAAGCCATTATAGCTGGCTGCAAACTGGTGGGCATAACGCCATAATCCAACGCATTGCCAGGCCAGGATCACCCCATGGGCTGTCAGCAGGTATACTATGGTCAGCGTGTCGTGGAGGTGGGACCCGGTCCAATTGAACGCGGGCCTGGCCAGGATCAGCTCATCACACCAACTGATGAGAATGCGCAGCCCAATGAAATTGAGAGCCACGGTCTGGATCAGAGTAAGGTCTCCCTGCCAATGACGAATGACATAGCGCATGATGGGAGTATGACGGAGGGCTTCGTCTTTGTCATTGTGCGGCGTGTCACAACTCTGTTGTCGAATATTGAGATGTCTTTGGCCATATGGAAGAATGCTATTGAACCATGTGGTCTAAAACCTATGTCAATGGACAGAGTTTCAACCCGACGGGGTTTATCGAGGAGATAAGAGAATGGCGCATCAGCAAACTGCACCGATCGAGCTGTATTATTGGCCGACACCCAACGGCTGGAAGATCAGCATTCTTCTGGAAGAGCTGGGTGTGCCTTACGAGGTCCGCTATGTGAATATCGGAACAGGTGAGCAGTTCGAGCCTGACTTTCTGAAGATTGCGCCAAATAATCGCATGCCTGCCATCATCGATCCGGAAGGGCCGGGGGGAGAGCCGATCTCAATCTTTGAGTCTGGTGCGATCCTGCAATATCTGGGGCGCAAGTTCGGGCAGTTTTATCCGAGCGATGAGCGGACCCGCGCAAAAGTGGATGAATGGCTGATGTGGCAGATGGGCGGTTTTGGGCCGATGCTTGGCCAGAACCACCACTTCAACAATTATGCTCCTGAAGATGTACCCTATGCCAAAAAACGCTACACCGATGAAACCCACCGTCTCTATGGGGTGCTGAACCGTCAGCTTGAAGGCCGCGACTATGTGGCCGGAGACTATTCCATTGCAGATATGGCCATCTTCAGCTGGGCACGGATCTGGGCCAATCAGCAGATGGACATTGCTGAATTCTCCAATGTGGGTGCCTGGATTGACCGGATTGCCGCGCGGCCAGCGGTGGAGCGCGGTGTGGCGATTGGCAAGGAAGAGCGCAAGCAGACCAATCTGAAGGATGATAAGGAAGCGCAGGCTATCCTGTTTGGACAGCGCGCAAAGTAAGGCTGAACATATACGTAAAGTGACTGTGCCCGGCTTTTAGCCGGGCTTTTTGTCAACTCATGCAGTTTCGGCATTTGAATGCTGTGGGCACGACGGCGAGCCGTTCTTCCGAAATAGGCTCCTCGCACTCGATGCAGACGCCGAAGGTGCCAGCTGCGATGCGGTCCAGAGCAGCATCGATGGCGCGGAGTTCATCAAGGCCCGCATTGCCCAGGTCTTCCATGACCTCGTCGCCTTCACGCTCTGTGGCCTGTTCTTCAAAATCAGGATTTCCAGGCTGATCAAGCGCGGTCTCAATGCTCTGCAGGCGTTCCGCCAGTTCCTGCTTTCTGTTTGTCAGGATCTGCGCGTATTCGCGAATGTCTGTCATGCGGATACTCCTCTTTCTTGTCAGCAGAGATACTAGGGTCAAGACTCATTGCTCACGTCCATTCTGCGATGGTCATTTTTTCGTCCGGCGCGGCGGAGGTCCACAGGAAACCTTCCGGTTTTCAAGGATCTCCAACAAAGCCGGGCGGTAAAATGGCCCCGCCCTTTGGGTTCATCAGGGAAGCGCAGCCTGGCCACAAACAACAGCTTGAATAGGATCCACCTGTCCTGCGCTCTTGTTTGCGTCCATTCTGCCCGTCCCTGATAAACAGAATGGGCGTGAGCAATGAGTCTTGACCCTAAGGAAAGTGTATCCGCCCGCCATTCGCGTACCTTGATGTAGCTCAACTGATCGGGCTTTGTTTCCCCTTCCAGATCAGCGTCAATAAAAATGCTAAATAGCTGAATGGTTAGCCAGTTCTTACTGAAATTTTGACGTATTTACAGATTTTCATCTCTAGGTCAGAGAATCTGCGGAGTCTTTGGGTAAACAATAAGATAAGTAAATTCGCGTCAATGTTTTGTTGTGTAGATATTAAACATGTCTTTTTACCTCAAATTTAAATCAAAGGCCGAAGATTTCCTCATTGAAACGGCAACGCATAGTGTGTCGCCGCTCAGGGGAACAGGGGACTAAAAATGGCTCGTATGGATTTTGGTGGTATAGAGCATGCCGGTATCGGAGCTGATGCAACTGCAGAGATTTTTTTCCAGCTTGGCTTGACGTATTCTACCGGCCGCGAAGGCGTAACGGATCTGGTAACGGCTCACAAGTGGTTCAATCTTGCCGCTCTGAAAGGCAAATCGGAAGCTGCGGAATATCGTCAGGAACTGTCTTCGGAAATGTCCAAGGATGATGTTGCTTGTGCTCTGCGTGAAGCGCGTGAATGGCTGCGTCTGCACTGATCTCTCTGAGTGTTTGAGGGGGTAAAGACGGTCTCAGTGACCGTAGAACCAGTATGGCCAGCGCCATGTGGTTCGGGCAACAGACATTCAGACCAGTGTGATTCACACAAATGAACCTTCCATCTGACGATGGAAGGTTCTTTTTGTTTAAAATGAATTTTGACGAATTGTTTCGTGCTGAAAATATATCAACCGCTTGTGCAATCTCTGTTGGCTGTTGGGCTTGTTTCTAGTCCTCAATGATGACGAGGTCTGTGCCGTCATCAATCACAGCAACCCCTTCATTTTCATCGACAAGGACCGTACCATCTTCGTTTTCAAAAACGGCGATGCCTTCTCTCTCATCAATGATGGCGGAACCGTCAGGGCCATCTATGACGGTAATGCCTTCTTTCTCATCAATAATGGCAGTGCCGTCCGGGCCGTCTATAACGGCGATACCTTCGTTTTCATCGATGATGACAACCTCCGGCTCTGGCTCAACAATCAGGATTTCCGGTTCCGGCTCGATAATGACGATCTCCGGTTCTGGCTCAATAATAAGGACATTTGGTTCCGGGCGCACAATAACGGGCGGAAGAACCTCGCGGGCATTGACAAGATATCTCTTGGATACCCATCCGGATTTCCCGCGGAAGCTGATTTTGCACCATCCTGTTGACGTGCATTTCCTGACGTCGACTGTCTCGTATCGGGCCAGCGTGGAAATACGCTTGTGTTTTACGCCGGGGCCGGTACGGACGTTGAGGGCTGTAACGGCTTCTGCCGGGTAGGCATATGCCGGAGCAGACAGAAGCCCGCCTGATATTACCAGGCCGATGGCAAGAAGTGTTCCTGTGACAGGGAGTGTTTTCATGTATCCGGGCATAATAATCTCCAGTCAAATGGGCGTGAGCAATGAGTCTTGACCCTAAAATAAATTGGTTTTGCGTAATCTCAGGTCGCTACTGGCTAACGGTTTGGGGCAGGGGTTCGGCAGTGCTGTAGTTCACATCCCATCCGAGATCATCGAGCAGACCGATGGTGATGCTGCTGAGTGTCATGCCATGACCCATCAGTTCTTCCGACATGGACGGAATGATTTCTCCCGAGTGTGTTTTGCGAATTCCGGTATCCTTGAATTCTTCCTTATGCTCTGAGGCATTGTAGAGATGCCCCTGCGTTGCGGGCAGGAACGACAGATTCATATGGAACGTGGTGTTGAATGCCTTGACTGCCGCTGAGTTGGGCTTCTGATAGCTGTAGCCAGCGCCGCTTTTGCTTCGGGTGACCCAGTTTCTGTAGGTGGCATTATTGGGTTCTGCTGGTTCAATAAACCCGTCTGGTGTCTTGTGCAGGTTCCACAAGGTGCCGATCCCAAAGACATGCCCGAGCTCATGCAGGATATTTGCATCAAACTCCTGGTCCAGTTCCTTCTGGTTCGGAAAGCCGAAAGCCTTCGGATCTCCCAGGTAGAAATCCTTGTGAACGGCAATATAGCCAAGTGTCGGCAGAATATTGCCGTCGGTGATCACCAGCTCATCGTAATGCAGGTCTGCGACCCCGTTTGCGTAGTCCTTGAGATCAAAGACAGCGACCCGAACCGTCAACTCATGATGAGCCTTGTTTTTGACGCCCTTGATGATCTCCATCCAGCGTTTTACGCCCTTGACGAAAGGAGCGCGGGCAGCTTTGTCCCACGGACGTGCTGTCTGTCCTTGTTCTCCAGGAATCAGATGCATGAAGTCCAGTTTGATCGTCAGCTTCTCGCCCTTCACAGTCTCAGTGAAGACAGGCTCTTGTTCGAGAAGCTCAAACAACGGTTCGAATGTCAGGTCAGGCTCTTCTTCTGCTGCCTGTGCTGCTGCCATTGGCATGAGCAGGGCGGTGCTGATGAGCAGGTGCCTGGCAAGGGTCGATAACCGTTTCAGAACACCATGTCTGTATTTGCCTGCCAATGGACGTGAGCCACTGGCAATATCAGTGTTAAATGAATTTTGCGCTGCAGGCATGCCTTGTGCTCCCTTGTTGTCCGGTCCCGATGACGAGGCCGGGCTTTTCCTTGGGCGTAATCTGGTCAGGGGAGATTGAGAAGGCGTCGCTACTTTGTGGAGATTGTGTGGAGGTTCTTTATTACCGCTTTTTTGATTTCTGCTGGAGCGAAGGAGGGTAAAATCTCCACACGATCTCAACAGTTCGCGTCTATCTGGCAACGATGGGCATTGTCTCGAAATCGAGATAAAATACTGTAATGTGAGAGTTGTTATGGAATGTGCGGGAATTGAGGGGGCTGCATTGGATAATGCGCTGATACTGATTGTTGAGGATGAGCCGGATATCTCCTCCATTCTGGAAGCCTACTTTCAGCGTGAGGGATTCCGTACAGTCTGTGCAGGAGATGGTGAGATGGGGCTGCAGCATCACCAGATGCTGAAACCCGATCTTGTGGTTCTTGATATCAATCTGCCAAAAGCTGACGGATTTACCGTATTGGGAGAGCTGCGTCAGCGGGGTGATACGCCAGTGATGATGGTGACGGCACTGGCGGAAGATCTCGATAAACTGTCGGCGTTACGCATCGGTGCGGATGACTACGTGGTCAAACCATTCAATCCATTGGAAGTGGTCGCCCGGGCCAAGGCGATTTTACGGCGCGGCCGGTCTACCGAGGCTGCTGTGTTCCGGCTGGGTGATCTTGTGGTTGACCCAACAGCGCATACCGCTTTTGTTCAAAGTGATGGGTCGAAAGCGCATCTTGATCTTACATTGACCGAGTTTACGCTCCTTGCCCATATGATCCGGGTGCCGAGCAAGGCGTTTTCCCGTGCGGAGTTGCTGGACGCGTGCTTCCCTGACAGCGATGCCCTTGAGCGGACCATCGACAGTCATGTGAGTAATCTGAGGCGCAAGCTGGACAAGGGAGGGGCAGAAGGAATGCTGACATCTGTCCGTGGTATCGGCTACCGCCTGTCCTGATACGCATACTCCCGAATGACCAGATGCTTTCCAGCCTCGATATCCCGTTATTACAGGTTTTCCGATGAACCGTTTTTCCTGCCTTTGGGCGCGCCTGTCTCTGATGACCTGTCTCATGACGGCCCTCAGTGTCCTCATCATGGTTGGGACAATCATTACGTTTGAGATTGTTCTGGACTACAAATTCTATGCGAACCTCCCACCCGAGGTTGAGGCCGAACTGAACGTTCTCGAAGAGGATGGCATTGCCAATGAAAAACGTATTCTTGAGATCTATGCCACCTATGATGACTATCACATCGTCACCTGGAACAGGATTATCTTCACATTGTCAGTTGGTGGTCTGCTGGCACTGACGCTTGTTTCAGTCATTTCCTCTGCTATCGCCAGACGGATTACGCAACCGATATCCGATGTTGCCAATGCGGCCAACAGGATTGTTCAGGGCAATCTGTCTGTCCGGGTGGAGAGTGATACCAGACTGGGCGGCCAGGAAATCTCGGGTCTGGTCCAGAATTTCAACCAACTGACTGAGTCTCTTGAAATTTCTGAGAAGCGGGTCAGGCAGGATATGGCCGCGATTGCACATGAACTGCGAACGCCGCTGACCATTCTTATCGGGCGGCTACAGGGCATTCGTGACGGCGTATTTGAGGCCAGAGAGGAGGAGTATGATCGTCTTCTTGGGCAGACGCATATGCTGGCGGTTCTGATTGAGGATCTGAGAACCGTATCCCTTGGGAATGCTGGCGCTATCCGCCTGAACTGCATGGTTCTGGATCTGGCTGATGCGGTTGGAGCGGCTGTTGGTGCTATCAAACCGCGCCTTCAGGAACAGGATATGGTGGTCCTCTCTGATTTGCAGCCGGTTAAGGTGCATGCTGATGGAAGCAGGATCCAGCAGATAACCACCAACCTTCTGGAAAATGCTCTGCGGTATGCCTCAGACGGGCAGCGGGTTGAGATTGTAACCGGCAGGGAAGGTGACCGGGCCTTTCTTGAGATTTCCGACTGTGGTCCGGGCTTTCCTGACGGGAATGCAGAAACCTATTTTGAGGCGTTCAAGAGAGGCGATGAATCCCGATCACGCGCGACGGGTGGGTCAGGGCTGGGGCTTGCCGTTGTTGCAACTCTGGTCAAAGCACATGGCGGAGATATTTCTGCTTCCAACCGATCTGGTGGCGGAGCCTGTTTCCGTATCCTGATGCCAATGGCACACGATCAGTCCATCTCTCACAGTGCTGATGGTTCGATCACGTGAAGTCTGTGCACAAGAGGTGACAGGAGCGTAGCGCAGGCTAAAGCACTAAACCTTTAACCTGAATTGGCAATGATGCTTTGAGAATCTGCTTCTGCATGATTTTTTATCTGAAAAGCCTATCCACTTGTCAGAAGCACCCTTAAGGTGGTGAATATCAGAGTTTCAACTGGATAGCAGGGAAGCATGCGTAATCTCAATGATATGACAGCTGAAGATTTTGCTGATCTCGAAGACACGGTTTTTCATATTACCTCGCTCGATCCCCGGATTTCCCTGCAGCTCATTGAAGTTAAGAAGCTTGGTTCAGGGGAGCGAAAAGGCGGTGCGTTTTCGCTGTTGTGGCAGGGGCCGTCAGAGCCGGTCCTGACACAGGCGACATATTGTCTGTCCCAGACTGCTATTGGATCTCATGACATGTTTCTGGTGCCGGTGGCTGAAAAGCAGGCTGGCATTCAGTATGAGGCCATCTTTACATAGAACCCGTGACCCTCAGAGAGTGCTGTCCCATATCATGACGGGGTCCAGACCAGCAGGTCATAGACGCCCTTGTCTTCGGTGGTTTGAAAGCCGAGACGATAATAGAGGGACAGGGCAGGATTTGTCTTTTCCACATGGATGCTGACTGACTTGTCTTCTCGTCTGGCGTCGTGCATCAGGTCAGTCAGAATGTCTCCCCCTATGCCGGTATTTCGCGCAGAAGGCATCAAGGCGATATCGATAATCCGATGTTCTTTTTGCCAGCGCTCCAGATAAAGTCTGCCGATTGGAAGGGTATTCTGTTCTATGATCAGCCATAACGCATCCGGATAATGCTTCTGGTAATGGCTGTGCTGGGCGTCGAACTGCATCTGGATGAAGGCCTGCTTCTGAACCTCATCCCATGGGGTGCGGGCCAGCTCCGCCTCTCGGGTCGAGCGGTAGAGAGCACACAGAAAGCCCATATCGTCCTGGGTTATGTCGCGATAGCGCAGGGAATGACGTGAGGCCCTGTCAATTGGCGGCAAGCGCCTCACATCAGTAGTTGGTTTAACCAGCATCACTTGGTATTGGGCGTTATGTCATGCGTGATTGCGATACTCGTGATGCCCTGACCAATGCGTTTCCATCCGGCCTGCCAATAATCCGGCAGTAGCTGGTCGGTATAATCAAGCATCTGCGACCCGGTGTTGAGCGCGAATAGGCTCAGTTTTGTATTCGCATTGGGCTCCAGAACAAGCTGGGCATCACTTTGTGCGAACGTAATGATCTGTGGCGCGGTCCAGGTTCTGAGGTTCGGGTCTGCCTGATGCCAGCCATAGATCGGGCTGCCGCTGCCACTGCCAACCTGCGCGGTGATATACAATCCGTCATTGGAGCAGGCATCGACATCGAAAGTGTAAATGATCTCGTCAAAGGCTGCAAAGAGAACCCAACCGGTGAAGTCGTCCTTGCCAACCTCTTTCTGCGCCTTCATGTAGATGTTGGTTCCGATGCGGCCGAAGATATGAACAAGAGCATTGCCGTCTATGGCCAGTTCAATCTGCTCGAATTGTCCGATTACTCCGGAGATATCCTCCCAACCCTTCCAGCCCTCGACAGTGAAGGGATCATCACTGTTCTGGAAATTGATATAGGGGATTTTGCCGCTGTTCAGCCCGCCAATAATCAGGCGACCGTCGGCATTATTGACAGCGGTGATTGACTTCAATCCCCCCGGTATCTGAATCCAGTCAGACCATGGCTGGGCAGGCGGGACAGGAACCTGAACGGTCACTTCGATCGGGGTGTCAGACCCCGGGGGTGTGACTTGTTCCGTCTCTGTCTTGATCGTGTAGGGATTTTTGAACTTCCACCAGATGGAATTGTCTGTGGTCGCTGCGGTGCCAAAGATATTGTCGAGCCCGTTCAGACCACGGATAAGCTTGGTATCCTGGAATGCGGCAACGGATGGCGGCAGTCCGAGGTCGACCGGTTGGTCAAACCTGTTCGTATTGGCCTCATCATTGCTTTCGCGAATATAGATAAGGTGTTGTGTCCCGGTCTGCTGCGCCAGAATGGTGACATATCCATCCATCGACAACCCTGCCTGCAGAGGCGCGTGGTCATAGGATTTGTCGGTCAACTGAGTGAAGGTGCCGGTGAATGGCCCGTCCTCACTGTCCTGATCAAGGTAAACCAGTTTTCCGTCAGCCGCGATCGCGGCAATGAAAATGCGATAGTAGGAAGGAGGAAGATCCAGTTTGCCTTCTACGTCTTCTGGTGTTGTTGTTTCAACCGACATATCAATCGTCCTTTATCTGGACAGAAATTAGTGGGTCCTGGCCCTGGTTGCTCCACGTGGTGGCCAAAGGCTTGATCTAGCCGCGCGATGGATAAAGGCCAGTCAGCGCGATGATGAAATTCAGAGACAGAAACGGCTGAATGTTCGTGTGCGGCTGACCACCGCCTGTAGTGCTGACTGATTCACTGGCCAGGTCGACAAGGTTGTCTGTGGTGTTGTTCTGATAAAGATTGTCGCCAAATCCCGGTTGAGACAGCGCCGTTGTGTTCGATGGCACGGCTGGAACACCGGATGACGAGCTGGCTCGCATGGTGTGATTGTGAGAGGGAATCTGGGCTTCGCTCAGAGTAACTGTCTCAGTGCCGACTTTTTCACCGAGCCGCCGCGCTGTCAGGCCTGGTCCACGACCGGGATGCATCGGTGCGCGGCCCTGAAGGTTGGGAAGAGCGGTTGTGCTCCGGCCATCCCCGCCATAAGTGGTGCCTATGAGAGAGAACAGGGCGGTGTTGTTGGAGATTGGCAGAAGCTGTCCGTCGCAGAAGGCCCAGCCCCGTGGTGCGAAGTTTCCTGCGAAAATGCGGATTTCTGCAATAAATGGTTCCGACATGTTCCGACCTCCTAATGACGACTTGGATAAATGCCGAAGAGTGCAATGATGAAATTGACGCACAAGGTGGGCATCAGGTTGGTATGGCGTTGCGAACCACCTGTCTGTGTGATCGCGGAAGGCGCCATTGAAACGTTCGGGTCTGACGGGTTGTAGAAGTTGACTCCCACGCCCTGGGCGAGGATTTTCCCTTGTGGCGCTGTATCAGTGGCCTGCGCCGTATTTGCGTTAAGATCGTGGCTGTGGCTGGCCAGTTGATTGGTCGTCAGGGTTTCTGTCTCACTGCCGCTTCTGCTGCCAAGCCTGCGAGGGCTCAGTCCGGGCCCTGTGCCCTGATGAAGCGGGATTCTGCCTCTCATATCAGGCAGGCCGAAGGTCGTTCGACCATCACCCCCATAGATCGTTCCAAGCAGAGAGAACAAGGCATCATTCTGAGACGTTGCAAGCAACTGGCCATCACAGAAGGCCCAGCCTCGTGGTGCAAAATTGCCCGCGAACATGCGAATTTCGCCAACAAACGGTTCCGACATTCTCTGTCCTTCCAGATTTAGTTGCGCGAAGGGAACAATCCCTGCAAGGCAATGCAAAAAGACAAGGTCGTGTAGGGCTGCATATTGTTGTGAGCCTGTCCGCCGCCTGCATTGGTTATCGAACCACTGCGCAATGCTGTGCTTGTTGCAGCTTCCGGATCTCGATAAGCCAGATCGGGCGGCCTCTCTGCTGCAAGAATAGCTCCTGCAGGTGGCCGAACATTGCCGAGGGTGGATGAAGCCTTTGCTGCATGAGTATGCGCGGGGATTTCGGCTGCTGTCAGAGTAACCGTCTCAGCACCACTCTTTTGAGCCAGAGGATGAGCGTCGCTCTTGTGGATTGGTGTCCGACCACGTAAGTCCGGCAGAGCGAAACTCGTTCTGCCATCGCCTCCGTAATTGGTTCCAAGTAGGGAATAGAGCGATTGGTTCTGGTTGATTGGAAGGATTTGGCCATCAAGGAATGCCCATCCTCGCGGTGCGAAGTTGAACCCGACCATTCGTATTTCGGCAAGAAACGGCTCTGACATTAAAATCTCCGATGCTCTGAAGTCAGGCTTACACAGCTGGCGGAATATCTGGAAACCAGCATCTATACATCGTCAATTCCTGGGTGATGAATGTAATTTTTCACCAATTGAGGGTAATTTTTGCACGGTATAATTATGGTGTGCAACCTAAAAAATCGATTTAAAGGTGTCGTATGATTTGAGTGATCGCTTTTTAGGTGAGCTCAATGATGGCAGGAGATCAGTTTCTCTTATTGTTTTTTATAGAAAAATTTCAATTTTTGATTGATTTTTGTTTGATTGATTTTTGTGGTGATTTTTAATCGTTAGGCGATTCTTATCTGGAAAAGCTTGCAATCTGTCTATAACGGGTATTTTGAGCTATGAGTTCTCTCTGGCGAAAATGAATCTTAGAGTTGTGTTGCACAAATGCCACTTTTTCGATGGACTCCCTGAAAAAATTAACAAGGTGGTAATCAATTAGGTTGCGTCAATTGCTTCGCTCGTATTAGTTGTTTCTCGTTTCGGTTGATTTGAAAGGGTTCTTAGAACGATCGGCAGAAGCAAACTTATGAGGTGCGACGACACGATTGCACCCACAGGGGTGGCATACATGATTATCGGATCTGATCGATCAGCAGGATGGCGATGGACCATTCGGTCTCTTGCCGTTTTTCAACTTGTCTTTGGGTCAATGCTGAGTGTTCTGTTCTGGACGGCCATGCCAAATCAGGCGGAAGCATCCTTTACGATGTGCCCGGCTTTGGATGTCACACCATTCCCTATTCAGGCCGGGCTTGATCTGACGGCCGACAATTGTACCGACACGAATTCCTTACCTGTTTCGCAGCAGAATAACGACTTTATTTTAATACAGCCTGCTGATGGAACAGGTTCAACCACCTTTGAAATTCAAGAGGGGCCAGCCGATGCCCGCGATCTTGTCTATCAGGTGAATGGTGGTAGCTCTATTGATAACAATGGTGATGGTACAACGATCGACTGTAGTGGTGGATGTACGGTTTCCGGTACCCATGGCGGTACGCCATTCAGTTTTACTTACACGTTTAATACAGGCACCGGCCAGGGCGCGGTTGGTGTCCTGGCTCCCGAGATTGAAGTGTCATCTTCCGAAAGCGGTGGTGTTGTTCTGGATGGTGGAACCGATGCCCAGGGTGATGAGCCCATCAGTACGGCCAAGACGGTAACCTACACGGTCACCAATTCCGGTTCAGCGACGCTGAATGTGACCAATATTGTCGCGAGCAATCTGTCGAACATCACGGGCAGTCCGACGATTTCCTCGACGAGTTTTAGTATTGCATCGGGTGGCGGACCCCAGACCTTTGATGTGACCTATACGCCGACAGCCACGGGTGCCTTCTCATTTGAGCTGGACATCACGAATGATGATTCAGATGAGAATCCTTACGATATTCTGGTATCCGGTACTGGTGTTGCGCCTGAAATTGCCGTGTCGTCCTCTGAAAGCGGCGGTGCTGTTGCGGACGGGGGAACGGACAGTTTTGCATCGTCTCCCGTTGCGGGTTCCCCCGCAATTGTAACCTATACAATTGAGAATACCGGGACGTTTGCACTGTCTGTTACGCCTCCCACTGTGGGAAGCAATGTGACATCGACGTCAAACGTTACTGTTAATGCCATGACGTTGGGTGCTGTCAGTGTCGCCCCGGGTGGCACGACAACACTTGTCGTCAATTATACGCCGACTGCTGCAGGGGCGTTCAGCTTCGCGTTTAACTTCGCCAATGGTGATGCGGACGAGAACCCTTACAATATCACCGCCAGCGGTACGGCAGTCGGTCCGCCGGAGATTGCGGTTTCCTCTTCTGAGGGTGGTGCTGTTGCGGATGGTGGAACGGACACCTTCACATCAACCCCGGCGGCTGGCTCCCCGGCGATTGTGACCTATACGATTTCGAATACGGGCGCATCTGCTCTGTCTGTTACGCCTCCGACTGTTGGGGGTAATGTGACGTCGACGTCGAATGTGACGGTGAACAGTATGACGTTGGGTGCCGTGAGTGTTGCCCCGGGAGGAACGACCACACTCGTCGTCAACTACACGCCGACCGTTGCCGGGGCATTCAGCTTCGCGTTTAACTTCGCCAATGGTGATAGTGATGAGAACCCGTACAATATCACGGCAAGCGGTACTGCGACGGGCACCCCGGAGATTGCGGTTTCCTCGTCAGAAAGTGGTGGTGCTGTCGCCGATGGTGGAACAGATACCTTCACCTCGACACCTGCAGCAGGTTCCCCGGCGATTGTGACCTACACAATCACAAATACAGGGACGTCTGCGCTCAGTGTTACGCCTCCAACTGTTGGGGGCAATGTGACATCAACGTCGAATGTGACAGTGAATAGTATGACGTTGGGTGCCGTGAGTGTTGCACCCGGCGGTGGAACGACCACGCTCGTTGTGAATTATACGCCGACTGTTGCAGGCGCGTTCAGCTTCGATTTCAACTTCGCCAATGGTGATAGTGACGAGAACCCGTACAACATCACAGCGAGTGGTACTGCGACGGGCACTCCGGAGATTGCGGTTTTGTCTTCTGAGGGTGGTGCTGTTGCGGATGGTGGGACAGACACTTTTACGTCGTCACCTGTCTCTGGCTCTCCAGCAATCGTTACCTACACAATCACAAATACCGGGACGTCCGCCTTGTCCATCACGCCACCGACTGTTGGGGGCAATGTGACGTCGACGTCGAATGTGACGGTTAATGCCATGACGTTGGGTGCCGTGAGCGTTGCTCCGGCAGGGGGGACGACAACACTCGTTGTGAACTATACCCCGACTGCTGCAGGCGCTTTCAGCTTCGCGTTCAACTTCGCCAATGGTGATGGTGATGAGAACCCGTATAATATCACAGCCAGTGGTACGGCAGTCGGCCCGCCTGAGATTGAAGTATCGTCTTCCGAGGGCGGTGCGGTTGCTGATGGTGGAACGGATACTTTCACCTCGACACCTGCAGCGGGCTCCCCGGCGATTGTGACTTACACAATCACGAATACCGGGACGTCTGCGCTCAGTGTTACGCCACCGACTGTTGGGGGCAATGTGACCTCCACATCCAATGTGACCGTGAATGCCATGACACTCGGCGCTGTCAGCGTGGCTCCTGGTGGCGGCACGACAACGCTTGTTGTGAACTATACGCCAACGGCTGCTGGCGCATTCAGTTTTGATTTCAATTTCGCCAATGGTGATGGTGACGAGAATCCGTACAACATCACAGCCAGCGGCACCGCGACAGGTACTCCAGAGATAGAGGTTTCGTCTTCTGAGGGTGGTGCTGTCGCTGATGGTGGAACGGACACCTTCACTTCGACACCTGCGGCTGGCTCCCCGGCGATTGTGACCTACACAATCACGAATACCGGGACGTCTGCGCTCAGTGTTACGCCTCCCACTGTGGGTGGCAATGTAACGTCCACATCGAATGTGACCGTGAATGCCATGACACTCGGCGCTGTCAGCGTAGCGCCAGGTGGCGGTACGACAACGCTTGTTGTGAACTACACGCCAACCGCTGCTGGCGCGTTCAGCTTCGCGTTTAATTTTGCCAATGGTGATGGTGACGAGAACCCGTATAACATCACGGCCAGCGGTATAGCGACAGGTGCTCCGGAGATAGAGGTTTCGTCTTCTGAGGGTGGTGCTGTTGCAGATGGTGGGACGGATGCCTTCACGTCTACCCCTGTTGCCGGTGTGGCAGGTACAGTCACCTACACGATTACCAATTCCGGCACGTCCGCTCTCTCTGTGACCGCGCCTACCGTTGGCAGCAACGTCTCCGCGACAACCAATGTTGTCGTGAACAGCCTGACACTCGGTTCGACAAGTGTCGCTCCTGGTGGTGGGACCACGACACTTGTTGTGAATTATACGCCGACCAATTCAGGGGCGTTCAGCTTCGCGTTTGACTTTGCCAATGGTGATGCTGATGAGAATCCGTTCAACATTACTGCAAGTGGCAATGCGAGTGGTACACCTGAGATAGAGGTGTCGTCTTCTGAGGGTGGCGCTGTGGCCGATGGTGGAACGGACACCTTCACCTCGACACCGGCGGCTGGCTCTGCGTCGACTGTTACCTACACAATCACAAATACCGGGACGTCTGCGCTCAGTGTTACGCCTCCCACTGTGGGTGGCAATGTGACGTCCACATCGAATGTGACCGTGAATAGCATGACCCTCGGCGCTGTCAGCGTAACGCCGGGTGGCGGTACAACAACGCTCGTTGTGAACTATACGCCGACTGCTGCAGGGGCGTTCAGCTTCGCGTTTAACTTCGCTAACAGTGATGCTGATGAGAACCCGTATAACATCACGGCCTCCGGGGCGGCATTGGGCGTTCCGGCAGCGCTGGCAGCAACCTCCGGGTCTGGGCAGATTACCGAAATCAATACAGCCTTTGGCAGCCGTCTGGTGGCCACATTGACGGATGCCAGCGGCAATGGTGTTGCCAACGAGGCGGTCACGTTTACAGCGCCTGCCAGTGGAGCCTCGCTGACATTTGCATCGACAGGGACCAATACCGAGACCGTAACCACAGATGCCAATGGTGAGGCGACAAGCTCGATTATGACAGCCAACTCTGTTGTGTCGAACTTTCTCGGAGGAAGTGCGTTTGAACCCTATATGGTCACAGCGCAAGCCGCAGGAGTGACTGATGTCACATTCTCTCTGACCAATACGCGCGATTCATCGGCAGATATCACCAAAACCCAGGAAGTGATTGCGTCTTTTGTCACCAACAGAGCGGACAGGATTGTCTCAGAGCAACCTGACTTGGTTGACCGGCTCAAGGGTGGAGCTTTCGGGCGCCAGAACAATTTCAACAGTTTTGCCTTTGATATCAGTTCACAGAACAAATCAGCCAGTTTTGAGTTCAGCTACAGGGCCTTCGTCAACAAGATATCCTCTCTTGGGGAGCGGAGTGAAAACGCTCCAGAAGGGACAAGCCAGCTCGTTGACCGCTTTTCGGCTTTTGATGAGCTGGAGGCGAAAGACGCTGCTCGCAGACATTCTGCCTTCTCGCAGGAAACACGCGACCTGGAAGAGACCTTTGCAACGCTTGCCTTTGATGAGGGGCAGGTTGACGGAAAACAGGGTGGGGCGGTTCAGTCCGGTTTCGACTTCTGGGCCAAGGGCACTTATGCAGCGGTTGAGAATGGCAGCAGCGAGAGCGAGAACGGGATTTTCTTTGCCGGTGTTGATTACCGGTTCCGGGATGATGCCTTGATCGGGCTTATGGGGCAGCTCGATATTTCTGATGAAGAGAATACTGTGGCCAATACCTCTGCCGATGGCATTGGTTGGATGGTCGGGCCATATGCAGTTGTACGACTGCATGACAATCTCTATCTGGATGGCCGTGCGACCTATGGGCAATCCTACAATCAGGTCAATGCTCTGGGGTTGTTCTCGGATGACTTCGATACACAGCGGGTTCTGATTCAGGGCGGCCTGACAGGCGACTTTGATATGGGGCCGTTGAACGTCAATCCATTCCTGAAGGTCACCTATTTCTGGGAAGAACAGGAATCCTATACCGATACGCTGGGGAATTTGATCCCCAGTCAGGACTTTGACCTTGGTCGTCTGGAGTTCGGCCCCAGGGTGTCCTATGACATTCAGGGAGAAGATGATTACATCATGTCTCTCTTCATGTCGTTGTCAGGTATCTATGACTTTAACGAATTACGCGATGACACAGCGACGACCGCTTCCTTGACATCATCTTCAGATTCCGTACGGGCTCGAATTGAAGCCGGGGCGGCTGTTTTGTTCTCAACCAATAACATCAGAGTTACGGGAGAGGGCTTCTATGATGGTATCGGTGTTCGTGACTTTGAGGCCTATGGCGGGTCTCTGAGTGTCAACGTGCCGTTCTAGGATTCAGACCCATAGATTACTCCCGCAGACCCGAAGGGCGGGGCTGTTTTCCAGCCCGGCTTGAGCAGGGCAGTATCCCGTTTTGTGTCGATCTTCTGATCCTGTCTGACCGATGACATCCCAATTCGGAGCCTATGGTCCAGAATTGGCCCTGCGTCTATCTTTCCAGCGATGACAGCAGGACTCTTATAGAGAGGTGGCTCGCCGTGTATTCGTCATCCTCTCAGCAGGCGATGGAAAGAGGTTGGCATGATGTCGGGGAAGCCATGCCTTGACATCGTGTTGTGTTCGTGGAGGTGTAGCGGTGAATGACCTGTTTCCGTGAAGACCGCTTACATGGAGTTCCGCAATCAGGTGCTGGTAATCCGTTACGAATCCGCCGATAAAACAGTATCACGATTGCTTTAAAGAACTTATCTTTCCAACAGACCGGCAATCATATAAGAACCCTGTCCACGAACTCAGAAAAGGGCATTTGCATGGTCGAACAATCCGAAGCTTCCGGGCAGCTGCCTGAAACGCGCACTGGAAGAGAGTGGGTCAAGGTTCTTTCCGAATATCGGGAAGCGAGCACCTGGCGCAGTTCATTCGAGCTTGCTGTTACTCTGGGACCGTTTCTTCTTCTTTGGGGGCTTGCCTGGTGGTCGCTGTCGGTCAGTTACTGGCTGACATTCGGGATTTCTGTTGTCAATGCGGCCTTTCTTTTGCGCCTTTTCTGTATCCAGCATGATTGCGGACATGGGGCGTTCTTCCAGAACCGCACTGTCAGCGACTGGCTTGGCCGGGTGATTGGAGTGCTGACGCTGACACCCTATGATGTCTGGCGGTGTACCCATGCGATCCATCACTCCTCTTCCGGCAATCTTGGTCGACGCGGTATGGGAGACATCCATACGCTGACGGTGGCTGAATATCGTGAACTGACACCGTTCAACCGTCTGGTTTACCGGCTGTACCGGAATCCGATTGTTCTGTTTGGCCTGGGGCCTGGTTATCTGTTCTATTTTCAGAACCGGTTGCCGCTCGGCCTGATGGACAGTGCCAGATACTGGACCAGTGCGATGTGCACCAATGCAGCTATTTTTGTTGCTGTGGGGCTTATTCTCTATTTCGGTGGTCTGATGCCAATCCTGCTGATTTTCCTGCCGTCAACGCTTCTGGCTGCCACTGCAGGGGTGTGGCTGTTCTATGTGCAGCATCAGTTCGAGACCACGCATTGGGACGAAGAAGAAGAATGGCAGCTTCATGATGCGGCGCTCAAGGGCAGTTCTCACTATGTGCTGCCCCCGGTGCTGCAGTGGCTTAGTGCGAATATCGGCATTCACCATGTGCACCATCTTTACAGCCGCATACCGTTCTATCGTTTGCCGGAAGTCCTGCGTGACCATGCGGTTCTCGCCAATGAAAACAGGCTGACAATTCGGGAAAGCATTTCTGCTGCCCGACTTCACCTCTGGGATGAAGAAGGCAAGCGTCTTCTGTCTTTTGCTCAGGCACGTGCTCTGGTTCGGTAGCCGAGGCACGCATGTACAGGCTGTTTTATGCGGAAAAAAGTGCTTCCATGGGCATCCGGGTGATACTGGAAGAGCTGGACCTGCCGTATGAACTGCTCCAGACGAGCGTCGAGCCGGGTGAGCCCCGTCCAGAAGCGCAACTGGCCGTCAATCCCAATGGATGGGTGCCTGTTCTTCAGTGGGAGAACGGCGCAATGTATGAAGCGGCGGCCATAATCGTTTTCCTCTGCGACCGGCATGGGGAGAAGGGCCTTGCTCCGGCTATAAATGACCCGGCGCGTGCGCTTTATCTGCAGACACTGGTCTATTTCTCGAACTCGATTCAGAATGCCTTTCAGCTCACCTACTATCCGGATCGCTTTGCTGATGCGGTAGAGTATGAACCGAGCGCCGAGAGGCGTGGTAACCGGCGGCTTGCGGAGACATGGCGGGTTATTGATGAGCAGATCAGCGATAATCGATGGCTGCTGGGCGATCGGTTCAGTGCTGCTGATATCTATCTGTTCATGCTGACAACATGGTTGCGGTCTTCAAAGGGCCATCCACCTGTTTCCGATTTTCCAAATGTCAAACGGATTGCGGACGCTGTGATGCAAAGACCCAGTGTCCAGCTTGTCTATGAACCCTGGATATCCAATCCGGAATATTGAACGGCTCTATTCTCGCCTTCCTGTTGCTGGCGCTGTTTGTCGAGCCTGATTCAGGATCTGGGTGTTACTCAATAGTCGACCCGGTCTCTTTCGCGTGTATTTGGTTGCAATAAGAAAATGCACGGTAGAGCGATACTGTTTCTCAACCCATACTTATCAATGGTATGTCCAAGATTGTTTGCGCAATCTGGAGGGCAGCATGGGTACAGACAACAGACAGAACCGCCTTGTTGTGACCAAGGCGATCGGGAAGCTGAACAGCGCGATTGAATCTGCTGGGGTAACATTGGTTGAGTCAGACTCTTTTGCGGATATGAAGCGCATTGTGTCGTGCATGCCGGAAAAGCGGGTGACACAGCAGGCGGATAACAAGTTTTTTGATTTTACATCTGACAACGGGTTTTGGATTGGCGCGTTTGATGGGGAAGGGAAGTGTGTCAGCGTGCAGGCCGCGCGCCTGGACTGCCTGGGACGAAAGACACTGTCGGAATACTGGAATGAGCAGCAACCGCGCCTTTATGGCGGCCGGATAGGCAAACGTCACGCTATCGCCGCAGACCAGATAACAGGGCGGGTTGTTTATCATGGTGACTACTGGATTGACCGCTCCATAAGAGGCGGTTCGGTGAGCGTGCAGATCGCGCAGCTTGGCTATCTCATGGCGCTCATTAATTTTGATTGTGACTACCTCTATGGCCTGATGGCGACCAAGGGCGTTCACGTGGGGTTTCACTCTCGTGTCGGCTATACACATGCTGTGCCGCATGGAACCGACTGGGAACTTGAACCAGAGGGGATTTCATCGGAAGACTGGCTTGTCTGGATGGACAAGGCCAACATGTATTATCTGGCCGAGATCATTGATCGCTACGGTGCAGAACATAACCCATATACGCAAGCAGGCTCGGCGGCTTCCGGTGATCAAGCCTGATCGGCAGGATCAGCCGTTCATAGGTCATATGAGTTCCGTGTACACGTGTTTCCGCGATCTGATAGACGGGACTGCCTGTCTGGGCAAGCACATAGCCAGCACTGGCGTCCTCTTCCAGCCTGTTATCAGTGGTTCTGCCTCGATGACTGGGGTCGTCTGCCCAGTCATCGCCGAAGACAGAGCGCTGACTGGATTGGCTGCCAACAAAAAGAATGGTGGGGGATTGCCCAAGCCTGGCGTCCATCGCACAGATGGAAAGGTCGGAAAAGACCGCATTGTGTTCCTGGGTCAGAACGGATCCCGCACTCATCACGGCATCGTAGAACTGCCCGAGCCGCTCTGAAGCGTGGCCCGACTGCAGCCATGAAACGGGGAGGGAACTGAAACGGTTCATCGCGATACCTCAATGCGCGTGTGTATCATGTGTTCGGGCAAAGGCTGTCTGTGTCCGCAATATATCACTCATGACCCGAATGTATTCCAGCTTTTGTTCGTCAGCCAGCAGGGCCGGGTCAAGCGTGTTGAAGCGATCCATCAGAATGAGACCGGCCAGAGCCTGGAGGTCATGCCGTTCAATATTGGCGTTCAACCGCTCAAGCTGTTCCTGTGGCGTTGCAGCCCGGGCATGTTGCAGGATTTCCATAATATCATCGATAAGCATAAATGCCCCCAAGGCTCCGTTCCGCAACGGAGGATTATACAATCTATCTATGGAGCCGCTTCTTTCCCGTTTGTCGGGATTTTTATACTTGCTCTTATGGGGCATATCGGGGAAATCGCGTTTATCCGCGATGGCTTGGCACCCCCCCCAAGGCAGCACATCCCCTTCTGAGGCCGTACTATATCACCAGTATCCGTGATAGCAACCAGATGGCGAGTGGCACTCGTCTGGTAGACAACAGATCAGCTTCCAGCGGGGCGATCAGCGTGGTGTCCAACACCATATGCAAACAGAAAAACCGCCCCCGGAGGAGCGGCCTTATCTGGTGCCGTCTTAGCTTGTTAACGGCCAGACGCGTATTTTCTGATCTATAATCAATCTCAGATTGATATATTCCAGAGCATACGTCAAGTCTGCCTGGCCGCAACTACCAGTAATTTGTCTTGCAAAAGCAAAAATTTTGACAAGAAAAATTCCAGTAATCTGCAGAATGGGCAGCAGATAATTGCCGCTGCCCAAATTATTGCCTATAATCTTCTCATGGACCACCTCCCGCAACGGACCAGTGTCCTACGACTGCACGGCCTATGGTTCCGTGATTTGTTGCTGAGGCTCATGATGTTCTAGGCTCGAAATTAGGCATCATGAGCCTTTGTTTAAGATAGCAGAGATGTGTGTAGAAAAATAGTCCCTTACCAGTAATTTATATAAATATTGCTAAGTCGTTGTTTTATTGTATCATATTGTGAATACAGCTTGGTGAGTTTATATTCGTCTTATCGGTCAAAGGTTGTGGGTTCTGTATGGCTAACCTCTTTTTCACGAATCGTCTGTTCTCTTTCGACATCGGCACCAACTCAATTGGCTGGTGCGTGTTTGGGTTGGATTCCAATGGAGAGCCGGACCGTATTCTTGATATCGGGACGCGCATTTATTCAGACGGGAGAGAGCCGAAGTCGAATGCTTCTCTTGCGGTTGCACGGCGGGAGGGACGGGCAGCTTCGCGGATGCGGGATCGCTACAAGCGGCGACGTAAGGCGGCGTTACGGACCCTGATTGAATTTGGTCTGATGCCTGCGGATAAAATAGCCCAGAAGGCGCTTCTGCTGGAAACCGGAGATCGCAAGGCGGAAACCGGTGAAGACAGTGCCAACCCTTACGCGCTGCGGGCCAAAGCTCTGGATGAGGTTCTGCCGCCAGCTTATATCGGTCGGGCTCTGTTCCATCTGTCACAGCGGCGGGGTTTCAAATCAAACCGCAAGACAGATCGCAAGGAGAACGATCAGGGCAAGATCGCGCTGGGCATTGCTGACCTAAAGGGCCGGATGCATGATACGCGCGCGCGGACTTACGGAGAATGGCTGTCGATGCGACGTGAGGCGGGGGATGTGGTCCGTCTCCGTGCCGGCTCTGATGCCTTTGATGAGACCGGTTACGCGTTTTATCCTGAGCGATCGCTGCTTGAGGCTGAGTTCCATGCGATCTGGGATGCGCAGCAGTCGCATTATCCGGACCTTCTGACTGAAGAGCGCCGTGCTTATCTGTTCAGGGTGATGTTCTATCAGCGGCCATTGAAAAAGCCGCAGGTGGGGAAGTGTGCTTACAATCCGCTGGAAGAACGCCTGTCCAAAGCTCACCCGCTGTTTCAGGAATTTCGCCTCTATAAGGAGGTCAATGAGCTGGCATTGGTTCAGCCGGACCTCCAGGAACGAAAACTGACGCCTGATCAGCGTGATGCCCTGATCCACCATCTGCGCAGCAAAAAGGAGGTGACCTTCAAGGCGCTGCGGAAGACCCTGAAGCTGACCCCGGATTTTTCGTTCAACAAGGAATCTGAAAATCGCCAGAAGCTGAAGGGAGATGAAGTCTATGCGGCCCTGTCTGACAAGACTCGCTTTGGCCCGAAATGGGCAGGGTTTGACCGTCAAGAGCAGTGGCAGATTATCCAGACTCTGAAAGAGGAAGAAGACCCGGACCGTGTGTTTGAATGGCTGCAGGAGCGTTACGGAATAGCGGGGGAGCAGGCTGAAGCGATTGCCAACTGCCCGCTGCCGGATGGCCATGGACGTATAGGAGAAACGGCTCTTTCGTCCATACTTGATGAGTTGAAGAACACGGTTGCGGATGGTTTTGTCATTCCCGAGGCAATAGCTGCTCAGAACTGTGGGTATAAACACTCCGAACGCAGCGCTGAGGATGAGGGCGAGGCATTCCTGCCGCCGTATCAGGAGGTGCTGGCACTGCATATTCCGCCGGGCAGCGGTAATCCGGACGATATTTATCACATCTACAAGGGTCGGATCACCAATCCGACCGTTCACATCGGGCTCAATCAGCTCAAGCGTTTGGTAAATGCCTTGATCCGGGTGCATGGCAAGCCGCGCTTTATGGCTGTGGAACTGGCTCGCGACCTGCAGCTTTCTGATGAGCAGAAGAGGAAGGTCAAGCAGACGATTACCAAAAACACCCGCGCTGCGGAGGCGCGCGGGAAAAAGCTTGAAAAGCTGAGCCAGCAGAACAATGGCTATAACCGGCTGCTGCTGAAACTCTGGGAAGAGCTGAACGTGGATAAGCCGGAAGACCGAGTCTGCATCTATTCAGGAAAACGGATTGGTATCAAGATGCTGTTTTCCGGTGAGGTGGATGTTGATCACATCCTGCCCTGGTCGCAGACACTGGATGACAGTCCGACGAACAAGATTCTGTGCCTGAAATCCGCCAACCGGCAGAAAGGCAATCGGGCTCCGGTTGACGTGACAGAATGGCAGTCTCGCTATGATGAGATTCTGGCTCGGGCTGCCCGCCTGCCGAAAAACAAGCGCTGGCGGTTTTCTGCCGATGCGATGGAGAAAGTTGAAAAGGATGGCGGATTCCTGGCTCGGCAATTGACGGATACTCAGTATCTGTCACGCATGGCGCGGGAATATCTCGAATGTCTGTATCCCTATGAAGAAGCAGACGAGCATGGTGAGTTGAAAAGGCGCAACCATGTTCTGGTATCGCCCGGGCGGCTGACAGAGATGCTGCGGCGAAACTGGGGGCTCAATTCCCTGCTGCCGGACAGCAATCTCGGCGGGATGGCACAGGCCAAGAACCGCAAGGATCATCGTCACCATGCGATTGATGCGGCTGTCGTCGGTGTCACCACACGCAGCCTGCTCAACCGTATTTCCAAGGCGGCCGGGCGGATGGACAGTCTGGATCTGGAGAATTACGTCAACAAGACTGTGGGCGAGATTCTGCCCTGGGAGACTTTCCGCTCTGATCTTCGCGAGGCTGTCAACAGGATTACCGTCAGCCACAAACCGGATCATGGCACTGTGTCTCGCAAGGGCTATGCCGAGGGCAAGGGGCAGACCGCTGGCAAACTGCACAATGATACGGCCTATGGGCTGGGTCATGACCCGGATGGCCGCCCGGTCGCGGTTCATCGGGTGCCGTTCTCCGGGCTGCAGCTGAAGGACCTTCCCACTATTCGGGATGAAGATTTGCGGGCTGAGCTGTTTACGGCGCTGGATGGCATCACCGATAAGAAAGCCTTGCAGGAGGCACTTCAAAAGTTCCGCGAAACGCATCCCAGGTTCAGAGGAATCCGGCGTGTCCGGATCGCTGAGGCGCTCAAGGTCATTCCGATTCGTGACAAGGAAGGCAGGGCCTATAAAGGCTACAAGGGCGATGCCAATTACCGTTATGATGTCTGGGAGACACTGGACGGCAAATGGCATTCTGAAGTGATTTCCATGTTTGATGCCCACCAGTCAGACTGGCAATCGGCATTTCACAGGGACAATCCAACGGCTCGCCGGGTCTTGCGTCTGCAGCAGAATGATATGGTGGCCTATGAGCATCCCGATGATGGCTATACCATCGCCCGGGTGGTGAAATTTCGCGTAAGCGGGCAGATCGCCCTGGCCAATCACAAGGAAGCGGGTAGTCTGAAATCCCGTGACGCGGATAAGCAGGATCCCTTCAAATATATGAGCAAAAGTGCATCCGGCCTGAAAAAAATCCAATGCCGTCAGGTGCGTATAGACGAAGCCGGTCGTGTGTTTGACCCAGGGCCGCAAGACAGGGAAGCGCGGAAAAACAAGATAAAATAAGCTTTTTTCTTGTTTAAATTGCATTTATTCAAACCATGATAGCATAATGCCATCATGGATCGGATTGTCGATATATCAACCGACGGCCTGTATCTGTCCGTCTATCGCGGCTTTCTTGTCATTTCCAGCGAGGATGGTGAGCTTGGTCGCATTGCACTGGACGATATAGGAGGACTTATCGTTCATGCCCATGGCGTGACGTGGTCCAATCAGGTGTTTGTTCGACTGGCTGAACGAAATGTTCCGGTGGTTTTATGTGCGCCTAATCACGCGCCGGTCTCTGTCGTCTGGCCTCTTGAGGGGCATCATATTCAGGGAGCGCGGTTGAGGGCCCAGCTTGCGGCTTCCAAAATTCTGCAGAAGAGAATCTGGCAGAAGGTGATTGTTGCGAAGATCCGACTTCAGGGGAAAGTCCTTCATGCCAATGGCAAGGAGGGTGGTGGCTTCTGGACACTGGCACGCAAGGTCCGGTCCGGTGATCCTGACAACATCGAAGCCCAGGCGGCACGACGATATTGGAAGCAGTTGTTTGGTCCGGATTTTGCCCGTGATCAGGATGCCGGCGGCGTCAATGCACTGCTGAACTATGGTTATACGGTTTTGCGTGCCATTGTGTCCCGGGCCGTTTGTGCGGCGGGCCTGCATCCGACCATGGGCATTTTTCATTCCAATAGAGCCAACACCTTTGCATTGGCTGATGACCTGATGGAAATCTATCGACCTCTTGTCGACCAGCTTGTCCTCAACCTTCTGGCAGGCGGTGTTGATGAGGTAACACCTGAGGCCAAGCACGCCCTGACCAGTATCGCGACGTTTGATCTGGAAAGCGGGCCGGGACTGTCACCTCTTTCTGTCCAGGTGTCCCGACTGGTTCATTCTGTTGTTACCAGTTTTGAGACAGGCAAAGCCACTCTCGAATTGCCAGCTCTGCCATCCCCTCTGGAGCTGTCAAGCCTTGGCAGGCTGGTCGAGGAGGACGACGCACCATGACGGCATTTGAAAACAAGGCGAATAATGGTGCCACTCATTTAAGCGGATATCAGATCATGTGGATGCTGGTGACATTTGACCTGCCGGTCGAGACAAAGAAACAGCGCAAGGCCGCAACAAAATTTCGCGAATTTCTGCTGGATATCGGCTTCGAAATGAGTCAGCTTTCCAATTATCTGCGCTATTGTAACGGCAAGGAGCAGTTTGAAAGTTATGTCCGCCAGATCGAGCAAGCCTTGCCGGAATGGGGCGATATCTACATCTTCCAGTTTACCGACAGGCAGTATGAAAATATTGTCCGATTCTCGGATCAGGCGCGCAAAAAACGCCGAAAAAATCCCAAACAATTGGCTCTTTTTTGAGGAAATGTCTCATTTTAGCTCCAGTAGAAGCGGTCAATTCCCTTTTTATTTCAAGGAATTAACCGATTATCTACTGTAGCAGATCAGAAAATACGGTCCAACCGCAACCCCAAAATGGTCGAAATATCCTTCACGGGAAACTGCAGAAGATCAGCTGACCCGGGTTGAGATCCGTGCCCCTCGCTCAGGCTTTGTGAACAATCTTGCTGTCCAAACCATTGGTGGTGTCATCAGCCCGGCTGAAGCTGTCATGGTCATCGTGCCAAGAGGGGACTTGCAATGTAATAGGTGAAGTTGGATGCGCAAGGCAGCTCAGAGTAGATGAATTTCCACGAAACAACTGAGACGTCACGCAGGGTTTTTTTTACTTACACTCTCGGCTCAAAGCCGACATTTTGCTAGTCGTCGATTTGGCAACGTATCTTCCCAAAACCTGCCATTTGTTTCGAATGTAGATTTGCGATGGCTCTAACAGTCGCAACGCGGTCAAAGCAACATATTGTTGCGTCACCCGCCTCCCGGTTCGTCAGGCCGCTTGCACGCAACCTCAAAGCTTCTCTGATCTTCCTCATAGGCAATCTCGCCATTGGGTCCTTCCCTTTCTTCAAAAGAGCGAAAGGCTACTCGCCACGTGATTGCTCAGCACCCCGACAAGGAACTCTGCGGTCTTGTCCGCAGGCCCCGGAATCCTGTCCGCGCTAAATCGGAATGGGTGTCCGCGTCAGATTGGAATCCTTGTCCGCGCTACCCCCGGAACGCGCAGTCTGTTGAGTCGAAACTGTTGACTTGCTCACACAAGTTATTCATTCTATATATCAGTACTAATGTATTGATATATAGAACAACAGTGGAGCGAGAAAAATGCTAGTTAAACATCTAGCCTTGGGATTGGCAGTAGCTGGGGCCTTGGTATTACCCGGTATTGCCAAGGCCGAAAGTCCGACAATAAAAGCAATCCAGGAACGTGGCACCTTACTGTGCTCGGGCCACAACGGGTCCTATTTCGGATTCGTCGAGGTAAACGACCGGAACGAGTGGAAAGGTCTCGACATTGACCTTTGCCGCGCAATGACCACGGCTCTGCTGGGTGATCCGGAAAAGGCGCAGATTGTTCCGCTCAGCTGGGCGCAGCGCTTTCCGGCGCTACAATCTGGTGACGTGGACGTGATCATCAAAGCGACAGGTTGGACAATGGGCCGCGATACCGAGCTGGGTCTGCAGTTCTCGATTCCTTACTTTTTTGGCGGTGCGCAGTTCATGGCGCATGGCGATCTTGGGATCACCGATGCCAAGGATCTGGAAGGCGGTACGATTTGTGTCGAGGCCGGAACCACCATCGAACGCATCGCCGCGAATTATCTGCAAAGCCTTGCTGTCGAACACACCATGGTCAGCTATGAAAAGGCGTCCGAATTGCGGGCTGCTTATCTGGCCAACCGGTGCGACAGCTTTGTGGCTTGGGGTCCGTTCCTGGCCGTTCTGCGCGCCACGGAACTTGAAAACCCCGATGCGCATGTGATCCTGAATGACCAGTTGTCGAACGAGCCAATCTCGGCCGCAATGCGGCAGGGTGATGAAGACTTCGTCGATTTCACCAACTGGATGTTGGCCGCGCTGCTCATTGCCGAGGAAGAAGGTATCACCTCGGAAAACGTTGAAGAAATGGCCGCAAACCCGCCGAACCCGAAAATCGCACGTCTGCTGGGTGCTGAGCCCGGTATGGGCGAGCGTCTTGGATTGCGCGACACTTGGGCCAAAGAAATGATTGCCGCAATGGGTAATTATGGCGAAATCTACCACCGCAATCTGGGTGAAAACAGCCCGTACAAACTGGAGCGCGGTCTCAACAACCTCTGGAGCCATGGTGGCGTGCTTTACGCCCCGCAGCTCGACTAAGTTTTGACTTAGCCCGGGGCTGCAGGTTCTGCGGCCCCGAAACGTCCTTCAAAGCAAAAGATCTGATCCATGGACGCATCCGCACTCAAGGCGCGCGCCAATCGGCGTAAGCTGATCATACAAAGCGCGTTGATCGTTTTTTCGGCGCTTATCATTATCAGCGCTATTCGGAGTGCTCAGGTCAATCTCAATGCTTTGGGGCTTGCCAGTGGTTTTGGATTTCTCGAACGGTCCACCGGCTGGTCGTACTCCTTCTCGCTGATCGAGCGGGATATCAACGACAGCTATGCCCGAACCCTGACCATCGGGTTTTTGAACACGGTTTTTCTGGGTCTGCTGACAATCGTATTGTCCACGATCTTCGGCTTCCTCATCGGCACTTTCCGTGATGCGCGAAACCCGGCGCTTAAGACTGCAGCTACCGTCTATATCCAGACCTTCCGAAACATTCCGCTGATCCTTCAGGGGATTTTCTGGTACGCCATCGTGATCCACCTGCCGGGCCCGCGACAGGCGATGAGTCTCGGCGATGCGATCTTCTTGTCTAACCGCGGGTTGATGATCCCGCTGTTGAACGTATCACTGACCGTTGCGCTGGTGATGGTCCTTGTTTTGATCGTAGCCGCATTTTTCATGGCGCGGATGAAAGTCAGCGTTATCAAGATCGTGTTGGCCATGATTGGTTTGTGCTTCTTCATGGTGTTGATCGCGACTGGTCTGACAGTACCAGCGGGTGAGGGCGCGATTTCTTGGCCCGAACTCAAAGGGCTGCGCTTCGTTGGTGGATTGACCATCTCACCGGAGCTGCTGGTGATGATCATTGCGATCACGCTCTATGGTTCGGCCTATATCGCCGAGGTGGTTCGCGGCGGTCTGGTTGAAGTCCCCAAGGGCTTGATCGAGGCGGGCGAGGCGCTGGGGCTGACACAACGTGTGATCTGGGCGCGGATCAAGATGCCGATGGCGCTGCGCACCATCATCCCGCCGCTGGGCAATCAGTGGATTTTCATCATGAAAGCGACAACCATCGGGGTCGCCATCGGCTTTTCTGACCTGTTCTACATCGTCTCGACGTCAATCACGCAGTCCGGTCAGACTCTGGAACTGATTGCCATCCTAATGGGCGCGTTCCTGCTGGTGAACTTCACGATTGCGCAGTTCATAAATTGGCTGAACGAAAGTCTCAAACTCAAGGCGCATTGATATGGCTGACGCTGTAGTTTCCAAGAAGTTCGATTGGCAGCTGTTCCGCCGCCGTTCTTTTGCCTCGCCGATGGACACGGTCATCACCGTTATCGTCTTTTCTGGTCTTGCGTGGTTGGTCTGGCAGGCGTTGAACTGGGGCATCCTCAACGCGGTTTGGAGCGCCGATGATGTAGAGCAATGCGGCCATGGTGGTGCTTGCTGGTCGGTCATCGACGCGCGGCACCGGCTGATCCTGTTCGGTCTTTATCCATATGAAGAGCATTGGCGGTCCACTCTGGCCTGCCTGTCGATCATCGCTACTGTGGTGATTTCCTGTTTCCCGTGGACATGGACTACCAAGCGTCTGTCGACGATATGGATTGCGGGTTTTGCGATCTATTACCTGCTCATGGAAGGCAGCCTGTTGGGCTTGCCCCAGGTGACAACGGACCAGTGGGGTGGACTTGCCCTAACTCTGTTTCTGTTCTCAAGCGTCGTGCTGATCGGGATGCCGATGGGGCTTGGGCTGGCGCTGATGCGACGGTCTGAGATGCCCGTGGTGCGCGGGTTTGCCTCGCTGGTGATTGACCTGATCCGATCTTTGCCGCTGCTGACAACTTTGTTCACAGCTGCGGTTGTGATCCCGATCCTGTTGCCCAGCTGGCTGGAGGGCGACAAAATTTGGCGTGTGATCATCGCTTTTGGCTTGTTCTTTGCCTGCTACCAGGCCGAAGTTTTACGAGGCGGATTTCAGGCCATCCCAAAAGGCCAGTTCGAAGCGGGCAAAGCGCTGGGTTTGACCTATTGGCAAATCCTTGGGCGCATTGTGCTACCACAGGTATTCCGCCACGCGCTGCCGGCAACGGTCAACAACGTGGTCGTGACCTTCAAGGAAACCGCGATTGTAATCATCATCGGGTTCTTCGATATCCTCGCTTCGGCCAATGCCGCTTTCGGCACCGGCGCATGGGCACCTTATTACATCGAAGTGCTTGCCTTTGTGGCTGCTATCTACTGGATCTTCCTGTTTGGCCTTGGTCAATACGGCGAATACCTGAAGCGGCGCATGAACGTTGCAGAGCGGTAATCTCTCCTCGGCCTCCCTTCTCCGCTTCTGCACAAGCAACGCCCACCTAAAACCGGATGGGTAATTTTCGTGATGGTCAGAGTTTATTGATTGGGGTCTTAAGCATCATGTTGCCGTCCGGGTCCTCAGGCACTTCGCCTGCGCGCATGTTGACCTGAAGCGATGGCAAAATGAGCTTTGGAACCGCCAGTTGAGCGTCCCGTTCCGTGCGGAACTTGATGAACTCGTCTCGCGTCTTTCCCTCGCCGACATGGATGTTTTTGGCCTTTTGCTCGCCAATCGTGGTTTCCCATGCGATTGCCCGACCACCGGGGCCGTAATCATGGCAGATAAACAGCCTCATCTCGTCCGGCATTGAAAGGACCCGCTGGATTGAATCATACAGCTGACCGGCGTCTCCGCCCGGAAAGTCAGCGCGTGCAGACCCGCCGTCCGGCATGAAAAGAGTATCACCTACGAAAACCGCATCACCGATGACGTGCACCATGCAAGCGGGTGTGTGTCCCGGTGTATGCAATGCAAAGCACGAGAGGCCGCCCAGTTGGTAGGTCGCGCCATCCGAAAACAAAACATCAAATTGGGACCCGTCCCGTTGAAACTCGGTTCCTTCGTTGAAGATTTTACCAAACGTGTCCTGAACGGTCTGAACATGTTCGCCAATACCGATTTTGCCGCCCAGTTTCTGTTGCAGATAAGGTGCGGCCGAGAGGTGATCGGCATGCACATGCGTTTCGATTATCCATTTAAGCGTCAGCTTGTTATCGCGAATGTGGGCGATGATCTGATCGGCGCTGTCGAACGTCAGACGGGCAGCCGCCAGATCAAACTCCATAACCGGATCAACTATGGCGCAGGCTGTTGAGGCCGGGTCGCGCACAACATAAGTGATCGTGTTCGATCCCGGGTCGAAAAAACCCGTTATGTCAGGCCTTTGCGTTAGATCCACGGTTGGGATCGACATGAAACACCCCTTCGTTATTCGATAGTCACCGACCCTTTCGGGCTGTCCAGTACAAAAGAAAGCGCGGTTGGACCCTCAGCGATCTCGGCCAAGTGCGAAATCTGCAATGTCTCGAATATCTCTTTCAGGTGCGCAGGATCCGGTGTTTGGATTTGCACTTTGGACAAAGTCACACCAAGGTTCTGTTGTCCAGTTGAAGGGTGCGGGCCGGGCGACCATTCTATGAACGCGGGCAACAGGCCATTTTCAGGCAAATGACCATCTTTGGGGACGGTCAGACGCCAAGTGCGGTCGCCTCGCTGGAAATTCACAACTTCACCCAGATCAATAGGGCTGGACGCGATCACAGCATCCAGATCGTCGGTGTTGACCACCCAGCATAAGGCGCGCGGGCGTTCTTTCAGGCGCGCTTGTGTGGTATTATCGTCAAGCGAGAACCAGCGCGCGCGCGCCGGTTCGGGCGCGTCGGGGTCGATTGCGATAAGCTCGAAGAAGCTCTCGTTTCCGGCCTGCATCACGCAGTTATGCGTGCTCATCGCATCGTGCTTTGATCCTTGAGGAATGTCGACACCCAGCGCGTCTTTCATCGCGGATACGCCCTGTGCCAAGGTATCGGCACCGACGGCAAAGTGGTCGATCTTGTTGCGCATTCTGAGTCCTTATTGGTCAAGCAGGGGGAGTGCATTTGCGAGGTCTGATTTCAGGCTCTCAACATTCTCCAATCCGATGTTGAAGCGGACAAGCTGGCCGGTCTCCGACCAGTTTGTTGCCGTACGGACGGGCGTGACGGGCAGGACAAGACTTTCATACCCGCCCCAACTCACGCCGATCCCGAAATGATGCAGCGCATCAACAAATGCCCGTACCGAACGTTCGCTGCTTGTATGAAATACAACGCCAAACAGGCCCGCAGCCCCGGTAAAGTCACGCGCCCAGTTCTCTTGACCGGGGCAGGAGGGCAGAGCGGGATGCAAAACGGTTTTCACTTGCGGCTGATCCGCAAACCAAAGCGCCATCTCACGACCAGCGGCGTCGATATGTTCCATCCGCAGCTTTAGCGTTCTGAGGCCGCGCAGTGCCAGCAGTATTTCCTGCCCCCCTGTTTTGTCGCCGATCTGCATCACCGCTTTGCGAATGACCTTTGCATAGGTCGCATTACTTGCGGTGACCCCCAACATGCAATCGGAATGGCCCGAGATGTATTTGCTGCCGGAATAGACGACGATATCGACGCCTAGGGCAATGGGCTGGCTGAACACGGGTGTGCCCCAGGTATTGTCCAGAATGGTCGGCACGTTTGCCGATTTTCCCGCTGTGGCGATGGCCCGAATATCGGGCATCTCAAAGGTTCCCGACCCGGGACTTTCGAACATGATGGCAGCGGTGTCTTCGCGTATCAGATGCCCTATTGCGCTGCCGATCATAGGGTCGAAATATTCGACCTGAACTCCTTGCTGAGTCAAAAGACCGTCACAAAAGGCCCGCGTATTGCCATACACATTGTCGGCGACCAGAAGATGACTGCCAGGTCGGGTCAGGGCCATCAACGTGGTGGTAATCGCGGCCACGCCAGAGGAGGTCAGTGTGATCGCATCGGCACCTTCGAGCTTTGCGAGCATCTGTTCCAGCTTATGCGTCGCGGCGTTGCCGTATCGCCCATAATAATGCGTGCCGCTTTTGTATCGCGCATCGCGCGCGGCCTCGAACTCGGACAAGGTGTCAAACACCATCGTCGAGCCGAGCTCGATCGGCATATTGACGTGCCGCCCTTCGATACGATCTGGTCGTCCATCCTGCACCAGACAGTCCGATAAATTAATTGGAGTGTTTTGCACTTTTGTGCCCTTTAATGTTGACAGGCATGATGACAGCCAGTCAATGTTGTGTCAATATTTGGAAAGTGAGTTTTTTATAACGGAACAAAAAATGTGACCGCAGAAACCTCCCGGACCCTGACAGGAAATCACTGGGGCGCTGGTATTTCTGAAACCAGAAACGGCAAACTTGTAGCGGTGCATCCGCATCCGAATGATCCAAACCCGTCTGAAATCAACCGCAACATCGCGTCCAGCTTGAACGGTCGCGCGCGCGTTCTGCGTCCCGCCATACGACGCGGTTGGTTGGAGGGTGACGGTACGCGCGGGCGCGACAGTTTTGTCGAAGTCAGTTGGGATGATGCACTGGACTTTATTGCTTCGGAGTTGACGCGCGTACGCGGATCCTACGGCAACACTGCGATTTATGCAGGGTCATACGGCTGGTCCAGCGCCGGGCGTTTTCATCATGCGCAAAGCCAGCTCAAACGTTTTTTAAACGGGCAAGGCGGGTTTGTGCGTTCAGAGGGTAATTACAGCTATAATGCCGCACTGGTGCTGATGCCGCATATCGTCGGCCCGTTTAGAACTCATGTGGCGCAGGCGACCCGTTGGCCCGTTGTCGCCAAGCATAGTGAACTGGTAGTCATGTTTGGGGGCATGGCGATGCGGAACACACAGGTCAGCGATGGTGGCGTGGCGCGTCACAGGATGATGGACAACCTGAAAGCCTGCACAGAGGCTGGTGTGAGATTCGTGAATTTCAGCCCCCTGAGAACCGATGCCGCTGACGAGATCGGGGCGGAATGGGTGCCGCCAAAGCCCGGTACGGATACCGCAGTCATGATGGGATTGGCGCATACTCTGCTTGCAGAAGGGTTGCATGATATCCAATTTCTAGATCGCTACACCGTCGGATTTCACAAATTCGCGAGCTACTTGCAGGGAGAAACCGATGGGATTGCAAAGTCCGCCGATTGGGCTGCATCAATCTCAGGCGTCCCCGCCGAGCGGATTACCTCGTTGGCGCGGGAAATGGCCGCACGTCGGACGATGATCACCTGCGCCGCCGCGCTTCAGCGGGCGGACTATGGTGAACAGCCGCTGTGGATGACAGTCACGCTGGCGGCGATGCTGGGGCAGATCGGACTGCCGGGCGGCGGGTATACGGTTGGCTATGGTGTAAATGCAAATATCGGCAACATTGAACGCCCGTTCCGCTGGGGGACATTGCCGCAGGGCAAGAACCCAGTTTCTGATTTCATCCCGGTAGCGATGATATCGGACATGCTTTTGAACCCGGGCGGTGAGTATCAATACAATGGCGAGGACCGCGTTTTTCCTGATATTCGGATGGTCTGGTGGGCTGGCGGTAACCCCTTTCACCACCATCAGGACCTGCGGCGCCTTCACCAAGCGTTTCAACGTCCCGAAACCGTGATTGTGAACGAGTTGAATTGGACCTCAACGGCGCGCCACGCGGATATCGTTCTGCCAGTGGCCGCACCGCAAGAGCGCACGGATTTCGGTGGCGGCAAGTCAGACAACGCACTGGTGCCCATGCCCGCAAATGCAGCCCCCCGCGGTGAAGCGCGGATCGAGTTTGACATCTATGCCAATCTCGCCCGGCGCATGGGAAATGCGGACCAGTTCACCGATGGGTTGGACCGTGACAACTGGCTGCGCCGCATTTGGGCCCAAACGCAAGAGGTGGCGCAGTCGAGCGGTGAGCGCTTGCCGGATTGGGAGACATTCATCAAAGGGGATGTTGTGGAACTGCAGGACCCATCTCCGCAGCAAGTCTTTTTGGCCGATTTTCGACGGGATCCAGATGCGAACCCTTTGCCGACGCCAAGCGGTCGAATCGAAATATTCTCAGAGCAGATTGCAGGGTTTGGACTGGACGACTGTCATGGACATCCGACCTGGTTCGTGCCCCGAGATTATTCCGCCGGTACGCATTCTCTTTTTCTGTTGTCGGGTCAGCCGGGCACACGGCTGCATTCGCAACTGGACAATGGCCACTACAGCCTTGCCATGAAGGTGCAGGGGCGCGAGCCGGTATTGATTCACCCGGAAGATGCGGCCGACAGGGGAATCGCAGATGGCGATGTTGTTGAACTTTTCAATGATCGTGGCCGGTGTTTGGCCGGTGCCCGCGTTACGCCGGACATTTTGAAAGGTTGTGTCTTTCTCTGGACCGGTGCCTGGTACGATCCTGACTATGACGCCCCCCAGGAACGGGACAGGCACGGCAATCCCAATGCCCTAACTCATGATCTGCGCACATCGAGCCTGACCCAAAGCCCGGCGTCTCATTCGACCATGGTGGACATACGCCGTTTTGAAGGCGAAGTGCCTGATCTGACGGTTCATGATCAACCATCATTTGAAGCTCGTTCCCGTTCTGCTATACAGAGCAAACTGCGCAGAAAGGACGAATAGTGAGTGACGCACCCAAAGCCCCAAAGGTGGACTCGACCTTATCCAAAGGGCTTGCCATTCTGGAGAACCTCGCGGCGCATCAAGGCAGCAAAGGAGTGACCGAGCTGTCGCGCGAACTGGAACTGACAAAATCGAATACGTTTCGGCTGTTGCAGACCTTGATCACGCTGGGGTATGTGAAACACCTCGATGACAAGACTTATGCCGCCACGCTGAAGACATGGCAGGTGGGGCGCAGTTCGGTCGAAAACCTCAACCTGCGAGCTGCCGCAGCGCCTGAAATGGCCTATCTGAGTCAGGAAACCGGTGAGGCCATTTATCTGGCTGTGCTAGAGGGATTGAATGTCATCTATATAGACAAGGTTGAAAGCCTGAAGCCAATCAGGTCCTGGAATCCCGTTGGTGGCAGCGCCCCAATTCATTGCGTAGGAACGGGCAAGGCCATTCTGTCGAGAAATTTTGATCAATTGCGCGACAAGCTCGAGGGCCGGTTGGCGCGGTATACAGACAAAACCCTGACGACACTGGAGCAAGTCGCCGAGGACATGCAGGAAACGCTAAAACGTGGTTATGCGTTTGACCGCGGAGAGTTCCGCGACCGTATCCTGAGCTTCGGAGCCCCTATCCTGTTGCCCGACGGCGAGGCCATCGCCGCGCTTGGCATCTCACTGCCTGATATCAACATGAGCGACGGCGGCGAGGACCGGTTGGGGATGTTGGTGCATCATGCTGCAGAAGGCGTGACCCAGAAACTGCGCCAGCTCTGAGGCGCAGCTTCCGGTTGGATTCAATCGGATTTCTCGACAGGGCCGCCGGATTTTTCCCAGGAACCGAATCCTTCCTTAAGGTGTGCTGCTTCAAAGCCCATGTCTTGCAGGGTTGCGACCGTCAGGGCCGACCGCCAGCCCGACGCACAGTGAAAGACATACTTCTTGCCTTCCTGCGCAAAAATATCCTTGTGATACGGGCTATCAGGATCGACCCAGAATTCGACCATGCCCCGCGGCGCATGGAAGCTGCCCGGGATGAACCCGGTGCGCTGACGTTCGCGCACGTCTCGGATATCGACGATGACCACATTTGGGTCATCGACCATCCCGATCAGATTTGGTGTTTCTATTTCTTCTATACGGTCACGCGCCTCTTGAACCATCTGGGCAGCCGTTTTCTTGAGTTGAAACATTTCGATTGTTCCGTTATATAAAACACTAATTCCATATATTGACACATCAAGAAAATCATTGCAACGTAAGCTGACAGGAACCGCTGAACACGCGGCATGTCTATACCAAAAAAGGGCCCCAGCGCATGAATTCAGACAGCCCGATTTCTCTTTGGGACTTATCTGCCGAAGAACCAGATTACCGTAACCCAATGACGGGTGACGCGGAGACAGATGTCGCAATTGTTGGTGGCGGATTTACAGGACTATCCACTGCGCTTCACTGTGCAGAAATGGGGTTAAGTGCACACGTACTTGAAGCCAATTTTATTGGATATGGCGGTTCAGGTCGGAACGTAGGTCTCGTAAACGCTGGCGTGTGGCATCCCCCTGCAGCGGTTCGAAAAAAGCTTGGGAATACATATGGACCAAAGTTTATAAAACGATTTGGAGCTGGCCCTGCTCAGGTTTTCAATCTGATTGAAAAGCACCAGATCCGCTGTGAGGTCTCAAAAACAGGAACCATACACGCCGCCCATGCGAAGTCAGGCGTCAGAGATTTACAAGCCCGACACGCTGAATGGGAACGCTTGGGAGAGCCGGTTGATTTACTCTCGGCAGAAGAGATGGTCGAGATGACCGGAACAAGTGCGTTCTATGGCGGCTTGCTGGATCACCGTGCTGGTACAATCAACCCGATGGGATATTGCCGTGGATTGGCCCGTGCGGCTAGGAGCGCAGGTGCGGAAATCAGTACAAATGTCCGAGCAACCGGTCTTCGACGAGATGGTCAAATATGGATCGTTGAAACCAACAAAGGCTTGGTTCGTGCAAAAAATGTGGTGTTGGGTACAAACGCCTATAGTGATGAGCTGTGGCCAAGTCTGAATCGTGTATTCACCATGATCCCTTACTTTCAGTTTGCCACGACACCTTTGAGCACCGGAATGTCACACATAATTCCAGGACGGCAAGGCATCTGGGATACCGGGCAAATTATGTTTAGCCTCCGCCGGGATGCGTATGACCGCCTCGTGATCGGTTCGATGGGTTCGGTCGTTGGATCGGTCGGTCGTGGATTGTCACATCGCTGGGCCAGAAAACAACTCTTACGTCTTTTTCCGGAGCTTGGGCCTATCGAATTCGAGGAGGCTTGGGATGGGAAAATAGCCATGACTCCGGATCACCTACCACGAATTTACCAGCTGGCACCCAATCTTTTGACATCAATCGGATACAATGGACGAGGTATCACCACGGGTACAATCTTTGGTGAGTGTATGGCTAAGCTGATATCGGGAATGGACCCTGCCGTGCTGCCACTACCAATGGCCGAGTTTTCGCCTGTACCAGCGGCATCAATCATGTCGCGCGTGTATCGGGTGGCATTCACGGCCAACCAAGTCCTCAAGAGCCTTTAAGAGACCCATGAGCAATTCAGAAATACGCGTCGGCGTCGATATCGGCGGAACCTTCACAGATGTAGCGCTTGTGCATTCGGGTGGTCTGTCTACCTGCAAAGTGCTGACCAATTACAGTCAGCCGGAACAGGCTATTCTGGACGGGATCGTCAAAGCGGCCGGTCAGGTGGGTCTTGCGTTGGGTGAGATTGCTCAGGTCATACATGGCACAACGCTGGTCACAAATTCGCTGATCGAGCGGCGCGGGGCAAAGACTGCGTTCATAACCACTGAGGGTTTCCGCGACGTGATTGAGATGCGCTCGGAAAACCGGTTCGAGCAGTATGATCTGAATCTGAACCTGCCCAAGCCTCTGGTCCCGCGCCAGCATCGCTTCACTCTGAACGAACGGATGGGCCCGGACGGAGAAGTTCTGCTGACGCTTGATCCAGTCGAAGTCGAAGAGATGGTTGAAACCATCCGTGCAGGCGGGTTCGAGGCCGTTGCGGTTGGTTTGATGCATGCTTATGCCAATGACGCGCATGAAGTCGCGATGGGTAAGGCGTTGCGCGCAGCGATGCCGGAGTTGTCGATCTCTCTGTCCTCTGTGATCTCCCCGCAGATGCGAGAGCTGCCGCGTTTCAACACTGTGATTGCAAATGCCTATGTGCAGCCGCAAGTTGCTGATTATCTCGGGCGGCTGGTATCGCGGCTGCGCGATACCGGCGTGATGGCGCCGGTCTTCATGCTGCATTCCGGTGGAGGTTTGATTTCGGTCGAAACTGCTGCAGAGCAGCCGGTGCGTCTGCTGGAATCCGGCCCGGCGGGGGGGGCGATTTTTGCCGCCGATTTCGCGCGGGCACATGGGCTGGACAAAGTGCTCAGCTTCGATATGGGCGGGACAACCGCCAAGATTTGTCTGATCGAAGACGGTGCGCCCAAAACGGCAAACACCTTTGAGGTTGCCCGAACCTATCGCTTTAAGAAAGGGTCCGGCATGACCGTGTCGACACCCGTGGTCGAAATGGTTGAGATCGGTGCCGGTGGTGGTTCGATCGCTTCTGTCGATAGCATGGGGCGGCTGCAGGTGGGACCGCGTTCTGCCGCCTCTGAACCTGGACCTGCCTGTTATGGGCGCGGCGGGACGGAACCCACGGTGACTGATGCCAACCTGCTGTTGGGCCGATTGGACCCGGATAATTTTGCGGGTGGTGCGATACCGCTAAACGTGGCGGAATCCGAGAAGGCCGCGGCCAAATTGAACCTCTCCGCAGGTGATGCCGCCTTTGGTATCACCGAACTGGTAGATGAAAACATGGCCAACGCGGCGCGGGTTCACACGGTCGAGAATGGGCGCGACATTGAGCATTTCACCATGATCGCATTCGGCGGCGGCGCTCCGCTGCATGCCTGCCGCCAATGTGAAAAGCTTGGGATCAAGGCGCTGATCATACCGCCGGGTGCGGGTGTGGGCTCGGCTATCGGGTTTCTGAAAGCGCCATTCAGTTTTGAAGCGACACGCGGCATGTTCCAGCGCATGGATGAATTTGACGCCAGTGCTGTGAATGCGGCCTTGATCGAGATGGAGGCTGAGGCGCGCGCGTTTGTGAACGAAGGAGCTAAAGGCGAAGCCACCGAGATCCGCCTGACAGCGCAGATGCGCTATTCCGGGCAGGGCTGGGAAATTCCGGTTGTACTGCCACATAAACAGTTTGAAGACAGCGATGTATCGTTGATCCTTGCAGCTTTCGAAGATGCCTATCGCACGCTATTTGGCCGGGTGATTGATGGGTTGGCGGTTGAGATTACGAACTGGCTGTTGACCGTATCAACGGTCCTGCCTGACGCTGAAGCTGTTGTTGGCCATCAGAGTGGGTCTTCCGCAGAAGCCGCCCGCACACGTGAATTTTTTGACGCTGCATTACGCAAATCGGTCGAAGCGCGTGAGGTTGAACGGGTGCACATGACGCCCGGCATGGCCGTCGAAGGCCCCGCAATCATCGTGGAATCCGAGACATCAACGATTGTCACATCAGGCTATCGCGCGGTGGGGCAGGGCGATGGAAGTCTGCTGTTGCTGGCGAAGGAGGCTTAAGGCATGGGCGTGTCAGATATCGATCATCAGATCATGTGGAGCCGCCTGATCGCGGTTGTGGAGGAACAAGCCACCACGCTGATCCGTACAGCATTTTCAACTTCGGTCCGCGAGGCGGGCGACCTGTCGGCGGGCCTCTTTGACCGCGAGGGCCGCATGATCGCACAGGCGGTGACCGGGACGCCAGGCCACGTCAATGCGATGGCCGAAAGTGTCACGCATTTTGCCGCCCGGATCGGCCCACAGAACACGTTTGAAGGTGATGTGTTCATCACCAATGACCCGTGGCTGGGCACTGGGCATCTGCATGACATTACTGTTGTCACACCGGTTTTCCGCGAGGGCGTGCATATCGGTTACTTCGCCTGTACCGCGCATGTGGTCGATATCGGCGGGCGCGGCTTTGGACCTGACGGTAACGAGGTGTTTGAAGAGGGCCTGCTGATCCCGATCACCAAGTTTGCCGAGCGTGGTCAAGTTCAGCCCCTGTTGATCGAGATGATCCGCGCAAATGTGCGCACGCCTGATCAGACCGTGGGTGATATGTACTCGCTGGCAGCCTGTAACGAGGCGGGGGGGCGTCGTTTGCAGGCGATGATGGACGAGTTCGGGATTGATGACCTGCAATCCCTGTCAGATTTCGTTATCGAAACCAGCCGCAATGCAACGCTGGAGGCCATCGCGAAAGTGCCCTCGGGTGTCTATCACGAGACGATGCAAGTCGATGGCTATGACGCGCCCGTGCATATGGAAGTGACGCTGAGCGTTGATGGCGATCAGCTTGTTGCGGATTTTGAGGGCACCTCGGGTATGAGCCGCTTTGGCGTAAACTGCCCCGAGGTTTATACCCGCGCCTATGCCTGCTACGCGCTGAAATGCGCAATCGCGCCCGAAGTTCCGAACAATACCGGCTCGCTCGAGCCATTCCAGATCACGGCACCCGAGGGTTGTATCCTTGCAGCGAGACGGCCCGCGCCCGTGTCCGTGCGGCATGTCATGGGGCATCTGGTGCCCGATGTGGTTCTGGGCGCATTGCACAAGGCGATGCCCGACACAGTTCCGGCGGAAGGCGCAAGCGCGCTTTGGAATATTCAGATTTCTGCCCGTGCCTCCGATCCCGAAAGCGGACTGCCGAACCGAGAAGTGCTGATGTTCAACTCCGGCGGCACCGGTGCACGGCCGGCATTCGATGGGTTGAGCGCAACAGCATTCCCCTCCGGTGTTTCGACGATGAGTGTTGAGGCGACCGAGCATGTCGGCCCGATCACAGTTTGGCGAAAAGATCTGCGTGAAGGGTCTGGCGGTGCTGGGATGCTGCGCGGCGGCTTGGGTCAGACGATCGAGATTGAGCCGCGTGCAGGGTATGATTTTTACTTCAACGCCATGTTCGATCGGGTGAAAAACCCGGCGCGTGGACGCAATGGTGGACTTGCGGGTGGTGCCGGTGCGGTGGAACTGACCGACGGATCGGCGCTGCGGTCTAAGGGGCGCCAAATGATCAAGAACGGCCAGCGACTGAAGCTGAGCCTGCCGGGCGGCGGCGGTTATGGCGCGCCGGAGAAAAGGGATCGTAATGCGGTGGCTCAAGATCTAGCCGCCGGGTTCATTACCGCCGAACAGGCAAAGAATGACTATGGATTTGAAGGATAGATGCAGATGGCTGACACTCCAATTGCAGTTGTAACAGGTGCTGCGCAAGGCATCGGACTGGCCTGTGTCGAGGCGCTGAACGAAGATGGTTTTAAGGTCATCTTGGTCGATATTCAGGACAGCGTTCACAAGGTTGCCGCCGATCTGGGTGGTGTTGGAATGATTTGCGATATGGGGGACGTGGACTCCATCGGCGCCTTGTTCGACACGATCGAAGCAGAGTATGGCCCGGTCTCGGCCCTGGTGAACAACGCGGGTATCGCGATGCCAGGCAATTTTCTGGACTACGATCTGGATGCTTTTGACCGCGTGATGAATATCAATCTGCGCGGTGTTTTTGTGGCGATGCAACGGGCTGCAGCGACGATGGTTGAAAAGGGGATTGAAGGTGTGATTGTAAACATGTCGTCAATCAACGCGCAGGTCGCGATCCCGGCCATCCCGGCTTATTGCGCGTCCAAAGGCGGTGTCATGCAGTTGACCAAGGTCGCAGCCTTGGCACTGGCCAAGAACAACATCCGCGTGAATGCCGTGGGTCCCGGCTCGATCGATACCGAGATGATGGCTGGCGTGAACGCCAACCCTGAAGCGTTCAAAATTGCGATGTCACGTACTCCGCTGGGTCGCGCTGGCACGGCCCGCGAGATCGGGGATGTGGTGGCGTTCCTATGCTCGAAAAAGGCCAGCTATGTCACCGGCGAAACGATCTATGTCGATGGCGGCCGCCTTGGCCTGAACTACGTAATGTCATGAGCTACGCGGACGCATATGGAAGCTGGCAAGTGGACCCAGAGGCGTTCTGGGCCAAAGCCGCTGAACAGATAGACTGGTTCAAACCAGCCGATAAGGTGTTGGACCCTGAGATGGGCGTTTATGGCCGCTGGTTCGCGGGTGCTACATGCAACACCTGCTGGAACTGCGTCGACCGTCATGTCGAGGCTGGGCATGGCGACCGCACCGCGCTGATCTATGACAGTCCGGTCACTGACACGGCCCAGACTTTCAGCTTTGCGGAGTTACAGGCGGAAGTCGGCGCGCTTGCATTCGTCATGCGCGCGCATGGCGTTGGCAAGGGCGACCGCGTTGTCATCTACATGCCAATGGTGCCGCAGGCTGTGTTCGCAATGTTGGCTTGCGCTCGTTTGGGGGCGATCCATTCGGTTGTGTTTGGCGGTTTTGCGCCACATGAACTTGCCACGCGGATCAATGATGCCGAACCTAGGATGATCATCTCAGCCTCCTGCGGGATCGAACCGGGTCGGATCATACATTACAAACCGCTACTGGAAGCGGCCATTGAGGAAGCCACGTCCAAGCCCGAGCATTGCTTGATCCTGCAACGCGACATGGAAGTGGCCGAACTGATCCCGGGGCGCGATCTGGACTATGCCGAACTGATCGGTGCAGCAAAGGCGGCAGGAGAGACAACAGAATGCGTGCCGGTTGCGGCGACCGATCCGCTCTATATCCTCTACACCTCTGGCACCACCGGCCAGCCGAAAGGCGTTGTGCGCGACAATGGCGGGCACATGGTGGCGCTGAAATGGACGATGGAATACCACTATGGGATCCAGCCTGGTGAGGTGTTCTGGGCCGCGTCCGATGTAGGCTGGGTCGTCGGGCATTCCTACATCTGTTACGGGCCGCTGCTGCATGGCTGCGCCACCGTGGTTTACGAGGGGAAACCGGTGGGCACCCCAGATGCGGGCGCTTTCTGGCGGGTTATTCAGGATCATCAGGTCGCGGCGCTTTTTACGGCCCCCACGGCGTTTCGCGCGATTAAGAAAGAAGACCCCAAAGGCCAGTTGATCGAACAGTATGACCTGTCCAAATTCCGCACGCTGTTTCTGGCCGGCGAACGCTCGGACCCGGCAACGATCCAATGGGCAGAAGAAAAGCTGCAGCGTCCAGTGATTGACCACTGGTGGCAGACAGAAACCGGATGGGCCATGTCCGGCAACCCTGTAGGGCTTGGACAGATCCCGGTCAAATACGGCTCGCCGGGCAAACCGATGCCGGGATTCGACATCCGCGTTTTGGACGACGAAGGGCACGAGGTTGAACCCGGCACGCTGGGCAATATCGTTTGCAAGCTTCCGCTACCACCCTCGGGTTTCCCGACGCTATGGAACGCGCCGGAGCGGTTCCTGACCTCGTATATGAACGAATTTCCTGGCTACTACGCCACATCGGATGCGGGGATCATTGATGAGGACGGCTATGTCTTCATCATGGCCCGCACGGATGACATAATCAACGTGGCCGGTCATCGCCTGTCCACCGGCGCGATGGAGGAAGTGATCGGGGCGCATCCCGACATCGCGGAATGTGCCGTGATCGGCGCGGCGGATGCGTTGAAAGGTCAAATGCCGCTGGGTTTCTATGTAACCAATGACGGCGCTGATCGGGATACGGGTGAGCTGGAGAAAGAGCTGGTCGCGCTGATGCGAGAGCAAATCGGTGCCGTCGCCGCTTTCAAAACAGCCATCCCGGTCAAACGCCTGCCCAAGACACGCTCGGGCAAGGTGCTACGCGGCACGATGCAGAAGATTGCCGATCGCGCCGAATTCAAGACGCCCGCTGCCATCGACGATCCGGCCATTTTGGACGAGATATCCGATGCGCTGAAGGCCAGGGGGTTACTGTCATGATAGAACGCCTGCATACCGGCGCAAGGATGTCGAAGATCGTCAAACACAATGGCGTTGCTTACCTGTGTGGTCAGGTCGGAGCCGGTGACAGCGTCACCGAGCAGACGCAAGACTGTCTGTCGCGCATTGATGCCCTGCTGACCGAGGCGGGCTCTGACCGTGAGCATATTTTGCAAGCCATTGTCTGGCTGCGCGATATGGCGGATTTCGCCGAAATGAACGCCGTCTGGGATGCCTGGGTACCCGAAAATCACGCGCCTGCCCGCGCCTGTGGCGAAGCCCGGTTGGCGCGGGATGTACTGAAAGTCGAGATCATCGTTACTGCCGCCATAAAAACCTGAAGGGGAGATCGCCCATGTCCGAAGTTCCGGCCGTCAGACTCAGCCATGTCGAAAAGTACTACGGCAGTTTTCACGCTCTCAAGAACGTCAATCTAACCGTAAGCAAGGGTGAAAAGATCGTTGTCTGCGGTCCTTCAGGCTCCGGCAAATCGACCATGATCCGCACGATCAACCAGCTCGAGGAACATCAGTCCGGCCTGATTGAGATCAATGGCCACGCCATCAGCGCAGACGATCCAAATATCGACAAGCTGCGGCAGGATGTTGGCATGGTGTTTCAGCACTTCAATCTATTTCCCCATATGACGATCCTTGAGAACTGCACACTGGCCCCGATGCTGGCGCGCAAAATCTCTCAGGCTGAAGCGGAAGAGACCGCGATGACGTATCTGGAAAAGGTGCAGATCGCCAATCAGGCATCGAAATACCCCGGTCAGCTTTCGGGCGGTCAGCAACAGCGTGTTGCCATCGCACGGGCGTTGTGCATGAAGCCCGATATTCTGCTGTTCGACGAGCCGACCTCGGCCCTTGATCCTGAGATGATCGGTGAGGTTCTGGACGTGATGGTGACGCTTGCTGAAGAAGGCATGACAATGATTTGCGTAACCCATGAGATGGGGTTTGCCCGTAAAGTGGCGGATCGGGTGATCTTCATGGATACCGGTGAGATCATAGAAGAAGATGATCCGGAAAGCTTCTTTGACAGTCCCAAAAGTGAACGGACACGGAATTTCCTAGAACAGGTTCTAACGCACTGAATAGATCAGCCACCGCATGCGTATGCAACAGTATTGAGAGAAAACACCCTCAGGATCATGATGGGTAATATTCAAGCTGTCTTTGCCGAGCATCAACGACTTGATAATGCCAAGCAGACCCGCAGCAGAATGGAAGGGCGGGCACGTAATGACTATTGGGGGGGCATGCGCCGCCCGGTCATAAATACGTCAAGGTGGCGGGGCATGAGGGCCGGGTCATGGTGCGCGATGAACCGATGGTCTCCATTATTCAGGAAGCCTTACAGGGCTTTGCCTCGGGGCGCTTTGAAACCCAAAGCGAAGTAAAACGATATCTGGAAAGCTAGTCGGACTTTCCAAAGGATCGCCGCACCGAGGAAGTGCGCTATGAAGAAGTCATTCGTCTGTTCCACCGTGTTCATTATGCCGGATATATCGAAATTCCCGATTGGGGGATTTCCTAACGCAAAGGCCATTATGAAGGGCCGATCTCGTTTGCGGATTTCGAGAAGATACAAAGCCGAACTATAGAAGGGGCACGTGCTCCGGCCCGTAAAGATATCAGTGCTGATTTTCCCTTGTGCGGGTTTGCGACCTGCGCTGATTGCGGCAATCCGCTGACAGGGAACTGGTCGAAGAGTAAGGCAGGCAAGAAGCATCTTTACTATATGTGCTTCACCAAAGGCTGTGAAAGCTACCGCAAATCAATCCGGCGCGATCAGCTGGAAGGCGAGTTCGATGACGTTCTCAGAGCGCTGCAACCGGGCAATGACTTCATTGCTATTGCCACCATCATGTTCAAACATGCCTGGAAACAACAGTCAGACCAATTGGCCGCTGTGATGCTCGATTTCAAATCGCAGATAAAAGAGATCGATAAGAAAATCGATGCTTTGGTTGAGCGTTTGGTCGATGCGTCATCGGATCGTGTCGTTTCAGCTTGCGCAAAGAAGCTTGATGAGTTGGAACGTGAAAAGCTGATCTTAGCAGAAAAAATGGAAGAAAAGCCGTCAAAAACAGGATCGTTTGATGAACTGTTCGAACTCGCTACAATGTTTTTAGCAAACCCTTGTAATATCTACATTTTCGGTGATTTGATGTACAGAAAAATGGTGCTCAGAATGGTGTTTTCGGAGCGTCCTACATATTGCCGAAAAAAGACTTCGAACCCCAAAAACTATCTTGCCGTTCAAGGTATTAGAGGGAATTAGAAGGGAAAAAAATGAAATGGCGGAGAAGAAGGGATTCGAACCCTCGAGACGGTTTCCCGCCTACTCCCTTAGCAGGGGAGCGCCTTCGACCACTCGGCCACCTCTCCGCAGACGTGTTTATAGGCGGGAAGGGCCTGAATCAAGGGCTTTTTGCAGGTCTTGTCAGTTTTCCCCAAGGTGTACCGTGAGGGGCGAACTACAGGCTGAGCGCGTATGTCTGCCTGGCTGCCTGCAGCCTTCGTTCGCCTTGTTGGATCTCTGATTGCGGCGTGGAACAGGTTACCTGATGACCTCGTTGTCTCGGGATAACAACTGTTTTGGGGCTCGTCCAATGGTCGAAGACCGCTTTTGTGAATTGGCAGAAAACTGCGCTTTCCGGAATCCTTATTGGAAATAAGTAGCAAGGGGCTGGAATTGACAAGTTACTGACTTCGTTAAAGAAGCGTTCACAACCTTTCTCGCCGTTTCCGCCGGAAGCGGGCGGAGGCGGCCAGAAGCGGTCCCAGAAACAGTTATGGGCTTCAGATCAGATGTTTGCCGGTTAGCGAGAACACCTGATGCCATGCCTGGGGGTGCTGGTCCTTTCAAAGGGGAGAGGGGGCAGACGCATTCGGCGATATGAATCGTCGATCATTGTAACGGAGGAGTTCTAATGTCTGATCAGACAGATCAAAACTCTCAGTCGAGTGAATCCGACAAGGCCTACTGGTCCGCAAACCTGCGCATCATTGTGGTCAGCCTTGTCATCTGGGGTGTGGTGTCCTTTGGGTTCGGCATTCTGCTGCGTCCACTGCTTTCCGGCATCACGGTAGGCGGAACAGATCTTGGTTTCTGGTTCGCGCAGCAGGGATCAATCCTCGTGTTCCTGGCGCTGATCTTTTTCTATGCATGGCGCATGAACAAGCTCGACCGTGAACACGGCGTGGATGAGGAATAGGGGCCATGGATCAATATACTCTCAATCTGCTGTTTGTGGGCGGTACATTTGCGCTCTATATCGGCATCGCGATCTGGGCCCGTGCCGGGTCCACATCCGAGTTTTATGCGGCGGGCCGGGGCGTTCATCCGGTCACCAATGGTATGGCGACAGCAGCTGACTGGATGTCAGCGGCCTCCTTCATCTCCATGGCCGGCCTGATTGCCTTTGGCGGTTACCAGAACAGTTCGTTCCTGATGGGCTGGACCGGTGGCTACGTGCTTCTGGCTCTGCTGCTTGCGCCTTATCTCCGCAAGTTCGGCAAGTTTACGGTTCCCGAGTTTATCGGCGATCGGTTTTACAGCCCGACAGCCCGTATCGTTGCGGTGCTCTGCCTGATCGTTGCGTCTGTGACCTATGTTATCGGTCAGATGACCGGCGTTGGTGTGGCGTTCTCCCGCTTCCTGGAAGTCTCCAACACCGCTGGTCTTCTGATCGGTGCGGCTGTTGTGTTCTTCTATGCGGTTCTTGGCGGCATGAAGGGCGTGACCTACACGCAGGTGGCTCAGTATTGCGTGCTGATCACCGCCTACACAATCCCGGCGATCTTCATCTCACTGCAGCTGACGGGTAACCCGTTGCCGCCGCTTGGCCTGTTCGGTGAGCATGCTGAATCCGGTGTTGCGCTGCTGACACGGCTTGATCAGGTGGTGACCGATCTCGGTTTCCGTGAGTACACCTTCCAGGATGGCACGCCATCCCAGGTGATCAACATGGTTCTGTTCACCTTCTCGCTGATGATCGGTACAGCTGGTCTGCCGCACGTGATCATCCGCTTCTTCACGGTTCCGAAAGTGGCTGATGCGCGCTGGTCTGCGGGCTGGGCGCTGGTGTTCATTGCGCTTCTTTACCTGACAGCTCCGGCTGTTGGTGCCATGGCGCGTCTGAACCTGATCGATACGGTGTTCCCGAATGGTGTTTCCGAGCAGCCGATTGAATATCAGGCACGTCCGGACTGGATGAAGAACTGGGAAGTTACAGGCCTTCTGAAGTTCGAAGACAAGAACAATGACGGTCGTATCCAGTGGTACAACGACAAGTCTGAGGCCTTTGCAGCAACCGCTGAAGCGCGTGGCTGGCAGGGTTCTGAATTGACGGTGAACCGCGACATCCTTGTTCTGGCCAATCCTGAGATTGCACGGCTTCCTGGCTGGGTGATTGCTCTGGTGGCTGCCGGTGGTCTGGCTGCGGCCCTGTCTACGGCTGCGGGTCTGCTTCTGGCGATTTCGTCGGCGGTGAGCCACGATTTGATCAAGGGGCAGATCAACCCGAATATCAGTGAGCGGGGCGAGTTGATGGCGGCTCGTGTATCAATGGCGGTTGCCATTGGTGTGGCGACCTATCTGGGGCTCAATCCTCCGGGCTTTGCGGCTCAGACGGTGGCTCTGGCCTTCGGTCTTGCTGCGGCATCGATCTTCCCGGCGCTGATGATGGGTATCTTCTCCATGCGGGTGAACAACCGTGGTGCGGTTGCGGGGATGCTGACAGGTCTGCTGTTCACGCTGATCTACATCTTCATGCACAAAGGCTGGTTCTTCATTCCAGGCACCAACCAGTTTGCTGACACGATTTCCGGCTCCCTGCTGGGTATCCAGTCAACGGCGATTGGTTCCATCGGCGCTCTTCTGAACTTCGCAGTGGCCTTCATGGTGTCCAATGCGACGGAAGATACTCCGCAGGAAATCAAAGAGCTTGTTCGCAGTGTCCGCGTCCCGCGTGGCGCCGGTGCAGCTACGGATCACTAAGCTATTCGGGAGCGGGGAGTTTCTCTCCGCTCTCATACTCGTTTTGGGTCCTGACCCTAAGTGCTCGCCGATAACTGTTACGGTGAGCCTATCTGTTTGAAGGAGATCTGATTTGTCTGTCAGTGCATCAGTGATCCGGGATTTCCTGTCGGCAATCCACCCCTATGATACATTCGCGACTGATGAATTGACTCAGGTCGCGGGGTGCTTCCGATCTCTGACAATTCCCAAAGGCGAAATTATCTATCAGCTCGGGGCCAGGCTTGACGGGCTCTATGTGATTTATGACGGTCAGGTTCAGGTTGAGGGACCCGACGGTGAAATCGTCTCCTCTCTGAGAGCCAAGAATACATTTGGCGAGCGCGGCCTGCTGCGCGAGGGATATGCAGTCACATCAGCGCGCGCTCTTGATGACGTGACGGTTCTGCTTCTGCCTGCCTTTGACTTTCAGGCCCTGATGGAAGGGCATCCGCCTTTCAATCTGTTTTTCACGCGCAATCGATCCAGCCTTCCGACACCGCGACAGAATACCCTTGCCAATATGCGAGTGGAACAGCTTATGGCATCGTCACCGATTGGCTGCTCGCCGGAGGCGAGTGTGGGTGAAGCTGCCAGGATCTTGCGCGATCATCGAATATCGTCGCTGGTGGTGACTGAAGAGGGGCGGCTTGTCGGTCTGTTGACCTTGCGGGATATCACCAACAGGGTTGTTGCTGCTGGTCTGGGGCACGACACCAGAGTTGCTGATGTGATGTCGCCCGACCCTTATACTCTGCCACCGACTGCAATCGGCTCAGATGTTCTGCATCTGATGATGGAGCGCGGGATCGGGCATGTTCCGATTGCGAATGGTGATCAGGTGGTGGGAATTGTCACCCAGACCAATCTGACCCGTGTTCAGGCCGAGAATTCTGCTCTTCTGGTCAGGGACATCGCCCAGGCTCAGACGATCGAGCAAATGGCTGCGACTACGGCTCGCATCCCGCAATTGCTGGTGCATCTTGTGGGTGCTGGAAACCGCCATGAAGTGGTCACCCGGCTGATAACCGATATAGCTGACAGCACCACGCGGCGGCTTCTGGCCATGGCTGAAGAGAAACTCGGACCACCGCCTGTGCCTTATCTCTGGCTTGCCTGCGGCTCGCAGGGGCGGCAGGAGCAGGCAGGCGTTTCCGATCAGGACAATTGCCTGATGCTGGATGATGCTGCCACAGAGGACGATGACGCCTATTTCAAGGCTCTGGCCGAATTTGTCTGCGATGGTCTTGATGCCTGCGGGTATGTCTATTGTCCTGGTGACATGATGGCGACCAACCCGAAATGGCGTCAGACGATTTCGGTGTGGCGCAGTTATTTCAAGGGCTGGATCAACACGCCGGATCCGATGGCGCAGATGCTGGCCTCTGTGATGTTCGATCTGAGGCCGATTGGAGGTGATGAGAGGCTGTTCGATAAGGTTCAGGCGGAGACCCTGAAATTTGCATCCCGGAACAGCATCTTTGTGGCGCATATGGTTTCCAACTCAATCAAGCATGCGCCGCCACTTGGTCTTTTGCGCGGGTTTGCGACTTTGCGCTCTGGCGAGCACAAGAACCAGATCGATCTGAAGCATAACGGGGTGGTGCCGGTTGTGGACCTTGGTCGTGTCTCGGCTCTGAAAGGTGAGATCACCGCTGTGAACACCCGTGCGCGGCTTGTTGCGGCTCAGGCCAAGGGGATTATCAGCACAAGTGGCGGCCAAGACCTGATTGATGCGTATGATCTGATTGCTGAAACCCGCCTGAGCCATCAGGCGCGGCTGATCCGGTCTGGCAAGACGCCGGACAACTTCATGAGCCCGACGGTTTTGTCCGAGTTTGAACGCAGTCACCTGCGTGATGCCTTTGTTGTCGTGCGTACGATGCAATCCGCCGCTGGTGGCGGACGCGGGCTGTTGGGATAGGTGTAAGACTTCGCATCAGTTGATGTGGAGCAGAAGGAGCCGGAAATGTTCTTTGAGTTGATTGCCGCTTTTGCTGGTGGTCTGGCTGGCGCTGGTATTCTGATGCTGCTCCGCAACCTGTCCGGCGGCAGGCTGCCGCGCTGGCTTGTGCCTGTCGCTGCCGGGCTTGCCATGATCGGGGTAACGGTTGCCAATGAATATGGCTGGTACAGCCGGACATCGGCAAGCCTGCCTGAAGGGGTCGTTGTAGCCAGAACTGTGGAAGATCGCGCGATCTGGCGCCCCTGGAGCTATGTCATTCCGTTTGTCAGCCGCTTTATTGCCGTGGATACAGCTTCGGTCCGAACCAATGAGGCCTTGCCCGGGCAGCGTATTGTTGACCTGCTTGTCATGGGACGCTGGGCACCACCCCGTCGTCTGCGGGCGGTTTTTGACTGCAATGACGGCAAGCGTGCTGATCTGGTCGACGGAGTTGAGTTTGGTGCAGACGGGGCACTGGTCGGGGCGGTCTGGTATGAAACAGGCCTGGATGAACCCGTGACGGCTGTTGCATGTGGGGGGAGGATATGAGGTGCTTGATCATCTAAGCCTTCGTCTGCGTGTCTTACTGTTTTTCCTGTTTCTTGGTATTGGCGCGCTGACGATTCTGGGGGCCGCTTCCTGGTTCATTGCACATCGCCAGGGCAGTGAACTGGTCGGTGCAGCCTTGATCCAGAGCAGCCTGTTTGCAGGCTTTGGCATCTTCGGTCTTACGGTGTTTGTCTGGCGGCTGTTTGACGAGCATGTGGCCAAGGCCGTTGAAACACTGGCTGTGGATCTGCGCACACGTGCTCATGCGGATGTCGGGGCTGAACTGCGCACGGATGCCGCGCGTTATCTGGGAGACCTTGCGCCGGCTGCTGCCAGCATGACCGAAATGCTGGGTGCTGCCAAATATACTGCTGCAGAGGAAATCGCCCGAAAAACTGCGCAACTGGAAGCGGAGAAATCCAGGCTGGCAGCGATCCTGTCTGATATTCCCTTAGCGGTTGCTGTTATGAGCCCGACCCATCATGTGACGCTGTATGATGGTCAGTTCTCTGCATTACTCGGAGATCGTGATCCGATCGGGCTCGGGCGAACGGCCTTTGACTGGTTTGACAAGACTATTCTGACAGAGACGTATCAGAGGCTTGTTGAACGCAGTCAGACCACACCTCAGTCCATATCACTGCTGTCTGCGGATCATTCGGAGAACTATCCTGCGACCATGCGTATGCTGGGTGAGGGGGAAGGGTATCTTCTTGCGATCGATGTTGAGCATGTCAGTTATTCGGGCAGACCGGTCACGTTTGATTTCTCACTGTTTGATCGCCGCGTATCATCCACGGTTTATGAGACGCCTCTGAAAGATCTGACATTTGTGGTGTTCGATACCGAAACCACCGGCCTTGATACAGAAAAGGATGACCTGGTGCAGATGGGAGCCTTGCGTGTGGTCAACGGTCGTCTGGTTGATGGCGAGGTTTGCGATATGCTGGTCAATCCGGGACGTCCCATTCCGCCAGCCTCAACCAGAATTCACGGTATTACTGATGAGATGGTTCGTGGTGCACCTCCCATTGACGAGGTTATCCCGATCTTTTCGCGGTTCGCAAGTGATGCTGTTCTCGTCGCCCATAATGCGCCGTTCGATATCGCTTTTCTGCGGCGTTATGGTGAGCGCCTGGGAATCCGGTTTGATCATCCGATCATGGATACGGTGCTTCTGTCAGCGGCGGTCTATGGAGAGCTTGAAGAACATACGCTGGATGCTTTGGCTGAACGCCTTGGGGTCAGTCTCCCTGATGAGGTGAGGCACACGGCATTGGGGGATGCCCAGGCCACAGCGGCGGTTCTGTTGAAACTCATCCCGGTTCTGGAGAGTCATGGTCTCCACACATTCGGAGATGTCCTCAGTGCCATGCGCCGCCACCAACGCCTCTTGCCTGACCTGAATAACTGAGACTGGATGCTCTGGAGCCTTGAGTCATCACACAAACGCACGCTTTTGTGTGCCATGTCCATCTGCGGTCAGTAGACTCCCGGTGTTTATTTTGCGTACTCAGTAAGAGTTCTTGCTGTTTGCCTTTCGCTCAGCATTGCTAAAACTGTCAGTGTCGTTTTATCATTCTGTTCAGTTGTGGCGTGTAGGCTTCAGCCTAGGTTATTGGATAGTTGCTGATGAAACGCGTTTTTGCCCGTGCTGTTCTCGTAACAGTTCTGTCCGTCGGGGTATCACTGGGGATTACAACAATCCTGATGTATCTGGTTCACGGCAGTATGAACCGGGTCGCGTTCATTGTGGCTATTTTTGTCCCTCTCTTTGTTGCGTTTCCCGTCAGTTATTTTGTCGAGTTTCAGCGCAATCGTGCCAATGATGCATTGCAGGAGCTGGCGCTTGCCCATCAGAAACTTCGCGATATGTATGGTGAGCTTTCTACAAGAGCCAAGCTTGATGCGCTGACAGGCATTATGAACCGGGAATACTTTCTGGTTGCCTTGACCAACCGGTTTGATGAGGGGCGTCATGGAACATTGCTGGTTCTGGACGCGGACCGGTTCAAGGCCATCAATGACACTTTTGGTCATCCTGTCGGAGACCGGGCTCTGAAAGCGCTTGTTGAAGCTGTCAGAAGTCTTCTGGATGAAGATTGTCTATTCGGTCGCCTGGGCGGCGAGGAGTTTGTCATCTTTATCCCTCACAAGGAGGGGCGTTCTGCATCAGAGCTGGCGGAATCGTGCAGAGGTCATGTGGAACAGTGCGAATTTGCTCTTGATAACGGCGACGCAAAATCCCTGACAATCAGTATTGGCGCTGCCCGGACAGATCATGCCCTGACCGTCCATGACGTGATCAATGAGGCGGACAGAAACATGTATCGCGCCAAGCAGAACGGCCGCAATCGTGTGGTTATGGACAGGCCGTCACTTGAGCTCGTGGCCGGGTAGCCAGAACGTTCGGGGCTCCCGCCTGATCCGGCGTATCAGGTCGACAAGATCGCGACGGCTGATTTCCTGTGCGCCCATCTCAAGGGCTTTTGCCCGGCGATTTTCATCAATATCGTAGTGTGGTGAGCTTTTCGGTTGGAACCATTCCCGTTTCATGCCCAGACGTCTGGCCATCTGATGCAGCTCTTCTTCTGTGTCAGCCAGCATGTGGCACATAATCATGCCCTTGAAGGGGTGCCGGGCTCTGTCAACGTAAACGGTCATGGCTCCTGTTTATCCAGCGATGAGCGGTGAGGCAATGGCGTTCCTGATATGGCTCTGTGACATCACATCTAAAATCTCTGTACATAAGTGTCTAGATTTTTTGCCGCACCTGACTTATCGTGATTTCATCGCCACAGGTTTCGTCATTGCGGGAGGGTGCTATGGAAGCTGTGCAGCATGGACGTCGCGGAAGAAGACGCAGAGCGCGTGAGGATTCTGAAGCCTCTGCATCAGAGCCGCGCACAACGCTGATGAACTGCTTTTCACCAGTGCCGTTCTATTCTGACACTGATATCGATGCGATCCATGCCAATGCGCTGAGGATTCTGCAGGAAACGGGTATCAGGATTCTACATGACAAGGCCCGTGCCATGCTGGTGGAGCATGGCGCTTCCGTTGATGCTGATGACCATCTGGTGCGGTTTCCCAGAGAGCTCGTCGAGCAGGCAATGGCCTCGGCACCTTCAGAATTTGACGCATATACGACTGAAGAGCATGAACCGGTGCGTTTTGGAGGGCGATCTGCGGTTTTTGCTCCTGTTGGTGGAGCCCCTTATGCTTCAGACCTTGAGGGTGGCAAGCGGCCGGGAACGCTTGAGGATTACACGAATTTCGTCAAGCTGGTGCAGCATTTTGATGTGCTGCACGTACAGAGTGCGATGACAGAGCCTCAGGATGTTCCGATCCGGTTCAGGCATCTGGAGACCATGCATGCCCAATTGACCCTGTCAGACAAGTTGCCCTGGGTTTTCTGTCGCGGGCATGGTCAGGTCATGGATGGTTTTGAAATGGTGCGGATTGCCCGCGGACTGTCTGAAGAGGAATTCCGCGAGAAGGTTTATATCTGGGGTGTGATCAACACGAATTCGCCGCGTGTTCTGGATTCACTGATGGTGCAGGGGCTCATCGACTTTGCCGAATGGGGGCAGATGATGGTCATCACCCCGTTCACGCTGTCTGGAGCGATGGCTCCCGTAACAATTCCAGGCGCTCTGTCGCAGCAACATGCGGAGTTTCTGGCCGCGCTCACCATTCATCAGCTGGTAAGGCCGGGTGCGCCTGTGGTCTATGGGGCGTTTACCTCTAATGTGGACATGCGGTCGGGCGCACCGGCATTCGGTACGCCTGAATATGTGAGAGCGGCTATGGGGAGTGGTCAGCTTGCGCGGAAGGTCGGTGTTCCATGGCGGTCTTCAGGGTCCTGTACGTCCAATTGTGTGGATGCCCAGGCGGCTTATGAGACGCAAATGGCGCTCTGGGGAGCGATGCTCGGTGGTGCCAATCTGTTGCTTCATGCGGCTGGCTGGCTTGAGGGAGGCCTCACGGCTTCATTCGAGAAGCTGATTGTTGACGTTGAAATGCTGCAGCAGATGGCGGAACTGTTTCAGCCTCAGAAGGTGACGGATGAAGATCTGGCCTTTGATGCAATTGCGTCTGTTGAACCGGGTGGCCACTATTTTGGTGAGGATCATACTCTGGCACGGTATGACACGGCCTTCTATACGCCGGTTCTCTCGGATTGGAGCAATTTCGGTCAATGGTCAGAGAATGGCGAAAAGACCGCAACGGAGCGGGCCAACGAGATCTATCGCTCCATTCTTGATACCTTTGAACCTGTGGCGCTTGCGGCTGACAGACGGACTGCACTGGATGCATTTGTTGCACGCCGGAAGGAAGAAGGCGGTGCTGAACCGGACGGGTAATCCCCGCGAACTCTGCTGAAGGGCTTGGCAAACTGCACTGTTTTGCATAATCATGCAAAAAGTTCATTCTTGCCGAGCGAGTTTATGTCCGAGTTCTTCACCACTAAAGAATTGGCTGAGTTCCTGAGGATCAAGGAACGCAAGGTCTATGATCTTGCTGCTTCTGGCGTGGTTCCGTGTACACGGGCCATGGGCAAGCTTCTTTTCCCGAAAGATGCTGTGGAGACCTGGCTTGAGGAGAACAGCTCCGGTGGAAAGCACTCCAGTGCGCGCAGGTCTCCAGAAGACCTGCCGCCGATTCTCCTGGGCAGTCATGACCCGCTGCTCGAGTGGGCGCTGAGGGAGTCTGGTACGAACCTGGCTATGGGGTTCAGCGGCAGTGGAGACGGACTTGAGCGCTTTGCGCTGCATCAGGGAAGCGGAACTGCTCTGCATCTGTTTGATGCAGTATCTCGGACATGGAATGTAGCATCTGTCAGCGCCCGGTTTGCCGGTCAGGATGTGGTGCTTGTGGAATGGGCCAAACGCAGCCGCGGCCTTGTGATCAATCCAGACAAAGCAGACCATATCAGATCTTTGTCGGATATCACCGGACTTAGGCTCGCTGGACGCGCGGACGGGACAGGCACGCAGGTTCTTCTCAGTCATCTCTTGCGAGACAATGGAATAGAAGAGTCCGCAGCAAAACCATCCATCATCGCACATACTGAGTTTGATGCTGCCTTGGCCCTGCGGGAAGGGCAGGTCGATGTGACCTTCGGGCTCAAAAGTGTGGCCAACCAGTTGGGGCTGGCTTTCGTTCCGATTGTTGAAGAGCGGTTTGACCTTCTGATCAGCCGACGGCACTGGTTTGAAGAGCCTTTCCAGACCTTCTGGTCTTACTGCCAGTCGGATCTGTTCAAAGCCCGGGCTGACAGCCTGACGGGTTATGACCTGTCAGACTTTGGCCGGGTTCACTGGAACGGATGAATTGAGTCATCGATCCAACTGTGGGGCCCAGATTTGGGCCCCAGGCTACGGCCTAATTGGCATTCGGGAAGAAAAGCTGTTTTCCGTCGCGCCTGTAGGCTGCGATTGCTGACTGGCCTTCCTCTGACAGCATCCAGTTGACGAATGCTGTACCATCCTCCTCGTTGACGTGGCTGTGACGGTCCTTGCTGACCAGAATGATGCCATATTGATTGAACAGGGCCGGGTCGCCTTCAACAAGAATCCTGTGGTCGGCCTTGTTGCCGAAGCTGATCCAGGTTGCGCGGTCAGTCAGCGTATAGGCGTTCATGCCGATGGCCACATTCAGCGTTGCCCCCATGCCTGACCCTGTTTCCCTGTACCACGTGCCGCTTGCAGCAGACGGATCAAGGGACGCTGCGGCCCACAGTTTCAGCTCTTTTTTGTGTGTTCCGGAATTGTCGCCTCTGGAAGCGAAGACTGATTTTGTTTTTTCTATTTTTGACAATGCGTTGTGCGGGTTTGGTAATCCACCCAGAGCTGCGGGATCTGAAGCGGGACCGACAAGAACAAAGTCGTTATACATGAGATCATGTCGGACAGTTCCGAAGCCATCTTTGACAAATTGCTCTTCTGCATCTTTGGCATGGACAAGCAGGACATCCGCATCGCCATTACGGGCATTCTTGATGGCCTGACCGGTGCCGACAGCGACGACGCGAACCTTTATGCCTGTCCTGGCTTCAAAGATCGGCAGAAGATGATCATAGAGGCCGGAATTGGCCGTCGATGTGGTCGACTGCACAATGATCTCGCCTGCCTCTGCTTCCTGCAGAAGGGGCATCTGTAAAAGCGCGGCAATGGTACAGGCGACAAACGTTGACCGGCACAGTGTTGCGAGTGATTGATCGAGATGCATGGATTGGTGTCTCCGGTTCGGAAGTGTTATGTCAAAAGTTCACCGCAGATATAGCGGCGGGCAATATCCGACTTAGGAGCACGGAAGAAGCTCTGTGCAGGTGCCTGCTCGATGATTTCCCCCTGATGCAGGAAGATGATCTGGTCGGCGAGGCGTTTGGCCTGATTGATGTCGTGTGTCACAAGGACAACGGTTGTTCCGGCTTTGTTGGTTCTGTCGAGACTGCGTTCGAAACGGGCTGTTGATGCAGGATCAAGATTGGATGTGGGTTCATCAAGAAACAGGATGTCGGGGTTGATTGCTAGTGCACGAGCCAGTGCCAGTCTTTGTTGTTCGCCGCCTGAGAGGCGTCTGGCCGGTTGTTTTGCAAAGGGCAGAAGCCCCGCATCGTCCAGAAGCTGGTCGCGTCGGTGCGGGTCTGTGTTGTCTGCCAGAGACAGCGCATAGTCAATGTTTGCCGCGACACTGCGACGAAGCAGGACAGGGCGCTGAAACAGCATGGCCTGACGTTTGCGTATCGTCTCATCAGCCTGTTGGCCATTCCACCGGATTGTGCCGGATGTGGGGGCGATCAAGCCATGCATGACCCTCAGGAGAAGGCTTTTTCCCGCGCCATTGGCGCCGAGGATGACCGTCTTGCAGGGCTGGTCAAGCGTGAGTGAAACTGACTTCAGCAATACGGTTCCGTTCAGCCTGAGACAGATATCGGACAGCGTGAGCGGCAGCAGGCTGCCTGTGTCAGATGTTCTCACGCTTGCTTCAGGCATTTGCATAGCGTGCTCCCACCTGATTCAGCACCGAGACAAGGCCGTTGATCAGCATTGCGAGGGTCACAAGGATAAGCCCCAGAGCGAGGGCCAGAGCCAGTTCGCCCTTGGATGTTTCAAGTGCGATTGCCGTTGTCATGACCCGGGTCAGGTGGTCGATGTTGCCACCGACGATCATGACAGCTCCGACTTCTGCTATAGCGCGCCCAAAACCGGCAAGGGCGACTGTTGAAAGGCTGAAGCGCCCGTCCCAGATCAATGTTCCAATCGCCTTGTAGGCCGGGACATTCATGGAGCGCAGCAGTTCGTCATATTCTTCGTGCAAATCTGCCAGAACCTGACGAGACAGGGCCGCGATAATGGGCGTGATCAAAAGGGTCTGGGCGATAATCATTGCCGTGGGGGAATAAAGCAGCGCCAGCCAACCCAGCGGCCCCGCCCGTGACAGTGCCAGATAGACCAGCAAGCCAACGACCACCGGCGGCAGTCCCATCAGGGCGTTGACCATCACGATGATGGTTCCTCGGAACGGTATGGGGAAAATTGCCAGAACAGCTCCGGCAGGCAGGCCGAACAGGCAGGCGAGAACAAGTGCGGACAGGCTCACATGCAGGGACAGGCCGACAATCTCGACCAGAGTCGAATCAAGCTGCCAGACGAGCTGAAATGCCAAGAGAAATGCCGCGCTGAAATCCTGCATTCTGGAATTATCCTGCAAATTTTACGATACTATGCATAATTTACAGATTTGCGTCCAGAGAGATTTCTCAGATTGGGTAATGGGGCGGTAGTTTGAATTTATCTTTTATAATTCTGAAGATTATAAATATATGTATCAATTTTCCTCAATAATCGCTCTTTGTTACAGTCGACCAGTCGCGTGCTCCTGGCGCTGTCTGACCTGCTGTTTCTCTTGATGGCAAAGGTTTGGCTGAGTTTGGGAGCAGAAATTCTGTTTAACACCGGTACACCGGATCAAACGACACTTTGGGGGAAGTATGTTTGAACTGACACCAGCGCAATGTGCGCTTCGAGACAAGGCGCAATCTCTGGCGCGTGAGGTCTTTGCTGACCGGGCTGCCGGGATTGATGCATCAGAGGCCTACCCGTGGGACAATGTGGCCTGCCTGAAGGATGCGGGTTTCATGGGAATGACGGTTCCGGCTGCTTATGGCGGGCAGGGGCGTTCCTATCTTGATGCTATCTTGGTTGTTGAAGAGCTGGCGCGCGTCTGCGGTGTTACGGCACGAATTGCGGTTGAAGCCAATATGGGGGCGATCGGCGCCATTATGCGTTATGGCTCTGAAGCGCAGAAACGCTTAGCTGCTGATCTGGTGCTGTCAGGTGATAAACCGGCAATCTGCATAACAGAGCCGGACGCGGGCAGTGCGGCTACGGATATGACCACAACTGCTGAAAAGCGTGGCAATGGTTATGTTCTGAATGGAACAAAGCACTGGATCACCGGCGGTGGAGTATCTCGTCTGCATTTGATCTTCGCCCGATTGTCAGACGGCAATGTGGATTATGGCATTGCCGGTTTTCTTGCGGTTCGGGGGCAGGATCAGGGCCTCATTGTGGGACGTCGTGAGCCTGCCATGGGCTTGCGCGGTATTCCGGAGACGGAGATACATTGTCAGGATCTCTGGTTGCCAGAGGACAGGATTATTCTTCCCCCGGAAGGTATTCGTCATGGATTTGCCGGTCTGATGACGGCCTATAACGGCCAGCGCGTCGGTGCGGGTACTGTTGCGCTGGGTCTTGCGCAGGGCGCTTTTGATCAGGCGCTGGACTATTCTCAGCACCGGGAGCAATTCGGTCGCCCCATCTGTGAATTTCAGGGGTTGCAGTGGTCTCTGGCCGATATGAAAACCCGGATCGATGCAGCACGTCTGATGTTGTGGCATGCAGCTGCAAGTGCTCAGCAAGACCCGTCAGGGTTTCCGGACCCGATGCTGGCGGCCCAGGCCAAGCTGATGGCGTCTGAAATGGCTATCAAGGTGACGAATGACGCCCTGCAGATGCACGGTGCCATGGGCTATTCCCGCAATCTGCCTATGGAGCGTATGGTGCGGGATGCCCGGATGTTTACGATTGGCGGGGGAACTGCCGAGATGTTGCGTAATCTGATTGCAGGTCGGATTCTGAACCGGAAACTGCCGCAGACACGAGACGGTTACCTCATTCAGGAAGCTGCGGAGTAGTGGCGTCAGTTCTCTGAAATCTCCTGGGTGAAAAATCGTACGGACGAATCCGACAGGGACGTGTATAACTCCGCAAGTCACTTCAACAGACGGAGAGCCTTGTGACCAAGGTTGTTATGCTGGTGCTTGCGGCCATGGCTGCAATTCAGATCATCAAACCCCTCGGCTGGCCCGGTCTTGAGCGCAGGCAGGACGCCTGGAAGCTTGCCGTTGGCGGATTGCTGATTGTGGTGGCTCTTCTTGCCCTGAAACCTGCCTTTTTCAGCTAAGCCTTTTTATCTGAACCGGTTCGGGTCGTAAGGTTTCATGTCCAGATTGATGCCTTTGTCTGCAATCATGTCGGCGACCAGTCTGCCGGTCTTCGCGCCACAGGTCAGGCCGATATGCTGATGACCGAAGGCGGTATAGGCACCCTTGCAGCTGTTGAGCTCACCTATCAGTGGCAGGCTGTCGGTCGGAGCAGGGCGATGGCCAAGCCATTCTTCGGTCTCGTCATAGTCAATTTGCGGGAAGGCCGTGCGAACACCACGCATAAGCAGTTCGATTGGAGCTGTTGACGGGGAGGCTTCGAGGCCGCCAAATTCCACCAGCCCGGCACAGCGAAGACCATCTTCCATTGGTGTTGCAACGAATTTTGATGCTGCAATCATGCTCGGGACCTTGGGGCCGCCACGGGCGTTTTTGAGGATGACATGATAGCCGCGTTCACTTTCAAGAGGTACAGTCAGGCCCAACTTCTGCGTCAGGGCTTTTGACCAGGCCCCGGTGGCGAGGACAAGAGCGTCGCAGGGGAAGCGTCCCTGATCGGTGAGAGCCGCTTTGACTGTACCATCTGTGATGTCGAAGTCTTTCACATCGGCTTTGACGAGTGTGCCGCCCAGTGCTTCAAAATGTTTGGCCAGAGCTTTTACATAAAGACCTGGGCTGCGCACATAGCCATGCTGCCCCATAACGACCAGTCGATTGACGGAGGGCCCGAAATTCGGATCATAGGCCCGGACGTCATCGCCATCGAGAATTTGTGGCTGAAAGCCCGCCTGTTCTCTCAAGCTCCAGCCAAACCGGTCCTTTTCATGGGCTTCGGCGGAGGCGTAGGCAAAAACATAGTCTGACTCCTGCAGCCAGTGCTCCGCTTCTGTATTTTCGGCCAGCGCCTTGTGCTGCTCCACTGTGTCCATGGCAACAGGAGCCAGGTGGTTGGTAATGCGGGTGGTATCTGCCGTATTGGCGTGCGACAGATAACGCAGCAGCCACGGGATCATGCGCGGTATATAGGGCCATTTGAGAAACAATGGAGAAGACGGTCTGATCACCATACCCGGGGCTTTGGTGATGAGGCCCGGTTCAGTGACAGGCACAATCGCGCAAGCCGCCAGAATACCGGCATTGCCATGAGACGCACCTTCGCCGGGGGCAAGCCTGTCAATCACTGTAACGGCTTTGCCCGCCCGTCTCAGCCAGATACCTGTTGATATGCCATTGATACCAGCACCGATAACGACAACATTCTCCGCCGGTTTCCGGGACATGGCTACACTCCAGTTTACTCTTTTCGGCGCTCTGTTTGATGTCTGGGCCGTCAAGGACAGAGTGCGCCTTAACATCTTGCAGATCAATTGGAATTTGCAGGCTTTGGATAATTGCTGCGCAAGTTCGGCATTTGCTGCTATAGGAAAGCCTGTGTTGTGCGTTATGCAGGGTTGAAAGTATCGTATTCAAGTCTGTCCACAATAGGTTTTGCGGTTGATTGTCCGGCCTGTAGTCTGAGACTGTTGATCGCTGACAGAGAGAATATGAATGGAAGCCAGACAACCGAGCAGTGTCGACCGGATCTATGAGCAAGTGCGCCTGATGGCTGCGTCGTTCGAGATAAAACCGGATGAGCGGATTAATGAGGGCGCTCTTGCGCGCACGCTTGGTGCCAGTCGTACGCCGGTCCGTGAGGCGTTGAACCGGCTTGTGGCAGAGGGGTTTCTGACATTCCAGACCGGTAAGGGCTTCTTCTGTCGTTCTCTCGATCCCGATGAAATCCTTGATCTCTATGAGGTGAGGGCTGCGATTGAGTGCGAAGCCGCACGTCTTGCCTGTCAGCGGGCGTCGGATGAAGCGATAGCTGACCTGTCAGCCTATCTGGATGGTGTGGAGAAGGATTATTCCGGCGATCTGGAGCCAAAGGAACTGGTGGGCATTGATGAGTGTTTCCATCTGAAGCTTGCGCGCCTTTCCGGCAATGAAGAACTGGTCAGGATGCTTGATAATATCAACGCCCGCATTCGTTATATAAGATGGATTGATATGGAAGATCGGAGAACGGTTACACCAACCGATCATCGTGCCATTGTCGAATCGATCCAGACACGTGCGCCGGACCAGGCCGCTGATGCAATGAGGCGTCATATCGAGCGGCGGAGTGAAGAAGCAACCAGTGCCGTCCGTCGGGCCTATTCCCAGCTCTATGTTCCAAAGATGTCTAGACGCTGAGCAGCTTGAATCGATTATTTTCCTGGTAGTGCTTTTGCCGTGACCGGTCGGGTTGGCGTCTGGTGAAACGGTCAAAAACCCGTGACGCGCTGCTATGGACGAAGCGGATCTGATAAGATTCTGAAATTCATGCTTTATTTCGTTTGGTAGATTTGATGCTTTGTAAAAGGCAAGCACTTCCCTGGTAACTGTTGCTGCCGGGAACGGGATGGTGTCTGTCGAGATCAGGACAATTGTGTACAGAAATCAAAAAAACTGTCCATAGACTGTTGATCTTTGAATGCTTCTGCGTGTTTAATTCTGGCCGAAGCGATCTTTGCTTTGCGCGTTATTGACCAGGAGGAGGGGCAAGCGCGGCAAAACGCTGAAGGAACAAGGCATGATTAACTGCCGTTAAGCGGAGGATAAATCCCAATATGACTTCTCATCACAACCACACTGGCCGTTTGCATCCGAAGGTTCGTGAGGCCGAGAGCCTTATGAAGTCCGGCGAAATGGATCGCCGTGAATTTGTTCGGATTGCCGCCCTTCTGGGTGTCAGCGCAACAGCGGCTTATTCGATGGCGGGACTGTCGGCGCCAGCCATGGCAGCGGATAACCTGCCGTTTGCTCCGGATGATCCGAATGCCAAAAAGGGTGGCGTTCTGAAGGTGGCCATGCAGATCCAGAAAATGGAAGACCCTGCATCGTACTCTTGGCTGCAGATGGCAAACCAGTCCCGTCATGTTCTTGAGTACCTAACCTTCACAGATGCGAACAATATTACCCGTCCGATGCTGGCGGAAAGCTGGGAAGCATCTGATGACCTTAAGACCTGGACCTTCAAACTCCGTAAGGGTGTGAAGTGGAATAATGGTGATGATTTCACCGCCGATGATGTGGTTTTTACCATTACCCGCTGGTTCGATCCGGATATCGGTTCCTCAAATATTGGCCTTTTCGGCGCAATGGTCGAGGAAGTAGATGGCACCAAGCGTATGGTGGAGAAGGGCGTCGAGAAAATTGACGATCACACCATCCGGCTTAATCTGAAGCAGGCTGCTCTGGCTATTCCGGAGAATTTTTACAATTACCCGACAGCCATGCTGCACCGGAGCTTCAAGCCGCCATTCTCCGACAATCCGATCGGTACTGGTCCTTATGAACTGACCGAGCTTGTTGTGGGAGACAAGTGTATCCTCAAGCGCCGTGATGGTGAATATTGGGGTGGTGATGTCTATGTGGATGAAATTCACTACTACAACTTTGATGCCGACAACCAGCTGACCGCATTTGCGTCTGGTGACGTGGATGGCATTTACGAGTTTGGTATCGAGCAGCTTGAGCTTGCGAAGGTTCTTGAGGGCGATGTGATTGCTGCTAAGACAGCCCAGACGCTTATTCTGCGTTTCCAGATCGACAAGCCTCCGTTTGACAACAAGAAAGTCCGTCAGGCTATCCAGGCTGCCGTGGATCATGATGTCTACAACGATCTTGTCTTCCAGGGTCTTGCGACGCCAGCTGAAGATCATCACGTCGCACCGATCCATCCGGAATATTACGCTCTGCCCAAGCAGAAGCGTGATGTTGCCAAGGCAAAGGCACTTCTGGCTGAAGCCGGTCACGGAGACGGTCTGGAGATCACCATTGATACCGGTAATACGGATGGCCCTTGGCATCAGGCAGTTTGTGAGATCCTGAGGGATCAGCTCGCGGAAGCCGGTATCAAGCTGAACATCAATGTGCTGCCAGCGTCCAAGTTCTGGGAAATCTGGGACAAGACGGCCTTTGGTGCAACCGCCTGGACACACCGTCCGCTTGGTACCATGGTTCTGTCACTCGCCTATCGTGCGGGTGTGCCGTGGAACGAGACGCACTATGACAATCCTGAGTGGGAAGCGGCACTTAATGCTGCTGAAGCTGAGGTGGATGTTGAGAAACGTCGTGCACTCATGGAAAAAGTGGAAGGCATTCTTCAGGACGATGCAATCATGGTGCAGCCGTTCTGGCGTCCGGTCTTTACCATTGCATCCAAGAAGGTTCACGGATGGCCTCCACATCCGACGCAGTATCACCAGTTCAACAAGGTCTGGGTTGGCTAAAGCCTACTGCTGATAACAGGAGCCCTGGAACGGAGTGTTCCGGGGCTCATTCGTAAACGGGCAAAGCATTAACAAGAACGACCGTTCGCGTAGCAGAACGGCAACAATACGCTTTGCTCCGTCGTGTACGGCAAGCCGGGGACATTCATGCTAAAGCTGATCTTCCGCCGCCTGGTGCAGATGGCAGCGATTATGGCTGTTATTTCACTGATCCTGTTTATCATTTTTGACACCGATAAGTTCAAGCAGCAGATTGCTGTGCAGGAACTGGGCAATTTCGGACTGTCTTCCCTGACCGAGGCTGATTATCAGGCCTGGTTGGAGAAGAAAGGTCTGAATGTGCCATTTCACGAGCGATTTGGCACCTGGGTGGTCAATATTTTCCAAGGGGATTTCGGACAATCCTGGGAAAAGAACCGGCCTGTTGCTGGTCTGCTGGCTGACCGATTGGCGAATACGGGGATTCTGGCCTTCTGGGTCTTTGCGATCCTCATACCGTTATCGCTAACCCTAGGGGTGCTGGCGGGAATGAAGGAGGGATCGTTTCAGGACAGGGCCATCTCGTTCCTGTCAGTTGCGACCACGTCATTCCCAGAAATTGCCACAGCTATCATTCTGACTGTTGTCTTTGCGCTTGGACTTGGCTGGTTGCCTGGCAAGTCGGCCATGCTGAACGGCTTTGAAGGTGCGCAGCTGGTTCTGCCGGTGGCGACGCTGGTTCTTTATGGTACCGGCTATATCGCCCGTATGACCCGTGCATCCATGGCTGAAGTGATGACGTCACAATATATCCGTACGGCTATCCTGAAGGGGCTGCCTTACAAGCGCATCATCATGAAGCATGCGTTACGTAACGCCCTGATTGCGCCGTTTACGGTGATTGTTCTCTACATGACCTGGCTGTTGTCCGGTGTCGTGGTTGTTGAGGTGTTCTTTGAATATGACGGATTCGGGAAGATGATCCTCGAAGCTGCCCTGTTCGGAGATATCTATGTGATCCAGGCAGCAACGCTGGTTGCCGTCTTCGTGGCCGTATCCACCCAGATTATTTCGGATATCGGCTATACGTTCCTCAATCCGCGCATTCGCTTCAGTTGATCGGGAGGTTATGATGAGTACGACTGATACGACCACCGATTCAATTCCTCTTCTGGAGCAATTGAAAGAGCCGAAGCCGATGATGCTGATGCTCGCGCTGATGTGGTTTCCACTGATGATCTTTGTCATGTCCGGTTCTGCGCTCAGCCAGACCGCAGGCATGATCCTGCTGGCACCAGCGGTGCCTGCAACGATCCTGCTTTATGTGACATTGATGGCCGCCTGGCATGAATCGACGATTGCCCGGATTGGCCTCACTCTGGTGATGTTCTGGCTGTTGATGGCCGTAACAGCACCCTACTTGCAGGCGACCGGGATCATTCTTGACCCCAACAAGCCGATTGCGCCTTTTGCAACGCCATTCAGTGAGAAGCGAGATGTGTTTTTCATGCTGGGTGCTGACCACAAGGGTCGCGATATCCTGGCGAGAACACTCTGGGGCTGCCAGCGTGTGATTGTCTGGGGCGTAACTGCAACACTTGTTGCCTATGTCATCGGATCATTCCTTGGTCTGGTTGCTGGTTACATTGCCGGTTGGTGGGATGAGGTGATCTCCTTTATCGGGAACATCTTCCTGTCCTTCCCGGTGATGGTGCTGTTTATCATCATCCTGAACTATCTCGGTCCAAGCGGGTTCAACATCGTTGTGGCGGTGACGTTCGCTTCAGCGCCTGCCGTGATGCGTATCGTTCGGGGGCTGGCGCTTGATATCAAGAGCAGGGACTATGTGTTTGCTGCGCAGACGCGCGGTGAACATCCACTCTGGATCATGATTGTCGAGCTTCTGCCCAATGTGCGTGGCCCGATCATCGTTGATGCCTGCCTGCGTCTCGGTTACACGACGGTTGCGATTACGACCCTGACCTTCCTTGGTCTTGGTCTTCAGCCGCCTGATCCGGACTGGGGTCTGATGATCCGTGAAGCGAAGAATGTCGCTCTTCTGTTCAAGTTCTCTTACATGCTGATCATTCCGGCTGTGTCGGTGATGACGCTGATCCTCGGCTTCAATCTGATGGCTGACGGTCTGCGTGAGATGAGCCTTAGAGATTGATCGGGAGAGATGATATGACGGAACAAACCCCAATTCTCGAATGCCGTAATGTCTCCATCTCCTATTTTGTGAGAGCAGGCGAGATTCCGGCGGTGGTCGACTTCAACCTCAAACTGATGCCAGGGGAAGCCCATGGTATCGTTGGGGAATCCGGCTGCGGGAAGTCGACGGTGGCTCTGGCCATCATGCAGCATATGGGCAAGAACGGTCGGGTGGTTGAAGGGGAAATCCTCTTTAATGGTCGTGATATGCGCACCATGAGCCAGGAGGAGCTGCGGCAGATCCGCGGCTCTGACATCGCCATGGTGTATCAGGAGCCCATGGCATCTCTGAACCCGTCCATGAAGATTGGCGACCAGCTTGCTGAAGTGCCGATTTATCATGAAGGCGTATCAGAAGAAGAGGCCAGGGAACGCTCGAAAGAGATGCTGGCCAGTGTGCGCCTGCCGGACCCTCAGCGGATCATGGATTCCTATCCTCACCAGATTTCGGGCGGCCAGCAGCAGCGCGTGGTGATTGCCATGGCACTGCTGTCCAATCCGAAGCTTCTGCTGCTTGATGAACCGACCACGGCACTGGATGTGACCGTTGAGGCGGGTATTGTGGATCTGATCAAGGATATCTCGAAGAAGTTCGGGACATCCATGATCTATATTTCCCATAACCTCGGCCTCATTCTCGAAACCTGTGACCGGATTACAGTGATGTATTCCGGTGAGGCTGTGGAAGTGGGCCAGGTGGAGGACGTATTTGATGAGATGCGTCACCCTTATACCCGTGGCCTGTTCGGCTCCATTCCTGTGCCTGGAGCGGATAAGAATGCGCGCCCGTTGCAGTCCATTCGCGGTCAATTGCCCTTGCCGCATGAGCGGCCGAACGGGTGCTATTTCGGGCCGCGCTGTGACCACTTCGATGCCAGCGTCTGCGAGCAGGGCCTGATCTCCATGCAGGATACGGGCTCTGGCGATCGCCATCATACGCGGTGTGCCCGGTTCCGGGAGATTGACTGGGGCGTCCAGGAAATCAAGCATACTGAACGCGAAGTGGTTGAGGCGGGCGACGTGGTGCTGAAGGTCGAGGACCTGACCAAGCATTACGAGATCGCCGCTGGCGGTCTTCTGGGCATAGGCCCGGCAAAGACGGTGAAAGCCAATCAGGATCTCAACTTCAATGCGCGTGAGGCCGAAACCGTTGCCATTGTGGGTGAATCCGGCTGTGGCAAATCCACCTTTGCCCGGGTTCTGATGGGGCTTGAGGAATCCACCGATGGTGGTGTCTATATGGGTGATCTGGAACTTGGCGGGCTACCAGTTGACAAGCGTGATCCGAAAACGATCTCACGTTTGCAAATGGTGTTCCAGAACCCGTTTGACACGCTCAATCCTTCCCATACGGTGGGCTCCCAGATTGCGCGGGTGATCCGGAAGTTTGGCATTGAATCCGATGAAGACAAGGTGCGCGACCGTGTCTTTGAACTCTTGGATATCGTCAAGCTGCCGAGAGACTTCGCAAGACGCAGGCCGCGGCAGTTGTCAGGCGGGCAAAAGCAGAGAATCGGCATTGCCCGTGCCTTTGCGGGCCATCCGGACATTGTGATTGCCGATGAACCGGTTTCAGCGCTTGATGTGTCGGTTCAGGCTGCGGTGACAGAGCTGCTGATGGACATCCAGCGGGACAACCGGACGACCATGCTGTTCATCAGTCATGACCTGTCGGTGGTGCGTTATCTGTCTGACCGTATCGTGGTGATGTATCTCGGCAAGATCATGGAGCAGGGGCGCACAGACGATATCTTCGCGCCGCCTTATCATCCGTATACGGAAGCGCTTCTGTCTGCGGTGCCGATTGCCGACACATCCATTGAGAAGCGTAAGGTGGTTCTGACCGGTGAAATTCCATCACCCACCAATCCACCGAGCGGCTGTCCGTTCTCTACCCGTTGTCCTTATATGATTCCGGGCACGTGTGATGTGGAGCAGGCACCGTTGCGGGATATGGGAGAAGGACACAGGATTGCCTGTCATCTGAGTGAAGAAACGCTCAAGGAGATGGAGCCGGTGATCAAGGTCCATGACAATCAGGCCGCCGAGTAAGGTCTGCCTGAAACATGTTGAGGAAAGGGGCTCTTCCAGGCCCCTTTCTTTTTGCCTCGCATTCTGATCTCTGTTCGGTATAGTGAGTAAATTCAAGATATTGAACAGAGATCAGCATGACCGATGCCTTCGCGCCGCCGCCAGCCCTTGGTGCTATCCTCCGACAGAAGCGAAAGGATTTGTCCCTGACGCTTGATCAGGTGGCAACGCGGGCCCGGTTATCGAAATCCATGCTGTCTCAGATCGAGCGGGGACTGGTGAATCCGACCTTCTCTGTGGTCTGGAATCTGACGCAGGCTCTGGGACTTGATATGAACGAGCTGGCAGGTGGAGCATCTGCGCCGCAAACCATGGTGGATTTTCAGGCGGCCTATTCCACCCCGACAAAAACCAGCGCTGATGGCCGTGTTCTGTTGCGTATGCTCAGCCCGCCGCGCGGCACAGTTCTTCCGGTGGAGTGGTATGATCTGCAGGCTGACGCTGGCGGTGTCCTTGCATCCAATGCCCATGCCCGTGGAACCTATGAACATCTGAGTTGCCTCTCCGGCCTTCTGGAAGTGGAGGTCCAGGAAACCCGCGTTGTATTGAGAGAGGGGGATACAGTGCGTTATGATGCGGATCAGCCACATGTGATCCGAAATGCGGGTGATGGTCCGGCGCGGGCCGTGCTGATGATTGCGTTGCCATCACAATATGGAGCGTTGTGAGGTAATCAGCCTGTTTGGGCAGCAATAGGCTTGACAGAATTTTCTATATATTGAAATAGTTCAGGATAGTGAAATTCAGAGGATGTCATGTCCAGATCCCTTGTCGATTTTGCCCGTAATCAGCTGTCGTCCATAGAAGCGGACGGTCTCTACAAGACCGAACGGCCGATCCGTTCCCCGCAGAGTGCGCATATTGAGCTCTCAGATGGCTCTAGACTGCTGAACCTCTGTGCCAACAACTATCTTGGACTGGCTGATAATCAACGGCTGATTGATGCTGCTAAGGATACGCTGGATAGCCATGGGTTCGGTGTGGCGTCTGTCCGTTTCATTTGCGGTACGCAGGACTTGCATCGGGAGCTTGAAACGAGCCTGGCCGACTATCTTGGCTATGAGGATGCGATCCTGTTCTCGTCCTGCTTTGACGCCAATGCGGCGATTTTCGAAACGGTGCTTGGGCCGGAAGACGCGGTTCTGTCAGATGCGCTCAATCATGCCTCTATTATTGATGGCATTCGCCTCTGCAAGGCCCGGCGTCTGCGATATGCCAACAACAATATGGATGAGCTCCGGGAAAGGCTTCAGGAGGCTTCAGATGCCCGCCACCGGTTGATTGTCACTGATGGCGTTTTCTCCATGGATGGCATTGTCGCTGATCTCCCGGCTGTCTGCCAACTGGCTGAAGACCATGATGCACTGGTGATGGTGGATGATTCCCATGCCGTCGGCTTCATGGGCGAGCGGGGAAGCGGCACACCGGAATACAAAGGCGTAGAGGGTCGCGTTCACCTGACATCCGGTACCTTTGGCAAGGCGCTTGGCGGGGCATCTGGCGGATATATTGCTGGACCGAAGCCGATTATTGATCTGCTGCGTCAGCGGGCCAGGCCCTATCTGTTTTCCAATGCGCTTGCGCCGATGATTACCGCAGCTACCCTTGAGGCGCTGGATCTGGTTCGGGAAGGACAGGATTTGCGCGCAGCATTGCGCTCGCATGCTGCCTGGTTCCGCAAAGGTCTGGAAGATCAGGGATTTGACCTGGTGCCAGGAGATCATCCGATCATTCCGGTGATGATTGGTGATGCGGTTCAGGCGCAGGCCATGGCGCGGGGGCTGATGGATGAAGGCATCTATGTCACCGCGTTTTCCTATCCGGTGGTGCCGAAAGGCCTGGCTCGTATTCGTACCCAGATGTCAGCCTCATTGACCCGTGACGATCTGGACTTTGCCATTGATGCATTTGGCAGGGTTGGGCGGTCGCTTGGCATCCTTGAAGGGAGGGCATGATATGCGGGCGCTTGTAAAAGCCAAATCGGAGGAAGGCTTGTGGCTGGAAGAGGTTCCCTTGCCGGACCCCGGGCCGGATGATGTTCTGATCAAGGTTCGCAAAGTGGCTATTTGCGGGACTGATGTTCACATCTACAATTGGGATGACTGGGCTCAGAAGACGGTTCCGGTGCCGCTTGTAACAGGGCATGAGCATGTGGGAACGGTGATTGCCACGGGTGCCAATGTGCGGTCTGTCGAGCTGGGTGCACGGGTTGTCGGTGAGGGGCACATCGTCTGTGGAACCTGCCGTAACTGCCGGGCCGGGCGGGAGCATCTTTGCCGCAATACGCTTGGTGTTGGTGTCAATCACCCCGGTGCGTTTGCCGATTATGTGGTTCTGCCAGCGCATAATCTTTATCAGATCCCCGATGAAATTCCGGATGAGATTGCAGCCATTTTCGATCCGCTGGGGAATGCGGTTCATACCTCATTGTCCTTTGATCTGGTGGGAGAGGATGTTCTCATCACCGGTGCTGGTCCGATTGGTCTGATGTCTGCGGCCATAGCCCGACATGTGGGCGCGCGCCATGTGGTCGTGACCGATATGAATGACGAGCGCCTCCGACTTGCTGAGCAGATGGGGGCCAATCGCGCCGTTCGGGCTGATCGGGAGAATCTACAGGATGTGATGGCCGATCTTGGTATGCGGGAAGGCTTTGATGTGGGGCTTGAGATGTCCGGCAACAGCCACGCTTTCCGGGACATGCTTGGCGCAATGAACCATGGTGGACGGATCGGTTTTCTCGGCATCCCGCTAGAGCCTTTTGCAATTGACTGGAATCAGGTGATCTTCAAGGGCCTGGTCATCAAGGGCATTTACGGGCGGGAGATGTTCGACACCTGGTACAAGATGGTTTCAATGCTGCAGAGCGGACTGGATGTTTCCCCTGTCATTACCCATCGTCTGCCGTTCGAGCGGTTTCAGGATGGATTTGATGCATTGAGAGCAGGGCAAGCCTGCAAGGTAATTCTGGATGTGGAGGCCTGACCTCATCATGACATGAGGCAGTGAATAAGGATAACGGGTATGACGGATCAATCCGCGCAGGCAGAACGGTCACGGGGGAGGCGGCGGTCCCGCCGACAGGATACAGCCAAGGCTGTCGAGAAGATCCGGCAATTGCCGTTTGAACAACCTACCCATATCTACCCGGCCCTGAAAGCGGTCTCGGATGATCAGTTGGAATCGATTCATCAGGCGTCGCTGACCATTCTCAGTGACATCGGTATCGACTTCATCCATGAGGAAGCCAAGGAGATCCTGAAGGCTGCGGGGGCAGATGTTCAGCCTGACGGGGATCGGGTACGGTTTGATCCGGCTCTGGTTGAGGAATTCATCGGGCTTGCGCCTGAGACCTTCACGCTTCATGCCCGGAACCCGGCGCATAATCTGCAGTTTGGCGGCAACAAAATGGCCGTTTGCTCGATTGCCAGCCCGCCGAATGCCGCGGACCGGGATGGTGGTCGCAGGACTGGCACTCATGAGGACTACAGAAAGTTCCTCAAGCTCGGGCAGGTACTCAATGCCGTTCATCTCTGGGGCGGTTATCCGGTTGAGCCCGCTGATATTCACGCATCAGTCCGTCACCTGGATGCGCTCTATGACATGCTGACCCTGTCAGACAAGGCGATCCATGCCTACAGTCTTGGCAAGGAGCGGAATCTGGATGCGATTGAGCTGGTCAAGCGCGCCCGCAACATTGACGATGAAACGCTGATGCGTGAGCCATCGGTGATTACCGTGATCAATGCCAGTTCACCTCTCAGGCATGACACGCCGATGATGCAGGGCATCATTGAGATGGCGCAGCGCAATCAGCCGATTGTTCTGACGCCATTTACGCTGGCCGGTGCCATGGCTCCCGTCACCCTGGCGGGGGCGGTCACCCAGCAGAATGCGGAAGCTCTGGCAGGGCTTGTGCTGACCCAGGCCGTCAACAAAGGCGCGCCCTTCGTCTATGGCAGTTTTACATCCAATGTGGATATGCGGTCAGGTGCTCCGGCTTTCGGTACCCCGGAATATATGAAAACGACCTTGCTCAGCGGGCAGCTGGCGCGGCGCTATAAAGTGCCGTTCCGGGCGTCCAACACCAATGCGGCCAACACGCTGGATGCGCAAGCTGCCTATGAGAGCGTGTTTTCGCTCTGGGGTGCAACAATGGCCCACACCAATATGTTGATGCATGGAGCCGGCTGGATGGAGGGCGGCCTGCACGCTTCGTTTGAGAAGATGGTTCTGGATGCGGATCTTCTGCAGATGGCGTCGCAGTTCTTGTCTCCGCTGGCTGTCAATGAGGATGAGCTTGCCCTTGATGCCATGCGGGAAGTGGGGCCGGGCGGGCACTTCTTTGGCTGTGCACACACGTTGGCCCGCTATGACAGTGCCTTCTATGAGCCGATGATTTCTGACTGGCGCAATTATGAGAGCTGGGCGGATGCGGGCCAGCCAACAGCCTATGACAAGGCCAATGCGGTCTACAAGCAGCTCCTGACGGAATATGAAGAGCCGCCGATTGACCCTGCTGTCCTTGAATCCCTTCAGGATTTTGTCGCCAGACGAAAAGAAGAGGGCGGTGCGCCAACCGATTTTTAGATCTTTGTGGTACTCCACCTTTTGACCTCTCCCTGTCTCGGCTTATGATGGCGGAAATGCGGATTCGCATTCTGTCAGAGATGCGGGTCCTATAATCTCCGAGGGAGAACAGGGGAGGATCATCCATGGAACTGACCGGCAAGACCGTCGTGGTGACTGGTGGTGCACGTGGTGTTGGCCGGGCGCTTGCTGAAGCTGCGTCAGATCATGGTGCGGCACATATCGTGGTTGCTGATCGGGATTTCTCTGCTGCCAGACAAACCGCGCGCGGCCTTGGTGCTCAGGCCATTGCGGTCGATGTTGCCAGCCAGGACAGCGTGTCAGCACTGGTGGAACAGGTGGAAAACGAGATCGCCCCGATCGATCTCTATTGTTCCAATGCAGGCGTTGTTTTTCCGGCCGAGTTGACGGACGAAAGTGCTGCCGCCAGCGATGAAGTCTGGCAAAAGAGCTGGCAGGTCAATGTGATGAGCCATGTGCATGCGGCCCGTGCTCTGGTGCCTCGTATGAAGGCACGGGGTGGCGGTGCGTTTCTTATGACGGTTTCTGCGGCCGGGCTCCTGAACCAGATCGGCAATGCTCCTTATGGGGTCAGCAAATATGCAGCCCTTGGTTTTGCTGAAAATCTGGCCATCATGCATGGTAAGGACAATATTCAGGTCTGTGCCCTGTGCCCGCAAGGGGTGCAGACGGACATGATTGCCGGGTTAGACAACAGTTCTGTTGCGGTTGATGGGATGGTCAGGCCCGAAGATGTGGCTGAGGCTGCATTCCGGGGGCTTGAGGAGGGGCGTTTCATGATCCTGCCGCATCCGCAGGTGCAGGAACATTTCAAACGCAAGGCGTCCGACTATGATGGATGGATCGGCGGTATGCGGCGTTTGAAAGACCGGCTCGACAACATTGTTGGCATGACAGGATAGAGCCGTGGATTTCAGACTGTCCCAGCACGCAGAAGGACTTGTCCAGACTGTCAGGACGATGGTGCGGCAGGATATCCTGCCGGTGGAGGATGAGTATTTTGCCGAGGTCGGACGCAATGGTGAGCGGTTTGAGCATACGCCACGCCAGCTGGACATCATCGAAGGGTTGAAGGCCAGGGCACGTGAGCAGGGGCTTTGGAATTTCTGGCTGACCGGCGCGCACGGAGAGCATGCCCTTTCAACGGTGGATTATGCTTATCTGGCGGAAGAGATGGGCTGGTCCCATATTGCACCTGAGATTTTCAACTGTAATGCGCCCGATACCGGCAATATGGATGTGCTGGTCAAATATGGCACGGAAGCCCAGAAAGAGCGTTGGCTGACGCCCTTGCTGAATGGTGAAATCCGCTCTGCTTATCTGATGACGGAGCCGGATGTGGCATCGTCAGATGCCACCAATATCTCTCTGGATGCCCGGCTTGACGGGGATAGCTGGGTCTTGAATGGCGAGAAATACTGGGCATCCGGAGCAGGTGATCCGCGTTGTGCACTCTATATCGTTATGGTGATGACCGATCCGGACGCCGACCGGCATCAGCAGCATTCCCAGATTCTGGTGCCAGCGGATACACCTGGTATCGAGATTTTACGACCGATGCATATCTTCGGTCATGATGATGCGCCACATGGCCATATGCATATCCGGTTTTCCGATGTGCGGGTTCCTGCAGACAATCTTGTTCTGGGGCGCGGGCGCGGGTTCGAGGTTGCGCAGGGGCGGCTTGGGCCGGGTCGTATCCATCATTGCATGCGGGCAATCGGTCAGGCGGAGCGGGCACTTGAGATGATGTGTCGTCGGGCGCTGGACAGGGAAGCCTTTGGCAAGCCAATTGCGCATCTGGGTGGGAATTACGACATCATCGCCAACTGCCGGATGGAGATCGAGATGGCGCGCCTTCTGTGCCTGAAGACAGCCTGGATCATGGATCAGGGCGACATGCGGGCGGCGGCTCCCTGGATTTCCAAGATCAAGGTTATCGGCCCGCAGATGGCAACGAAAGTGGTAGATGAGGCCATGCAGATCTTTGGTGCCACCGGCATCAGTCAGGATGTGCCACTGTCGCGCATGTGGATGCATCTCCGGACCTTGCGGTTTGCAGATGGGCCGGATGCCGTTCATCGCCGTCAGGTGGCGCGCCATGAATTGCGCAAACACACCAACAGGACATCCTGATGAAAGAAAGGCCGGTTCTGCCCCTGTCTGATCTTGAGGCGCTGATTGGGCAGGATGCGCTCGTATCGGACTGGTTGCTCGTTGATCAGGACCGGATCGATGCCTTTGCGGCTGTTTCGGACGATCATCAGTTCATTCATTGTGATCCCGAGCGTGCGGCTGCGGAGACGCCATTTGGCGGTACCATTGCGCATGGCTTTCTGACGTTGTCGCTGTTGTCCTTTTTCGGCAGGCAGGCGATGCCTATCCCCGACAATGTCGCCATGTCTGTGAACTACGGTTTTGACAAACTGCGCTTTCTTGCACCGGTGCGGGCGGGCAAACGTATCCGGGCTTTGTTCGGCGTGCATTCCCTCAAGCGACAGGAGGGAGAGCGTGTTCTCGTGCGTTACACCGTTTCAATCGAGATAGAGAATGAAGACAAGCCAGCGCTAGCTGCTCTCTGGTCTTGTCTGTTTGTTCTACAGCAGGGTTCCGAAAAGTTGACAGACCTTTCGGGTAAAAGCTCGCTTTGAAAAGAATATTTTCAAGCACCCCCGTCGATTCAATATCAAGATCTGGTGTTTCAAAGACTCAATCGTGAAAGGTCGTACAGTTTTCAAGCGGATCCCGTCTGGTCCGCCACTGATTGATCGGATGGGTCTCATCGCCATACCCCAGTGACATGCCGCAAACGAGCACATGATTGTCTGGAATGCTCAGATGAGTTGTGAGGGTCTGAGGCCATTCCAGCCAGCTTTGCTGGGCGCAGGTATCAAGGCCATGTTCGCAAGCCAGCAGCATGATTGTCTGCATCAGCATGCCGATATCACCCCACTGACCTCTGTCAAACGATCGGTCTACGGTGAAAAACAAACCAACCGGTGCACCGAAGAAGGCGAGGTTCTGAGCATATTGCGCCAGACGCCCGGCACGGTCCGAACGCTCAATGCCTATGGCCTCATAAAGAGCCATGCCGCATTCCCGTGAGCGGGTTTTGTAGGGATCAGGCAGGGGGGATGGAGCGAATGCGAGTTCAGATCCTTCGCCATCGGGCAGCTTGTGAGACTGGTTCTGGATGGCCTGGACAAGCTTGTTCCGGCTTTCCCCGCGCACCACATGTATGTGCCAGGGCTGCATATTGCTGCCGGACGGAGACCAGAGTGCGGTTTCCAGTATCGCCCGCAGCGCGTCGTCTGGAACAGGATCGGGACGGAAAGCCCGGCAGCTCATGCGCCTTCTCACGGCTTCAGTGACTATCATGATCCAAACGTCCTTCAAGTGGTGGCCATTGGGCCAGTTCTGTTTCAAATGCGTTCATCTCCGTCGTCAGCCAGTCGCGAAAGGCGAGGATGGCCGGTACTTCGCTGTTCCATTCCGGATAGACAAAGTAATAGGCGGTCTCCATGCGAATGCCACTTGAATAGAGCGGCACAAGGCGGCCCGAGGAGAGTTCATCCGCAACAAGGAATCTTGGCAGAATGGCAATGCCCATGCCAGCAGAGGCTGCCTGAGCCACCATGGCAAACTGTTCAAAGCGCATTCCGGGAACGCGGTCTACCCTGATTCCCTGAGCATGGAACCAGTCGAGCCAGGCGGATGGGCGGGTCCGTTGATGGAGCAGGGGCAAATGCAGGAGGTCAGCGGGCTGGGCAATGGCCTGGCTTTTCAGAAAGTCAGCGCTGCAGACCGGTATGATCTCTTCTCCCATCAGGCGGGTGGCGACTGTGCCTGGCCAGTTATCATGACCGAAGTGAATAGCTGCATCGATATCGGTCTCGGCAAAATCGAAAGGCTCTACCCGCGTGTTCAGATTGACGCTGACATCGGGATGGCTTGCAAAGAAGTCCGGCAGACGCGGAATGAGCCAACGGGTCCCGAAGGTCGGCAGGCTGGCCAGATTGATAATTCCGGCACCATCTTTCGAGACCATCAGGCGTAGCGATGCGGTGCCGATCCGGTGAAGGGCTGGTCTCACTTCGGCCGCATAACTCCGCCCGTCCTTGGTCAGATAAACCCGTTGGCGGTCCCGGTCAAACAGCCGGACCCCAAGGAAGCTTTCAAGACTGGCTATCTGGCGGCTGACAGCACCCTGTGTCAGGCCCACTTCTTCGGCGGCTTCTGTAAAGCTCTGAGTCCGTGCTGCCGCTTCAAAGGCGGCAAGTGCACTGATGGAGGGGAGGACGCGGCGATTGACTGTCATGGTCATTACAATAATGCATGACCTTCTGATGTAAATTCGTTTGTGACCGGTTCTGCTTCACGGCATAAAGGAGCAACGCTTTATGGAGCAGGGCTTGCTCCGACCAAATAGAATCCGTTGAGAGGTGTCATGCAATCGTCTGCAGTAGAAATCCGTGATGTTCTAGGCCGTATCGGTGTTGATCTGGCAAGGCTTGAAGGCGGGTCTCTGCCTGCCCGGTCTCCTGTTGATGGGGCCGAGCTGGCGCGGATTGCAGAACACAGCGCTGCAGATGTGGCGCAGATGATTGAAGACGCAGATGCCGCGTTCAAAGCCTGGCGTCAGGTCCCGGCACCCCGTCGTGGTGAACTCATTCGCCTGCTGGGCGAGGAACTGCGGGCTTCCAAGGACGATCTTGGCCGCGTTGTAACCCTTGAGGCCGGGAAGATCATTTCGGAAGGCCTGGGCGAAGTTCAGGAGATGATCGATATCTGTGATTTCGCCGTTGGTCTCTCCCGTCAGCTTTATGGTCTCACGATTGCGACAGAGCGCCCTGGACACCGGATGATGGAAACCTGGCACCCGATCGGGGCCTGCGGGGTGATTACGGCATTCAATTTCCCTGTGGCTGTCTGGTCCTGGAATTCGGCTCTGACCCTGGTGGCGGGCAACAGTGTTGTGTGGAAACCGTCTGAGAAGACGCCGCTGACTGCGCTGGCCTGTGAAGCAATCTTCAAGCGGGCACTGGATCGCTTTGGCGACGCACCGGATGGTCTGCTGGGCCTGATCATTGGTGGTCGTGACCTTGGTGAGCAGCTCGTCGATGACACGCGCGTACCGCTTATCTCGGCAACGGGCTCGACCCGCATGGGCCGGGAAGTTGCTCCGCGCGTTGCGGCTCGCTTTGGTCGCTCCATTCTTGAGCTGGGCGGCAATAACGGGGCGATTATCACGCCGACGGCTGATCTGGATCTGGTTCTCCGTGGTGTGGCTTTTGCTGCCATGGGAACCTGTGGCCAGCGCTGTACGACCCTGCGTCGTCTGATTGTCCATGATGATGTTTATGATGCCCTGGTCCCACGCCTGAAGAAGGCCTATCAGTCTGTCAGCATTGGTGATCCTCGGGATGCCGGAACGCTGATCGGTCCGCTTGTTGATGAAGGGGCCTTCAACGGCATGCAGACAGCTCTCGACGATGCCAGAGCGTGTGGCGCGTCGGTACAGGGTGGGGACCGGGTCGAAGGGCCGGGCGATGGTTATTATGTACAGCCGGCCATTGTTGAGATTTCCGAGCAGGCCGATGTGGTCAAACGGGAGACGTTTGCGCCCATTCTCTATGTGATGCGCTATTCCGACTTTGATGAAGCCGTTGCGCTTCACAATGATGTTCCGCAGGGGCTTTCATCATCCGTCTTTACCAATGACATGCGGGAAGCCGAGCAGTTCATGTCAGCTGCTGGGTCTGACTGTGGTATCTGCAATGTAAATATCGGCCCGTCCGGTGCAGAGATCGGTGGTGCTTTCGGTGGCGAGAAAGAAACCGGTGGCGGTCGTGAATCCGGATCGGATGCCTGGAAAGCCTATATGCGGCGTGCCACCAATACGATCAACTATTCCCGCGACCTGCCTTTGGCGCAGGGCGTCAGCTTTGATGTTGAATGATCCCCGGAGTTGAAGGCGATGACTGACCTGAAAGCAAAAGACAGACCCGACCTTGGCTCCTTTCAGTGGGACGATCCGTTCTATCTGGATGATCAACTATCCGAAGAAGAGCGTATGGTGCGAGACGCAGCGCGCGCCTATGCCCAGGACAAGCTGATGCCGCGCGTGCTTTCCGCCTATCGGGAAGAGCGGTTCGATCGTGACATCATGAATGAGATGGGAGAGCTGGGCCTCCTCGGACCCACAACACCTGAACAGTATGGTGGCGCGGGTACAAGCTACGTCACTTATGGCCTCGTGGCGCGGGAAATCGAGCGGGTTGATTCCGGTTATCGCTCTGCTATGAGCGTCCAGTCGTCGCTGGTGATGTATCCAATCTATGCCTATGGCTCCGAGGAGCAGCGCCAGCGTTATCTGCCCAAGCTTGCCAGTGGTGAATATATCGGCTGCTTTGGCCTGACAGAGCCGGATGCGGGGTCTGATCCTGCTGGCATGAAAACGCGGGCCGAGAAGGTTTCGGACGGGTATCGTCTGACCGGATCCAAGATGTGGATTTCAAACTCGCCGGTTGCTGATGTCTTTGTCATCTGGGCCAAGTCTGATGCTCATGATGGCAAGATCCGTGGGTTTGTTCTGGACAAGGGCTTGCCGGGTCTCACAGCGCCGAAGATTGAAGGAAAGCAGTCTCTGCGGGCGTCCATCACCGGTGAAATTGTTCTGGACGGTGTGGTTGTACCGGAAGAGGCGCTGCTTCCGAATGTCTCCGGCCTGAAAGGGCCGTTCGGATGTCTGAACCGAGCACGGTATGGCATTTCCTGGGGTGTTCTGGGCTCGGCTGAATTCTGCTGGCATGCGGCCCGGCAATATGGCCTGGACCGGAAGCAGTTCGGTCGCCCTCTGGCCCAGACTCAGCTGTTCCAGAAGAAACTGGCGGATATGCAGACGGAGATTGCCCTTGGTCTGCAGGCTTCCCTGCGGGTTGGCCGGTTGATGGATGAGGCGCGGGCCGCACCAGAGATGATTTCCATCGTCAAGCGGAACAATTGCGGCAAGGCGCTGGATATCGCCCGCCTGGCGCGTGACATGCACGGCGGTAACGGTATTGCGGACGAATTCCATGTGATCCGGCACTCTGCGAATCTGGAAACGGTCAACACCTATGAAGGCACACATGATGTGCATGCACTGATCCTTGGCCGTGCGCAGACCGGCCTGCAGGCTTTCTTCTGAGACGTCTGACAGACAGGAGAGGGCAATGACACGTCCGCTGGAAGGGATCAGGGTTCTGGAGCTGGCGCGTATTCTGGCAGGCCCATGGGCCGGTCAGGCGCTGGCTGACCTGGGCGCCGATGTGATCAAGGTGGAGCAGCCCGGGCAGGGGGATGATACCCGAGGGTGGGGCCCTCCGTTTGTCGAGGCTGTAGATGGTGACCATCTGGATGCGGCCTATTTCCATGCCTGTAATCGCGGCAAGCGGTCCGTGGCAGTTGATTTTCGCGACGAGAGCGGGCAGCGCCTTGTCCGCGAACTGGTCAAGCGCAGCGATATTCTGATTGAGAATTTCAAGGTTGGTGGCCTCAAGAAATATGGCCTCGACTATGACAGCCTGAAAGAGATCAATCCTCGGCTGATCTATTGTTCAATTACCGGATTTGGGCAGACCGGGCCCTATGCCGCCCGCGCCGGGTATGACTTTATGATTCAGGGTATGGGCGGAATCATGGATCTCACTGGTGATCCGGAAGGAGAGCCGCAGAAAGTTGGTGTTGCCTACGCTGATATCTTTACCGGGCTGTATTCTGTCATCGGCATTCAATCGGCACTGATTGAACGGGAGAAGACAGGCGAAGGCTGTCATCTGGATATGGCGCTTCTCGATTGTCAGACGGGTGTTCTGGCCAATCAGGCACTCAATTATCTGGTCTCAGGTCAGGCGCCCAGACGTATGGGCAATGCACATCCCAATATTGTGCCCTATCAGGTTTTCCCGGTTCTGGATGGTCATCTGATCATTGCGGTTGGCAATAATGGTCAGTTCGAAAAACTGTGTCAGGTTCTGGACTGTCCGGCTCTCTCCTCAGATCCGCGTTTCGCCACCAATCAGGCGCGGATAGCTGCTCGAGAGGAACTGATTGCGCTTCTGACAGAGAAAACCAGCTTGTGGAAGCGGGATGATCTGCTTGAGACGCTGGCCGAGCGGGGCGTGCCTGTCGGGCCGATCAACACAGTGGCGGATGTTTTCAGCGACCGCCATGTCCAGTCTCGCCGCATGCAGGTCAGTCTGGAACATGACCATGCGTCTGACGGCACCATTCCGAGTGTGCGTCTGCCGATTATCCGAAATGGTGAGACACTGTGCAGTGATCGCCATGCACCTGGTCTGGGTGAGCATACCGATCAGATTTTGGCCGAAATCGGATGGAAGGAGTAGGAATGAGACGCAGAGGTGATTTGCCCGCATAGTAGGAGCACATCATCATAGTGCGTTATCTGATTCCTCATCAGGGTAGTCTTCATGTTCAGACCTCTTGCCTTTCTTCTCGGTACCGGACTTCTTGTCCTGTCCGGTTGCGCACCATCCTTTGAAATCGACAGGCCGCCCGCGGCCAGAGTTGGGGATGGCCTGCTTGCGGTTACCATCAGGACCAAGGCACATCGGATTATCCCGGCCAGAAGTCGTGTGGTGATTACAATCGCGGATACGGCTTTGGCTGACGCTCCATCAAAAGCTCTTGCGGGTGATGAAACCACTCTCAGGCGGGCGGACAAGTCCTTGCGGCTGTCTTTCCCGATTGATCAGGCGTCTCTGGAGCTATGCAAGGAAGAGGGGCGGTGCTCGATTTCCGTTCATATCGTCAAGGATGGCGTGCTGCGCTTTATCAATGACACACATATTCCTTTTAAAGCGGGCCAGAAGCAGGTCCGGGTCATGGTGACCAAACCAGGTTGATGAGGACAGAATGAAAACCGGCGGACAGTTGATTGTTGAAGCGCTTGAAACCCACGGTGTGGAACGGGTGTTCTGCATACCGGGCGAGAGTTATCTGGCGGTTCTCGACGGGCTTCATGACAGCAGGATTGAAACAACTGTCTGTCGGCAGGAAGGTGGAGCCGCTATGATGGCGGATGCCTGGGGCAAGCTGACGGGTACGCCCGGCATTTGTATGGTGACGCGTGGGCCTGGAGCAACCAATGCGGCTGCCGGGGTGCATATTGCTTATCAGGATTCAACGCCGATGATTCTGTTCATTGGCCAGATTGATTCCCGGTTCCGCGAGCGTGAAGCCTTTCAGGAAGTCGATTACCGGCGATTCTTCAGTCCCATGGCAAAGTGGGTTGCTGAGATCGATTCGGCAGAGCGCGTGCCGGAGATGATCTCCCGCGCTTTTCATGTAGCCACCAGCGGTCGGCCGGGGCCTGTTGTTCTGGCTCTGCCCGAAGATGCGCTGATTGATACAGCTGATATATCCCAGCCCGCACCCTGGAAGCCGGTGGAAACCTATCCGGGATCTGATCAGATTGCTGATTTTGTCAGGCGAATCGAGGCGGCTGGGCGGCCATTGATGATTCTTGGTGGTTCTAGATGGTCTCAGGATGCCGTGGATCAGGTTAAAGGCTTTGCGGAGCGGTTCTCTGTGCCGATCGCCTGCTCCTTCCGTCGTCAGATGCTGTTTGACCATTCACATCCGCTTTATGCCGGAGATGTGGGAATCGGTCTCAATCCGAAGCTGCGGGCACGCATTGATGAGTCGGATTGCCTGATTCTCCTGGGTGGGCGCCTGTCGGAAATGCCATCTCAGAGCTATGAGCTGCTTGATATCCCGTCTCCAAGGCAGCCGTTTATCCATATTCATGCCGGTGTGGAAGAGCTTGGACGTGTCTATCGGCCTGATCTGGCTATCCACGCATCACCCCGTGGGTTTGCGTCCGCCCTGGCGGCTTATAATCAGGATGATTCTATCCCTCAGTATTCTGATTGGGCAGAATCGACTCATAAAGACTATCTCTCCTGGTCCCGAATCCCCGACAGCATGCCGGGTGATGTGCATATGGGTGAGATCGTCGCATGGCTTAAAGGGGAGTTGCCGGACGATTCGATTCTCTGCAATGGCGCGGGCAATTATGCCACCTGGATCCATCGTTTCTGGCCATTCAGGAGATTCGCTACTCAGGCAGCGCCGACATCCGGGTCGATGGGATATGGTGTTCCGGCTGCTGTTGCGGCCAAACTGCTGCATCCGGACAGGGATGTTGTGGCTTTTGCGGGAGATGGCTGCTTCCAGATGACATGTCAGGAATTCGGTACGGCTGTTCAGGCTGGAGCCGCTGTCATTGTTCTTGTGGTGGATAATGGCATGTACGGCACGATTCGTATGCATCAGGAGAGGGAGTATCCAGCACGTCTATCGGCAACCTCCCTGATCAATCCGGATTTTGCGGCCTGGGCGCGATCCTATGGCGTGTTTGGAGCGACGGTGGAAAAAACCGAAGAGTTTGCTGATCTTTTCCGCGCTGCGAAGGCATCAAACGGCCCGGCATTGCTGCATATAAAGATAGATCCGGAAGGCATTACCCCTGCGACAACACTCTCTGCCTTGCGGGAAAAGGCTCTAAACCACCCCAAATGAGGTAATTTCCTATTGCCTTTCTCTCCAATCCGCGTATAGTCCCAATCAGGTGATAAAAACGCTCTCGGGCGAAGGTCATCACCTTTAATTCTGTGACAAGAATTCTACGCCTCTGCTGCATTAAGTTGCGCAGAGGCGTTTTTTTAATCTGGCTTCTGTGCATTACCCGCAGGAAATCGCCTGAAATTGGCCAGTTTCTTAATGAATCCTTTCAAAATTGCCGGTCTGACGGGTGGGTTTGTGGCTTTCTTGCAACACCCTCATCCTATTCACCCATATGGGTGTATTATTGGCTTGTTCTCAAAAAAAGCATGAGTATGTTGATCCTGCGGTTTGGGGGTAATCCAGACTGTCAACTGATGTTCTCAAGGACTGGGGTGGTTCTCGAAAACATTGGGTCTCGCGGGGACATGACGTTTCTCACCGGCCAGGCGCCGAAGAACTCAATTCCCTTTGATCGATCTGATTGGAGGTCAGAAATGAACTTTAAAACTCTCGTTCTCGGCTCTGCCGCTGCGCTTATGACTGTTGCTGGCGCTCAGGCTGCCGACCTGCCGGCTGAGCCGGTTGATTACGTTCGCGTTTGTGACGCTTACGGTTCCGGTTTCTACTACCTGCCAGGCACCGACACCTGCCTGCGCGTTGGTGGTCGTGTTCGTGCCGACTACCGTTATATCGACGCTGACACCGAAGGTGGCGACGAAAACGATCTCGATTTCCGCGCTCGTTCCTACTTCCGTCTCGACGCTCGTACGCAGACAGACTTCGGTCTTCTCCGCGCCTATTCTTCCGTTTACTTCACCGTAACGGATAACGGTTCTGTTTCCACCACTCTCGAAGCTGGCTTCGTACAGTGGGGTGGCTTCACATTCGGTCGTGTTGCTGGTGGTTTCTTCTACCCAACTTGGGGTGGTCACTACTCCTTCGCGTCTGAATTCGGTGTTCCGGATAACTATGAAGACACCAACGTTCTTGCTTACACATTCGACGTAGGTAACGGCGTTTCTGCTACAGTTGCTCTCGAAGATGCAAACGGCATTCCTGCTGACACACTGCCGATCCTGGTTGGTAAAGTTGTTGTCAACCAGAGCTGGGGTACTTTTGACCTCTCCGGTGCTGTTGGTGAAGGTGCAACAACCGGTTCTGACGACACTGGCTTTGCAATCGGCGCTGGCCTCGAAGTCAACGTACCGGTAGCTGGTGCTAACGACCGTGTAGGCGTATATGTTCTGTACGCAGACGACCTGGCTGAGTACTCCGCATTTGAAGATTACCAGATTGCTTCTGCTGCAAGCATCAGCAACTCTGATCTGAACGATGCAGATGCAGAAATCTTCCACGTATCTGCTGGCTTCCTGCACTTCTTCTCTTCTGATGTCTCACTGGCTATCAGTGGTTCTTACTCTGATGTTGATGTAAACGTCGTAGGTTCCGACATCGAAGCTTACTCTGCAGCAGCAACCCTGTCCTGGACCCCGGTTTCTGGTCTGGTTGTTGGTCTTGAAGCTTACTGGCAGCATGCTGAAATTGACGCACCTGTCACCATCAACGGTATCACCGATGATGAGTTTGACGTATACGGTGGTGTCTTCCGCGTACAGCGTACGTTCTAATCTGACGGACCTTTTGGTCTGACAGTGACCCGGCGGGTTTTCCCGCCGGGTTTTTTGTTGTCTTGGCGCAGTTGCTTGAAACCGTTAGTGTCGATTCTGTTACGGGTTCTGAAGATTGGAGAAGGCAGATGCTCGAATTAACCGGTCAGATTGGCGGCTCGCTTCTATTCGTTCTTTTGATTGGAATTGCCGTTGGTTTCCTGTTGACTGACAGTGAAGCGTAATGGGAGTCATCAAGATGATCGAGACACTTCACGTTTCCGTCCTGATCCTGATGGTTTTCCTTAGCGGATGTCTGATCGGAACGCTTCTCAGAAGGTTGAAACCTGCTCGGAAATTATGATTTTTGCATAAAAATCAAATTGATATTTGGTTTTCTTAAGAAATAGATTCTGCTGGCTGTCTCAGCATGTGTGGAACTCACGAGCTGAGCGATTGGTGATTTGAAAATGGTTGGCGTCCCGCAGACACCCAAACTGGTCAGGTGTGACTGTTCGACTGAACAGGCGAAAGAACTGTCGAACTGATGAACTCCATTGCTGGTTTCAGGGTTGCCTCTGATGTGAAAAGCGGCGCATGACCCTGGTTCTCTATGGTGACGGAATCACAATCCGGATGAACTGTCCGCATCCTGTTGACGGTCTCATCGGACAGAAGAGTTGACAGAGCTCCGCGCATAACCAGAACCGGTATATGAGCCAGAGCTTCAAACTGCGGCCAGAGCTCCGGGATTTCGGTTGTCTCTGACAGTTCTGCAAGAGGTTTCAGGAGGTTGGGGTCATAATCTGCCACGAGGGTGTCGGGTGATATCTCCCAGAATGTGGCCTGGGTGAACTTCTCCCATTCCTCTTCGGTCAGGTTCGGAAAAGACAAGGCAGCTGCCGCCTTGACCATGTCTACCGCCTGTGACCAGTTCTCAGGCGTGCTGCGGTTGTCGAGATAGGTCTTGATGGCAAGAAGGCCGTTCAGCTCTATTTTAGGTCCGATATCATTTAGCAGAACGCCGGCCAGAACGGCGGGCTGCAGAACGCCGATAAGCATAGAAATCAGACCACCGCGGGAGGTGCCGATAAGTGTTGCCTTCTCAATGCCGAGCGCCGTTAGCCCTGCCAGCACGTCCTGTGTTTCCTGTAGGATGGAATAGGTTTCCCAATCCTCTGCATAGTCCGACCGGCCGCGACCGCGGGAGTCCATGGTGATGGCGCGGTAACCTGCATCAGCGCAAGCGATTGCCAGATCGTGGAAATCGCCGCTGTTGCGGGTCAGACCAGGAAGGCAGACAATTGCATGCGGATGCCGACAATTTGGAGGCCCGTAGCTCCGGCCGCGTAATGTGAGGCCATCCTGAGCAGTCCATTCTACCTCCTGCCACACAGCTAGCGCCCCCTTTTCAGATCACGGGTCAGAGTGAGGGGAGCCCCGTCGAGGCGGGCCTTGTAGACCTGCATATTCTCCAGCACGCGCTGCACATATTTGCGGGTTTCGGTAAACGGGATCCGCTCGACCCAGTCAACGATATCGATGGATGAACTGCGCGGGTCACCAAACCGCTCCGTCCATTGGTAGGATCGTCTCTTACCCGCATTATAGCCTACGGCGACCAGAGAATAAGACCCCTGGAATTCGTCCAGTAGCTCGCCAAGATGTGCAGCTCCAACCGTGGCATTGTACCGGGCATCTGTGGTCAGGCGGCTTTTTGAATAGGGCAGTCCATTGCGTTTTGCCGTTGCTTTGGCTGTGCTTGGCAGCAATTGCAGCAATCCGCGGGCATTGGCAGAGCTGACTGCGCCGATATTGAAGGCGCTTTCCTGCCTGGCAATGGCATAAACAAGCGCTTTGCCAACCCTTGAAGGGATGCGTGTTGATTTCGGAATAGCATTGATGGGAAAGGCCAGCATGCCGGGGTTGATACCGTTTTTGCCAGCCAGAAGAGCAGCTTGCAGAGCATATTGATGCTCGCCCAGGTCTTCCGCCAAGGCTATGATTTGCGCCAGTTCCTCGCGACTTTTCGCCTGCTTGGCCATATGACGGATGATGCTGCCTGTCCTGCTGCTGTGCCCGGCCTGATGCAGGCGTCGAGCCATGATGACGGTCTTGCGCTGTTCAAACTGCCTGCGCGCTGTCTGGGTAAGTTTGGGGACTGGCAGCAGGCCTGTATTGCGTTTGCCCAGAGCCTCCCGCGCCAGCTGTCCATAGAAGACGTTGCCGAACTGGCCGGCCCGTTCGTAAAGTTGTCGGGCAGCGCTCGTGTTCCCAGATACCTGTTGAGCCCGACCCATCCAGTAATAGGCCCGGGCGCTGGTGCGATCCGTGGTTGCCAGTGCCAGAACCCGTTCGAAATGCGGATAGGCCTGACGGGGATTGTTGAGATAGCTCAGCGCTATCCAGCCCGCATGGAATTCCGCTTCAACCTGAGATGCTTCCGATTCCGCTGAATGACCTGCCGCTATTCTATAGGCGGTCTTGTAATCTCTCTGATCCAGCAGCTTTCTGGCAATCAGCTTGCGTTCGACCCACCATTCGTCCGGGTGGATGAGGGAGGACTGTTTTGTTGGAGCCTTCAGCATCAGTTGGGCGGCCTTTGTGATCTTGTTGGCCCGGCGCATGTGCTGGATGCGGCTGAACAGATAAAGTGGATCTGAATGCTGGGACCGGGGAACCTGCTGAAGAAGCTTCGCGGCTTTCCTCTGTTTCTTGCTGACGGCCGTTCGTGCATCAACCAGAGCTTTCTCGGAAGACGAGAGGAAGCGCTTCAGCCGTGCCGCTGCTGTTGTCCTGTCCCTGTAGAGCAGAAAATGGACCCGGATCTTGTGGTCCTGCTTGGTGAGTACAGATCTGAAATCTGCCAGAATGCGCCCTTCAAGGGCGGACCACAGCGTTTCCCGGTGCCACAGTTTGCGTATTTCAACGGCTGCTTTGGATTTCTGCCCATTGTTCAGCAGTGCTCTTGCGTAAATATAGCGCCCCGTAATGGTCTTGGGAGTGCGACCGGAGAACGCTGAAAGAACCTTTCTGGCTGAAGCCTTCTCTTCCCAGAGGGCCAGTTCCAGGCGAACCTGTCTGATGTCGTCGCCCGGCCAGTTCGGATATTGCCTCTCGAATTGCTGGATCTGGTTGCTGGATGCACCTGACCCTTTGGTGAGAATGATCTGCCAGTCCAGAATCTCCCGATCAAGGCGTGATGAGAGTGTCGTCCGCAATGCACGTGCCTGCTGAGGCTTGCCGCGGTCAAGAGCGGTCAAGGCCTTGCCAAGCGCTTTGGCCGAGCCCGTTGGCTTGACGGCCAATGGCGTGGTGCGCGCCGGTGCGTAACTGTTTTGTGGTCTCGGTGCGGGAGTGGGGACTGATCCGAAGCGGATGGCTGGAGTGCGGCGCTCTGGTGAAGATACTGGGGATGATGCCTGTGGACGCGGTTCGGGAACTGGTGTGGCGGAAACCGGTACAGCAAGACCCGTTGAAACCAGACAGGTCATTGAAATCAGGTATGCCAGCGTGCCCGTCTTGCCGAATATCCCTGGTCGCTTCTGTTTCAGCGTCATCGTATCATCCGTTACGGGGAGGGGGCTGGCGGGGCCGTGCCCCTTTTCCTTCATTCTGACCCTCCCAGATCAGCAGAATGAAAGACGGTCATCAACCCGGCCCTGATATTCGAATCCGGGGATGAATGATGCAAGGGTAGCAGATCAGGCTGGTAACCAGAGCCATAAATCCGCTCAGCCTGATTTGTAGGCCGGAAATATGACTGGATCCTGACTTGTTTGAGGAATGAGTGGGGAAAACAGGATGCCCGTTAACCAGGTGCATGGTTTTCCTTGTGGAACGCGGGGGGCGCGTCTATTGTGCGTCTCGTTTGAGACTGCTCCCGGTGGGGAGCTTTGTGTGAGCAGGATACGTTTGATGTTTAAGGGTTCTATTACGGCGCTTGTGACGCCCATGCGGGATGGCGCTGTGGATGAGGCAGCCTTTGAGTCATTTGTCGATTGGCAGATCAACGAAGGTTCGAATGGCATTGTTCCGGTTGGAACATCTGGTGAGTCACCGACGCTGAGCCACGAAGAACACAAACGTGTTGTTGAAATTGCCATCAAGGTTTCTGCCGGGCGTGTTCCCGTGATTGCCGGTGCCGGGTCTAACAACACAGCTGAGGCATTGGAACTGGCTTCCCATGCTGAAAAGGCTGGTGCTGACGGACTTCTTGTTGTGACGCCTTATTACAACAAGCCCAATCAGGAAGGCCTCTACCAGCATTTCAAGACAATCAATGATGCGGTCGGGATTCCCATCATCATCTACAATATCCCGCCACGCTCCGTCATCGATATGTCAGTTGATACCATGGCGCGCCTTTACGAGGACTGTGCCAATATCAAGGGCGTGAAAGATGCGACAGCCAATATTCAGCGCGTAAGCCAGCAGCGCGCTGCCATGGGGCCGGATTTCATCCAGCTTTCTGGTGAAGACGGCACTGCTCTTGGCTTCATGGCTCACGGTGGTCATGGCTGTATTTCAGTGACGTCCAATGTGGCACCGCGTCTGTGCTCCGAGTTCCAGGCCGCATGTCTGGCTGGTGACTTTGCCAAGGCTTTGTCTATCCAGGACAGGCTGATGCCGCTGCATGAAGCGCTGTTTATTGAGCCGAACCCGACAGGCTCGAAGTATGCCCTGTCGTTGCTTGGCCGGATGCAGAATGAGCTGCGTTTGCCGCTTGTATCCATCAGCGGGCCCACAGAAGAGCGCGTTCGTGATGCCATGACCCATGCGGGTCTTCTGAACTAGTAGTAGAATTAGAGGTTCAGCATGTCATCAGCCCGTAAGGCTGGGTCTGCCTATCGTGTTATCGCAGACAACCGCAAGGCGCGGTTCAATTTCGAGATCGGCCAGACTTTCGAGGCCGGTCTTGAGCTGCGTGGTACTGAGGTAAAGTCCCTTCGGGTTGGCAAATGCAATATTGCTGAATCCTATGCGGGCGAGCAGGGCGGTGAAATCTTCCTGTTCAATGCCAATATCCCCGAATACCTGCAGGCCAACCGGTTCAACCATGAGCCGCGACGCCCGAGAAAACTGCTTCTGCACAAGCGGGAAATCGGTCGTCTTCTGGGTGGTGTCCAGAAGGAGGGGATGACGATCGTTCCCCTCAAAATCTATTTCAATGATTCCGGGCGCGCCAAGCTTGAGATTGCCCTGGCACGTGGCAAGAAGCTGCATGACAAGCGCGAAACCGAGAAAAAACGTAGCTGGGACCGCGAAAAAGCCCGGATTTTCAAGGAAAATCGCTGAAAAAAGCTTGAAGCACCGCCACCAATTCAGGTCAGAGGTCTGGCGCTTTAAAGTATATCCCTTATCTTTTGGAAAACACTGCGGAACATGTCTTCCGTCAGGCGACCGGTATTGGTGTTGTATCGGGAGCAGTGATAGCTGTCGACAAGGGTCAGTCCATTGTCCAGCCGAGCGGCATTGCCGTGGCCGAATGGAATGTCCTTGAGTTTGTACCCCAGCATTCTGACGGTGGTGTCGTGGGCTATCTTGCCAAGTGTCAGGATCACCTTGAGATCCGTCATGGCGGCAATCGTATTGGTGAGGTAAGGACGACAGGTATTGATTTCTGCACCGATCGGCTTGTTTTCCGGCGGAACGCAGCGCACGGCGTTGGTAATCAGAACATTGTGCAGAGTCAGACCGTCGTCTGGCCGTTTGTCATAATGTCCCTTGGCAAAGCCGAACTCACCCAGGGTCTGATAGAGCAGATCGCCGGCATAATCGCCGGTAAAGGGACGACTGGTGCGATTGGCGCCCCTGAGGCCAGGAGCGAGCCCGACAATCAGGAGAGCACCATTGATATCGCCGAAACTGGGAACCGGACCGTTAAACCAGTCCGGCTCCTCCTGCCTATAGCGATTGCGAAATGCGACAAGCCTCGGACAGTCCGGGCAGTCATAATCCGGATCAAGTGGGGTCACAGTTCGTAATCGTCATCTTCGTAATCATCATCAGAATTGCGTTCAACAGGACGCTGTGGCCGTTCTGCCGGGTCACGACCGACTTTTTTGACCAGCGTTGCCAGATCAACAAAATGGTCTGCCTGACGACGCAGTTCGTCTGCAATCATTGGCGGTTGTGTCGACAATGTGGAGATGACACTGACCTTGCGACCACGGCGCTGGATGGCTTCCACAAGTCTGCGGAAATCGCCGTCACCAGAGAACAGGACGATATGGTCCACATGTTCCATGGTTTCCATGGCATCAACAGCCAGCTCAATGTCCATGTTGCCCTTGACCTTGCGGCGGCCAGATGCGTCGAAGAATTCCTTGGTTGGTTTGGTAACAACCTTATAGCCGTTATAGTCCAGCCAATCGATGAGCGGACGGATGGATGAATATTCCTGATCCTCTGCCAGAGCAGTGTAGTAGTAGGCTCTCAGCAAATAGCCTTCTGTTTGAAATACTTTAAGAAGTCGACGGTAGTCGATATCAAAGCCAAGTGATTTCGCAGTGGCGTACAGGTTGGCTCCGTCGATGAACAGAGCGACCTTCTCTCTGGGATCGAACATATTGTTGTTATCTTTCTATATTTGATGAAGCTGTAATTGCTTCTCTATTTGCCCGACAGATGCTGGTTTTCTTTTGTGAATTGTAAGGGTCCAGCATATTAATGCGACTAACAGAAATAAAAGAAATCGCACTAAACCCTCACTTAGCGTTTCCCCTTATACTTTGCAATCACTCGAAAGGGATTATATTCGGTTTTTCTGCATTATCCGCAGCGGGTGTCGGATAAGTGCCTATTGTATCATGAGTTGTTGCTACTTTGTGGTGCTTTTTCCCTTGGGTTTCCTTGCTCGCGTGTGCGCTGTTGCTTGTGGCAAGAATCAAAACCATGATCTGTTTGCTGTGCTTGCGTTTCTCGGCAGATTTGCTATTTAGTGGCAAACTAATTTCCAGACAGGAGTAGACCATATGGCCCGCGTCACAGTGGAAGATTGCGTGGACAAGGTCGAGAATCGCTTTGAGCTTGTGCTTTTGGCGAGTCACCGTGCCCGAATGATTTCCAGCGGTTCTGAGATTACCGTTGATCGCGATAACGATAAGAATCCGGTTGTTGCACTGCGTGAGATTGCTGATGAAACAGTCTCTCCCGGTGATCTGAAAGAAGACCTGATCCATTCACTGCAGAAATATGTTGAAGTGGATGAGCCGGAGCCGGAAATCGTACCAATGATTGCAAGCCCTGCTGCGTCCGCTGATGCTGATATGGGTGAAGCTGTCGAATCCTATGACCGGATGTCGGAAGAAGAGCTTCTGCGCGGTCTTGAAGGTCTGGTACCGCCGGAGCGTCGTGACGATTAATCACGACCGATAAGTGAATTAGAATACCGGATTGTCGGTCAGCCGCACAATCCGGTTTTCTTTTGATCGCCAGCCCGCTACGCTCTTTCTTCGTCTTTGCAAACCTCACGGCATGTGCTGTTGTTTGGGGTTTCGGCCCTGGTAAGCAGAAACCGGTGTTCTGCCCATGATGCGTCAATATGAGTTGGTCGAACGTGCGACCAGTTATAATCCGCATGCGGACGAACTTCTGCTGAACAAGGCCTATGTCTATGCCATGCAGAAGCATGGCTCACAGACGCGCGCTTCCGGCGATCCCTATTTTTCTCATCCTCTTGAAGTTGCGGCTATTCTGGCGGATCTGAAAGTGGATGATGCGACGATTGTCGTTGCTCTTCTCCATGACACCATTGAAGACACGGATGCGACCCGGGCAGAAATTGACGATGTTTTCGGCCATGATATCGGCAAGCTTGTCGAGGGACTGACGAAGATCGAGCGTCTTGATCTGATGTCAAAGAAGGCTGCGCAGGCAGAAAACCTGCGCAAGCTGCTTCTGGCGATCTCGGATGACGTTCGTGTTCTGCTGGTCAAGCTGGGTGACCGCCTTCACAACATGCGGACCCTCCATCATGTGCCGCCGCACAAGCGTACCCGGATTTCGGAAGAGACGCTTGAGATCTATGCGCCGCTTGCAGGCCGTATGGGTATGCAGGATATGCGTGAAGAGCTGGAAGATCTGTCTTTCCGCTATGTCAATCCTGATGCCTACGAGGCGATTGTCGAGCGTCTTTCGGACCTGAGAGAAAAGAACCGCCCATTCATCGAAGAAATCCAGCATGACCTCCTGGAGCGGCTGGAGCAGAACGGGATTTCTGCTGTGGTCAAGGCACGTGAGAAGCGGCCTTATTCCATCTTCCGGAAGACCCAGAAGAAGTCTCTTTCGTTCGAGCAGCTTTCGGATATTTTCGGCTTTCGGATTATGGTGGATACCATTCCCGCCTGTTATCAGGCACTCGGTATTGTCCACTCAAGCTGGTCTTGCGTCCCGGGGCAGTTTAAGGACTATATCTCGACGCCGAAGCAGAATGACTATCAGTCTATCCATACGACGGTGGTCGGCACCAGCCGACAGCGTGTCGAGCTGCAGATCCGGACGCGGGATATGGACCAGATTGCCGAATATGGCATTGCTGCCCATGCCCTTTACAAGGATCGCGAAGGTGAGCATGCACAGCGCCTGTCTTCGGATAGCCGTGCTTATGAATGGCTGCGCCGGTCAATCGAGATCCTTGCCCAGGGTGACAGCCCTGAAGCCTTTCTTGAGAACACCAAGCTTGAGCTGTTTCACGATCAGGTTTTCTGTTTTACTCCGAAGGGGCGTCTGATTGCGCTGCCGAAAGGGGCAACACCGATTGATTTTGCCTATGCGGTCCATACGGATGTGGGCAACACCGCTGTCGGCAGCAAGGTCAACGGACATATCCGGCCGCTTGTGACCGAGTTGATGAACGGGGATGAGGTCGAAATCATCCGATCCAATGCGCAGACACCACCATCTGCCTGGGAAAATATTGCGGTAACCGGCAAGGCGCGTGCAGCCATTCGCCGGGCGACGCGTGAAGCTGTGCGGCAGCAATACGCTGACCTTGGCCGCCAGATTCTGACCCATTCGTTCGAGCGTTACGGCAAGCCGTTCTCGGAAGAAGCGTTTGGCACTGTTGCGCCGCGGCTGGGGCATGCCAATATTGAAGATTGTCTGGCAGCTGTGGGGCGCGGGGAGATTACATCCCGTGACGTGGTCAGGGTGCTTTATCCGGATTATCAGGATGAACGTGTGATTCATCAGACCGATCCGAATGATACCGGCTGGGTTGCCCTTGATGGCAAGGCGGGCATGAAGATGCGGGTCGAGGAAGCCGGCAGCAATGGCACACGGTCCATTCCTGTTCGCGGTATCCGGCGAGGCCTGCCTGTGTCTTTCGCACCAGAAGGCGGAGCGGTGCCGGGAGACAGGATTGTGGGTATCCTGTCGCCGGGCGAGGGTGTTACAATTTACCCGATCCAGTCGCCAGCCCTGCAGGAATTTGATGACGAGCCGGATCGCTGGGTGGATGTGCGCTGGGATATTGATGAAGACAATCCCGAGCGTTTTCCTGCCCGCGTTCATGTGACGGTGATCAATGAGCCTGGCACGCTGGCCCAGATATCAGCGGTGATCGGCACCAATGATGGCAATATCGACAATCTGCATCTGTCCAAGCGAGCATCGGACTTTGCGGATATCGTAATCGATCTCGAAGTGTGGGACTTGAAGCATTTAAGCCGCATCATTCACGAGATCCACAATCTTGAACCCGTAAGCAGCGTCAATCGTGTGAATGGTTGACGGAAATCACGCAGGAACAGTTTTATGACCAGGGACGATGTATTGGAGATTTTCCGCGAAGCGGGTGGCCTTCTTGAAGGGCATTTCATTCTGAGTTCTGGCCTCAGAAGCCCGATCTTTCTGCAGAAAGCCCGGGTCTTCATGTATCCGGACAAGACCGAGAAACTCTGCAAAGCGCTGGCTGACAAGATCCGGTCTGCCGATATCGGTGAATTTGATCTGATTATCTCCCCGGCTCTCGGTGGTCTTATCCCGGGTTATGAGACAGCGCGGCATCTTGATGTTCCTGCAATCTGGGTTGAGCGTGAGAATGGTGTTTTCCAGCTTCGTCGCTTTGATATGCCAGAGAATGCCAAGGTGATTATCGTCGAGGATATTGTCACAACAGGTCTTTCCAGCCGCGAAACGGTCAAAGCTATCAGGGATCTTGGTGCTGAAGTTCTGGCTGTGGCCTGTCTCATCGACAGATCCGGCGGTGAAGCGGATGTGGGTGTGCCACTTCTGTCTCTGGCGGAATACAAGGTTCCGGCTTATGAGCCAGATGAAATTCCTGCAGAAATGGCCGCTTTGCCTCCCGTCAAGCCTGGAAGTCGCGGCTTGTCGTAATCAATTAAGACTCTCAGTGGTAAAGAGAGGGTGGGCTTAGAAGGTATTGGCGTAGGATATGCTGTTTCAAAGGCGAGATAAGCCGGGTTGGTTGGAAACAATCCGGGTCTGGATGTGGCCGCGTCGGACCTGGGCTCGTTCCTATAGCTATTTTACCAAGCGTATTCTGCGTCTGACCGGTTCTCCCCATACGATTGCAGCTGGTGTCGCGGCTGGTGTCGCGGCGTCCTGCACACCCTTTGTCGGGTTTCACTTCATCGTCAGTTTCATTTTTGCCTTCTTTGTGGGCGGCAATATGCTGGCGGCGGCTCTGGGAACCTCCTTTGGCAATCCGCTCAGTTTTCCGTTCATCTGGGCGACCACGTGGAAGATCGGTAATTTTATCCTTGGGGGAGTGCCTTCGGACGGCGGTTCCGGTGCCCCGGCCACCCTGTCTTTTGATATGATCTGGAACTCGTTTGAATCGGCCATTCCGGTTCTGAAGCCCATGCTGGTTGGCAGTATTCCATTCGGCTTCTCCATGGGACTGGTGGTTTATATCATCGTTCGTTTCGCAGCCCAGGCCTATCAGAGGGCCAGATCAGAGAAGCTGCGTATCCGTCGGAAGGTGTTGCAGGATCAGGAAACAGAGCAGCCATGATCGTCGGCATGGGCAGTGATCTTGTTGATATCAGGCGGATTGAACGGTCCATTGAGCGGTTTGGTGACCGGTTTCTGACGCGGGTTTTCACTGAAGACGAGCGATCTCTCTGTGATGGACGGGGAGACCGTGTGGGTGCTTATGCAAAGCGCTTTGCAGCTAAGGAAGCCTGCTCGAAGGCGCTCGGGACAGGTATCCAGGAGAGTGTCTACTGGCATCATATGGAAGTCCGGACGGCATCTGGTGGCAAGCCGTCAATGGTGTTGACAGACGGTGCCATGAGTGCGGCGCAGGCACTTGCACCGGACAGCTCTGATATTCGGGTGCATGTTACAACAACAGACGAATATCCTTACGCGCAAGCATTTGTTGTCATAGAAGCGGTCTGATCCACCCGATTTCTGATTTATCAGCCATGAAATGCTCTAAATGAGGGGGAAAGTTCCCTCTGCGGCAAGTCACGCGTTGCGTATGGCGGTAACAGTCGCTACATCGGGGGATCAGGGCGCGTGGCGTCTGATTTGGGGCCAGGTTTTATGGAAAGGCGAGAACGTGGCAGAGCAGGATAGCAGTAAGAGCGAAGGCGGCCTGGGTGAAACGGTCAAAGTGATCATCCATGCGCTTCTTCTTGCCCTTGTGGTCAGAACATTTCTGTTTCAGCCGTTCAACATTCCTTCGGGTTCGATGAAGTCGACCCTGCTGATCGGTGACTATCTGTTTGTTTCAAAATACAGCTACGGATACAGCCGCTATTCTTTCCCGTTTGGTCTGGTGCCTTTTGAGGGCCGGATCTGGGGCAGCGCGCCGGAGCGTGGTGATATTGCCGTTTTCAAGCTGCCACAGGATAACGAGACAGATTATATCAAGCGTGTGATCGGCTTGCCCGGCGACAAAATCCAGATGCAGGATGGGGTTCTTTCCATCAACGGCAAACCAGTCGAAATGTCTCCGGCTGAAGTGTTTATCGATGAGGACGGTCGCTATGGACGCTCTGAGGAGATTCGCCGGTTCTCCGAGACGCTTCCCAATAACGTGACCTATGATGTGCTTGATCTCTATTCCACCAGTCAGGGGGATAATACCGGTGTCTTTGAAGTGCCGGATGGTCATTACTTCATGATGGGCGATAACCGCGACAATTCTACAGACAGCCGGTTCAGTGTCGGGTTCGTTCCTGAAGAAAACCTGATTGGCAGAGCCGAGATCATTTTCTTCTCTGTTAAATCGGGCACATCTGCCTGGCAGGTCTGGAAATGGCCGTGGTCCGTCCGCTGGGACAGGTTGCTGGATACGTTATGAGACGCGAGCCGCGGGATAATAAACTGGACCGCCTCGAAGAGCGGCTTGGATATTCATTCAAGGACAGGGCTCTGCTGGACAGGGCCCTGACCCATTCCAGCGCGCTGAAGCAGCAGACAAACAGCGAGTATGAATCCTATCAGCGTATGGAGTTTCTTGGTGACCGGGTTCTTGGGCTGGTTATCTCCATGATGCTGTATGAAGCGTTCCCGAAAGCAGATGAGGGCGAACTGGCGAGACGGCTCAATCAGCTTGTTCGCAGGGAAACATGTGCCGAAGTTGCCCGGGACCTGACATTCGGAGAGGCCATCCGCATGGGGGATGGTGAGGCCCAGACCGGTGGGCGACGTAAAAATGCAATTCTAGGCGATGTGTGCGAAAGTGTGATTGCAGCGCTCTATCTGGACGGTGGCCTTGAGGTTGCAGATCGGTTTATCCGTCATAACTGGAAAAAGCGCATGGCCAATGCGAGCGGGCCGTTACGTGATGCCAAGACGACCCTGCAGGAATGGGCCCAGGGAAGAGGGTTGCCGGCGCCTGTCTATCGTGAGGTGAGCCGTACCGGCCCCGACCACGCTCCGACTTTCCGTATCAAGGTCGAGATTGACGGTGTGGATCCGGCGGAAGCCAGCGGGTCGTCCAAACGCGTCGCAGAACATGAAGTGGCCAGTCTTGTCCTGAAGCGGGAAGGGGTCTGGTCTGAAGGGGATGATCATGTCTGATCAGATTGAACAGTCAGCGCAGCGGTGTGGTTTTGTCGCCCTGATTGGCGCGCCGAATGCCGGTAAGTCAACCTTGCTCAACAGAATGGTTGGTGCCAAGGTTTCCATTGTGACCCACAAGGTGCAGACCACGCGTGCGATCGTTCGTGGCATTGCCATTCAGGATGCATCCCAGATTGTGTTCATTGATACACCGGGGATCTTTAAGCCCAAGCGGCGGCTTGACAGTGCCATGGTGCGGACGGCCTGGGGCGGGGCGCAGGATGCGGATCTTGTGGCGCTGTTGATTGATGCGAAACGCGGCCTTCAGGATGATATTATCGACATTCTGGAAAAGCTGGTGGATGTGCGTCAGCCGAAGATTCTGTTGCTGAACAAGATTGATACGGTGCCGCGCGATGCGCTTCTGGCGCTGACACAGCGGGCCAATGAACTGGCAAAATTTGACCAGACCTTCATGATCTCGGCTCTCAATGGTGATGGCATCGGAGATGTGATGTCCTATCTGGCGAACCATTCGCCGGAAGGGCCTTGGCACTATCCCGAAGACCAGATGTCAGACCTTCCCATGCGCCAGCTGGCTGCGGAATTGACCCGTGAAAAGCTCTATCTGCGTCTGCATCAGGAATTGCCCTATTCCTCGACCGTTGAGACAGAGCAATGGACAGAGCAGAAAAACGGGTCGGTGCGCGTTGAGCAGGTCATCTATGTAGAGCGGGACAGTCAGAAGAAGATTGTTCTGGGCAAGAACGGTCAGACTGTGAAAGCCATTTCCATGCAGGCCCGCAAGGAGCTGGCCGAGATTATAGAGCGCCCGGTTCACCTCTTCCTGTTCGTTAAGGTGCGCGAGAACTGGTCTGATGATCCCGAGCGCTATCGGGAGATGGGGCTGGAATTCCCGACCTGATATCGGGTCAGGAATTCAGAACTTTTCGACCCAGGGACGCAGCTCAATTTCCCAGGCCCAGCTTGAGCGGGGCTGATCGAGGAAGTACAGATAGCTGTCGGCTATTGCATCCGGATCAAGCATGGAATCGGGATTATCAGCCGGGTCTATCCGCTCCGGTCTGTTGGGATTGCGGATGCCGCCGTCGATAACGAAATGACCGATATGAATGCCTTTCGGATGAAGTTCTCGGGCAAGACTTTGAGCCAGCCCGCGCAGAGCAAACTTGCCCATGGCAAAGGGTGCTGAATTTGCATAGCCTTTGACACCGGCAGACGCTCCGGTGAACAGAATGGCACCATGTCCTTGCGGCAGCATGCGTTTCGCCGCTTCCTGAGCCATCAGAAAGGCACCATAGCCTGTGATGAGAACGGCGTTGCGAACCTGTTCGGGGTCCAGATCGACAATTGAGCCACGCACCCGGGCAGACGGGTTATAAAGAGCGACGTCCAGTGTTCCCGCCATGCTGTCCACTTTCCTGAAGACCTCTGTCATGTGGTCAGGGTCGGAGGCGTCACAGGCAATCAGTTCTGCGTCGGTTTCAGCCTGCAAGTCGTCAAGTTTGTCGATATTGCGTGCCGCCAGCAGCAGGTCGTAACCGCGCGCCCTGAGTTTCCGTGCAAAGGAGGCTGACAGTCCTTCGCCTGCGCCGACAATAAGAGCTATAGGCATGGTGAGGTCCTTCGGTATGGTTGTTGATCCCCTCTAAAGAGCAGACCCTTCGCGCATTTTTTCTTGTTCTGATGGCGTCGGGGTATGATTGAAGGCATAGGCGTGCAGGCAGGCATCTTCGCCCCCCAGATCGTCAATCCGTTTTTTCTGGTCGGTAAAACACAGCGCATTGACAGCGTCAGGATCACAAATCGCCCGGAGGCGTGTCTCACCTTCCCGCAAGGCCATGCTTATGGTGTTGGAGCGGTCCGGATTGGCTGCGAGGTCCAGCCTTTCATCCGGGTCTGCATCCAGGTCGAATAACTGCGGCTGATGGCCTACATAGTGGATATATTTCCACTTGTCCCAGCGGATCATGAAGGTGCCGGTGGTTGATCCGCCATCGTGATACTCGCTTAGAATGGTGCGGTCTTTGTTGTCTGGCTGAGTAGCCAGGTCTCTGAGGGACTGGCCGGACAGGGCTTCACTGAGTTTGTCATGTCTGGCGCCGGTGACATCCACGGCGGTGGCCGCCAGGTCCAGAAGAGTGGCGCCGGTTGTGACGATGCGTCCTTGTGGAATGCCCGGACCGGCTGCAATCATCGGCACGCCAGCAGACTGTTCATACATCACCTGTTTGGTCCAGAAACCGTGATCGCCCATCATGTCGCCATGGTCAGAGACATAGACAATGACCGTATTCTCTGCCTGTCCGCTTGCTTCCAGAGCTGTCAGAATGCGCCCGACACAATGGTCCATGAAGCTGGTCAGGCCATAATAGGCGGCCTTCGCCTCCCTGAGTTTGGCCTCATCGAAGTGTTTGTCATAGGCAAAGAAGTCCGCCACGTTCGACAGTTCGGAGTGATGGGGGCGTTCTGCCGGGTCGTAGGCAATGGGCAGGTCCATGTCTGCCGGGTCGTAAAGATTGTAGAACGTCTCCGGGCAGGTCAGGGGATAGTGAGGACTGACCAGAGAGACGAATGCGGCCCAGGGATTTTCCGAGCCTGATCTGTCTTTCAGCCAGTGTTCTGTGGCTTTGGTGATTGCCAGATCGTAATCCGTGTAGGTGCTGGGCCCCGGTCCGACATCTGCAGCGAGTTCTTTCGCAGCGTCATAGGAGGGAGGGTTCTCCCGCAGGAGGCCAATGGCCCAGCCGACACCGCCCACCACGTGCATGGGCAGGATTTCTTCTGTGAAGCCGTTGTCATCCTGCGCCGATCGGAAATGGAGCTTTCCGATTGAGGTGACATCGATGCCCTGGTCGCGGAGATGCCGCATCCAGCTTCGCTGTTTGCCGTCATAGGGTGTGGCGCTATCCCAGTGGCGGATTCTGTGCACGTGGTCACCACAGGCAAGGGCCGCCCGGGTGGGGACACACATGGGAGAGGGTGTATAAGCGTTTGTAAAATGCGCGCCCCTTGCGGCCAGCGCATCCAGATTTGGCGTTTTGACAATCGGATGTCCGGCACAGCCAAGAGCATCCTTGCGATGCTCATCGGAGATCAGAATCAACAGATTGGAGGCCATTCCGCGTTACTCCCTTGTTCTTGGGAGTGTGGGCTGATTTGTTAGGTCAGATCAAGACACGAATCATTCGGGCTCTGTGATGGAATGGACAGACGAGGCGCTTGTGCTGGGTGCCCGCAAACATGGTGAGAACAGCGTCATCCTTGAGGTGATGACCCATCATCATGGCCGTCATCTTGGCCTGGTTCGCAATGGTCGGTCACGGAAGTTTCAGGCAGCCCTGCAACCGGGCAACAGCGTGACTGTGACCTGGCGCGCCCGGTTGGAAGATCATCTGGGACAGTTCTCTGTGGAACTCCACAAGGCACGGGCAGCTGTTCTGATGGCCGATCCGGTCAGCGTCTACGGGGTCCAGTTTCTTGCAGGCCTGTTAAGGCTTCTGCCAGAGAGAACCCGTGAGGACGGGCTTTATCTGGCGGCGTCTGCCATTGTTGAGACTTTTGAAGAACCGCTGCTTGCCGCCGGTCTTCTGGTCCGATTGGAACTTGCCGTGCTGGAGGAGCTGGGCTTTGGCCTTGACCTGGAAAGCTGTGCTGCGACCGGCGGGACGCAGGAACTGGTTTACGTGTCGCCTAAATCGGGCCGTGCTGTGTCGCGAAAGGCCGGGTTGCCCTATCATGACAAGCTGCTGACCCTGCCGCGCTTCCTTGTCTCCAGCCTGCCGCGTGAAACACCGGATGCGGGGGAAGTTTTTGACGGATTCAGGCTGGCCGGGTTTTTCTATGATCGCCATATCTGGGGGGCACGCGGTATCCAGCCGCCGGGGGAGCGGGATGGATTTATCACCGCCTTGAAAAAGCAGATGAGCGGCTGATTCTTGCGCTTTGCAGCATTAAAGAGTAGCAAATTCATATGGGAAACGAACTGATTCCGCCAAGCGGCACTGAAACCATCAATCTGCGGGAAGCGCTGGAAGAGCGCTATCTGGCATATGCTCTGTCGACCATCATGCACCGGGCACTGCCGGATGTCAGGGATGGGCTTAAGCCTGTGCACAGACGGCTTCTGCATGCCATGCGGCAGCTCAAGCTTGATCCCAATGCATCGTTCAAGAAATGTGCCCGTGTGGTGGGCGATGTGATTGGTAAGTACCACCCGCACGGTGATCAATCGGTCTATGACGCGCTGGTGCGTCTGGCGCAGGATTTTGCCGTTCGGTTCCCGCTGGTCGACGGGCAGGGCAATTTCGGCAATATCGATGGTGATAACGCCGCTGCCATGCGTTACACGGAATCCCGCCTGACCGCGGTTGCCGCCTTGCTGCTTGAAGGGCTTGATGAGGACGCTGTTGACTTCCGCGAGACCTATGACGGGGAAGACAAGGAGCCGGTGGTTCTTCCGGCCAACTTCCCCAACCTTCTGGCCAATGGTTCAAGCGGTATTGCGGTGGGAATGGCGACCAATATCCCGCCTCACAACGCAGCTGAACTGTGTGAAGCGTCTCTTGTGCTGATCGACAATCCCAATGTCACTACGGAAGAGCTGGTAAAGATTGTTCCTGGTCCGGATTTCCCGACCGGAGGTGTCATCGTTGAAGATCCGGCCAATATTCTGGACGCTTACGAAACCGGTCGTGGCGGGTTCCGCGTCCGTGCGCGCTGGGAGAAGGAAGATCAGGGACGTGGGGCCTGGGTCATTGTTGTGACCGAGATTCCCTATCAGGTTCAGAAATCCAAGCTGATCGAGAAGGTGGCCGAGCTTCTGCAGAACCGGAAGCTGCCGCTTCTGGGTGATATCCGGGATGAATCTGCAGAAGATATCCGGCTTGTGTTGGAGCCGAAAAGCCGGACCGTCGATCCTGAGCTTCTGATGGAATCCCTCTTTAAGCTCACGGATCTGGAAAACCGCGTGTCGCTGAACATGAATGTTCTGTCTCGTGGTGTGATTCCGAATGTTATCGGCCTGAAGCAGGTGCTTCGGGAATGGCTCGATCACCGGAAAGAAGTTCTGGTACGGCGCTCCAGGCATCGCCTGGCCAAGATTGAGCACCGGCTGGAAGTTCTGGGCGGCTATCTGATTGCCTACCTCAATCTGGATGAGGTGATCCGGATCATCCGTGAAGAGGATGAGCCCAAAAAGGAACTGATGCGGACCTTCTCGCTGACTGATGTTCAGGCTGAGGCCATTCTCAACATGCGTCTGCGCAGCTTGCGCAAGCTTGAGGAAATGGAGATCCGTACCGAGCATGACAATCTGACCAAGGAAAAGAGTGGTCTTGAAGCGCTTCTTGCCTCGAATGCCAAGCAGTGGGCGAGGGTTGGCAAGGAAATCAAGGCGGTTATGAAAACCTTCGGACCGGATACGGAGCTGGGCGCGCGCCGGACCGGATTTGCCGAGGCCCCGGATCGTGACCTGTCTGATATCCAGCAGGCGATGATCGAACGGGAACCGATTACGGTCATCATTTCTGAAAAAGGCTGGATCCGTGCCATGCGCGGGCATGTGTCAGATACCTCGACGCTTGCCTTCAAAACCGGTGACAAGCTGAAGATTGCGTTCCATGCCGAGACGACGGACAAAATCCTGATTTTCACCACCGGCGGCAAGTTCTTCACCCTTCAGGGGGATAAACTTCCGGGCGGGCGTGGGCACGGAGAACCAATCCGTATCATGATCGATATGGATCAGGATCAGGACGTGGTTGATGCATTTGTTCATCGCAAGGAGATGAAACGTCTGGTGATCGCTACTGATGCCCGCGGGTTTGTGGTGTCTGAAAGTGATGTTGTAGCGGGAACCCGCAAGGGCAAGCAGGTGCTGAATGTTTCTGGCGGTGAGGAAGCCTGCCTCTGTGTCGAGGCGCAGGGTGATCATGTTGCCCTTGTGGGTCTGAACCGTAAGCTGCTTCTGTTCCCGGCAGACCAGTTGCCTGAAATGACCCGAGGGCGCGGTGTACGTCTGCAGCGCTACAAGGATGGCGGCGTGTCAGATGCCAAGCTGTTCAAGGGTGAAGAGGGACTGACCTGGACCGATTCAGCTGGCCGAACCCATACGCGGAGCCTTGAGGATCTTGCAGACTGGTGTGGTGATCGCGCTCAGGCAGGTCGTTTGGCACCGTCCGGTTTCCCGCGTACCAACAAGTTCAAAGGTTGAGTTAGGGGCTGATCGCGAATTCGGCAATCAGCGGATAGTGATCAGATCCCACATAAGGCCCACGCTTCAGGGATATGAGGCGCAGGTCTGAGCCTGAGTAAATCTGGTCTATGGGCAGGAAGGCTATGCCCTCATAGCCGCCCAGTTCCTCATAAAAACGCGGTGTCGGGAAGGTCCATATGGCCTTTGTGTGCCGCTCGAGACCGGCAGCCTTGTCAAATGCTCCGAGCGCGAAGGACCAGGGCGTTGAATTGAAATCTCCGGTCAGAAGTGTGCGCTCGGAGGGATGATTTTTCAATTCACCCAACAGCGTGTGGAACTGCTGTCTTTGTCGATCTCCCGGCAAGGGCCAGCGCAGATGCGCCGTTATCAGATGGACGGGTTTTGCACCTGGCAGATGCAGCCGGGCACTGGCAATGGGGCCGCTGGGCCTTTCCGGTTTCTCTCCAAAGACCCGATCAAGAAATTTCGGCTTTGCGCCCTGGCGAAAACTGAAGGGCTGAATTGCTTCATCAGTCAGCCGGTATCGGGACAGGATCCCCACTTTGCAATGAGCTCTGTGCGCGCAGTGAACCTGATAAGGATAATCCGTCCTGAATGCTTTCAGGAGGCGTCTGTTCAATGCCGCGAATTCCTGAAACAGGATGACATCCGGATTTTCTTCCCGGACGAAGGCAACAACCTGATCCTGCTTGTAGTTTCCTGCCCAGAGATTGAAGCTGATGACTTTCAGCGGTGAACCGGCTTCTGAGGTCGCGATCGGGGTGGAGGCCTGCAGCCAGTGGCTTGCAAGATGCGGCAGCACCATGACGCTGCTGACCACAAAGGGAAAGCCGAGCAAAAGAGTGTGAAATGGCCTGAAAATGTGCTTTCCGAAAAGAAGTATCGCGATGATCAGTGACAGGACGGAGACTAGAAGCAGGAAGGGCTGGAAGTGATTGATGGCATCAAACGCATAGATATGGCTCCCCAGCAGAGCTGTGGCCTGCAGTGAAACAAGGCCCAGCAGGGCAAGCCAGTAAAAGAAGCGAAGTAAGCTTATCATTCAGGATACAGCGCTGTGAGTGTCGTTCTTCCCGGTTCACTTGTCCGGTCAATATGGCTGTATGAAGGCGGCTGCAGATGGATGCAAGCTGATTATTTGGTCACCAGAGTCCAGCCTTCCATACCCAATCGTTCCTGGGGAAGGAAACGGGCCTTGTAGTCCATTTTCTGAGACCCCTCGACCCAGTATCCCAGATAGAGATAGGGGAGACCGAGCCGATGTGTGCGATCGATATGCTCGAGAATCATGTAGGTGCCAAGGCTTCTGTGATGCTCTGACGGGGTATAGAATGAGTAGACCATCGAGAGACCATCAACGAGACGGTCGGTGAGAGCTGTGGCAAAAAGCGGGCCTTCGCTGTCGCCTGATATGCCGCTGTCGATATCGCGGGCGCGATATTCGATCAGCATGGTGTCCACGTGGCTGTCCTCCACCATCTGCATGTAATCGTAGAATGACATATCCGCCATGCCACCGTCCGCATGCCGGGATTCCAGATAGTCCCGGAAGAGGGCATAGTGCTCATCTTCCCCCTGAGCGGGACGTTCTATTCCGATCAGGTCCGTATTGCGTTTCATGATCTTGCGGAACTTGCGCTCCCAGACAAAGTCTGACACACGCACCCGGACGGAAACGCAGGCGCGACATCCTTCACAGGCTGGCCGATAGGCAATATTCTGGCTGCGCCTGAAGCCGCCATGGGTGAGAAGGTCATTCAGAGCGGCAGCATTCTCGCCCACAAGATGAGTGAAAATCTTGCGTTCCTCCCGCCCTTCAATATAGGGGCAGGTTGAGGGAGCCGTCAGGAAGAATTGCGGCGTTTCTGTGAAATGACGCGTCATGGCGAGGACTATATCAAACCATAGTACCAGGGCGCTACAATCGAAAATGTGATCCAGATAAGGATAGCCAATGGCAGGCCAGCCCGGACGAAATCACTGAATTTGTAGTGACCGGGGCCCATAACAAGAAGATTGGTCTGATAGCCGATCGGGGTGATGAACGAGCAGTTGGCTGCCAGAATAACCGCAATGATAAATGGTTCTACCGGCAATCCGGTCTGCGCGGAAATATTGAGCGCAATCGGTGTGAAGAGAACGGCTGTTGCATTGTTTGACAGGATGTTGGTCAAAGCGGCAATCAGCAGGAAAAGGGCGGACAGAAGCACAGCCGGTGGAGCACCTTCCAGGGCCAGGACCACGCCATGGGCGATGAATTCCGCCCCTCCTGTTGCTTCCAGAGCCGTTGCACTGGCCAGTGAGGCTGCGATCAGCATCAGAATTTTGCCGTCAATGGCACGGGCCGTCTGGCGGATGTTGATACAGCCTGCGGCTATCATCGCCAGTGTTGCCAGAAGGGCTGATGTAACGATAGGCAGGATACCTGTTGCTGCTGTGATGATCATTGCACCGAAAATGGCAAGCGCATGCGGTGCGCGGCTGCGCATGGGCACGTCTGCCGCTGAGAAATCAACCACCAGCATGTCGCGATTGGATCTCAGACCCATGATGTCGGTTCTGGAACCGCCAACAAGCAGAACGTCGCCGGTCTCAAGCCGGATGTCGCTGATCGACATACGTGGCATGCGGGCGCGACGCTGGATGCCAAGAACAACGCAATCTGTATCTGCGTGAATGTTTGCTGCCGACACCATGCGACGGATCATGCGGGAGCCGGGCGGGATAATCACCTCCGCCAGAGTGAAGTCTGACGGGGGTGCTGTATTGGCTTCCTCTTCCTGCTCCTCGTCATGCTGGAGCAGTTTTTTCTTGGACGAGAGTGCTTTTGTGAGAGCTGCGCGTGTTGCAGCCACCACGACAACATCTCCTGTCTCCAGCGTGATGTCATCGAAGGGAGGCAGAAGCGGCTGCTCGCCACGTTGCACCAGTCGAACCGTCATGTCCTTCAGGTCGGGGAACATGCCTGCAACGGCACGAACACCGTTCAGGCTGTGGGAATCCGAGATGATGATTTGTGCTATGAAATGCTTGCCATCGCCATGGCGCAACTCGTCGGCCATGGTTTCCCTGTCCGACAGCAGACGCGGCATGATGACCAGTGCATAGACCGCACCGACACCGGCGAGGATGACGCCGACAGCCGTGATGTCGAAGAAGCCGATGGGGAAACCGGCCTTCTCGGATACGCCCGCCACAAGCAGGTTGGTGGATGAGCCGATAAGCGTGGTCATGCCGCCCAGAATACTGATGAAGCTCAGAGGCATCAGAACACGTGCCGGGCTCATCCGTTCGCTGGCAGCAAGGGCAGAGAGGATCGGGATGAACATCACCACAACAGGCGTATTGTTCATGAAAGCGCTTACAATGCCTGCAACCAGATAGACGCCGGTGATTGCCAGCCAGCGGTTTTTTCTGGCCAGCCGCGAGATAAGCTGGCTGGGTCTGTCGAGAGCATCCGTCTGGAAAAGCGCCTGTCCGACAATCAGCAGGGACAGGATTGTAATAAGCGCGGGGTTGGCGAATCCGGAAAGGATTTGCTCGGCATCAACAAGAATGCCCGTCGCGGTGTTCTGATAAGGGAAGACTGTAAACAGAAACAGGAAAGCGGCCAGTGAAGCCAGAGAAATGGCTTCAATCGAATAACGTTCCCAGGCAAAAGCAAAGATTGTGGCTGAAATGATTGCCAGTGACAGCCACATATGAAGATTGCTGGCATGGCCCGCAAAACTATAATCCACTCAACAGTCCCCGGTCTTCCTTTGCCGCATTGCGGTGGGTTCTGATTCCGTACAATTAAAGCACGAAATCAATTTTAAGGGCACCGGATATTGATACCATCAAGGAAACGGCATCTATTGGTCAGAGTTCACGGCAATGACGCCCAACAGGAGATCATGCAGCAATTGTTTGTGTCTGGTGAACAGTGACAGCAGCAGCACAAATGGCGTCAGAATGGTGACGGATACATAGAAGAGCAGGGTGTGCGCCAATGCCTGCAGCATGGTCATGGATGCGCCATCCTCAAAGCGGACCTGAAGCCCCATCAGACGCATGCCGATTGTTGCCGCATCACGGCTGCCAAGAGTCGATGCATTGTAGAGCAGGGCAACACAGGGAAAGACCGCTGGAAACAGCAGCCACCCCAGAGACAGTGTGACTATCCCGAGAACGGCAACCACCACATACATAATGGATGTGAGCACTGCGATGATGATGGCATCAACCACAAAGGCCATCATCCGGCGTGTTCTGACACCTGATGTCATGGTGCGGCTAATACCAACTCCTGTCTGAGGCAACGGATTTTCGGTGCTCATATCGCATCCTGTATTTTGAATATATCGTCACACAAGAGATGGGGAAGGCAGCGGGCTTTACAAGTGAGCATCAGGCATCATCGCTACGGGCTGATTTCAGTCGCCGGACGATCAGATCTTCTGCTTCCAGGCTTTTGATGATCCGTTCAGCGTGATCCCGGTTCCGGGTTTCCATGGTCACATCCAGAGTGGCCCCCTTGGCGGGAACCGCAAGGAAATGCCGATGATGGGAGACCTCCAGGATATTTGCACCCATACCGCCGATAATCGTCGAGATGGTACCCAGGATGCCGGGCCGGTCCGGGATGATCATCCGCAGAGTGACAATCTTGTCTTCGCTCTCGAGCTGCCGCACCATGATGGAAGTGAGGATACGTGCATCAATATTACCACCGCACAGCACCAGCCCGACAGATTTGCCGTGGTACCGTTCAGGGTCATGGAGAAGGGCTGCAAGGCCTGCTCCGCCTGCACCTTCCGCACTGGTTTTCTGAAGGGCCATATAGAGATAGATGGCCTGTTCCACGAGCGCCTCGGGGATAATCACCAGCTCATCCACATGCTCTGCCGTAATGCGACGGGTGAGCTGCCCCACATCCTTGACGGCAATGCCTTCGGCAATGGTGTTGCCTCCGCATTCAAGAGAGGGGTCTTTGAGGGCGCGTGTCATGCCCGGATAAAGCTCCGTTTCAACGCCGACGATGGTGATCTCAGGCTTCAACGCTTTTGCGGCAACAGCAATACCGGAAATCAGACCTCCGCCTCCGATAGGGACCACAAGCGTATCGAGATCCGGGCAGTCCTCCAGCATTTCAAGAGCGATGGTTCCCTGTCCGCGAATGACATCCGGGTCGTCGAATGGATGAACCCAGACGAGGCCTTCTTCTTCTGACAGGCGCTGTGCTTCCTGTTGAGCCTCAATGAGGGTGTCACCGTGAAGAACGACGGTCGCGCCATAGGATTCAGTGGCTTCGACTTTCACGAATGGTGTGAAACGCGGCATGACGATGGTTGCCGGAATGCCAAGCCGACCGGCATGATAGGCAACAGCCTGTGCATGATTGCCCGCTGACATGGCAACGACGCCGCGTTTCCGCTCGTCTTCTGACAGCATGGTCAGCTTGACCAGCGCCCCACGCTCCTTGAAGGCACCGGTGGCCTGCATGTTGTCATACTTGACGTGGACCTTTGCTCCGAGCCGGGCGCTCAGGCGCGGGGAGAACAGGGTCGGAGTCCGTAAGATATGGCCTTCAATGATCGAGGCGGCATCCTGTATCGTCGACAGGTCGACAGAAGTGTGTTCAGGCATTCTGCAGGTTTCTTTCCAGGAGTTGGCGGCTCTTGTGATCAGTCTCTGAATATCGGAGAGGGTAGGGCTCAATCCCCGTCAAAAAGCGCTAATAATTGTTCGAATGGGGATGGGGCGATGACTTCTCCACCATCTTCAAAGGCCAGCATGTCGATAGCTTCGCTGATTTTGCCAGGGCGTGCCAGCCAGAACCGCTTGAGAGCCCACAACTGGGTTTCGGACAGGCGGCCGAAATGAGTGTCGATCCCCGCCAGCGCCGTGCGGTTTCCCGTAGCTGCATCGTGACCATATTCGCAGACAGCAACACCGGAGTCATAAGCTCCGTTCTGATAGGTCTCATAATCAATGCGCACTTCAGCAGCGGACAGATTTGAAACGGACCGAACCGTGATCTTGCTCTCGGCAGACTCAAGGGCCGGAAGCGTTGCCAGACACAGACGCGTCAGCAATTTGCCTTGATCCTGGCAGGCTGACAACAGCAATACCAGTGTGAGGCTCAAGGCCGCGACAGGTCCGGTTCTCTTGCCTCTCACAATTGTCCGTCCGCAATCATCTGAGCCACTTTGGGTGCAAAATAGGTGAGGATGCCATCGGCCCCAGCTCGTTTGAACGCCAGCAGGCTTTCCAGCATGCAGCGGTCATGATCCAGCCAGCCATTGGCAGATGCTGCGTGGATCATGGCATACTCGCCAGAGACCTGATAGGCGAAGGTCGGCAGGCCGAAATCGCTTTTCAGACGATAAACGATATCCAGATAGGGCATGCCGGGCTTGACCATGACCATATCGGCGCCTTCTGCAATATCCAGTTGCGCCTCATAAATGGCTTCATCTGAATTGCCTGGGTCCATCTGATAGGTCTTCTTGTCACCTTTCAGTGTGGCATTGGCACCCACTGCGTCCCGGAACGGGCCGTAAAACGCTGACGCGTATTTGGCGGTGTAGGCCATGATTTGTACATGCTCGAATTCGGCATCATCAAGAGCGGTGCGAATGGCTCCGATGCGCCCGTCCATCATGTCGGAAGGCCCAATAATATCGGAGCCGGCTTCCGCCTGAACCAGAGCTTGCTGCATCAGTTGAATGACGGTCTGGTCGTTGATGATCTCGTTTCCGACCATCAGGCCGTCGTGACCATGACTGGTATAGGGATCAAGCGCCACATCCGTCATCAGGCCGATGTCGGGCACAGCCTTCTTAATCGCCCTTAAGGCCGTGCACACCAGATTGTTCGGATTGAGCGCTTCTGTGCCCATGTCATCGCGCAGGTGTGTTGGTGTGTTCGGAAAGAGCGCAAGGACAGGGATCCCAAGCGCTGCGGCTCTTTCAGCCTGCTTTACGGCCTGATCAACCGAATAGCGATAGACGTCCGGCATGGATGGAACAGGTTCGACCACTCCGTTCCCTTCCATGAGAAAGATGGGCCAGATCAGATCATTGACGGTCAGGCTGTTTTCCCGGACCAGGCGACGGGACCAGTCGCTCTTCCTGTTCCGGCGCATTCTGCGTCCGCCGATCATATCACGAACCTGCTGCCGCAATGTCTGGCCGGAGCTCGCGTTACCACCTACGTCCATTGATTAACTTCCTCAAACCGTGTCTGCTTGGCAAAACTTATCACCTCGCGGGGTTGCCGGACAAGAGATCAGCTTGGTGCTATCTGCAAATGACTGTTTTCTATTACCGTGACATGCTGACGCGGAAGGCCTTAAAGCGGGCATGAAAGGGGAGTTATGGACTTTCAACTGACTGAAGAGCAAAGTGCCATTCAGGACATGGCACGGTCTTTTGCAGCAGACCAGATGGAGCCGCATGCCCGGGAGTGGGACGAGCAATCGATCTTCCCCGAAGATGTTCTGCGGGAGGCTGCGGCTCTTGGCTTTGGTGGTATCTATGTGAAAGACGATGTGGGTGGTTCCGCTCTCAATCGTCTGGATGCCGCGATCATTTTCGAGGAATTGTCAAAAGGCTGCACATCAACCGCTGCCTATATTTCTATCCACAATATGGCCGCGTGGATGATTGATACGTTTGGGTCTGATGAGCAGCGGACACGGTTTCTCCCCAGACTGTGTTCCATGGAGCATTTCGCCAGCTATTGCCTGACCGAGCCTGGAGCCGGGTCTGATGCAGCCAGTCTGAAAACCCGGGCTGAGCGGGATGGTGATGCTTATGTGCTGAACGGATCGAAGGCCTTTATTTCCGGTGGTGGGCGATCTGATATCTATGTGGTCATGGCGCGGACGGGCGGAGAGGGGCCGAAAGGTGTCTCATGCTTTGTTGTGGAAAATGGAACGCCGGGTCTGTCATTCGGTGCCAACGAAGCCAAGCTGGGCTGGAAGAGTCAGCCGACGGCAATGGTCATGTTTGAAAACTGTCGCGTGCCTGCAGCCAATCTGATTGGTGGTGAGGGAAGCGGGTTCAGGATAGCCATGGCGGGCCTCGATGGCGGACGTCTGAATATCGGGGCCTGTTCGCTGGGCGCGGCACAGGCCTGTCTGGACCGGTCTATTGCCTATATGCAGGAACGGAAGCAGTTTGGGCGAGCCATTGCCGAGTTTCAGGCGCTTCAGTTCCGGGTTGCCGATATGGCGACCGAACTTGAGGCAGCGCGTCTACTGCTGCACAAGGCAGCGCTGATGGTCTCGGATAAACACCCAGCTGCGACACAGCAGGCTGCCATGGCCAAGCGATTTGCAACGGATGTGGGCTTTCAGGTGGTCAATGAAGCGCTGCAATTGCACGGTGGCTATGGCTATTTGCGCGATTTTCCCATAGAGCGCCATTTGCGGGATGTCCGTGTCCATCAGATTCTCGAGGGAACCAATGAAGTGATGCGACTGATCATCGCCCGCAAGCTGTTTGAACGAGGTCAGTGATCATGAGCAGTGACGATATTCTCTTTGAGCAGAGGGGCTGTGCCGGTCTGGTTACGCTCAACCGTCCCAAGGCGCTGAATGCGTTAAGTCATGACATGGTTCTGCGCCTGTCTGATCAGTTGCGGAATTGGGAGACGAACAGCAGTGTAGCCCATATTGTTGTCAGATCCACATCAGAACGGGCGTTCAGTGCGGGTGGTGATATTCGGGATCTCTATGAATCGGGGCGGGCGGGCAAACCTCCGCTTGATTTCTTCAGAGATGAGTATCGGCTCAATGCTTATATCCATCACTATCCAAAACCCTATATCTCCCTGATTGACGGCATCGTCATGGGAGGCGGTGTCGGTGTTTCGGTGAATGGCTCTCATCGGATCGGCGGGGACAATGTCGGCTTTGCCATGCCTGAAGTGGGTATCGGCTTTTTCCCGGATGTGGGCGGCTCTTATTTTCTCCCCCGTCTTAAGGGGAGCTGCGGTGTCTATCTGGCCCTGACTGGAGATCGCCTGAAACAGGGAGACGCATTATGGGCTGGTGTTCTGACCCATACCGTGCCGTCTCATCGTTTCGAGGTGCTTCTTGAAGCGCTCGTGGAGAGCCCCGATACAGATGCTGTTCTGGCAGCACATGAAGAATCAGTGCCTGCGGATCGGATTGGAGCGCTCGCAGACGCCCTTGATGCGCATTTCAGGGCTGATAATCTTGAGACCGTGATGTCCCGTCTGGATAAGGCGGCTTTAAATGGTGATGAGTGGTGCGGCCAGACGGCTGCCACAATCCGTTTGAAATCTCCGACCAGTCTGCATATCGCATTCCGGCAGATGCAGGAGGGATTGGCGCTTGATTTCAGGGCCGCCATGCAGATGGAGTATCGGATTGTTTCCCGTCTGTTGTCGGGGCAGGAGTTCTATGAGGGCATCCGTGCTGCCATTATCGACAAGGATAATAATCCACGCTGGTCACCGGAGAGGCTTGATCTGGTGTCGTCACGTGATATCGATGCATACTTCGCCGAACTTGGCGACGATGAACTGACATTTGACCGATAGCGGTCAGCGACTGAAGTGAGACCATGTGATGATCAGCAGGACTGACAGATCAGGATTGCCCGGGCAGAGCGCTGCTATTCGCTCGGATCTGGCCCTGTCTGTGTTCTTGCGTGTCATGGCTGCTGTCCTCATGGTGCGTGGCATTTTGCGATGGGCTGACTTGACCGGGCTGAGCGGGCATCCTGAAGGCCTGCTCGGGCTTTCCGTGAGTGGTCAGGTCGAACTTGTCTTTTTTGCTGTGGTGCTGCTGGTGGCGTCCACCGGCCTCTGGATCCTGGCAACCTGGGGCGTGGTGGTCTGGATGGCCGCTGCATTTCTCAATGCCGTACTGGCGGTTTTCTTCCCGGAAATAACCCAGTTCAATGCACCGCTTCTGATTTTCGATGGGGTAACGGTTCTCATCTATCTCTGTCTGCTCTACGTGCGTGAGCGTATCCATGCACAACAGGGCTATTGAGCGTTCCGGACCGTATTCAATAGATAAAAGCCGGTCGTTTTTAGAAACGTTCTCTTTACTCTGATAGATTGTATGTCATTTGAGAGGCCCTGGTAAGGTTTCGTTATCCGTCTCTCTTAAGTGGATTTTAGAATGCCTCGCCTATAGTCGCCTGTATTGAATAAGGGCCACCAATAAAAAACAGGCCCATAAGAACAGATGTCAGAGAGGCGTAACTATGAGCAACGTATCGATGAAGCTCGACACGTTGGAGCCAGCGGAAGAGGTAGCGGACATCAGACCGCTCTATCTTGAGGCGCTGAGCTATGTTGAGCGACTGCACCGCCGTTTGCTGGATGTGATCAAGGATGAATTTGATCGCATGGGCCGGTCGGATGTGAATAGCGTTCAGGCACTCTTGCTGTTCCATATCGGTGATTCCGAGTTGACGGCAGGGGAACTGCGCACCCGCGGGTTCTATCTGGGCTCGAATGTGTCTTACAATCTCAAGAAACTGGTGGACCTCGGCTATATCCATCATGAGCGTTCGAAGACTGACCGGCGGTCTGTCCGGGTTCGTCTGACGGATCACGGGCAGGAAATCGCAGATGTGGTTGCCGGTCTCTATGAGCGCCATATCGAGACTGTCGAGAAAGTCGGTGGTGTGAGCGTTGAAGACTTCCAGGCCATGAACAAGTCGCTGAAACGACTTGAACGGTTCTGGACGGATCAGATTTTGTACCGTCTCTGACGGGAACACTAATTTGTGAAGATCAAGACGGGGTGCTTATGGCGCCCCGTTTTCTTTTGTCTGAGGGCAGGAAGCGGCGGAACTCCCTGTGTTTGTGGTTTTTGGGTAACGCCTTCCGCTTTTTTTCAGAATTTGTTTGGCTTCGAATTCTTGCCGGACTATGTCATATTTTATTCAGAGTTTCATGTACGGATGCGTATTGACTGAACCGTAACGCGCTCGCGATTTGTTTTGGGTCGAAGCGAGCCCATTGATACATGCGGTATTGACACCGGCACGAGATATAATCGGATCGTAAAATGACTTCTCCAAAGACCACGCGCACGCTGGATCGCAGGGCGTTTGTTACAGGACTGGCTGCAGGCTCGGCGACGCTTCTTTCGAGCGCGGCGCAGGCCGAGAACCCTGTGACTGTCTTCCTCAAGAACAACCGTCGGTCCGCCTGGTCCCAGGGGTTTGATCCGAACCGTGATGTTCGCAGTGAAGTTCTGGGTGCTGAGCCTGTGCTGTCCCACGAGGCCGGGGTCTTCATCGAGCAGGCTGTGGCCCGCTATTCCTACATCGTTCAGAAGGGTGGATGGCCGGCAGTACCGCATGGCGCACGGCTGCGCCTTGGTTCCAGGCATAGAAATGTTCCGCAGTTGCGTCAGCGCCTGATTGCGTCCGGTGATATGGCGCCGGGTGCAGATGTGAATGATGTTTATGATGCAGAAGCAGCTATGGCGGTGCGACGGTTCCAGGCGCGGCATGGCATCCGGGATGATGGTGTCGTGCGTGAGGCGACCTATCGTGCACTCAATGTTCCAGCTGATGTGCGACTGAACCAGCTGCAGACAAATCTTGTGCGCCTGCGCGCCATGTCCGGTTTCCTGGGAGACCGGTTCGTGATGGTCAATATTCCGGCGGCCGAGATTGAAGCTGTCGAGCAGCGTGCGGTCTATTCGCGTCATGTGGCTGTTGTCGGCAAGATTGACCGGCAGACACCAATTCTGAACAGCAAAATTCATGAGCTGAACTTCAATCCGTATTGGCACGTGCCCAAGAGCATTATCCGCAAGGATCTCATTCCTAAGATGCAGCAGGATCCGCAATATCTGCTGCGCAACAAGATCTTTATCTATGACTGGAAGGGGAACCTGCTCGATCAGAATTCCATAGACTGGCATACTGATGAAGCGACAAAGTACCTGTTCCGTCAGGATCCGGGTTCTGAGAATTCCCTGGGCTCTGTACGGATCAACTTCCATAATCCGCATGCGGTCTATCTGCACGATACGCCGTCCCAGAGCCTGTTTGGTCAGAACTATCGTTTCCATAGCTCGGGCTGTGTACGCGTTCATAATGTTCGCGATTTCGTATCCTGGCTGCTGCAGCCAAATGGGGACTGGAACCGGGCACGGGTCGATTCCGCAATTGGCAGCGGCGAGCGACTGGATGTCCGCATCAAGGAAAAAACACCGCTCTATATGACATACGTGACGGCCTGGGCCACACGTCAGGGGCATGTGCATTTCCGCCCCGATGTCTATAATCGTGATGGACTGGGCGCTCTGGCCCAATAGGGCCGGAGGGATATGGTGATCTGGTCCGGGAGGGGGAATGTCCGGGACAGTTTTTCTCGAGTTTATCCGCGTCGGCCAGCAATTGAAGGTCAACGCAATTGACGAGGCGACTGGCATTGAGGTGTCCGTATTCGGGCCGGTCAATGGCAGTCGTACCGAATTGCAGTCTATTGCCATCCAGAAACTGCGTCGCCGTCTCGAGCGGGAAGGGCAGGCCTAAAGCGCCTGATGAAGCCCCATAAGCACTCCCCATGGCCCCCCATGAAACACCTGGGCCCAAGCGTGTCGTTACGCTATTTCTGGGAAAAAGTTTCCGAAAGTGAACAAAAGCGACGAAAACCCGATGGAATTTGTCGTTTGTAAAGTTTGGTCCCGGTGTGGACCTGTGTTAAATCGCATTTATCCATCAGCGACCGTGCGTCTTAAGGGACGCGTCATGAGAACAGGGATCGACACATATGTCTACGGTTGAGCAGCCCAGCGGGGCGTCGAACTTTCCGAATTTCTTCTCTGCGGACCTGGCGAGTTCCGACCCGGATATCGCTGCCGCAATCGAGAAAGAACTCGGTCGTCAGAAGCATGAGATCGAACTGATCGCATCTGAAAACATTGTTTCCAAAGCCGTTATGGAAGCCCAGGGCAGCATAATGACCAACAAGTATGCGGAAGGTTATCCGCATCGCCGTTACTACGGTGGTTGTCATTTTGTTGATATCGCTGAAGATCTGGCTATCGAGCGCATCACCAAGCTGTTTGGCTGCTCTTATGCCAACGTTCAGCCAAACTCAGGCAGCCAGGCTAACCAGGGTGTTCTGATGGCACTGGCCAAGCCAGGCGACACCATTCTCGGCATGAGCCTTGATGCCGGTGGTCACCTGACCCATGGTGCCCGTCCGAACCAGTCCGGTAAATGGTTCAACGCCATTCAGTATGGCGTGAAAGAAGATAGCCACACAATCGATTATGATCAGGTTGAAGCTCTTGCTGTTGAGCACAAGCCTACGGTCATCATTGCTGGTGGTTCTGCTTATGCCCGTCAGTTCGATTTCGCCAAGTTCCGTGAAATCGCTGACAAGGTTGGCGCTTATCTGTTTGTTGACATGGCCCACATTGCCGGCCTCGTTGCTGGTGGCGCTCATCCGAACCCGTTCCCGCATGCACATGTGGCAACCTCCACGACCCACAAAACCCTCCGTGGTCCACGTGGCGGTATCATCCTGACCAACGATGAAGCTCTGGCCAAGAAGATCGATTCGGCTATCTTCCCGGGCATCCAGGGTGGTCCTCTGATGCATGTGATTGCTGCTAAGGCCGTTGCATTCGGTGAAGCTCTGCGTCCGGAATTCAACAGCTACATCCAGTCTGTTGTGGACAACGCCAAAGTTCTGGCATCCACTCTGATGGAAAATGGTCTCGACACCGTGTCTGGCGGTACAGACAACCACATCGTTCTGGTTGACCTGCGCCCGAAAGGCATCACCGGTAAGGCTGCTGAAGCGGCTCTTGGTCGTGCATTCATCACCTGTAACAAAAACGGTGTGCCGAACGATCCGGAAAAACCAACCATCACATCCGGTATCCGTCTGGGTACACCGGCTGGTACAACACGCGGCTTTGGTACTGCTGAATTCCGTGAAATCGCTCAGTTGATCTGCGAAGTGCTTGACGGCCTCAAAGAAAACGGCGAAGACGGCAATGCAGACGTTGAAGCACGTGTGAAGGAAAAGGTTATTGCTCTGACCGATCGGTTCCCGATCTACTGAGCCAGACCGGCCTTCCGCGTCAGGAAGGTAGACTGAATGCGTTGTCCATATTGCAGCTGTGACAATACGCAGGTAAAAGACTCTCGGCCGACGGAGGACCATACGTCCATCCGTCGGCGTCGTGTTTGTGCGGATTGCGGTGGTCGGTTCACGACCTTTGAACGCATCCAGCTCCGTGAACTCACCGTCATCAAGAAGAGTGGCCGCCGTGTTCCGTTTGACCGGGACAAGCTGATGCGCTCTGTTCAGATCGCCCTGCGCAAGCGCTCGGTTGAGATGGAACGGGTGGAACGGATGGTCAGTGGCATTGTGCGTCAGCTCGAAAGCCTAGGCGACCCGGAAGTCAATGCAGACCAGATTGGGTACTTCGTCATGGACGGCCTGCGCGGGCTGGATGATGTAGCCTATGTGCGGTTTGCGTCGGTTTACAAAAACTTCCGTGAAGCCAAAGACTTCGAGAATATTCTTGATGAACTGCATGGGCCTGAGGACGAGCCTCTCAGTCCGGACACGGATGCTGATTCATTGAAGTCCGGCGACTGATAATGAGCAAGATACAGGGGGAGGTGTCCCCATCTGTCCCCCGTTTTGATTCCTCACGCGATGAGCATTTCATGCGGTTTGCAATCCGTATTGCGCGTCGCGGTCTCGGACGTACTGCTCCCAATCCATCAGTCGGTGCGGTGCTGGTAACCGCAGAGGGGCAGGTGCTGTCATACGCCCGGACAGCGGACAGCGGCCGTCCACATGCCGAAAGACGTGCGCTGGATGCACTTGGCGGTGAGGCTAGGGGAGCATGTTGTTATGTGACCCTTGAGCCCTGTTCTCATCACGGAAAAACGTCCCCGTGTGCTAATGCTCTTGTGGAGGCTGGCGTAGCGCGGGTCGTCATTGCCCTGAAAGACCCCGACCCGCGTGTGGCAGGACAGGGAATTACCCGGCTGCGGGATGCGGGTATCGAGGTCGTAACTGGTGTTCTGGGCCAAGAGGCCCGACAGCTGCATGATGGGCATGTCAGCCGGGTCACCCGCAAACGGCCGCATATCCAGTTGAAACTGGCTGTCAGTTCCGACGGGTTTATCGGTCAGAAAGGTGCCGGGCAGGTGGCCATCACCGGCCCTGAAGCACGACAGGCTGTCCAGATCATGCGGGCACAGGCCGATGGGATACTGGTCGGGATAGAGACCGTTCTTGCCGATGATCCGGACCTGTCCTGCCGATTGCCCGGGCTTGAGCGCTTTTCACCTGTCCGGCTGGTGCTCGACAGGCGTGGACGGATGCCGCTTGACTGTCGTCTTCTGCAGACAGCGGACAGGGTGCCCGTCTGGATTCTGGTTGGACCTGAGGCTGATGTGTCTCACCTGAAGGCCTGTGAGGCCAGAGGCGCGCGTGTTATTCGCTGCCCGCTGTCAGGCTCCGGGCTTGATCTGGTTTATCTGACATCGCTTTTGGCGGAAGAGGAATTGACCACTCTTTTTGTTGAGGGTGGTGCTCGGGTCGCCAGGAGTTTTCTTGATGCCGGGCTTGTTGACGAATTCCTGTTGTTTTCCGGACCAGGCCGGATTGGAGCGGATGGCATTCCCGCGCTGGCCGGGCTCGATCTCTCTGCTGTTTTGCGTGAAAGCAGGATCAGGAGAGACAGCGATTTTATTCTGATGGACGAGCAGCGCTATGGCGCGGACAGGCTTCGTCGTTACAGAAAAGGAGACAAATCCATGTTTACCGGAATTGTGACAGACAAGGGAGAGATCCACTCGGTGGAAACACGCCCGTCCGGTGCCCGCATCACCATTGCGAGCGCATATGATGCTGCCCAGGTTGATATGGGTGCATCCATCGCCTGTGCCGGTATCTGTCTGACTGTTGTTGACAGTGAGCGGCTTGAGGATGGTCGCAGCACGTTTCAGTTTGACGTGTCACGTGAGACGCTTGATCGCACGACGCTTGGGTTCTGGGTTGAAGGGGATACGGTCAATCTCGAACGTCCGCTTACTCTTGGCACGGAACTGGGCGGCCATGTGGTGACCGGCCATGTGGACGGGCTGGCCGAGATTGTCGAGCGCGTGGATTATGATGATACATCCCGCTTCCGCCTGAAAGCACCGCATGATCTGGCAAAATTCATTGCCGGGAAGGGGTCTGTGACCCTTGATGGCACTTCTCTGACGGTGAATGACGTGGAGGGGGATGAATTCACGATCATGCTGATTCCACACACATTGACGGTGACAAGCTGGGGAAGCCGTCAGGCTGGTGACAAAGTAAACCTTGAAGTCGATTTGATGGCCCGCTATGCAGCAAGGCTTGCTGAATTCACGTAAGAAGAATAAGAAGTCCTGATCATTCTGACGGAAGTACACATATGGCACAGTCAAAGCCGCATATCCTGATCATTGAGGCGCGTTTTTATGAAGCGATTGCCGACGAAATTGCCAATGGCGCGATTGCTGAAATCGAAGCATCAGGCGCGACTTATGAGCGGATTGCTGTTCCGGGCGTTCTGGAAATTCCGACGGCTCTGGCTGTGGCCAACAAGGCTGTGGCAGATGGCAAGGTTTCTTACGATGGCTATGTCACGCTGGGCTGTGTCATTCGTGGCGAGACGACACATTATGATATCGTCGCGGGTGAATCCGCCCGTGCTATCATGGACCTGTGCGTTGACCACCGTCTGGCTGTCGGAAACGGCATTCAGACGGTTGAGAACGAGGCTCAGGCCTGGGCACGTGCACGTATCTCTGAAAAGAACAAGGGTGGCGGTGCCGCCGCTGCAGCGCTTCGGATGATCGAACTGAAGCAGAAATACGGACAATAACGAATGGCCAGTGACACCTCTCCGCAGGCTCCGAAGACTTTCAGACCGGCCAACAAGCGTGGCGCGGCCCGGCTTGCAGCTGTTCAGGCGCTTTATCAGATGGATGTGGGCGGGACTGACCTCACGCATGTGATCGTCGAGTTCGAATCCTTCCGTCTGGGCAAGGAGATGGACGGTGATCAGTATCGCGATGCGGATCGGGTCTATTTCCGGGACATCGTTTCCGGCGTGGTCAAGGATCAGCGTCTGCTGGATCCGAAGATTCACGTTGCGCTGGCGGACAAATGGCCGCTGAAGCGGATCGATACAACGCTGCGTGCTATTCTGCGCTGTGGCACCTATGAAATCCTCAATCGTTCCGATGTTCCGTCCCGGGTGATCATCACGGAATATGTGGATGTTGCACGGGCCTTCTTTGAAGGTGATGAGGCGAAGATGGTCAATGGTGTGCTGGACCGTCTGGCCCATGCAGAGCGCCCGCAGGAATTTGACGGCGAGCAGTGATTACTGATGGGCGAGCAGCGGCAAAGGCCTGGTGAATTTGCGCTGATCGCCAAGTATCTTGCGCCGCTTGCTACAGATCCCGGTACATTTGACCTCACAGACGATACCTGTCGTCTTGATATCCCGGATGGCCAGCAGCTGGTTATCAGCAAGGATATGCTGGTCTCCGGTATGCATTTTCTTGCCACCGACCCGCCTGACCTGATTGCCCGGAAAGCCCTCCGGGTCAATATTTCCGATCTGACAGCCAAAGGCGCAGAGGCCGCCGGGTATATGTTGGGTCTCAGCCTGCCGGATGACTGGACTGAAGACTGGCTCCAGAGGTTCTCCGAAGGGCTTGGGCGAGACGCTGCTGTTTTCAGTCTTGGGCTTCTCGGGGGAGATACGGTCAAATCCGGGTCGGACCGATTGACAATCTCCGTGACTGTTTTCGGATGGCAGCCCAAGGGAACCCGTCTGACGAGAGGCGGGGCCCGGCCTGGGGATCATCTGTATGTCAGTGGTGTCATCGGTGATTCTGCGCTTGGTCTTCTGCTGCATCGCGGGGACCAACCGACGTGGGTAGTGGCTCTGGACGACAGACTGTGCAACGAGTTGATCAATCGCTACCTTCTGCCGGGAAACAGGCAGGATATCCGATCGCTGGTTCTGGATTATGCATCAGCGTCTATGGATATCTCGGATGGCCTTGTGGGAGACCTGCGTCATATCTGTGTTGCCTCCGGCTGTGGCGCGCGGCTGGAAACAGGGCTTGTGCCGATGTCCGAGGCCGGGCAGGTGGCAGCTTCAGTTGAGACCGGCTGTCTCCAGACCATGCTGACCGGTGGTGACGATTACGAGGTTCTCCTGACGGTGCCTGATGACAGGCATAAAGCATTTCAGGACGCTGTGAAGATGTCTTCTGTTCCTTTCACGCGAATTGGCGTGATGACTGAAGGCTCGACCGAGATTGACTTGAAGGATGCTGATGGGCAAAGCTTGGTCTGGGAGCAGCAGTCCTTCTCCCATTTCTGATCCAAACTGGATTCTCACCATTCTTCTTTGACCAGGCGCATCGGTTTTTGCTCCGCGGTCATGGGTAAGGCAAGCATGACCTCGACTGTTGATACGGAACCGTTTGTTGATGATGGCCTTGCCCGGCGCAATGCCATTGTGCTGGCTGCGACGCAGTCGGTGGCGGGGGCTGTCGCGCCCATGTCCTTTGCGATCGGCAGCATTATCGGATCACATCTCCTTGGTGAAGACCAGTCCCTGGCCACCTTGCCAATTACTGCTTTTGTGGTCGGTACAGCCCTGATGACTATGCCTGCTGCGCTGATGATGCGCCACATCGGCCGACAGGCGGGCTTCGTCCTGGGTGCCGGTATGACAATTATTGGTGCGCTTTCGGCTTTTGGCGCACTGTATGTCTCAAGTTTCATGCTGTTCTGTCTGGCCTATCTGGTAAGCGGAGCCAGTACAGCCTTTGTGCAGCAATACCGGTTTGCTGCAGCCGACACAGCGTCTGATGCCATGAAGCCGAAAGTGATTTCCTGGGTTCTGATTGGCGGGATTCTGGCTGCTGTTGTTGGACCCCAGACGGTTATTCTGGCGTCTGATCTTATTCCGACAGTCGCATTTGCAGGCATGTTTCTGGTTCAGGCCTTTTATGGCCTGGTTGCCATTGCGTTGCTGTTGTTTTTGAAGGCGCCGCCAGTGCGGGATGCAGCCTATAGCCATCAGGGACGCCCGCTTGCTGAAATCGCCAGACAACCACGATTCCTTATTGCTGTGCTCTGTGGCGTATCGAGCTATGTGATCATGAATTTCGTTATGACGGCTGCACCGCTGGCCATGGTGCAGTGCGGGCACGGGCAGGGCGATGCAGCGCTTGGCATCCAGTGGCATGTGATTGCCATGTTCGGTCCGAGCTTCTTTACCGGACATCTGATTGCCCGGTTTGGCAAGACGGTAATCATCGGGGTGGGGTTTGTGCTGCTTGCCATCAGTGCTGCAATCGGCCTGTCAGGTCTTGGGCTCGCCCATTTCTGGATATCGCTTGTTTTCCTGGGTGTTGGCTGGAATTTCAGCTTTATCGGTGCCACATCCATGCTGACGGATGTTTACAGGCCGGAAGAGCGCAACAAGGTTCAGGGTCTGAATGAATTTCTGGTCTTCGGTACGGTGGGTGTCGGGTCGTTCCTGTCCGGGAGAATGCTCAATACCGCCGGATGGGATGGCGTGAATATGGTTGTCTTTCCGATTGTTGTGCTCTGCCTGGCAGCGCTTCTGTGGCAGAAGCTTCGTGCGCCCGATCACGCCACTGCATAAGAAAAGCCCGACCATGTGATCGGGCTTTTAAATGAGTGCAATTCAAGGTTCTGATCAGATGCCGCCGACAAGGCCACGCCCTGCACCCTCGATAAGCTGCTGAACGAAGGAGACGTCCTTACCGCCTGTAGGCGTGGTCTTGGTGATGAAATCAAAAACCTTACCGTCCTGCAGACCATAATTGGCGAGACGATCGACTGAGCCTTCTTCATCAAAATAGACGGCGAGAACCTTCTGATCGACCAGCTCGGCCTTCAGGAACCGCATTTCCTGTCTTTTGGTCTGGGAAATATAATAATAGACCTCGTTACCGAACTCTGCCGTCACTGACGGAGTTCCAAGCACGAGATTGACGTGATCCTGACTGGCACCTTCAGGCACTTGCTGCAGAAGATCGTCGGTCACAACAAAACCATGCACATGTTCTGTGCTTGCGGTACCGCAAGCGCTGACCATGGAGAGAACAGCTAGGGCGGCGGCTCCGGCCAGCAGGCGGTAAGCTTTCCGTCCAGATGAGGTTTTTATTTGTCTGTCATCCGCGTTCGACACGATTATTGCCTCCAAAACCCATATGCCGCTTGGCAAGACCGAAAGACTGCGTTACGGCACAATACGAAACCATGCAACCCCGTTGTTGCAGAACAGGGAGTTGAGCAGGATGATTTTCGGCCTTTTCCGTCGAAACCAACCGTCCGATGAGGTCCATCAGATTTATGGCGTGATCGTGGCACAGGCCCGTCAGCCATCATTTTATACGCATTTCGGTATAAACGATACCGTGACCGGGCGTTTTGATATGATTGTGCTGCACGCGTTTCTCCTGTTTCACCGTCTGTCTGTTGAGGATGAGGCAAAGCGGACCTTTGGTCAGAAGGTTTTTGACCTTATGTTTAAGGATATGGACCGGTCGCTGAGAGAGATGGGTGTTGGTGATATTTCGGTGCCCAAGAAGGTGAAAAAGATGGTTCAGGCTTTTTATGGGCGCTGTCAGGCGTATGGAGAGGCTGTCTCACCTGATGCTGAGCCGGGTGCGCTGGCTGCAGCTGTCAGCCGGAACCTTTTCCCTGATGACAAAAAAGAGCTGGAAGCGCAGGCTCTGGCCGATTATATCCGCAAAAACATTTCCCGGCTTAGCGATTGTCCAGTAGAGGAAATTCTCTCAGGCCAGTTGTCGTTTGCTGATCCGGAACAATATCTGCCGTAAGTGCCGCCTCGGCTCAGGACAGCCGGGCAATAGAAAGAAAGTCGCAGGATGATTGATCAACTGCCGGACAACCTCAAACACTGGGTGTTGATTTCAGATGCTTTGAAACGCCCGGAAACCGTTCGGTTCACGGCATCAGCTGAAGAATGTGCCGAGATTGCCAAACTTTACAGTTTGCCGGACGTAACGGCTTTCTCATTTGAGATTGAGGTGGAAGCCTGGCGCAAGCAGGGCCTGCGGCTCAAGGGAGATCTGAAGGCTGAGGTCATTCAGTCCTGTGTTGTAACGCTTGAACCTGTTCCCGGCACGATTCGTGAAGAGATGGATATCTGCTTTTTGCCTGAGGGAGCATCCAGAGGGCGGCAGGTCGAGGCCAGCGGCAAGGAAATCATGATCGATCCGGAAGCCGAGGATCCACCAGAAATTCTGACTGGCAACAGGTTGGATGTGGCGACTCCGGCTTTTGAGCATTTCGCACTGGCTCTCAATCCCTATCCACGCCTTGAAGGAGCTCATCTGCCCGATACGGAAGATGAAGATGAGGACGACGGCAGGGAATCACCGTTCGCAGCCCTGAAGGGCCTTCAGGGGCAATTGAAATCCTGATTTCCGGACGATTTGGGAGACAGATCCCACGCTGAGGTAAGAAAAGAGGTTGTCTCAGCTTCGGAAACGGGTATTTTCGCTGGTCTTGACTGGGGGCACCGGAAACCCCGGCCATTGTCATGAAGAACCATCCCGGTTTGGCGTTTGAATGTCGAAAACAATAACTATTTCGCTTGATGTGATGGGCGGTGATGAGGGGGCTGCGGTTATTCTGCCGGGGGCTGAGCTTGCACTGCTGCGCAGACCGGATATTCGCTATCAGCTCTATGGTGATGAAGCCGTCGTCAGGCCGCTTCTGGCGAACTATCCCCGCCTGCAGGAAAAATCGACATTCCATCATTGTGATTACTCTGTCCGGATGGATGAAAAGCCGAGTCAGGCTCTGAGGAAAGGCCGCAAGCGCTCAAGCATGTGGCAGGCCATCGAGGCGGTCAAAAACCTGGATGCTGATGTTTGTGTGTCTGCTGGCAATACCGGCGCGCTTATGGCGATGTCGACATTCTGCCTTCGGACCATGGCCAATATTGATCGCCCGGCTATTGCTGCTATCTGGCCCACGCTCCGCGGAGAAAGCATCGTTCTCGATGTGGGCGCGACGATTGGAGCCGATGCTCAGCAGCTCTTTGATTTCGCCATTATGGGAAGTGCCATGGCGCGCGCGCTGTTTGATCTGAAGCGCCCGAGTGTTGCACTGCTGAATATCGGCGTGGAAGAGGTCAAGGGGCAGGATGATGTAAAGACTGCCGGCCGCCTGCTGCGGGAAGCCAATCTGGAGACCATGAATTACAAAGGCTTTGTTGAAGGCGACAGCCTCGGCAAGGGGCTTGTCGATGTGGTGGTGACTGAAGCGTTCAGTGGCAATATTGCTCTCAAGACAGCAGAAGGTACCGCCAAGCAGATTGCCTCTTACCTGAGGGATGCCATGGGCAGAACATGGCGAGCGCGTCTGGGTTATCTTCTTGCAAAGACAGCGTTTGACAAACTGCGCGAGAAAATGGATCCGCGGAAGGCCAATGGTGGCGTTTTCCTAGGGTTGAATGGAATTGTGATCAAAAGCCACGGCGGAACGGATGCGGAAGGTTTCGCAAGCGCTGTCGAACTGGCATATGACATGGCACGCAACGGGCTGATGACCAAGATTGGCAATGATCTTGATCGCTATCACAAGGCTCGTTTTCAAGCGACACAAGCCGGGAATGGAGCAGAAGAGTGAGAGTCGTCCGATCTGTGGTTCTGGGATGCGGTTCGTACCTTCCCGAGAAGGCGCTGACCAATAGCGATCTGGCGCAAATGGTTGATACGTCTGATGAATGGATTGTTCAGCGGACAGGCATTTCTCAGCGCCATATTGCTGCTGAAGGCCAGACCACTTCTGATCTCGGATACAATGCGGCAAAGGCTGCGTTGGACGATGCCGGGATTGATGCCTCGTCCCTGGATCTGATTATCCTGGCAACCGCGACCCCCGACAATACATTTCCGGCAACATCTGTCAGCATCCAGCATCGCCTGGGCATGAGCCATGGTGCCGCGTTTGATGTGCATGCAGTCTGTTCCGGATTCGTTTATGCGATGACCACGGCGGACGCCTATATCAAGGCCGGGCTTGCCAAACGTGTTCTGGTGATCGGTGCGGAGACATTCTCACGAATTCTTGATTGGGAAGACAGAACCACCTGCGTCCTGTTCGGTGACGGCGCTGGAGCTGTGGTTCTGGAGGCGCAGGAAGGCGAGGGCACCGTTGATGACCGGGGTATTCTTACCTGCAAGCTGCGCTCTGACGGTTGCCATCAGAAGAAGCTTTATGTGGATGGCGGGCCATCTTCTACCCAGACCGTTGGTCATCTCCGCATGGAGGGCCGTGAGGTTTTCAAACATGCTGTCGGCATGATTTCCGATGTGGTCGATGATGCCTTTTCAGAGACGGGCCTGACCGCGGATGATCTGACCTGGTTTGTTCCGCATCAGGCAAACAAACGGATTATCGACAGCAGTGCCAAGAAGCTGGGCATCGATCCGCAGAAGGTTGTTTGCACTGTTCAGAAACATGGCAATACATCCGCTGCATCTGTGCCGCTTGCTTTGACTGAGGCCCGTCGGGACGGTCGAATCAAGACCGGTGACCTGGTGATGCTGGAAGCGATGGGTGGAGGATTCACCTGGGGTTCTGTCCTCCTGCGCTGGTAATTTTGGCTGGGTGACAACTTATGCGTTCGGTGCCCCAAATCGTGATTTTTGTAATATAATACCACCTCAAGGAACGCTTAAACTTTCGTTTCTACGGTTCCTGCCTGTTGACCGGGGGACGTTAAGGCAATACGCTTTGTGAGTTGGTTTCCGACTATATATTTGACCTGCTATGAAAAAACAAAAAGCTGAGGGTGTCTGATGGGGGGGAAAACGATTACGCGCGCTGACCTGTGCGAGGCCGTCTATCAGAAGGTTGGTTTGTCCCGGACAGAGTCGTCGGATCTTGTTGAGCTTGTTCTCAAGGAGATTTCAGACTGTCTTGTGACCGGTGAAACCGTCAAGTTGTCGTCATTTGGTTCTTTTGTCGTCCGTTCCAAAGGAGAACGGATTGGACGTAATCCCAAAACCGGTGAGGAAGTTCCGATTTCGCCACGGCGTGTCATGGTCTTCAAACCGAGCAATGTTCTGAAGAACCGTGTGAATGACGGACTTTCCAAAGGCGGTAACGCCGGGAAATAAACCTGACGACAGATCATCTGCGTATATTGGGTGCGGTGTTGGAAAAGAGCAGAGATGCGTTCCGGACAATCAGCGAAGTTGCCGAGGAGATGGATCTCCCGCAGCATGTGCTGAGGTTTTGGGAAACCCGATTCTCACAAATCAAACCGATGAAGCGTGGTGGAGGACGACGCTACTACCGGTCTGACGATGTGGATCTTCTGATGGGGATCCGGCATCTGCTCTATGATGAAGGCTACACCATCAAAGGCGTTCAGCGGATCCTCAAAGAGCAAGGGATCAAATATGTTCAGACAATCTGGCAGGATGCTGACCCGGTCGAGATAGAGCTGGAAGCGCCCGTTATTGCTGAACCTGCTCCGGAACCACAGCCCCGTATTGTGGTCGAGGCTGAGCCAGCCAGAGTCCAGCCAAACGGTCAGGGAAGTGGTGCTCCGCAGGTGATGAGAGAGGCTTCAGAAAAGACAGCAGAAGCTGATCCGGTCGATGAGATTCATTCGGAGCCGGAGCCTGACGTTCCAGCGGCCCCCAAAACTGCTGACCAGCCTGAGGCCGTTGTTGCTGAACAGATAGCGCCTGAGCAAGTCGTGGCAGAACCCGCACAGAGCAAGCCTAAACCTTCTGCGGTGTCTGCACCTCGTCCGACTGCTGCTGGTCGGGCCAAAGAACCTGTCCTTTCTCGAGTTTCCAGGACGCCTGTAGCTCCGGTCTCGGATCGATCCGGTGACAGTTCCTCACAGGAATTGTCTCGTGACGATGTGAGGCGTCTGCAGTCAACCTTGTTTGAGCTGCTGGAGTGCAAGCGCATACTGGATCAGGTTCGCTAGGGTCAAAACTCATTGCTCACGTCCATTCTGTTTATCAGGGAAGGGCAGAATGGACGCAAACAAGAGCGCAGGACAGGTAGACCCTAGAACCCAAATTCAGCCTCTATAAAAACCCTGGTGATACAGCGCGGTTTCGAATTGCTATTTCAGAACACCGCTCATATAGTGCGCCCCAGTCGGAGCGTAGCGCAGTCTGGTAGCGCACCTCGCTGGGGGTGAGGGGGTCGTAGGTTCGAATCCTATCGCTCCGACCATTATTTAGTTCGCTCAAGAGCTAAAGTCTTGCTGCTGCTTCGGTTTACAGCGTGCTTCTGAAAAGTTGATAGACTTTTCAGATAAAAGCTCGCGCAGAAACAAACTCTTAAAGCACGGCTACCAATCCAAGTTAAAGATCTGGTACTTTAAAGCCTGGCGTGGCGGAGGCTTCATGGTCGATATGGTGATCATGGGAGCTGACTTAATTCCTCTCGTTCCGCGTGACCTTCCCTGATCTCCAGTCTGTCTGCTTGCATGTTCCAAACACGGTCGCAGGATCTGTGTCGTATCTGGAACGTGATTAGTCCGCTTTATGCATTGTGTTGGCTGGATATCATGCAAATCTTGCTGCTGAGGATTATGTCTTTTGAGGTTTGAGGAGAGTTCCATGACAACCCGTGGCCACTGTCTCTGCAATAAGACTCGTTGGGAATATGAAGGTGAAGTGACCTGGGCCTGCTATTGCCATTGTGATGACTGCCGCCGGAATTGTTCGGCCCCTGTGGTTGCCTGGCTGGGTATTCCCCTCCGGAACTTTCGATGGACAGGGGACGCGCCAAAGACGCTTGAGAGTTCAGAAGGTGTCTACAGGCATTTCTGCGGTCACTGCGGGGCACCAATGGGTTTTGAAGCAGACCATTACAAAGGCGGCATGCATCTCTATGCGGCTTCTTTGGAGGATCCTGAAAATTTTAAACCGACCTTCCATGTAAACTATAAAAGCAAGCTGTCCTGGCTTCAGATGGGTGATGATCTGCCTAAACATGACAGCACTCTGCTTCATGCACCGGAAGATCTGAGTGACTATGAGGTTTGACCCGGATTTGCCATTGTCTGAGTAATGGTATGAGAGTGCGCGCGTAGTCTCGCGTTAGCTGCATACATTCCCCAGAGGAGGCCCAGCAGCAGATAGAAATGTCTCCAATGGTCGAGATCAATAACGAGGCCAATACAGACATGCCCAAGGAAGGTCACGAAACAGGCCTGAAGGAGCGGTGTCCATGGCCTTTTCAGCAGGAGCTGCCGGAACCCATGTACAAGAGTGATCAGAATTAGCAGTATCATGCTGATAAGACCGGGCCAGCCATAGGCCATTGCTGATTTCAGGTACAGATTGTGTGGGTCTTCACCGTAGACCTTTGCGAACTGAAGTGGACCGATTCCCAGGGGGCTTGTTAACGCAAGGGCGAAACCATCAAGATGTCGTGCGAAGCGACCATCAGGTGCGCTGTCATATTCTTGCACGAGCTGAAGACGCTCTGTGAACAGATCTCCCAAAGCGCCTGATGAAAGAGCCGCAAAGAGACCTAGGCCCATTAGGCCGACGCCGATTAATGCGACAGCGATCAATCTCAGTCTGAAGACGGGATTCCTATGCTCGACAAAGGTGAGGGCAACTATGCTGCCGCAGCTGAACAAGGCGAGTGCCCAGGCGGCCCGGGAGAAACTCAGCAGGATGCCGAGCAGCAGGATGCCGAGAAAGGCAGCAGAGAACAGGCGTTTGTTGCGTCTGCCGATCATCGTCTGTCGTGTCAGGATTGCAGCACCAAGTACCAGAAACGGACCATAAACATTGGGATCTTCAAAGGTGCTTTTTGCCCGACCGTACCGGGTCAGAACGTCGGCTCCGGGAATGAGATTGAAATATCCGGCAATACCCAGGCAGGCGACGATGGTCGCTGCCACGAGATATCCGGTTTGTATGGCAGACAGCCGGGTTTCCGGTTTTCTGCTGATTACGCTGGCCAGAAAAATACTGGTTGCGCAAAGAAAGCCTGTCACAAGCACATAGATGGCGATTGTCTGATTCAGACGGGCGACCTGTGTCATGGAAATAAAACCGCCAGCAGTGAACACCATCAACAGCAGTAAAAGAGTTGCTGTCGTTCGCGACAGTGTCAATGCTCCTGTCAAAATCCAGGCTGCTATGAGTATAACGAAGAAAAGCTCATAAGGAGCTGGCTCCATCAGGACAAACCCGCCGAGGAAGACTGCAAAACCAAGCACAAAGCTGATCAATATTTCTCGACCGGACTTGTCAGGTACCCGAACTGTCCAACGCGGTTCGTATGGAGGGAGGATTGGTCCGGTCATGATGTCGCCGATACAGATCTGAGAAGGTCGCGATAGAGATTGCTCACCGTCTCGGCCATCTGGCTGGCCTGGAAATGCGTCTTGATGAAGAGCTGTTCATCTTGCGCACGTGCCTGCCAGGCGGTGGTATTTTGTTGAAACTGTGCCATTGCTGTTACCAGACTAGCCACATCATCGGCAGGAATAAGGCGGCTGTCAGAGGCTTGAAACATTTCTGATATACCGCCGACATTGGTCGTGATGACAGGTTTTGCGGCTGCAAGAGCCTCAAGGACCGCATAGGGGAACGATTCAGCACGGGATGGCATCACAACACATCGTCCCAGGCCGAACGTTTCACGCGGAGGACGTGAGCCGTGAAATGTTATGCGCTCTTTCAGCCCAAGTTCTGCTGCCATAGCTTCATAGCGCGGACGGTCAGGCCCATCCCCAACAATGTCTGCTCGCGTCTCGGAGGGGAGTTGAGTGATTGCACTGAGAAAGAGATCGGGGCCTTTCAGATCTCTGAGCGTGCCGAAGAAAACAAAGTCAGATATGGAGTCTGCTTCGGCAACGGGTTCAAATTCTTCAGGGCGTACGCCATTGTGAATGACGGCTGCAGGACAACAGGGTGAACCAACCTTGTTGCTGTAGACGTTCTTTTCATATTGGCAGACAAAGACCAATGATGATGTCCAGCGCTCAAGGAAGCGTTCCAGTGAGAAGAACAGCTTTCCTTTCAGGCTCTGTGGGTCGTAATGAAGGCTTCCGCCATGCGGACTGTAGAGTGTCACGAGTGGACGCCGCATGATGCTGTTGAGGCCACCCAGCATACGGGAATATGCGCCACCCTTTGCACCATGGCCATGAAGTATGTCCGGTGCCATGCTCCTGACCAGACGATGAATGCGCATAACGGAGAAAGCATCTGCTGGACCAAGGCTTCGAGCCATCGGAACCGTATGTGCACCCAGTGCGAGATACGGTGCCATGCGTTCTGCGTGAGCGCGTTCGACGGGGCCTTCTGTCAGGCTGTCATAGATAAGGCCGACAGCGTTTCCTTCGGCACTCTGGTGACGGATGAGATCTTCGATGTGGCGGAAAATGCCACCAACCGGTGATCTGACACAGTGCACGATACGGGCATTTTGCTGGTGCATGGAATTCCGGTTCCGCTCTCAATGGCTTTTCCGGATAGATGCCGGAGCCTGGATCAGAACAGACGCTCGTCAATCCGGATCGTATCCCCGGGCCTGATCGGATCAGTTAATGCAAGACGTCCGTTTATCACCTTGCCGTTAATATGCCGTGTAATGAAGACAGATTTCTTGGCAGCTCGCTCAGTGAAGCCTCCGGCAATGGCAATAGCGTTTTCCACGGTCATGCCGTTCACATAAGGAAACTGGCCTGGTGCTCGTACAGCGCCGCGAATAAAGAAAGGCCGGAATGTCTGAACTTCAACCGTAACATCCGGGTTTCTCAGGAAACCGTTCTTGAGTTTCTTGGCAATGGCTTTTTCCATGTCGGCTGTCGTGCGGCCGCGGGCAGGAATAGCCCCTACAAGCGGGAACGAGAGAAACCCTGACTGATCGACCGTATAGCTGTTGGTCAGCTCTCGTTGGCCAAACACCAGAATACGTAACTGGTCACCACTGTCGAGGCGATATGGACCCTTCAACCCTTGTGTCAGGGATGGGTTGCGCGGTGCTGTTGAAGAGCACGCGGCAAGCGCCAGAACAAGGGCTATGGCAATTGAGCGAATAAACATTACACAATCCGATCTCATCGAAACTCTCTCCAAAATCGGATTTCTTGGTTAATGTCGAGTAAATCTGGCGCTGAAGTGTTTATGCCATAATTGGTCGCCAGACTTATGGCGAGACGTAACGCGCATTATGGGAGTACGGTATAGCTTAACGAAACCGTTACCTTGACAGCGCATTGTCCTGACAGGATTGAGGGCAAAGAGCATGGCTATGCAATACAGACCATCGGATGCCGATGGTGAAATTGATGTTGGATATATTGCTGCGGCACTCTGGCGTGCCAAGTACAAACTGATAGCCAGTGCATTGATCGCAGGGGTTTTTGTCCTGTTTCTGATGCAGATGGTTGATCCGAAGTACAGAGCGACCGCGCAAATTATCGTTGCAGCTAATGACAGTGTTTTCACGCGACCTGCCGAAAGTGGGGTGCGATCGGAAGAGCGCACGATTCTCGACAAGGAAGGTGTTCGCAGTCAGGTCGAGATGCTTGCCTCCGTCGACTTGCTGCGTCGCGTTGTCGCCAAGACAGGAGAAATGCCGGCCAGCGAAAAAGAGCGTGAGAATGAGCGGGGTATCGTAAAGCAGCTGTTTGACAGTGTCAGTGGTATTTTCAACCTCGGCGGACCGAAGCGTAGCGTGAACCCGGAATATGACCGTGTTGCCCGCTTTTCGGAAGGGCTGGAGGTTTATGAAGTACGTGGAACACGCGTTATAACCATTGATTACTCTTCGATGGACCCGACCTTTGCAGCTGCTGCTGCCAACACCGTTGTTTCCGAATACCTTGCTTTCCAGGGAGAGGTAAAGGAACAGCGGACCAAGGAAGCTGTGGTCTGGCTTGAAAGCGAGATTGCGCGCCTCCGCGAGACGGTAACATTGTCAGAAAACCGGGTAGCTGAATATCGTGCCGAAACCGGATTACAGATTGGCCAGAGCAATACGCCTCTCAATCGCGAACAACTCAGCAGTCTGAACACGGAACTGGCTCGTGCGCGCGGCGTTCAGCTCGATGCGGAAGCTAAGGCATCGCAGATCCAGTCTTTGCTTGATGGGGGTGGATCTCTCGATACCTCTCGTGAGGTCATCAACTCTCAGCTTATCCAGCGTTTGCGCGAGCAGAAAGCACAGTTGAAGGCCCGGCTGGCTCAACTGTCTGCTTCACTTCTGCCTGGCCATCCGACGATCAAGGCAATCCAGTCCCAGATCGCTGATCTGGATAAGGAAATCCGTTCGGAAGCCCGTAACCTCAGACGTGCACTTGAAAATGATGCAACGGTTGCTCGCAAGCGAGTAGAATCTCTTGAGGCGAAGCTGACGCAGCTTCAGCAAGTTTCTGCCAATGCTGATACCCAGTCGGTGAAGTTGCGCGAACTGGAGCGGGAGGCGACATCGGATCGTGATCTGCTCGAGACGTTCCTCAAGCGGTATCGTGAAGCTTTGGCGCGGCAGAATGTTGATGCGTTCCTGCCAGATGCGCGTGTTGTGTCGAACGCGTCGGTGCCGAGCAAGCCATATTTCCCCAATGTTGGGCTGTTTGTCATTGCTGCAGTTGCTGTCGTCTTTATTTTTGGCGTGGTGGGAATAACCCTTCGGTCACTCCTGAGTGGTCGGGCTATCGTGTATTCTGAAGTTATGCCTGCTGCTGTACCAGTTGCTGCTGTTGCAGCACCGGCTGTAACACCAACACCAACACCAACTCCGGCACCGACTTCTCCGACACGGACTGGCCATGCTGAGGTCAGTCGTGTTGTTGAGGAGACGCCTCCGGTCAATTCACCACAAACCAACAGGTCCGACACACAGGAATCGACAAGGAATTCCGTCGTTCTGGATGACGAGGCCAAGGAAGAGGGACTACGTCTCAGAGCGTCGATCGAAGATGTTCTGATGGATGAGCGTGTCAAAGCTATCAAGACTGATGACAATCCGTCAGACAACATTACAGCCTCTACTTCACAGATACCGGAAAGCCTCCGGGAGAGCACCTCTGAGACAGAAATGACCAAGCCAAAGCTTGTCTCAGACGAGAAAAGAGGCTCAGGGGAAACGGGCGTTGGCCATGCCGCTGCCGGAGCATCGACACTGGCAGCAATGGCTACTCCTAAAAGCGCCTCTATTCATGATCTGACCAAGGTACGTTCACCGGATTCGTCGGACCAGCGGGGATCTGAGGCCGAAGCTGCGTCTGTGTCTCCGGCGGCTATTGCTCAGGTGAACAACAAGGACGCTGAATCTGTCGTGTTTATTCAGCTTTCTCCGTCCGGTGGATCCCTTGGGCGGGCGATGGATCTTGCTCAGGATTTATCTGGTCAAGGACAGAAGGTTCTGCTTCTTGATATCGATCTTGCCAACATTGGCGCCGCTGATAAAGCCGCAGGTTTCTGGGATGTGGTGGCAGGCACAATGTCTCTGAGTGATGTTATCGTGCCGGATGCTGATACGGGCCTTGATATGGTGGTCGCGGGTACTGTTGATGATCGTTGGGATGAGTCCTCCGATATCGTCAAAGGGCTCTTCAGGCGGTTGAGCAAGCGTTATGACTATGTGGTGACCAATCTCGGCGGACCTGAACATCTGGATGCAGGGCTTGAGGTTATCGGAGATGGCGCTGATGTGATCGTTACCCCGGATCAGGCACTCAGCGAGGCGGATGAAGCCAGCCTGCGTGAAGCTCTGGAAGAGTTTGCCTGTCGCGATGTGACTTTTGCTTCAAGAGCCCGCTCAATGGCTTAAAGCACCAGACCTTTAACTTGAATTGGTGGCAGTACTTTAAGAGTTTGTTTTTGCACGAATTTCTGCCTGAAAGTCTATCCATTTTTCAGACGCGCGCTGCAGGCCATTATGGCGACTGTAAAACGGATTAACCCCCGGAGCAAACACTGGTCCGGGTGTTTTATTGTTGGCGAGGATTGAAGATTCTGGTGGCGGATTGGCGCAGAGCTGGTCGTTCCTATGAAGGGCGATATCTAGGCAGCGTTACTGTCGCGACGATCTTGGTTTGCAACGGGCTGTTTGACGTTTTTGACCGACGGTAAAGCCTCTTCATCATCGCATGGATGAAAGACACAGAGCAGGTAAGCTTTGGCTCTTCGGTATAGATTAACCGCAGACCAAAGAGTTCTGGAGTTTTTGATTTCGGACTTGAGACGAGAGCCTACCCGAAGGGCAGGGACCAGAAGTCTGCCAATAGAAGCGACCGGGAGGAGATTGTCGAACAGAACGTCCTCTGTATCGCACCAGGCGCGTTTGTAGCGCGCATCTCCAATACCAAGATCAAAGATCACATCACCCAGCTCCGCACGATCCTGGATAAGGTAATGCAACAGATATTCACCCGGGCTGAGCTGTGCCAGTTCATCATCTGCAAAGGACGTTATACAGGCCGAGAACCTTCCTCTGTGACCGACGCCTGCGAAAATCGCCCGCACTTGACCATCGATAACCAGACTGTAGAAGGTCAGCAGATCTTTATCGGCTGATTGTGATCGCTGGATCAGATCAAGATAGAACAATATGGCATCGTCACTGCCGAAGGGGCTTTGAATGCCCTGATTTCGGAACCGCTCATTTCTCTGCTTGAGAAAGATTGAAAACAGCTCATAACCATCCGTTGCACTTTCCGAGATGCGGATTGCAACGGAGTGTCCGGATTCAAGAAGTTTGCGAGTCTGGGTCTTGTATTTCTTACGGGCTCTTTTGCGCACTACGGTTTCAAAATAGTGCTGAAAGCCACTGCTCAGATCCACAGAGAGCGCAATGCTTGGCGCATCCGAATAGGGGACAGCGGCGAACGGGTTATCCAGTCCATTCCAGCTCTTGGGTTGGTTCTGGAGCTGGACAACGTCAATTCTGGTGCCGTTTTGTGAGATGATCTTGAGCAGTTGGCAGATGTCTTGCGCTGACAATCTGCTCATCACATCCCGGCGATAAAGGCCCATATTGTAGTTGGTATGTTTTCCACCAATCCAGTTCAGGACCCGAAATGGTCCGCGACGCTTGATGCAGAGGGGGAGGATGAATGCAATCCCGTGATTATCGAATCCGGTCACAATCGCTGCTTCAATATTCTGCTCTGCGCCGATCGTATTCAGCCATGCATCCATCCAGCCAAACTGCTGATAGGGCGTCATAACGGCCGTTTTCTGGAAATCGTGCCATAAATATTCAAGCGAACTGGTGCTGTCGGAGAGATAAAGATCAAACGATTCGACATTGCCCAGATGCTGGCCAAGCATGTTGGCTGTCACCCGGCTTTCCGCCCGTTCAAATGCATCGACTTTCGATGGCATCGTGTCACTTCCCCAAAGTTGTTGATACAACCATAGGACACGCGCGTTCAGATCAATTTAATCTATCAACGGTAATTGTATAGAATAGTGCAGGAATTTGTTAAGGCTGTTGCTGCCCTATGCCATTGAGGTACTGCTTTCTGAATGGCATATGGTAAAGTGATTGCCTTCTGTCGCAAACAGGTTTGAGGCTGGTGCGTTGGATGTTTCGTCATTGAGAAGAGCCATTATTCGGCTTGGACTCGAGTCCTTTTATTACTCTGGTCTGTATCGGATGCTGTCGCCTGTTTGTGGAGGCAAGGGCGCTTTTTTGACCTTGCACCGTGTGCAGCCGCGGCAGGATGGCGATGATTTCCAGCCCAATCGACTTCTGGAAGTCACACCAGACTATCTTGAGGCCGTAGTCCGGCACTTGCGGGAAGCTGATATTGATCTTGTTTCGCTGGATGAAGCCTCAAATCGGTTGAATGACCCCGATGCCCGTCGTTTTGTCTGCCTGACGTTTGATGATGGATATCGCGATAATCTGGAACTGGCCTATCCCATCCTCAAAAAACACAATGTTCCTTTCTGTATCTATGTGGCGACCGGCCTGATTGATCGTCAGACGGAGCCATGGTGGCTTGTGCTTGAGGAAGTCCTGCGGAAATCACAAGCGCTGGATTTTGCCGGGGAAGGAGTGGAATGGTCGGCTCCGCTCAGAACATCTGGCGAGAAATGTGCGGCTTATCAGATGCTCTGGCATGCCCTGATGACCGGTGACCAGCATTGGCAGAGGCGGATTATCCGCAGGCTGGCTGACCAGGCTGATATCTCAATCGATGAGATGAACGATGAGCTGTTCATGACCTGGGATGAAGTCCGGACCATCAATCAGGATCCTCTTGTGACAATCGGTGCCCATACGGTCAATCATTACGCTTTGCGCCGCCTTGGCAGGGACGAAGCACGGGAGGAAATCATCCGCGGGGCAGCTGTTCTGGCAGAACAGCTCGGTGAAAACCCTGCACATTTTTCTTATCCTTATGGCATGGCTATGGCCGCGTCGGAGAGGGAGTTTCAGCTTGCGGCGGAAATCGGCTTCAAGACTGCCGTTACGACGCGCCCTGGGCTTTTGCACAGGAAGCCTATGGATGTACCCACCGCCTTACCCAGAATTTCGCTGAACGGAGAATATCAGGACCTTCGTTATCTGGATGTCCTGTTGTCGGGTGCACCGATGCTGTTCTACAAGGGACTCAAACTCATCAAGGGTGAGCGCCTGAGAGCATCTGAAGCCGCCTGATCTGTACGGAAGCTGATCACCCTTCAGCGTCTGCGGCCTCTTCGTCAGGTTTTGCCATCCATTTGATGATGATTGCGACTGGAATGGTCCAGAGCAGGCCAGCCAGAGCGTAGTAGACGAGTTCAAACAGACGGCTTGCTTCTGGCAGCTTTGCGACCGCAATGGTCATGGCCAGAAGGGCGTAGAAAATCATCCATATCAGGACCAGGATAACGCCGAAAAACTTGCGGGTTCTCTGTTTCATAATTGTGCTGGCCTCGTTGATCTGATTTCCGTGCATTCGCTTATAGATGATCGCGGACAATGTCACCTGTTCTCTTGGCCTCTGCGGCAATTTAATCATTGTATGATGGTGGGAGGCGTTTTAGACCAATTCCATTCCGGGGACATTTGAGAAGAAACAAGAAGGGTAATCCCATATGACCAGTGTCGATTTTGGCAGGCTCGCACGCAATGACCAGGCCGTAACGGGCCGCGCAGTCATTGTCTGGCTCTATGTCATTGCGCTGCTGATTTTTGTCATGGTGCTGGTTGGAGGAGCAACCCGACTGACGGATTCCGGTCTATCGATCACAGAGTGGAAACCCATTCATGGTGCCATTCCGCCCCTGTCTGTTGCCGAGTGGCAGGAAGAATTCGACAAGTACAAGCAGATTCCGGAATACGAACTCGTCAACAAGGGGATGAGCCTCGAAGAGTTCAAGTTCATCTTCTGGTGGGAATGGGGACATCGCTTTCTTGGACGCTTTATCGGTGTAGCCTTTCTGCTGCCATTTCTGTTTTTCCTCTGGAAAGGGGCCGTTCCAACCCGGCATAGGCCGCAGCTCTGGATGCTTTTTGTCCTGGGTGGTCTTCAGGGAGCCATCGGCTGGTGGATGGTGGCGTCCGGACTGACTGAGCGTGTGGATGTGAGCCAGTACAGGCTCGCCGTTCATCTGACGCTGGCCTGTGTCATCTTCGCCTATACGATCTGGGTTGCCAAGGATATGCAGCTTGAGCGGAAAGGCTTGTCCGAGCGTGAAAGCCAGTTTGGTTATGGCCTTGCCTGGGTTCTTCTTCTTCTGACGCTGGGGCAGATCTTTCTCGGTGGACTGGTCGCGGGCCTTCACGCCGGGCACGGCTACAATACATGGCCGTTGATGGGAGAGACATTCGTCCCTGAGGGCCTGCTGCAGTTTGAACCGGTCTGGATCAACGTCTTTGAGAACGCGATCACCGTTCAGTTCGACCACAGGATTCTCGCCTATATCCTGTTTGGCCTGACGCTCGTGCACACTATCCGCATGTGGGACACTCCCATGCGCCGCGGGGCCATGATGCTGATGACAGCCGTTACGGCACAGGCCATTATCGGTATCGGCACACTGGTCCATTCTGTACCGATGGCTCTGGGCCTGTTGCATCAGGGCGGTGCTGTTGTGGTGCTTTGGGTGGCGGTGGCCCACCTGCGGCGTCTGGCGTCCATGCCGGAATGAGGCAGGGTGTTTTGTCGCTAAAGCACCACTTGAATTGGCAGTAGTGCTTTAGGAGTTTGTCTCAGCGCGAGCTTTTATCTGAAAAGTCTATCAACTTTTCAGTAGCACGCTGTAGGTCAGGTTCTCTCTTTGATGCAATGTGTCAAAAAAAGCCGGGTCGAATGACCCGGCTTTTATTTGATCTATACAGAGGACTTAACTGAGGGCCTGTTTCAGGTCAGCAATGATGTCGCTTGCATCCTCGATGCCCACCGAGAGACGGACAACGTCCGGTCCGGCACCTGCTGCTGTTTTCTGCTCATCTGTCAACTGGCGATGGGTGGTGGATGCCGGGTGGATGACCAGGCTCCGCGTGTCACCGATATTGGCAAGGTGTGAGAAAAGCTGAAGGCTTTCAACAAGTTTGACACCGGCGTCATAACCGCCCTTGAGCCCAAAGGTGAAAACGGCACCAGAGCCTTTCGGACAGTATTTCTGTGCGGTGTTGTAGCTCTTGTCGCCGGGCAGACCGGAGTAAGATACCCAGCTCACGGCCTCATGGGAGGCGAGGAAGGCTGCGACTTCCTTCGCGTTATCAGAATGCTTCTGCATGCGCAGCGGCAGGGTCTCAATACCCGTGAGAATAAGGAACGCGTTCATCGGCGAGATCGCCGGACCAAGGTCGCGCAGGCCAAGAACACGGCAGGCGATGGCAAAAGCGAAATTGCCAAAGGTCTCGTGGATCTTGATGCCCTGATATTCCGGGCGTGGCTCTGACAGCATTGGATATTTGCCGGATGCAGACCAGTCAAACGATCCGGCGTCTACAATGATGCCGCCCATGGAGTTGCCATGGCCGCCCATGAACTTGGTCAGGGAGTGCACAACAAGATCTGCGCCGTGTTCAATCGGACGGCAGAGATAAGGGGTCGCCATGGTGTTATCGACGATCAGCGGCAGGCCATGTTTCTTGGCGACAGCGGAAATCGCATCCAGATCCATGACAATCCCGCCAGGATTGGCGATGGATTCACAGAAGATCGCCTTTGTCTTGTCGGTAATGGCGGCTTCAATGGCAGCCGGATCGTTGAAGTCGGCCCAGGCAACATTCCAGCCATATTGCTTGAAGGAATGGGTGAACTGGTTGATGGAACCGCCATAAAGCTGTCGCGAGGCAACAAATTCGTCACCAGGTTCCAGCATGGCGTGGAAAATCAGATGCTGGGCCGCATGACCGGATGAGACGGCAAGCGCCGCTGTACCGCCCTCAAGAGCTGCAACGCGCTCTTCCAGAACCGCCTGGGTCGGGTTCATGATGCGGGTGTAGATGTTGCCAAAAGCCTGAAGACCGAAGAGCGAGGCTGCATGATCCACATCATCAAACACAAAGGATGTGGTCTGATAAATAGGTGTTGTGCGGGCACCGGTCGCCGGGTCCGGCTGTGCTCCGGCATGGACAGCTAGGGTATCAAACCCGGGGATATGATCGTCGCTCATGGAAGCCTTCCTCCGTTAGCATAAAATGTTTGTGACCTTTGTAACCGTATTATCGGGCAGGGGAAAGCGCTTACGGCGAAAGATATCTGGCCTTTCACAAGGCTTTAGTTGTGTTTGGCTGCCTGATTCGATAGCGTTTCAGGCATGGGGAGCATGAGGCGTCAGTATGAGTGATTTTCTTCAGACCTTGTCGCGGCGGCGAAGCAATCGGGATTTCGCGTTGGAACCTATAACGTCCAGTGATCTGGAGGCGGTACTCTGGGCGATGTATGGGGTCACTGATGAAAGCGGCAAGCGGACTGTTCCGTCAGCGGAGAGCCTGCATCCTCTCAAACTGTTTCTAAGCGTTGGTCATGTGGAAGGCCTGGACCGTGGACTGTTTGAGGTGGATATGGTCGAGCAGACCTTCACGCGTCGTAGCCGCAGGGATCTGAGACTTGGCCTGGAGCAGGCTGCTCTTGGCGAACAGCCATGGGTGGGGTCTGCAGCAGCTGTTGTTACCGTCTGCGGCAACATTCCGCTTGCCTGCCGACATTTTGTCGATCAGCCTCCTTATGGAGTGCGTGGAGAGCGCTATGTCTATCTTGAGGCTGGCGCATCTGCCCAGAATGGCCAGCTGGCGGCCACAGCCAACGGCTTGGCATCGGTATTGGTGGCAGGTTTCCGAGATGAGATCACATCGGAATGTCTGGGCCTGAAAGCCCCATGGTCGCCCATCCTGCATCTTTGCCTGGGCGAGCCCGAGTCAGAATAAGTTATCTCAATCCGATATAGGTTTTGTTCTGGATTGAAAACGTGCACTTGCCATTGTTGCTTCTGGAGAAGCTGAATGGCTTGCTGATGGTGCATTTGCTGATGCCGTTACCGGGTTTCGCCGTGCTGATGGCCTTCCGAGGGATTTTGAACCCCACTCGATTGAGTTGTTTGACGAAGCTACCGGGACGCCACTGGATGCGACCGGTATATCGTCTGCCAAATGTTCCGGCATAGGTGATTGAGCCAGGACGGGCATCGAAAACCGGAACATTTCCGTTTGCCAGATGAATTGTACGTTTCTGGTTTTGGCTGCTGGAAAGGAATGCCGGAAAATATTTGCCCGGTTTTACACGGACCAGAAAAATCCTCCGGTTCGAACCTGGAATGCGCACCGAAAAATGGTCGCTCCATCGGGTTGGAATTCCATCTGAACCGACACCACCCGGATCGTAGAGATACAGATTATAGGTCGGATCTGTTCCAAGGAAACCGCTGACACATAGCAGTTCGTGCCGTCTGGCTGTTACACTGTATGTGCGACCATCGGATACGGAACATATAGAACCAAGATAGCTCTGGTTCCCTGTCACTTCAAAGGCCAGATAAGCCCAAGAGCGGGGCACTTTGAACGTTCCGAGATCCTTGATCAGACTGTTGCCGCTCAAGATGGTCAGCAGGAAGAATAGCAATGAAATGCGTTTGATCGCTGTAATAAGTGTTTTCATCAGGATTCAATCCGACTTCCGGCCAGTTCCAAGCTTCCGGTGTTGAAAACCTGCTGCGAGGCGCGGTTTTTTGGAGGACAGTGTGCGAGAGTTTACACCTGCCCAGCCGATTTCTCCGGAAAGTCGACCATATTCGATCTTCGGACAGCGGTTCATCACCACATTGAGACCGGCTTCTTCTGCGCGTTCTGCGGCCTCGTCGTTGCGCACCTGAAGCTGCATCCAGACCACTTTGGCACCAATGGCAATGGCATCATCGGTAATCGGACCTGCGGCTTCCGAGTTCCGGAAGATGTCGACCATATCCACTGGCTGAGGAATGTCCTTCAGGGATGCGTAAACCGTCTGGCCGAGGATCTCCTTACCTGCCTGGCCGGGGTTGACGGGGATGACCTGATAGCCTTTCTCCAGCATATATTTCAGCACGAAATAGCTGGGGCGCACCGGATTGGGGCTTGCGCCAACCATGGCTATCGTCTTGACCTCATCAAGAACGCCCCTGATATAGCTGTCTGAATAGCTGTCGTGGTTCATCCCGTTTATGCCCTTATTCGCCGGTCCATTCCGGCTGCCGCTTCTGGATAAACGCATTGATGCCTTCTTCCGCATCACGAGCCAGCATATTCTCGGTCATGACCTGCGAACAATAATCATAGGCTTCCTGAAGTGGCATATCGAGTTGATTGTAGAAGGCTTCCTTGCCGATTTTCAGGGTGAGGGGGGATTTCGAGGCGATCTCGCTGGCATATTTATCGATGACCGTGCGCAGATACTGTTTAGGAACCACCCGGTTGACGAGGCCATAGCCTTTGGCAGTGATTGCGTCGATGATTTCACCGGTGAGCAGCATTTCCATCATCTGTTTGCGTTGCAGATTACGGCTGACAGCCACCATGGGCGTTGAGCAGAAAAGGCCGATATTGACTCCCGGAGTACAGAATTCCGCCTGGTCGGCTGCGATGGCGAGATCGCATGTGGCCACCAGCTGGCATCCGGCTGCCGTGGCCATGCCCTGAACTTCGGCAATCACTGGCTTGGGACATTTCACGATGCCCATCATCATCGCTGAACAGCGCGCCATGATATCGGCGAAATAGGCGCGACCGCCGTCCTCATCAGCCCGGTGCAGGGTCATTTCCTTCAGGTGATGGCCGGCACAGAACACATCGCCATCGGCTGCCAGAACAATCACATGAACGCTTTTGTCTTCACCAGCCTCTTTAAAGGCTTCTGTCAGAGCGTCCAGCATTTCCTCAGACAGGGCATTGCGGCTTCTGGCCCGGTTCATGGTCAGTCGGAGCGTGGTGCCAATCTGCTCACGTAGCAGAGGAGCATCGGAAGCAAGGGAAGGAGCGGTGTCGGTCATGGTCGTGTCCCGGTTCAAATCATCTATCTGTTGATGTAGTCCGGCGGTGACCCTGTGTCTATGCTTCATCTGGTGATGGTGCTGCTTCTTGTCGTAGGAACCGGATGTCGTTGGAGAGACCATCACCGCAATGTGAGAAGTCACGGCATCTGGTCTCTGGCAAGCTGACTAGAGTCAAGACTCATTGCTCACGCCCATTCTGTTTGTCAGGGAAGGGCAGAATGGGCAGAAACAAGAGCGCAGGACAGGTGGATCCTATTCAAGCTGTTGTTTGTGGTCAGGCTGAGCTTCCCTGATGAACCCGAAGGGCGAGGTCATTTTACCGCCCGGCTTTGTTGGAGACCCTTGAAAACCAGAAGGTTTCCTGCGGCCCTCCGCCGCGCCGGACGAAAAAATGACGATCGCAGAATGGACGTGAGCAATGAGTCTTGACCCTAGGATCTACAGTCCAGGAAGCAAAGGCCAGATATCCGGGATGTCGCAATCGTCAGACAGTTGGACAGATGCTTTTGGGGTTGGAGAGATAACCCGACGCAAGGCGCTCGCAATCCGGCTTCTTCACTGGAGTGTGGTTGTGCTGTTCATTGTGGCTTTTGCGACGGCCTACAAGGCGTTTGATTTCCATACGAGCATGCCGGTCTGGGTGCGGGATGCTCTGTTCGCTGCTCATCGTTTATCGGGCATGCTCGCCGGTTTGCTGTTGCTGATCTGGCTGCTGGTGCGGTTATCAGCGTTTATCCGTCTGGCAAGGGAGCGTGTCCGGCCGAAAATTCTGGACCTTTTTCACTTCGGGCTGGGAATAGCCTGCTTCATCCTGCCGGTTCTGCCGTGGATTGCGCGCAGTCAGGATGGCCGGACGGCGGAGCTCTATTCTCTCCTCCCAACCTATAATTCGATGTCCCCGCCAACGACCAACTTTGTTTACAAGCTTCTGGCTGAACACAGAGATCTGGCTGATATCGTGCTGATATTGCTTGGCATCCATATTGCCGGAGCGTTGTTCCACCGGTTTGTTCTGAAAGACCGTGTGATGTGGAGCATGTGGTTCGGTGGCAAGTCGGGATAATGCTCAGAACGCTGTGTATGCAAAGACAAAACCCGGATCAAGAGGGCTGATCCGGGTCTCTTATCGGAGGTAAGGCTTGTTGCGATCGGCGAGAGGTTACCCCCGCAAACGCTCTCCATCCGGATCGAACGGAGGCTTGTCCAGAAGCACCGCCTTGTGGGGCTGGCCGAGAATGGCGATTTCAAAAGTGTCGCCGGGCTTGTGATACTCGGTCTTGACGAAGCCAAGGGCGAGGGACTTCCCGCATGTGAATCCGTAGGCGCCGGTTGAAACGCGCCCGACAGGAGTGCCATCTTCGGCGAAGATCGGTTCACCACCGGTGGCGTCTGCGTTTGTAACGTTCACTTCGAAGAGGCTGAGCATTTCGCGAGGGGTCTTGTCCTTCAGCGCCAGATAGGCGTCCTTGCCAAGGAAGTCTCCCTTGTCGAGTTTGATCAGCCGGTCGAGGCCGACTTCCTGCGGCCAGTATTCCGGGGAATATTCGCGGCTCCAGCTTCCATAGCCCTTCTCAACGCGCAAGGAGCCAAGCGCACGACCACCCACCGGCACGATGCCCAGGTCAGTTCCTGCTTCAAACAGGGCGTCATAGAGCGCGAGCTGTTTCTCCTGAGGGACATAGACCTCATAGCCAAGATCACCGGTGAAGGACACGCGCAGCACCCGGGCCTCAATCCCGGCCACAGTCATGACTTTGGACCGCATGAACCTGAAGCTGTCATTAGACAGATCTTCATCGGTCAGCCGCAGCATCAGGTCGCGGGCCTTTGGTCCGGCGATATTGAAGCCTGTCCAGGATTCTGTCAGGCAGTCAAAGGTTGTGTCTTCCGGCAAGGGCACTGCATTGAAGAAGCGCTTGTGGTAACGCTCGGCAATACCCGAGCCCACCATGTAATAATGGTCATCCGCCAGTTTTGTGATGGTGAAATCGCCAGCGATGCCGCCACGCTTCCCGAGAAGCGGTGTCAGGCAGGATCGGCCATCAATGGTCGGAACCCTGTTGGCGACGACCTTGTCGAGCCAGTCATGAGCACCGGGGCCTTTTATCTCGTATTTGGCGAAGTTGGAGACATCGATGACACCAACTGCTTCACGCAGGGCACGGCATTCATTACCCACATGCTTGAACCATGCCTGGCGTTCAAAGCCATAGTCTTCAATTGCTTCCACGCCTTCTGGTGCATACCAGAGCGGGTGCTCCCAGCCATAGTTGAGGCCGAAGACAGCGCCTTTTTCCTTTTGCCGTTCATAAACCGGACGCATGCGGGCCGGGCGACCTGCTTCGCGTTCTTCAAACGGGAAATGGATTTTGAAGCGATGGGCATAGCAATCAAGCGCCCGTGCCTTCGTGAAGCTCTTGGTCGCCCAGGCGCTGTCATAGCGAGCCATGTCCCAGGGGAAGAGATCCAGCTCAGGTTCACCTTCAACAATCCACTGGGCGAGAAGCGAGCCTAGACCACCGGACTGGCTGAAGCCCGGGATAATGCCGTTACAGCAGTAGTAGTTTTTCAGCTCCGGCACCGGGCCAAACAGGGCGGATGAATCCGGGGACCAGATCATCGGACCGTTGATCACCCGTTTGATACCGGCCTCGGCCAGGGCTGGAATGCGTTCACAGGCCCGCATGATGTTGTCGGAAATACGGTCCAGATCGTCAGGCAGAAGTTCGTGGCCGAAATTCATCGGTGTGCCGTCTTCGGCCCAGAAGCGTCCGTCTTTCTCATAGGCTCCGACCAGAAGGCCCAGACCCTCCTGACGCAGGTAATATTCTCCGTCGCGATCGGCGATCGATGGCAGGCGGCGGTCCATGCCAGCGATTTCCTCAATTGTTTCAGTGACAAAATACTGATGTTCCATGGTCATCAGCGGCAGTTCGAAACCTGCCATCCTGGCCACTTCGCGGCCCCAGAGACCTGCGGCGTTGACCACGATTTCGGCATGAATGGTGCCTTTGGTCGTCACTACGTCCCAGGTGCCATCCTCCCGCTGATTGGTTTCGACCACAGGTGTGAAGCGATAGATTTCTGCGCCGTTCTGTTTGGCACCCTGCGCGTATGCATGGGTGACACCGGACGGATCCACATTGCCGCCATCCTGCTCGAACATGGCACATCGGATGCCGGTGAAGTCGACCAGCGGATGCAGTTCCTTTGCTTCAGCAATGGATACTTCGTGGAAATCAACGTCGAAATAACGCGCCTTGGCGGCCTGAATGCGGAGCTGATGTTCACGGTCCTTGGTCTGGGCCAGATAGATGGAGCCTGGCTGAAAAATGCCGCAGCCCTGACCGGTTTCCTGCTCAAGTTCCTTGTAGAGCTTCATTGTATAGTACTGAAGCTTGGAAATATTGTTGTTATCATGCAAGCCGTGAATACCGGCAGCCGCATGCCATGTTGAACCGGAGGTCAGCTCGTCACGTTCCAGAAGAACGACGTCTTTCCAGCCAAGTTTCGTCAGGTGATAGAGGATTGAGCAGCCAACAAGGCCACCGCCGATTACTGCCACGCGCACATGCGTTTTCATGGATTGCTCCGGTCCATCGGATCTGTGTCTTCTGTTTATTCAAAAGAGCTTACCGATTGAGATGTCTCTGATTGTGAGATTTTGTCTGTTTGTTTGACGATATGCGACAAAACACATGTCATCCTGAGATGAATTCAGTTTGTCGTTTCAGTCTTCAGTTTCACGACCATAGCCGTGCAGAATGTTCTTCAGCCTCTGTGCATCCGGCAGTCCGGCCTGCAGTGAGAAAATATAGGCCTGGGTATAGAGGAAGCAGGCGGCGTCGATATCCTGCTCTGCTTCCATGATCGCACCGGCCTGGCCATACAGGCTGGCCAGTGCGTGGAGGTCTTCGCGCTCGTGAGCATCCATGATGCTGGCATCAAGCGCTTTCAGATCAGTCATTATTCTGCTGCTTCGGCTTCCGGCATGAAACGGGAAGCGACCCAGTGATGGAAGCAGTGGGTTGCCGTGTCGAGAACCGGTGAGAAGCGACCGCCATCAAACTGATGGGCACTCCGGCCTCTCTGCATGCCTTCAACAACAAAGATGTCTTCGACGAACACGCCTTTCCACATACCGGCATTCTGCTGGCGTAATGTGGCATAGTCGTCGGTCAGCATCTCAGGATCTGTGTAGTAGATCTCAACATGCTCGACCGTGTTGTGCATGTCGATGGCTTCCAGAATGATTGCGAAGGTGTGATCGCGATGAACGCCCAGCAGAACATTCGGGAACAGCGCAATATATTCAGCGCCCGTATCCCATTTTGAAGACAGATCGGGGAAGTTTTTCAGCGTCTTGCCGTCGTCATTGAGGGTCGGGTTGTAAACAACCGTTCCCTGGCCGGCATAGTGGCCATATTCATTGATGTTGTAGTGATCTTCGATCCGGGAATAGGCGTTCAGACCCGGGTGAACCCATGGCAGGTGGTAGGATTCGCAGTAGTTTTCTACGGCCAGCTTCCAGTTGGTTTTGATTTCCAGTTTGAAGCTTGAATCCGGGCCGCCGTGATAGATCGGATGATCGAACTCTTTCCAGCGCTGAAGAAGATGCGCGGCATAGTCCTCAAAGGCTGGCGCTGTGCCGGACACATTGACGAAAATGATGTCCATCCAGACGTGGGAGCGAACAATATTCAGTCCAAGCTGATCGCGATTCACATCCTCATGAGTGTTGTTACCGGGGCCGCCCACATGTGGTGTTGCGCGCAGCTTGCCATCGAGGTCATAGCACCATGAGTGATAGGCACACCGGATTGCGCCGGTTATTTTCTTCGGTTCTTCTACCAGGATCATCCCGCGGTGACGGCAGATATTTTCGTAAACGCGGACGTTGCCGTCTTTGTTGCGCAGGGCAAGAAGCGGCTGACCGAGAAAATTGACCGGCATGGCATCGCCACTTTCAGGGATGTCTTTCGCAAAGCCGATAGCAGCCCAGTTGTCAAAGAAAACGCTCTGCTTTTCTTCGGCAAAGGTTGCCTCGTCGGTATAAAACTCGTTTGGCAGGCCGTTGGCGGTGTTCACCGGGCGCATAACGGCTTCGAGTACTGACTTGTCGATCATTTTCATGAGTAAAGCCCTCCTGAGAAACCAGCTGGTGTGACGTCCGGCATCCCCTAGGCTGGATTTATTCTAATTCTTAACTAGAAGGCCGTGTTTTTCATCCAAATTCAATAGGCATTCTATGCGCAATTGATTGATTTCAAGTCAACTGAGATAGTGATCCAGAAGCCAGGCTCTGATGGTTTCCGCTTCATCACTCAGCGGTCGGTCGTCGCGCCAGGTCAGGTAATAACCGCTTTTTGTCTCGATACCTGTGTCAGTTAGCCGTTTCAGCTTTCCCTGATCGAGAAGTGGTTGAATGAGCATTTGCCATCCAAGCGCGACGCCCTGATTGTCCTGTGCGGCCTGAAGAACAATCACGTAATTGTTAAAGCGACGCCCGGATACAAGGCGTTCATCAAGCCCGGTAGCCCGGAACCAGTCCTCCCATGTTGGCCAGCGATTTCCTCCGGATTCCAGTCGAAGAAGCGGCAGATTGGGAATCTCTTCAATCGCGACCCGGTCTTGCGGGAAATCGGGACCTGCTACAGGGAAAATCTCATCCCTGAACAGGAGTTGCGATGTTTCTCCGGGCCAGGAGCCATCACCATAGCGAATGCGCAGATCAAGTTCGGGTCTTAGAAAATCTACCGGATCATCAGAAATCAGATGATTGACGGTGATGTCGGGGAAACTTCTCCAGAATTCACCGATCCGTGGCATCAGCCACATTGTGGCAACTGCAGTGCTGGCTGCAATCGTCACATCAACGGGTGATCGTTTGTGTCTTATCTGTCTGATGGTGTTGGATATTTCGTTGAAGTTCTGTGACAGGACAGAATAGAGCAGGGCACCTTCGTCGGTCAATTCCACGCCACGATGGATGCGATTGAACAGAGAAGAGCCCAGCTCTTCCTCAAGTGCCTTGATTTGCCGGGTCACTGCGCCTGGTGTCACACTCAGCTCAGAGGCTGCTTCTTTGAGACTGAGATGACGGGCCGAGGCCTCGAAGACGGCGAGGGTGGTCAGAGAAGGTAAATCGTAGAACCGGCGTGCCAAGACGGTCTCCTGTCAATTGAGATAGGGGCAATGGTGACCTGACTTGATACATGTCGCAACAGAAACTTATCGCAGCCGTTTCCAAAATGATAAGATAGCCGGGTGTTGAACTCAGCCAGAGTTGAGGATGATGAATATCGGTGAGGCTTCCAGCCGGAGTGGATTACCCGCAAAGACTATTCGCTATTATGAAGAGCTGGGTCTCGTTGTTCCGGATAGAAGGCCGAATGGCTATCGGGATTATTCCGATAAACATGTGCACAAACTGCGGTTTCTGCAGAGAGCTAGACGGTTTGATTTTTCCGTGGCTGAATGCAGGCAGTTGCTGTCGCTCTATGAGGACCAGGACCGTTCAAGCGCTGACGTCAAGGCTATTGCTGAGCATCATCTGGAGGATCTCGACCGCAAGCTCGGGGAATTGAGAGAATTGCGGGAAACCTTGGCTGCTCTCGTCGCCTGCTGCCCGGGGGATAATCGCCCGGACTGCCCGATTTTAAGCGGGCTTGGGCGACCAGATCAGGACCGGGAAACCCTGTAGTGAATCAGCGCCGGGCGATTTCGATCCGCGACCTTTTTGATTGCATCTGGCAAACTGTCCATGTCTGTCACCTGTTCTGTGTCAAAGCCATAGGATTCAGCCAGTTTGACAAAGTCGGGAGGCGTCAGATTGACGCCTTCAGGCTTGATCTGCCTGTTCACCATGTAGGATTTGATCTCGCCATATCCGGCATTGTCCCAGACTAGAATGGTTATCGGCAGGTCGTGGTCGATGGCTACGCCCAGTTCGCCAAGTGTGAACTGGATACCCCCATCGCCCATCATGCAGAGGACATGGTGTGAAGGGGTGGCCGCTTTGGCCCCGAGGGCTGCGCCCAATGCATAGCCCAAGGTGCCGAAACCGGTGGCGGAGTTGAACCAGCCGCCGCTGGTATCTGGGGCAAATCCCATATTTCCGGCGTAGGTAAGTTGAGTTGAATCGCCGACAAAAACGGTCTCTGGGACCAGCGCACGGATCTGCTCAAGCAGCCCGATGTTCTGCTGATAGGAGGCTGGTTGTACTGCCCAGGCCTTTGTGCGGGTGGCTTTCGCTCTCCCGGCCCCGTCGTTTGAGGGGGCGGTCTGCTGCACGTCATCATTCAGGCGCGCAATTGCCCTGGCTGCGTCACCGGTAATTGGAAGGTCTGGTCTGATGGAGCGGCAGAGCATTTGCGGGTCTATATCAACGCGCGCCAGAAAGGCAGGATCAACTGAGCGGCCCGTGTCGTACATGTCATAATCTGTTCGCCCCATCTCAGTTCCGAAAGCGAGGACAAGGTCGGCATCGTCAACCAGTGCCCGGACCTCTTCAAGGCTCGGGCTGAATGGAACATGCAGGGGATGATCCGGGGCCATCAGGCGGCGTCCGTTGATGGTGGTGATGACAGGTGCATCGAGTTTTTCAGCCAGTTGCCGTAAATCATCCCGTGCAACAGGGCTGACGCCTCCGCCCGCCAGAATGACCGGCTTCCTTGCCTGACTGCATCGTTGCGCAAGATCCCCAAGTGAGATCGGGTCGATGGCTGGCGATGAGGGAAGCGGATAGGATTTCAGAGCGTCCGGCTCAACAATCTCCGTCATGACGTTGAGAGGGATTTCCAGATGAACCGGGCCTGGCCGGGCGCTGGAAAAGATGGCGAATGCTCGCGCCAGCGCTTCCGGCAATTCCTGCGGAGTCTGGATCGTTCGCGAGAAAAGAGCGGCCTCTCCGGCAAACCCTCGCTGGTCTGGCATCTCGTGGAGATAACCGCGACCCGAATCATAATGTCCGGTGGCATTGACCGCAGAGAGGACCAGCATCGGGATTGAATCGGCTCGTGCCTGCAGCATTGCGGTGGCAATATTGGACAGGCCGGGTCCTGAAATAACCAGGCAAACCCCCGGCTTTCCGGTCATTCTGGCATATCCGTCCGCCATAAAACCGGCACCCTGTTCATGGCGCGGTGTGATATGGCGGATTGTTGAGGTTTCAAGACCGCGATATAGTTCAACCGTATGGACACCGGGAATTCCAAAAACTGTATCAACACCGTATTTGGTGAGCAGTGTGATGAGATGTTCTCCCAGTGTGGTCATGACTGATGATCCTCGGTCGCGGGTCTGAAACTGTTTCTATCAGTATCCGGGTGTCGTTTCATCGTCGAGGGCGAATTAGGGTCAAGACTCATTGCTCATGCCCATTCTGTTCATCAGGGAAGGGCGGAATGGACACAAACAGGAGTGCAGGACAGGCGGGATCCTATTCAAGCTGTTGTTTGTGGTCAGGCTGCGCTTCCCTAATGAACCCAAAGGGCGGGGTCATTTTAGCGCCCGGCTTTGTTGGAGCTCCTTGAAAACCGGAAGGTTTCCTGCGAACCTCCGTCGTGCCGGACAAAAAAATGACTATCGCAGAATGGACGTGGGCAATGAGTTTTGACCCTAAGGGCTTCAGGCCCCAAATGAGAACAAGAATATGCAGGGTCTGATGAGTGATTTTCATCTCAAAGAGTTTTCTGTTCCTGAAGCCTTTGACTGTCTCAAAGATACAATGAAGCCTGTTGAAGAATGTGACCTGTTGTCCTTCGACCAGTGTGCAGGTCGAATTCTGGCAAGGGATGTTCTCAGTGCAAAGCCGATACCTGATCAGCGCCTTGCTGCTGCCAGTGGATATGCGGTGAGGCGTTCAGAAGCCCTGGAAGCGGGGGCCTTGCGCCTTATACCTGCGCGGCTGCTTTCAGACCGGCAAGCTCAGAATGTCCACAGTCTGCCAACGCCAAAACGTGTGGCACAAAGGATTGAAAAGGGGCAGCCCGTCCCTGACTGGGCAGATCTGGTTGTTGCAGATACCCGTTGCACGGTTACCGATGACCTTGTGAGTGTAGGGGCGGTTGAGGATATCGCCGACAGGGATCATGTTCTTCAGCCGGGAAGTCTTTATCACAAGGGGCAGGAGCTTTTCTCCGGCAACAGTCTGATTGATCCCGAGTGCATTTATCTGGCCGCACGTGCCGGACTGCCCGCTCTTCCGGTTCGCAGGCGCTTGCAGCTGGGTATCATATCCTCCAGTGACGGGGCTGATGCGCCTGGGGCGATGCTGGCGTCTCGATTTGAGAAGCCTTCTGTCCAGATTCTGTCCCAGCTTGGCGTTGATCCGGACCCGGCCCAGATTGAGGACAGTATGCTGAACCTTTCAGCCTCCTGTGATCTGATTGCCGTTGTCTGTACGGACACGGTTCGGAAAACCAAGGAGATGCTTCTCTCCATAGGAGCGAGCTTTTTCACAATAGATGTGCCTGGCGGTGGAATCGTCTTTTGTGGATGCCTTGATGACTGCTGGTATGTGCTTGCTCCAGACAGGTGGCTGGGTCTGAATGTGGCCGCACTGATCCTTGATGGCGCTGTGCAGCATATGTCGGGTTGCACCGCTGATGATGACGGTCAGTCTATTGGCATCAGTGCCTTTTCCCGAGAGGGAAGCGCTACCGGATATGAGACGCTCCCTGTGCAGGTGTCAGCATTGAATGAATTCGGATTGCCTATGCTGGCTTGTGTTGACCCGGAAGAGCATCAGCCGTCCACTATGGAACCGGGTGTCGTTGACGGTATCCTCTGCCTTGGTCCGTCACAGCGCAGCGTTGGTGTCGGCAAGCGGATCAGGTTTTACAGGTTCTGAAGGCTAGCGCATTTTGCGATGAACAGGGTTCATACGCATGCTCTATGTCTTTGATGACGCGAGTTGTTTATCGCCAAACCGATCCCCACTTTGGCGCAACGCGCTCTAACGGCTGAAACGCGAAGGGGCCAGGCCATTGAGCGTTTCAGGCGTGACGTCCGACTGCCGATCAAGAATGAGATTTGCTGCTATGTGGCTCATGGCAGGGGCTGTCTGGATGCCATAGCCACCTTGACCTGCAAGCCAGAAGAAGCCCGGACAATCCGGGTCAAAACCGTTGACCGGCAATCGGTCCGGCGCGAAGGTCCGGAGACCGGCCCATGAGCGTTCCACCCGGGAGACAGGGATGGTAACTGCCTGCTCAAACCGATAGAGCCCTTCGGCAAGAACCATGTCATCCGGATATGTATCCGAAGGGGGAACAGGATCTTCATCCGCAGGTGAGACGAGCAGTTTGCCAGCCTCCGGCTTGGCGTACCAGTCTTCTGCCATTTCAACGAAAAGAGGCCAGTCGGCAATATCCATGGCATCTGGTGCAGGAAGAATTGCCGCCGTACGCCGCATGGGTATCAGGCCGAGTGGCCGGGCTCCTGACAATTCTGCAACCCGATCTGCCCATGCACCTGCCGCATTGACGAGAATTCTGGCTTTGATGGTGCCCTGGCTGGTTTTGATGAACCAGTGCTGTTCTTGTTTTTGGGCAGATATAATCTCTGTTTTGAGGCGTATCTGTGCGCCGTTGTTTCGTGCATGGTGCAGGCATCCCCGATGCAGGCGGTCCACATCAATATCGAGCGCTTCCGGTTCATAGGCCGCACGAGACAATTGTGAGATATCAAGAATCGGGACCCGTTTGCTGACTTCCTCAAGGGATAGTTCCTGAAGATGGGGCGTTGCCTTGAGAAAACCATCGAAAGCGGCTTCGTTCTCGGGGCGCGAGAGATAAAGTAGGCCTCGTCTCTTCAAGAGCGTGCCATCAATTTCAGCAAAGGGCGGGTTCCTGAGAAAATCCGAACTCATCCGATTGAGTGTCCGAACCAGATCCGGTCCGTAGCTCTCTATATAGATGGCGGCTGACCTGCCGGTGCTGTGATAGCCGGGTTGTTCCTCGCGTTCGATAAGGAGAACATCTGCATGTCTGGCCAGAAAGGCCGCAGCTCCGGCGCCCGCCATGCCAGCGCCAATGATAAGAATATCGGTTTCGAAATCGGTCATGGATCTGGTCTTCTATTGTGTGTTGAGGCCATCGCTTCTGATGGAGAGCACGGGCAGGGGATTATCTGACCGAACTGTCCCGAGGCCCTGGCGGGCGAACAGCGTTCTGTAATCTCGTGGTGCATGACCGAACTGGGTCTTGAAGGCTCTGGAGAAAACGGCGGGCGAGGAAAAACCGCAGATGAGGCTGATTTCTACCAAAGCGCGCTGAGAGTAGAGCACCAGATTGCGGGCCTTGTTCAGTCTGATGGTCAGATAGTGACGCATGGGCGGGGTACCGATTGTTTTCTCGAAAGTCCGTTCGATGGTGCGCTTGGTCATGTTGGTCTGCCGGGCTAGTTCTCTCAGCGACAGGGGAGCTTCCACATTGTCTTCCATACAATCGAGAATCAGTGCCAGTGTGGTGTTGTTGTCCCGCCATTTGTGATCGCTGGCCTGACGTTGGTCGTCAGATGGTGAGCGGATCGTATCGTGAATGAAACCCTGTGCCACCCGTTCTGCCAGGTGCGGCCCCTGTTCAAGGGCGATGAGGTTCAACATCAGGTCCAGATTGGCGGCACCGCCTGCACAGGTGAATCGACCTTCCGACAGAGTGAACAGGTCATCTGTGACCGTGAGATGCGGGAAATCCTCCCGAAAGGCTTCAAGCCCCTCCCAGTGTACGGTTGTCGGATGTCCGTCGAGCAGGCCAGCCTTGGCGAGGAGAAAGGGACCGGTATCGGTTCCTCCAATGCGAGTTCCCAGGCGCGCCCGTTGCCGCATCCAGCCAAACAGCGCCTTTGAATAGGAGTCCTCGTAATTATAGCTGGCGATGACAAACAGTGTGCCGAGGCCATCCACATCATGGATGCTGGCATGGGGTGAGACACTCATGCCGTTGGAGGCCAGAACAGGCATGCCATCCAGGGTCAGAACCTGCCAGTGATAGACTGGAGCCTCCAGATATTTGTTGGCGACGCGCAGCACCTCGATGACCATGGTAAAGGCATAGATCGAGAAACCGGGCGTCAGAAATATCCCGAATGAGTCGCGGCGTGTCAGCGGTGTGTGATCCATGTGTCACTCTCGCGTGAATGGTGCTTCAAGTCAATTTATCGGGATTTTATGCAAATAGTCGAGGTGCTTTGTGCCGTAGCCTCATCTCATGACCCAGGGAGGACTTGGCATGAATGGACGCGAACGGATGATGATGGCTCTGGACTGCAAGCAGCCGGATCGAGTGCCATTTTTTGACTGGCTGGACGAGCGGGTCATCTGGGGTATGGCGGAATTGCTTGGATATGACGTGCAGAAACCGCAGAAGTCCGATGAGGCTACCCGTCATGGTGAGGAAAGTGATGCGGTGCTGGATGTCTATTGTCGTCTGATGGAAGAGCTGGACATAGATGCCAGCTGGGTCGCCTATTCCACGTGCCTTGAGCCACAGACGAAAGATTGGGGCGTGGATAAATATGGCCGTGGTTTCATGCTGTCCGATCACGGTATTCCCGCCATCATGGACGGGCCAGTCAAGACGCTCAAGGATGCCGAACGGTTTGATATGGCATCCCTGCTGGATGAAACCGATTTCCGCATGCTGAAAACCATGGTCAGGCGGTTCGGAAAGGATCGCGCGCATGTGCAGTCGATCAACGGCCCGTTTCAGGAGGGCTGGCTGGTTCGCGGCGGGATGGACAAATCATTCCTCGATTTTGCCCAGGATCCCGACATGGCCCATGCGGTCGGGCGGATCACGACGGATTTCAACAAGGCGGTCATTGATATCTCGCACGAGCTTGGTGCCAATATCATGGCTCTGGACGGAGATCTGACCGGCAATGATTACACGCTGATGTCGATTGAGCATTACCGGGAATTTATCGCACCTTATAAGAAAGAAATTGTCGACCATGCTCACAGCAAGGGTATGAAGGTGTTCAAGCATTCCGACGGTAATATGTGGGCTCTGGTGGATGACCTGGCTGAAATCGGTTTTGACGGTTTTCACCCCATTCAGCCGCAATGTATGGATATTGGAGAGACAAAGGCTCATCTGCAGGGCCGCCTGTGCCTGTTTGGCAATGTCGATTGTCTCGACCTTCTGGTCTTTGGCACCCCGGACCAAGTGGAAGAGGAAACCCGAAAGACAATCGAGAGGGGCTCACCAGGCGGTGGTCATGTTCTCTGCTCATCCAACTCCATGCATCCGGGTGTGAAACCTGAGAATGCGCTGGCCATGTTCAGGGCTGCTCTCAAGTATGGCGATTATCAGAACATTCCTGACCGTCTGCCTATTGATCCGTCGTCCATTGATCTCAATGAACGCACGAAGAACCAGAACATGTCGAGCAATCCGGGGCGTCGTTCAGATCGTCGTTCAGATCGGCGTTCTGGCAGACGACGCAGGGCCATTGCAGATCACGCTGCTGCTTTGTGAGCCTGATGGCGTTTGACAGAATGGGTGTCAGCAATGAGTCTTGACCCTAAGGTCCTTTGATATAAACCAAATGGAACCGGGAGGTTCCGGTTCGGGAGTTTGGGAGAAGGGCAGGATGACACTCGACAGACGGTTTCCATCCGTTCTTGAATGGCAGGAAGGTGCCCGGCGTCGTGTGCCGAAATTCGCCTATGAGTTTCTTGTGGGCGGTATCGGAGAAGAACGCGGTATCTGTGCCAATCGTTCTGCGCTTCAGGCTGTTGAGTTGCTGCCGCATTATATTGGCGATGATTTCACCCCGGAGCTTGGTCACAGCCTGTTCGGACAGGCATTTTCCGCGCCCTTTGGTGTTGCGCCGTTTGGTCTGGATGGTCTTATCTGGCCCCGGATGGTGCAGCATATTGCTGGTGCTGCCCGCCGCGCCGACATTCCCATCGTCATGAGCAGTTTTGCGACCACGACACTTGAAGAGGTCAGGGCGCTTGGAGGCGAAAATGCCTGGTTCCAGCTTTATGTCCTGAAGGATCGTGAGAAGAACCGCAGCTTTGTGGAGCGTGCCGCGCGAGCCGGATATAAGACGCTGGTTCTGACCGTCGACATTCCAACGGTTACCCGCCGTCGCAGAGATATCAGAAACGGTCTGTCTGTGCCGCCTGCACCAAACCTCAGAACCTATTGGGAAGTGCTGAAGCGGCCTGCCTGGGCCATTGAAACATTGAGGGCAGGGAGGCCGGAATTCAAAACCCTCCTGGACTACGTGCCGGAGGGGCTGTCTCTGGCGGAGCTTGGCGCCTATCTGGCTGAGGAAACATCCTGCATTGTGACGATAGACCGGATCAGGGAAATACGGGATCTCTGGAAAGGGCGGCTTATTATCAAGGGCATCCTGTCGGAGACTGATGCGAAACACAGTTTTGAGCTTGGCGCGGACGGGCTCTGGATATCCAATCATGGTGGCAGGCAGCTGGATGCGGCGCCAACGCCGGTATCGGTTCTGCCGGGTATCCGTAAGGCGGTTGGCCGAGAGATTCCAATCATGGTCGACAGCGGTGTGCGTGATGGTCTGGATGTGGCACGGATGATGGCTCTGGGTGCCGACTTTGTTTTTCTTGGCCGGGCCTTTATCTATGCGGTTGCGGCAATGGGGGAAAAGGGTGCCGATCACGCCATGTTTGTGCTGACGGAAGAGCTTCGCATGACCCTGGGGCAAATCGGATGCCGTCGGCCAAGTGACCTGCCTGCTCATCTGGTGGCAGCCTCTGAGTAGCGTCTTCCGGTATGCGTGACCCTATTCAGGCAAGCTTCCCATACGTTACTGGAACCATAGGCTTATTGCCTGCAGATGAGAATCGTGGAGAGTCAGGGGAACTGTTTGCCGGAGCCTTGCCATGACACCTGTTATGACTGCGCCAGAAGTGGGTGCACTGCTTGACCAGATTTTCCCGCAGATCCATGCAGGGGGGCGGGCTTATTCCGTTGAGCGTGTGGATGAGGGTGTCGCGGTGGTTCGCCTGTCGCCGACAGAGATCCATTTGCGCCCGGGCGGAACGGTTTCCGGTCCTGCCATGATGGCCCTGGCGGATTTCGCTGCCTATGTGGTTATTCTTGCGCATATCGGGCCTGTTGCCCTTGCCGTGACCACCAATCTCAATATCAATTTTCTGCGCAAGCCTGAGCCCGGTCAGGATCTGCTGGCAGAATGCCGGATTCTCAAGCTCGGCCAGCGTCTGGTGGTGACCGAAGTCTCGATCAATCGGGAAGGAGATGGCGAAACAGTAGCCCATGCGACGGCGACATACTCTGTTCCGCCACGATAATTTATGTGGTAAAATAGTAGTTATAATATAAGTTATTGATTTATAATGATTCTATTGATGTCGGTGTGAATAAAACGGCTTGACGCACCGACAGGACTTCTGTAAACCCACCTTCGACATCGGCGGCGCATGTGAGCCGCCGCTTTTATTGGTCCGGTTTTCACCGGTAATTCGAACACTCAACGGGTAGCGAATATGAAAACGTATTCCGCAACACCGGCGGACATCGAGAAAAAATGGATCTTGATTGACGCTGAAGGCCTCGTTGTCGGTCGCTTGGCTTCGCTGGTTGCGAAGATCCTGCGCGGCAAGAACAAGGCTACATTCACCCCGCACATGGATTGTGGTGACAATGTCATCATCGTCAATGCGGACAAGGTTGTCTTCACCGGCAAGAAATATTCCGACAAGGTCTATTACTGGCACACCGGTTATCCGGGTGGCATCAAAGACCGTACGGCTCGTGCCATTCTGGAAGGCAAGAACCCGGAGCGCGTCATCCTGAAGGCTATTCAGCGCATGATGCCGGGCGGTCCTCTGTCTCGCAAGCAGCTCAAGAACCTGCGTGTATACGCTGGTGCCGAGCATCCCCATGAAGCGCAGAATCCGGAAACTCTGGATGTTGCCGCACTCAACCCCAAAAATGCTAAGGTTGCTTGATCATGGCTGAAGAAATCTCTTCCCTCGAAGAGCTGGGTGAAGCTCTCGGTTCAGGCGCTGATGAGAATGCGGCTCCTGTACATGTTCAGAAACTCGACGCTCAGGGCCGCGCTTACGCGACCGGCAAGCGTAAAGACGCTGTTGCTCGTGTCTGGGTCAAGCCGGGTTCCGGCAAGATCACCGTCAACAAGCGTGAGCTTGACGTCTACTTCGCACGTCCGGTTCTGCGGATGATCCTGCAGCAGCCAATCCAGCTTGCTGAGCGTGTTGGTCAGTATGACGTTATCGTCACCGTTAAGGGTGGTGGTCTGTCCGGTCAGGCCGGTGCCGTTCGTCACGGTATCGCAAAAGCCCTGACCCACTATGAGCCGGAGCTTCGCTCTGTTCTCAAGAAAGCAGGCTTCCTGACCCGTGACAGCCGTGTTGTTGAGCGTAAGAAGTACGGCCGCGCGAAAGCTCGCCGCAGCTTCCAGTTCTCCAAGCGTTAATCGGCTTGCCACTTGTTGGAAACGAAATGGGCTCGCCGCTTGGCGGGCCCTTTTTTATGCTATAACAAGCTGTTGTGCATGACAGTTGATGTAGAAGTTCTCCTCAGAATCGAAAATAGAGGGATGATGTGATGACGAAAATCAGGGTAGGTGTTCTGGGTGCTTCCGGATATACGGGCGCGGATCTTGTCCGTCTGGCTGTGCGTCATCCTAATGTGGAGATTACGGTTCTGACGGCGAACAGTCATGCTGGCAAGCCAATGGCCAAGGTCTTCCCGCATCTCGGTCATGTGGATCTGCCGGATCTGGTGACCATTGAAGAGGCTGACTGGGGCGCTGTGGACGCCGTTTTCTGTGGTCTGCCGCATGGAACCACGCAGGGCATCACCAAAACGATTTTTGATCGCTATCCGGATGTGAAGATCATCGATATGTCTGCGGATTTCAGGCTGCGCAATGTTGAGACCTATGCCGATTGGTATGGTGGTGCCCATAGAGCACCGGAAATCCAGCCGCAGGCCGTTTATGGTCTTACAGAGCATTATCGGGACGAGATAAAGGGTGCCCGGCTGGTGGCCTGTCCGGGCTGCTATCCGACTGCAGCCCTCATGGCGTTGCTGCCTATTACCGGCACCGGTCTGGTGGATGCCTCTGATATCGTGATCGATGCGAAGTCCGGCGTGTCCGGTGCAGGGCGTGGCCTCAAGGAAAACACGCTGTTTTGCGAGGCCGGAGAGGGGCTTTCTCCATACAGCGTCGCCAAACATCGCCATGCACCGGAAATCGAACAGGAAGTGTCCAGGGCAGCGGGGTCCGATGTCTTTGTGAACTTCACCCCGCATCTGATCCCGATGAGCCGTGGCGAATTGTGCACGTCTTATGTGAAGCTCAAGGGTGGTGCGACGGCTGCAGACCTGCGCAAGGCATTGGCGGACCGTTATGCAGCTGAACCGTTTGTCCGTGTTGTTGATGAGGGCATCATGCCGGGCACGCAGCATGTACGAGGCTCAAACTACGTGCTGATTGGTGTCTTTGAGGACCGGATTCCAGGGCGTGCGATTGTGATCTCGACGCTGGATAATCTTGTAAAGGGATCAAGCGGGCAGGCGCTGCAGAATATGAATGTGGTGTTTGGCCTTGAAGAGACCACAGGCCTCGAACAGCTGCCGATGTTCCCATAAGCTTCAGCTAAATTCTAGACAGATTATCATGCCGCTATCACTGCCGAACAGTGTGGCGGCACTTTTTTACCCGGGTCGCTTTGAACGCTGTCTTTTTGTGCTGAAGACGTTTTGCTGAGGCACGGCAGCGTTTGATGTCCTTCGGTCCCAATTGCCGAAAGAGAGTGGGGCCGGGTGCTTTGGGGATGATCAGACGAGGGGAGTGAAATCGCATCCCCGGCATCATGCCGGCTGATGCGGAGATTGGTGCTGCAACGAGACCGAAGAAGGTTATTGCTGTTGCAAGAAGCAGGGTAAACGGAGTTGGCATCATGGCACTTATCCGGGGTCAGAAAACCAATTGAACGGAATGATAGTTGTTCTGGTCTGAACCCACGCTGAGGCCCGCGTTTATCTGGCGTTCATAAAGCTCGCATGTGTTGACTGACCTTAAAGAAGGCCATCCGGCAGGCGGCCCTGGTTTCTCAGGTCAAGATAGAGCCAGACCATTCGGTCGCAGAACCAGAGTTTGCCAAGGAAAACAAGGATATTGCCCAGGCTGAAGAGCCAGCCATGCCCGATTGCGAGGCCCAGGAGCAGTAGGAAAACACCCAGTCCCATCACACCATTGAGGAGTTTGAGGGGTGTTCTATGCTGCTGAGGAAGCGCTTGTGCGTCAAGCGCAAGCCAGCATCGTTCACCCAATGTCACCCGTGAGGCCCAACTGTCGAGAGATAAGGGTGGCGGGAACAGGCGTGGATTGAGCCAGAGCCAGAAGGCGAGCAGGGCAATCAAAGGCAGGGACCACCAACCGATCCAGTGGGGGCTCCACAGGATCAGAGCAAAAAAGGGAAGGGTTGCGACCCGTGTCCAGACACTCCACGGATTGGCATGCCGTTCCCAATTTTGTTTGGAGAGCATGGTGCCTCCTGTCTCGACCCTAAATACGCTGTTTCACAAAGGAACCGGGGGCTTCCTCAATCGGGTTGATCTTGTCACCACCTGGTTTGCGTGCTTTCACCTGACGGGCGTCCATGTCGCGGATCCAGGCATCCCAGTGGTTCCACCATGAACCTGGATGTTCCTCAGCATTGTTCAGCCAGTCTTCGTAACTGCCTTTGGCCGGGCCGCCTGTCCAGAACTGGTATTTGTTCTTGGAGGGGGGATTCACCACGCCGGCAATATGACCAGACCCTGCAACCACATAATCGACCGGGCCGCCGAAGAAGCCTGAACCAAGGAAAACCGACTGTGGAGGCGCAATGTGATCTTCGCGTGCGGCCAGATTATAGATGGGAATCTTCACCTTCTTGAGGTCGAGCTTGACACCGTCCAGAACCATTTCGCCCTGCGACAGCTTGTTTTCCAGATAGCAGTTTCTGAGATAATAGCTGTGGTTGGCGGCAGGCATCCGGGTTGAATCGGAATTCCAGTACAGCAGGTCGAAGGGGAAAGGATCTTTGCCCTTCAGATAGTTGTTGATCACATACGGCCAGATCAGATCGTTAGGCCTTAGCATGTTGAAGGCGGATGCCATGGACGACCCGTCCAGGTAGCCTTTTTCCTCCATGTCTTTCTCGATGGACTGGATATGGTCCTGATCGGCAAAGATTTTGAGATCGCCCGCATGGGTGAAGTCCACCTGAGTGGTGAACAGCGTGGCGCTACCGATACGGCGGTCATTCTTTGTGGCCATATAGGCAAGGGTGGCGGACAGCAGTGTACCGCCAACGCAATATCCGATGGCGTTGACTTTCTTCTCGCCGGTGATCTTCTCGATGATGGAGAGGCTGTTGAGGATGCCCTCATGCATATAGGCCTCAAAGCCCTTCTGGGCCTGGCGCTCATCCGGATTGGCCCATGAAATCACAAAGACAGTATGACCCTGTTCTACAGCCCAGCGGATGAAGGACTTTTCCGGGTTGAGATCCAGAATGTAGAACTTGTTGATCCAGGGCGGGACGATCAGCAGCGGACGCTTCAGGACTTTCTCGGTTGACGGGTCATATTGCAGCAGCTGGCAGATGTCGTTTTCGGCCACCACCTTACCGGGGCTGACGGCGATATTCTTGCCAACCTCGAATTTGGTTGAATCAGTCTGGCGGATCTTCAGTTTGCCGTGTCCTGCTTCCAGGTCCTCGGACAGCATTTTCATGCCTCGGACGAGATTCTCACCATTGGAGGAGAGGGTCTCCTTGAGAACTTCAGGATTTGTCAGCAGGAAGTTGGATGGAGAGGCCGCGGCAGAAATCTGGCGGATGTAGAATTCCGCCTTCTTGCGGGTCATCTCATCGACACCGTCTGAATCTTCAACAAGATGTTCCGCCCAGGACGCGGTGATCAGATAGAGCTGCTTAAGGAAGTCGAATACCTGGTTCTCGGACCAGTCCGGATCTGAAAAACGCCTGTCACCTTTTCCCGGTTCAATGGCAGGGTCGGCCGGTTCCCCGATCATCCGCCTGAGTGAGGTGTTCCAGAGATTGGCATATTGTGTCACAAGCCGTGTCTGGGCATCGATTGCACGCTGCGGGTCGGACAGCCAGTATTCACCGACCTTCGAGAATGTCTTGACGACTTCGGCAATATTGTCTGCCATCTTGGAGCCTTCAGCAGCATTGTTTTCTGCTGTGGCATAGCTGGCCATGGTTTGGCCTACTTGTTCCATCACACGCGTGAGGTTCTGTGCAAATTGCTCGGGATCTTTAACGAGATACTTGGTGACTTGATCATTGGCGGTATCAGGCATAAATCTGGGATCCTCGAGAGTGCATGCGTATCTTCCCTCTTATGTTTAAAACGAACGGGCGTTTGAGGGAACAAAACAATGTATGTAGTACCAAAGGCAAAGGCCGCTTGGCAAATACTGGGCCCTTATGACGAAATGATGAACAGATCGCGCATAACAACATGTAAAACCGGTGCGTTATGGGCACAATTGCAGCCGATCAGAGCGCAGTTTGCGACGCCGGTTGCGGGCCTTTTGCTGATTCCCGTGTTGTTGTTGGGTGGGTGTGCCAGTGACAGCCAGCCGATTGAGGATCTGGTCAGCGGGACCCTGCTTCCTTCGAGCGAGACGAGCGCGGCAACCACGCCTGCAGCGCAGACCGGTCTGCCACCTCTGACGGCTGATGGTGAAACTGCTGCGCCATCAGCGGCAAATCCTGAGGAAGGCCTCCTGACAGAAGATGAACGCCAAAAAGCGGCCGAGGAGTTGAAATCTCTCGCGCATGGCGGCGCGAAACCTGTCACTTCGTCGAGAAGACGTATTGATCAATTGCGTGAACTCGGTAAAAAACACGGATCGGATGCACTGGACGAGATAGAGAGCACACCATCAGAATGATACCGGGCTGAGCCCATCCTCTTCTGATGTTCCGCCAAAGGACAAGGATCTCCGAACATGGAAGAGTTTCACCGGATCAGGCGTTTGCCGCCTTATGTCTTCGAGCAGGTCAACCGGCTGAAAGCCAGTGCTCGAGCGGCCGGTGCGGACATCATTGACCTTGGTATGGGCAATCCTGACCTTCCAACGCCTCAGCATATTGTCGACAAACTGACAGAAACGGTCCGGGATCCGCGAACGCATCGCTATTCTGCCTCCAAGGGTATTCCCGGATTGCGCAGGGCGCAGGCGGCTTATTACAAGCGCCGGTTTGGTGTCACGCTTGACCCGGACCGGGAGATCGTTGCGACACTTGGTTCCAAGGAAGGCTTTGCCAATATGGCGCAGGCCATCACTGCACCGGGTGATGTGGTGCTGGTGCCGAACCCGACCTATCCCATTCATGCCTTTGGGTTTATTATTTCCGGTGGTGTGATCAGGTCCATTCCTGCAGAGCCGGATGACGGATTTTTCGAGGCTCTCGACAGGGCTGTGCGTCATTCTATTCCAAAGCCTGTTGCGGTTATTCTCAACTACCCGTCCAACCCGACGGCCTATGTGGCGGATCGTGATTTCTACAAGCGCGTGGTCGCGTTTGCCAAACAGCATGATATCTTCGTCTTGTCCGATCTGGCCTATTCGGAAATCTTCTTTGATGATGTGCCGCCGCCATCGATTTTTGAGGTGGATGGCGCACGTGACGTGGCAGTTGAGTTCACCTCTCTGTCAAAGACATACTCAATGCCGGGCTGGCGCATGGGCTTTGCTGTTGGGAATGAGCGCCTGATTTCGGCCCTGTCGCGGGTTAAATCCTATCTGGATTATGGAGCTTTCACGCCCATTCAGGTTGCTGCGACTGCTGCACTGAACGGACCTGATGACTGCATTGAGGAAGCCCGTGCTATCTACAAACACCGCCGGGACGTGATGGTGGATGCCTTCGGACGTGCCGGGTGGGATGTGCCACCGCCGCCTGCGACCATGTTTGCCTGGGCACCCATACCTGAAGCATTCCGGGAGATGGGTTCGCTTGAATTTTCCAAACTGCTTGTGGAGCGGGCAGGTGTTGCCGTGGCTCCCGGTGTCGGCTTTGGCGAATATGGCGATGGCCATGTGCGGATCGCCCTTGTGGAAAACGAACAGCGAATTCGTCAGGCCGCACGGAATATCAGACGTTTCCTTGCGTCCGGCGGCGAAAACGTGCAGAACGACCCCACTGATTAACCCCTCATCGGACGATGCGTATGGACGACGTGCTTAAACTTGGTATTGCCGGGCTAGGAACGGTTGGTGCCTCTACTGTGAGATTGCTGCAGACCAAAGCCGATCAAATGACGGTTCGGTGTGGCAGACCGGTTGCGGTGACTGCTGTAACAGCACGCGACAAGACCAGGGATCGCGGTGTCGATCTGAGCGCCTGCACCTGGTTTGATGATGCCATTGCAATGGCTGCATCAGATGATATCGACGTCTTTGTCGAGTTGATGGGTGGTTCCGGCGATCCGGCTCTTACGGCTGTGCAGACGGCGCTTGAAAACGGCAAGCATGTGATTACTGCCAATAAGGCGCTTCTGGCCGCTCATGGTGGCGAATTGGCGCGTCTTGCGGAAGCCAAGGGTGTTTCGCTGAATTATGAAGCGGCCGCCGCCGGTGGCATTCCTATCGTGAAAACCATGCGTGAAGCCATGGTCGCCAATGATGTTCAGCACATTTATGGCATCATGAACGGTACCTGCAATTACATCCTGACCCGGATGGAACTGGAGGAAATGTCGTTTGAGGATTGTCTGGCTGATGCCCAGCGTCTTGGCTATGCGGAAGCGGACCCGACCTTTGACATTGAAGGATTTGATACTGCGCACAAGCTTGCTCTGCTGACGAGCCTGGCTTTCGGCACGGAAATCGCCGGTGACGACATCTATGTGGAGGGCATCACCAAGATTACGCTTGATGATGTGCGGGCTGCAGATGAGCTCGGTTATCGCATCAAACTGCTTGGTGTGGCGCAGCGCACAGATACAGGTATCGAGCAGCGTGTGCATCCGACCATGGTTCCAAAGACATCCGCTATTGCGCAGATCGATGGTGTAACGAATGCGGTGGCCATTGACGCCGATGCTGTTGGAACCCTGACCCTTGCCGGTCCCGGGGCTGGTGGTGATGCAACAGCATCTGCTGTCATCGGTGATGTAGCTGATATTGCGCGTGGCATTATGGTGCCAACCTGTGGTCAGGCGGTGGAAACACTGAAGCCTTACACCCGGGCGCGGATGCGCAAGCATGAAGGCGGCTATTATATCCGTCTGGCCGTGTTTGACCGGACGGGCGCTTTTGCTGCGATTGCGACGCGTATGGCGGAAGCCGATATTTCGCTTGAAAGTATTGTTCAGAAGCAGCCCGATGGCGACAACCAGCCATCTGATCAGAAGGTTGCTGTTCTGATTACCCATGACACAACCGAGCAGGCCGTGCGAGATGCTCTTGCAAAGATCGCAGAAGACGGGCATATCGCTGGCCAAGCTCAAATGATCCGTATTGAAAAACTCTAGACATGCCGTCAGGCTTCAGCCTGACCGGCCTCCCGCAGGAGCCCTTGACCCATGAGCCAGACTGGCAATGTAGCTGCGCTTGATCGCATTCTGACCCTCGAGATTGTTCGCGTAACCGAGCGTGCCGCTGTTTCGGCAGCCCGTATGCGTGGACGCGGCGACGAGAAACAGGCCGACCAGGCTGCTGTTGATGCCATGCGCCGCGAGCTGAATGCTCTGCCGATTGATGGCCGGGTTGTCATCGGCGAAGGTGAGCGTGATGAAGCTCCGATGCTCTATATCGGTGAAGAAGTCGGCACCAGGAATGGCCCGAAAGTTGATATTGCGCTTGACCCGCTCGAGTGCACCACAGTCTGCGCCAAGAACCTGCCAAACTCCCTGGCCGTCATTGCCATGGCGGAAGCTGGCAGCCTGCTGAATGCTCCAGACGTTTATATGGACAAGATTGCCATTGGTCCGGGCTATGAACCGGGTCTTGTTGAGCTGGATGTGGCTCCGGAAGAGAACATTCGCCGCCTGGCTGAAGCCAAGGGCGTTGCCATGAGTGAAATCACCGCCTGTGTTCTCGATCGCCCGCGCCATGCCCATATTATTGAAGCCGTCCGGGCAACCGGTGCTGCTATCCGCCTGATTGGTGATGGTGATGTGGCTGGTGTAATCCACACCACAGATCCGGATCAGACCGGCATTGATATCTATATGGGTACGGGTGGCGCTCCTGAGGGTGTGCTGGCGTCTGCAGCGCTCCGTTGTATCGGTGGTCAGATGCAGGGTCGTTTGATCATCAAGACTGATGAGCAGCGTGAACGCGCCCTGAAGATGGGTATTGAAGATCCGAACAAGATCTACACCCACAACGAAATGGCGTCCGGTGATGTTCTGTTTGCGGCTACTGGCGTCACTGATGGCAACCTGCTGTCCGGTGTTCGTTTTGGCCGCTCTGACATCCAGACGGAATCTGTTGTCATGCGCTCTTCCACCGGCACTGTCCGCTGGATCAAGGCCCGTCACAACAAGCTGGAAAAATTCCACCTGGACTGATTGGGATCGATCATGACGCGCACCCGGGCTGTTCTCGGAGTTGATCAATCACCTGCCGGGTTGATCTGGGTGCCGCGTCTCGACCAGTCTCGCGAAAATGTTGCGCTGGCCATGTCCCAGCGCACTGATATCCCGGATGTTGTGGCGCGTGTCCTGGCCGGGCGTGACGTGTCAGTTGAAGAATCCGGCGATTTTCTCGACCCTTCGCTCAAGGCCCTGATGCCTGATCCGTCCTGCCTTCAGGATATGGACAAGGCTTCCGAACGTCTTGCAGACGCTATCCGCAACCGGGAAAAGATTGCCATCTTCGGTGACTATGATGTGGACGGGGCGTGCTCCAGTGCCCTGGCGATCAAGTTTCTGCGCCAGTGTGGCCTGGATCCCGTTCTCTATATTCCTGATCGCCTGACGGAAGGCTATGGTCCCAACCCGGCCGCCATTCAGGCGCTGGTGGATCAGGGCGCGACATTGATCGTCTCTGTTGATTGCGGCACATCCAGCTTCGACTCCTTTGATCTGGCCAGATCAAACGGAGTGGATGTGGTTGTTCTCGATCATCACCAGTGTGGTGAGCGCCTGCCGGATGTGGTGGCGCTGGTTAACCCCAACCGGCAGGACGATTTGAGTGGTCTCGGGCATCTGTGTGCCGCTGGAGTTGTCTTTCTGACACTTGTTGCGCTTAACCGGACGCTCAGGCAGTCAGGTTTCAGGTTCCCGAACACGCCTCCGCCCTTGCTGGAATGGCTCGACCTCGTTGCTCTTGCGACGGTCTGCGATGTGGTGCCGCTGCAGGGGCTGAACAGGGCTTTTGTCCGCAAGGGGCTGATTGCCTTGCGACATCTCGCCAATCAGGGGCTGGCGGCTCTGGCACGGGCAAGCCGGATTAATGGTCCGCTGCAACCCTATCACCTTGGTTTCCTGCTCGGACCCCGCATCAATGCTGGCGGGCGGATTGGTGATGCGGCACTGGGTGCAAAGCTGTTGCTCTGCCAGGATACCGCATTGGCCGAACGGATGGCGCAGGATCTGGATCGCCTGAACGGAGAGCGCCAGGCAATGGAAGCAGTGATGCTGGAAGAGGCGGATGCCCAGGCTTTCGCCCAACTGGAGGACAGGGACCCTGCTGTCCTGGTCACGGTGGGTGAAACCTGGCATCCGGGAATTGTCGGTCTCATCGCTTCCCGGCTTAAGGAACGCTACAGAAGACCCTGTTTTGCAATTGCTCTGGATGAGTCTGGGGCAGGTGCGGGCTCCGGTCGTTCTATTGCTGGTGTAGATCTTGGACAGGCTGTTCGCTCTGCTGTTGATACAGGTCTGCTGGTGAAGGGCGGGGGACATGCCATGGCCGCTGGTCTGACCGTTGACCAAATTCGGCTGGACGAGCTGAAAGCCTATTTTCAGGAAAGCCTTGGTGCTGCTGTGGCTGAGGCAGGCGGGCGTGACGAGCTGGTGATTGATGGAACGCTGACAGCGTCTGGCGCGACCCTCAACCTTCTGGAGGTGCTTGAGAATGCGGGCCCGTTCGGCTCAGGCCATCCGGAACCTGTCTTTGCCTTTCCCACCCACCGGGTGCGCTATGCGAGTGTGGTTGGACAGGGGCATGTCCGGTGCCAGATTGAGGATGGCAGCGGCGGGCGTCTGAAAGCGATCGCATTCCGCTGTGCCGAGACACCACTTGGTCGTTTGTTGCTGGAGAGCCGGGAAGCCCAGGCCATCCACATCGCGGGAATGCTGAGTGTCGACCACTGGCAGGGTGACAGGAAAGTCCAGCTGCGGATCACAGATGCTGCGCCAGTTCGATAAATTCTCTGCTAAGTCTCTATTCCCAAAGTGAAAATCAGTTTTCCACTGACTTGTTTGAAAAATTCAAAAAACCTCTTGTCGGCACTCCGATTCCCTTCTATAAACCGCCTCACACGACGCGCCCATCGTCTAGCGGTTAGGACGCCGCCCTTTCACGGCGGAAACAGGGGTTCGATTCCCCTTGGGCGTGCCATCGTGTCTTCCTTATATCTCCCTGTATTTTGTCGTTTATTGACGCGTTCATGACGCGAACCGATCTTGTGTGCCTCTCTGTTTGACGGTCAGATGGAGGCATGAAGATCCGAGCAGAACGCCTGTCTGATATCCCGATAATCCGCCCGAATATGGACGAGCGGATGGGAGGCAATATCAATGGCCCATCTCTTATCCGCGTGCCGGACTGGGTAGAGCAGCCTCTGGGCCGCTACTATCTCTATTTTGCTGATCATAAGGGTCTCTATATCCGGATGGCCTTTGCGGACAGTCTGACCGGACCCTGGACCATATACAGCCCCGGTGTCCTGGATGTCTCAGAGTCTCTTTTTGAGAGCGTCGACCCGCCGGAACCGCCAGAAGCAGACAGGCCATACTGGGCCAAAGACCTCAAGGGTGGCTATCTCTATGCGCATGTGGCGTCTCCGGATGTGCATGTGGATCACGAAACCAGGCAGATTCGCATGTATTATCATGGACTTCTGTGGAATGGCGATCAGCAGACGCGTCTTGCTAATTCTTCTGACGGGTTGTCGTTTTTGCCAGAGCAGCCGTTATTGGGGGACCCGTACTATCGTGTCTTTCAGTATCAGGGGTTCTTCTACGCGGTTACCTTTGCGGGCCGCCTGTTCCGTTCCCGGAACTGGGAAGGACCGTTCGAGCAGGGGCCAGATGTTCTCGCATCGCTCGCGGAAGATGGAATGCTGCTGCGCCACGCGGCAGTGCATCTGGACGGTGATTGTCTCTATGTCGCTTTCAGCCGCATAGGGGAGTGCCCGGAACGTATTTCCTGTGGAATTGTACAACTCAGCCCGGACTGGAATGACTGGCTGGTAACCGGCAGTCATGTTTTGCTTGAGCCGGATCTTGATTGGGAGGGGGCGGAGTTGCCTCTTGCCATTTCGGAAATTGGAGCCGCAAGCCAGCCGCTTCGGGAGCTCCGGGATCCTGGTTTTTATGCGGAAGATGGTCGTCTGTTTCTGCTCTATTGCGGTGCAGCGGAAGCCGGTGGCATTGGGCTGGCTGAAGTTCTAATTGATAGTACGGGATATGAGGCCAGTCCTTAACAAGCGGAGTTTTTTTGAATGTCTATGGCGCATCTGCGCGGGGTGATTGCCCCCAATCTCACCCCTTTCAATGATGATCTGACGATTGCTGAAGATCTGTATCTGGCCCATGCCAGAGCGTTGCTTGACAACGGCTGCTCAGCGCTGGCTCCGTTTGGCACAACAGGGGAGGCGTTGTCGGTCGGTGTCGGGGAGCGGCTTGAAATCCTCAAACTGCTGGTCGATGCGGGCGTAGACCCCATGCGCCTGGTGCCTGGAACCGGTTTGACCAGCCTGCCTGATACGGCCAATCTGAGTCGCGCCTGCTTTGAGCTTGGTTGCGCTGCTGTAATGGTTTTGCCGCCATTCTTTTTCAAGGATGTGCCAGAGCAGGGACTTTACGACTATTTTGCCCAACTGCTGGAGATGATTGACCATCCGGGTCAGAAAATCTGGCTCTATCACATTCCTCAGGTGGCCAGTGTCGGGATTCCGGTGGATGTGGTGCGCAGGCTGCACGAGGACTTCCCCGAGCAGATTGTGGGCATCAAGGACAGCTCTGGCGACTGGTCGAACACCGAGGCGCTGCTGTCTATCGACGGTCTGACAGTTTATCCTGGTGCTGAAGTGCCGTTGATTGATGCTCTTGAGATGGGTGGGCAGGGCTGTATCACGGCCACCGCCAATCTGAATGCGGCGAAAATTGCAGAGGTTATCCGTACTTTCGATACCGGTGATGTGGCGCAGGCACATGCGCTCCATGAAGGGGTTCGGGCGTTTCGTCTGGCTGTCCAGAATTATGCTCTCATTCCAGGCATAAAACGGTTGATGGCTCTTTGGAGTGGGGATGAGCGCTGGGCCAATGTCAGGCCGCCATTGCTGCCTGCCTCCAGCGCGTCAGTGATGCCTCTGCTTGATCAGCTCAAAGCAGAATTTGACTATCCACCGTCCTGAAGTTTTACAGCGTCTGCAATTGGGCCTGAACGGCTTTTAATTGAGCGTCGGGTTCCGGGTTGGCTCTGTCAAAACAGCCTTCCAGAATTGCGGTGCCAATGGTGAAGCCTGCGGCCCCGGCGCTTTGGACGGCTCTGATACGTTCTGCTGAGTCAATGGATCCTGCCATGATAACCGGGATTGAGACGGCTTTGCAGACACTTGCCATCAGCTCAGGAACATCGCCTTTGAAGCGATAGGCAAGCAGGTCCAGACCATGGACCCCATCCTGGTTTGCAAGAGCCTCTGCGCTCCTGGTGATGCTGTCAATTGTTCCTTCAAGTTCGCTGGGGTGACCGGTAATAGCGCCCGGGAACGGATAATAACGGATGCCGGTCCCTTTCAGAATGGATGTGACCCGGTCTGCCCGCGTGCCCCCAAGGAGGACGTCGACGCCAAGGTCGCGCGCAGCCCGGGCTGACAGCAGCTCGCTGCTTTCATCCAGAGAAACCACTTCCAGATAACTCGTGGCCTTGCCCCTGCGGATCAGGCGGTTGAGATCATACAGCGCGTCAAAGGGCAGGCCGATATCCTTGAAGCCAATATGTCTGACACCGTAGGACAGGGCTTTTTCAGCGAGTGTCATGGCGTCTTTGACTGTCCGGTCGTTGCGGGTCAGCATGAAGATGAAGGTTGGAGCCATCGGGGTTTCTCCAGCGCCTCATCTCTTTCGGAACCAGTCTTCCGTAAAACTCCAGAAGGTTCTGGCAGCCTGAGATGGGTCGAATCGTGTGGATCTGGCCATCAGAATACGTTGTTTCGGGACATTGTCACTGACAGGGCGGGTGATCAGCCTTGAGCCGTCATAACTGAGATCAGTGGTGATTTTGGAAAACGCCACAGAGACACCAAGACCGGCTGCGACCATACCCCGCTGCATCTCAAAGGTCTTCGGGCGCCAGGGGACAGAAGGGCGCAGCCCGATTGACTGAAACAGCGCCATGATCGCGCTCCAGCTCTGATGATCAGATGAAATGATGAGAGGATAATGACATAACATTTCCAAGGAAATAAGTTTTTCAAAGCTCAAGGCATGTCCGTCAGGGAGCAAAGCATGCAAGGCGGGCTCTCTCAGGGTCTGTGTGGTGATTGCGTCCGGCAGGCCGATATCATAGTTGATCATCAGGTCTATGGTGCCTTCCTGCAAAAGACGGGGCAGGTCGTCCAGGCTTTCCTCGCGTACGGTCAGCCAGACATTGGGATGGATATCCCGAAAAGCCTTCATCAGGGCCGGAAGATAGTGAGGGGCAAGCTCCTGAAAGCAGCCGATCGTGATTTCTCCGGTTACGGCTGTTTCTGATGATGACAATGCGGATAGTTCCGCGGCGCTGTTGAGAACATCTCTGGCCTTTCTGGTTACCTGACGACCGAAGGGTGTCAGCGATATGCCGCTGCCCTTATGGCGGATGAACAGCGCCTGTCCATAATGGTCTTCAAGTTGGGCTATAGCCCCGGAAATGGACGGTTGGGAGACGTTCAGGCGGCGTGCGGCGAGGGTGACGCTTTCTTCCTCGGCTGCGGTGACTGTGTAGCGGAGTGTTTTCAGGGATAACATATCGGTTTTTCTGATGTTCTGTATTTTCAAATAGTATTTTACCTGATGACTTTCGCTTGGCAAACTGTTGGTGAAATTTTGCACTTGGGAGGAGCAAATGGCTGGCCAGTTTGATGCAATTGTTATCGGGGCGGGGATTATCGGGTCGGCAACGGCGCTGGGTCTTCAGCGCAAGGGGCTGAATGTTCTCTGCCTCGACAAGCTGCCGACATCAGGCTATGGCTCCACATCTGGTTCCTGTGCCATTATTCGTCCCTATTATTCGACGGTGGATGGTTCGGCTATTGCCTATGAGAGCCATTATTACTGGAAGAACTGGTCGTCGTTTCTTGATGCGGATGATGAGCGCGGTCATGCCGTTTACAATGATTGCGGCTGTCTGGTGATGAAGACGCCGGGGAATGGCAATCTAGCCTCTGTTGCCGGGATCATGGACGAAATCGGCTGTCCCTACGAAGAGCTGACCGCTGCCGAGGTGCGCGAAAAGCTGCCGATGATCAATACGGAGAGTTTTGCGCCACCCAAGAGGCCGGATGACCCACTGTTCAATGTGCCCAATGATGAGCCGCTGCACGGAGCTGTCTTCTTTCCTGCTGGCGGTTATATCTCTGACCCGCAGTTGGCGGCGCACAATCTCCATCGTGCGGCTGAGGCCAAGGGCGCGACATTCCGCTTTAATGCCGGGGTTGCGGCCATTCTGAAGAATTCAGGCCGTGTTTCAGGTGTCCGGCTTGAAGATGGCGAGGAGATCCTGGCTCCGATTGTTGTCAATGTGGCTGGTCCGCATTCCGCCATTATCAACGAGATGGCGGGTGTGCTGGATGATATGACGATCAAGACGCGGGCATTGCGCCATGAAGTCTGTCACGTCCCTGCGCCAAAGCAGCATGATTATGAGGGGTCCGGTTGTGTGTATTCAGACAGTGATCTGGGTGCCTATATGCGGCCTGAGACAGGCAATCATATTCTGATCGGCTCGGAAGACCCGGAATGTGATGAGCGGGAATGGGTGGATCCGGATGATTTCAACCGGGAGTTCACAGAGCAGTGGCGCGTGCAGGTCTTGCGTTATGCTCAGCGGATTCCGGAACTTGGTATTCCAGAGCAGGCCAAGGGTGTGGTCGAGCTCTATGATGTATCGGATGACTGGATCCCGATTTATGACAAGTCAAGCCTGCCGGGCTTCTATATGGCCATTGGCACCAGTGGCAATCAGTTCAAGAATGCGCCGATTGCCGGAGAGATGATGGCCGAGCTGATTACAGTCTGTGAAGCAGGGCATGATCACGATGAAAATCCCATTTCATTTCATTTGAAATATATTGATCGCGCAGTGAGCATCGGATTTTACTCCCGCAAGCGCCCGATCAATCCGAATTCCAGTTTCTCAGTTCTCGGCTAGGGGCGCATTATGAAAGATAAAGCTCAGGTTGTCGTCATCGGTGGTGGTGTTGTCGGTTGTTCCGTCCTGTATCATCTGACCAAGTTCGGCTGGACGGACATTATGCTGATTGAGCGCTCCGAGCTCACATCCGGCTCGACCTGGCATGCTGCGGGCGGGTTTCATACTCTCAATGCCGATACCAACATGGCGGCCCTGCAAGGCTATACGATCGGGCTTTACAAGGAGCTGGAGGAGGTTTCCGGTCAATCCTGCGGCCTGCACCATGTGGGTGGCCTCACTCTTGCGACCACTCAGGACCGGCTGGATCAGCTCAAGGCCGAACGGGCCAAGCATCGTTATATGGGACTTGAGACCGAGATTGTCGGACCCGAAGAGATCAGAAAACTGTCTCCGATCACCAATACGGATGGTGTCATCGGAGCCTTGTATGACCCGCTTGACGGCCATCTGGACCCGTCCGGTACGACACATGCCTATGCAAAGGCAGCACGGAAGAAGGGGGCCGAGATTGTCCTGCGCAATCCGGTGCTCGCGCTCAATCCGCGCGCAGACGGATCGTGGGATGTGGTGACCGAGCAGGGAACCGTTCATGCGGAGCATGTGGTGAATGCGGCAGGCCTCTGGGCGCGTGAAGTGGGACGCATGGCTGGTGTCTACCTGCCGCTGCATCCAATGGAACATCAGTATCTTGTGACCGAGGAGCTGCCGGAAGTCTATGAGCGCGACAGCGAACTGCCTCATTGTATGGACCCGGCCGGTGAGAGCTATCTGCGACAGGAGGGGCGGGGACTGGTTATCGGTTTCTATGAGCAGCAGGCAGAACACTGGGCGGTTGATGGCACACCGTGGACATTCGGCCATGAATTGCTGCCCGACAAACTTGAGCGGATTGGTGATGCTCTTGATATCGCCTATCAGCGTTATCCGGTTCTTGAACGGGCTGGGATCAAGACCATCATCAATGGCCCCTTCACCTTTGCGCCTGATGGCAATCCGCTTGTCGGTCCAGTGCAGGGGCTCAGGAATTTCTGGTCTGCCTGCGGTGTGATGGCCGGGTTCAGCCAGGGTGGTGGCGTCGGTCTGACCCTGGCCGAGTGGATGGTGGAAGGGGAGCCCTCCCGAGATGTGTTTGCCATGGATGTGGCCCGCTTTGGTGATGTCTGCACGGAAGCCTATACGCGCGCCAAAGTGAAAGAGAATTATCAGCGCCGATTCTCGATTTCTTACCCCAATGAGGAGTTACCGGCGGGTCGGCCATTCAAGACAACACCGGCCTACGGTGTGTGGAAGGCGCAGCGGGCTGTCTTCGGTCATGCCTATGGTATGGAGGCCGTGAACTATTTCGCCCCGCACGGTGAGCCGCTCTATGAGACGCCGTCCTTCAAACGGTCCAATGCGTTTCCCATCGTGGCAGAGGAATGCCGTGCCGTGCGGGAAGCGGTTGGCCTGAATGAGATCCACAATTTCGGCAAATATGAAGTCTCCGGTTCTGGAGCAGAGGCCTGGCTTGACCGGATCATGGCGGGCAGATTGCCGAAGGTGGGACGGATTACTCTCTCGCCCATGCTGTCACCCAAGGGCAAGCTGATCGGTGATTTTACCATCTCCCGTCTGTCTGATGATGTGTTTCAGCTGACAGCGTCCTATGGGGCGCAAGCGTTCCACATGCGCTGGTTTGAGCGACACCTGCCGGAGACGGGTGTGTCCATCCGGAATATCTCTCTTGAACGGATCGGGTTCCAGATTGCCGGGCCAAGGGCGCGGGATCTTCTGGCCCGGGTGGCGCGCGGTGATGTCTCCAATGAAGCCTTTCCGTTCCTGTCAGTGAGGCAGATGGATGTGGGGCTCTCAAGCGCGATTATCCAGCGGGTCAGTTATACAGGCGATCTGGGGTATGAAATCTATGTTCCGGCGGATGAGCAGATTGCCCTTCATGATCTGCTGGCTGAGGCAGGCAGGGACCTTGGTCTTAGACCGTTCGGCATGCGCGCCATGATGAGCCTGCGTCTTGAAAAAGGCTTCGGGTCCTGGATGCGGGAGTTCCGTCCCGAATATAAACCTGCTGAGACCGGCATGGATCGGTTCATGGCCTACGAGAAACCTGCAGACTATATCGGTAAGGCTGCGGCTCTGTCCGAGCGAGACGAAGGCCCCAGGCGCAGGCTTTGTACTTTCATCGTCGATGCTTCTGATGCAGATGTCGTTGCAGACGAGCCGATTTTTGATGGAGAGGATGTGGTTGGTTTCGTCACCTCAGGCGGCTATGCGCATTACGCTCAGAAGTCTGTGGCAATCGGTTTTCTGCCAGTCGACATGATTGAGGAGGGCCGCACCGTGGATATCGAAATACTCGGTGAGAGACGCCGGGCTGTGCTCTATACAAAGCCGCTTTTTGATCCTGATGCCGAACGGATGCGCGGGTGAGGCCGGTAAGCTTGGTGTTTGGCCGATTCATGCTATCTTGCCTGAAAAATGGGAGGGATAGATCATGTTTCGATCAGGTTTACTGGCAGCCTTCGTGCTGGTTCTGGCGTTCGGGTTCGGGCAGGGCAGCGCACAGGCTGATTCCTGTTGGAACCACAATGGTTCACTGATGCGGCTGGTCGCTCAGGGCAACCAGCGTTGGATGTATTATGAAAATCCGAAAGCTGTTTTGCGGCGCGCTGGTGTGCGTCGGGGAACATTGCTGTTCAACGGCTATAAGAACGGCAATTATTATGTTGGTACCGCGCGCCGTTTCTCGAAATATTGCCCGGGAACACCGCTTGAATACCAGGTGGAAGGCCCGGTTCGCAGCGATCAGCTTCAAGTGACCGTATATGGTACCTATCAGGTCTATAGACAGTGCCGTGCCACAGGCCGCTACCGGGATGACCGCCTGGTCTTCACCTATGTGCGGCAGTGCTGATTTCTGGCAGGCAGGCGGGATATATCAGCCGGTCTTGGCTGAATAGAGGCGTTTGATGATTGATCATATCACGTTTGGTGTGGCCGACTTTGATCGGTCCACGGCCTTTTATGATCAGGCCTTTGCACCTCTTGGGGTCCGTCGCTTGTTTGACGTACCCGTAGAGCACTCCAATGGCGTGAAAGTAACGGGATATGGCGATAGCCGCCCCTGGTTCTGGCTGGCTGAAGAGCGAACCACCACCGGGCTGCTTCATATTGCTTTTCAGGCCAGGACTGCGGCTGAGGTTGATGCTTTCTATGCCGCAGCTATCCGCGCTGGTGGGACAGATAACGGGCCGCCGGGACTGCGTCCGCATTATCACCAGGACTATTATGCAGCTTTCGTACTTGATCCGGATGGCCACAATGTCGAAGCGGTCTGCCATAGGCCGGATCCTTGAGAGCTATAGAGCTTTTGCCTGGGCCGTAACCGCATAATGCTGACTGAAAACAGTTTATTGCCCGCCCATTATCCCTTTACGCATTCTTGTCGCAATCATACAGTTTATTGAATGTCAGGTCGGCATGGGAGGCTGGCCTGATATCTTATTCCGGTTTCAGCAACCGGTCTGTGTGCTGGTGAGGAGAGTGATCATGTTTCGTTTGCCCCGTGTTCTCGGCTTGTGTCTGCTGTCGGCATCTCTGGCGGGGCCTGCTCTCGCAGACCGACGTCTGGCTGTAACGGACAATGCGGACTATCCGGGACATGATTACAAGACCCTGAAAGAGGTTTCCCGCGAGGTGTGTGAGACAGCATGCCTTGATGACAGAACCTGCAAGGCATTCACCTATAATACGTCAGTCAGCTGGTGTTTCTTGAAAGATAGGGTGAGCGAGCCCGTCGGTTTCGACGGAGCGGTGGCAGGTCGGGTGCTTGAAGCCCGAACCCTCGATAAGAGTGTTGAGGCGCAAAGACTGCAGGAGCTCAAGTTTCTCACAAAGGCCTACAGGGATGAACGCCTGAGCCTGAAGCGTGACCTGGAAAAGGCCTATGGCAGAACGGCCGGTGGATATGACGATCTGGTCTCATATGGAATCAGCGCTGCCAGCCAGAATGATTTCAAAGGTGCCCTGTCGAATTTTGGCGCGGCGCTGCTGTTGGATGAAACGGACCCGGTGATCTGGATCCGCTTTGCGACAGCTGCCCTTTATTTCCAGACCGATAACTGGAATGACCGCTATCAGAAACAGCGCTGGGCGACCGCTGCGGCCATTCAGGCTTATCTGGCGACAGATACCGGTGACAGGGATCGGGCATCCATCCTGTCTCTGCTTGGCAAGTCGCTTGAAGTGCGCTCTGCCTGGCGTGATGCACTCCGTACCTACAGGGCCAGCCTTGATCTGGTAGAGGATCAGCAATTGCGTGCTGTTTACAATGATCTGGTCGGGCAGCACGGTTTCCGGGTCACGTCGCATCAGGTGGATTCCGAGAGCAATACGCCCCGCCTTTGCGTGAACTTCTCCGACCCTTTGCCAAAGGCAGGGTTTGAGCCCGGCCATTTCGTAACAATCCCCGGAATAGACGGCCTGGCTGTTGAGCATAGCGGATCACAGATCTGTATTGATGGTGTGGAGCACGGAAAGCGCTATCGTGTGTCTGTCCGTTCCGGCTTGCCTTCTGCTGATGGCGAGGCCTTGCTGAAATCTGCTGAGCTTAATCTCTATGTGCGCGATCGTTCGCCATGGGTCGGGTTTTCGGGGCGATCCTATGTGTTGCCGAATGGAGAGGACGCAGGCATTCCGGTTCAGACAGTGAACACGGACTCTGTTGAAGCTGTTCTCTACCGCCTGGGCGAACGCAACCTGCCATCCGTTCTTGATGGTCGCTTCCTGAAGCAGCTGACCACCTATCAGGCAGAGAAGATTGCGAATACTTCCGGTGAAGAGCTCTGGCGTGGGCATGTTGACGTGCGGAGCAGTCTCAATCAGACCGTCACCACGAATATTCCTGTTCGAGACCTGATTAAGGATCTTCAGCCTGGACTATATGTGTTGTCCGCCAGACCTGCAGCCGCACTAAAGGAAGAGTGGAAACCGCAGGCGTCGCAATGGTTTATTGTATCCGACATCGGTCTGACATCCTTTACCGCAGATGATGGCCTGCATGTCTTCGCCCGCTCTCTTGGCACAGCCGAGGTGCTTGCCAGGGCGAATGTTCGCCTTGTGGCCAAGAATAATGAGGTTCTGGGTCAGACGGTTACGGATGCTCAGGGTTATGCAAAGTTTGCTTCGGGATTACTGCGCGGCAAGGGCGGCAATCAGCCCCGTCTTGTCATGGCGGAACTCGAGCGCGGGGATTATGCCTTTCTTGATATCGCGCAGGCCGGCTTTGACCTGACGGATAGAGGCGTTGCCGGGCGGGCTGCTCCAGGGGCGGTTGATCTCTATCTGACGACCGAGCGCGGGATCTATCGCCCTGGCGAGCGTGTGCATGCAACGGTGCTGGCGCGCGATCGTTCTGGCAAGGCGCTGCAGGATGGATTGCCGCTGACTGCGGTTCTCGAGCGTCCGGATGGCGTGGAATTCAAGCGGACCGTGATACGGGATGGTGGTGCCGGTGGCTATTACCTGAGTGAGGATCTCCCGGAGGGCGCGGCTCTCGGCACCTGGACGTTGAAAGTCCATACAGATGTCAAGCGTGCGCCTGTAGCCACGGCAACGGTTCTTGTTGAAGATTTTCTGCCGGACCGGTTGAAGCTTGATGTGGATTTGCCGGGCGATGTTCTGGATCCCGATGGAGCTGCTGCGCTAACCGTTCAGGCCGATTTTCTTTATGGTGCGCCGGGTGCCGGGCTGAAACTTGACGGTGAGGTGCGCGTAAAACCGTTTGATGGTGACCTGCCGGGGTTGAAGGGCTACAGGTTCGGTCTTCATGATGACCCGTCTGACACGCGCTTTGACACATTTGCCTCTGGTGTTCTGACAGATGATAGCGGCAAGGCGGGTCTGACATTGTCTCTGCCTCCTTTGCCGCGCACGACACGTCTTTATGAGGCCGTGGCCACCATTCGTTTGCATGATACGAATGGCCGAACGGTGGAACAGCAGGTCCGTCGCCCGGTTCGTCCGGATGGCACACGGCTCGGCATCAGACCCTTGTTTGATGGCAATGCCGTCGATGAAGGCGGCACTGCGGAGTTTGATCTGGCGCTGGTGGACGGGCAAGGGCACAAGCGTGCGCTCAAGGATGTGAGCTGGACCCTTGAACGCCTGAATACGGACTATCAATGGTATTTTGCCGATGGCGCATGGCGCTATGAGCCTGTGACCAACAGCAGCCGGGTGGCATCGGGCACACTTGATCTCACAGATGATCAGGCTAACCCGTTATCTGTGCCGGTTGACTGGGGGCGCTATCGTCTGGAAGTGCGCTCCGGAGGACAGAACGCGACAGCATCAAGCATGGTGTTTGATGCAGGCTGGTACGCAGAAGCATCTGCAACGCCGAGCCCTGATTTTCTGGATATCTCGACAGATAATCCGCGCTATGGAATTGGTGAGGATGTGAAACTCCGGATCAATCCCAGATTTGCAGGGCAGGCCCGGATCAGTGTTCTGAATGGCGGTCTGGTTCATCAGCAGGTGGTTGATGTTCCTGAAGAGGGAGCCACGGTTTCTCTGCCTGTTACAGAAAACTGGGGTACCGGTGCCTATGTCACAGCAACACTCTATCGTGGTTCTGACCGGGAAGCGGGGCGTTTGCCCCAGCGGGCCCTCGGTATTCAGTGGGTTTCCGTTGATGCTTCGGACAGAACGCTTGCGGTGACCCTTGATGTGCCGGACCGGGTTGACCCGCGAGGCCCCCTGACGGTCCCTCTTTCAATATCCAACTCAAAGCCGGGTGAGGCTGTCTTTGTGACCCTTGCGGCGGTGGATGTGGGTATCCTGACCCTGACAGACTATCAAAGCCCTGATCCAGCCAGCTGGTATTATGGGCAGCGGGCTCTGGGTGTCGGTCTGCATGATCTTTACGGCTATCTGCTTGATCCGTGGGCAGGAGAAGCGGGGCGGGTTCGTTCCGGTGGAGATGGCGTTACGGGAGGCATGAAAGGCAAGCCACCGACCCAGAGACTGCTCGCGTTCCATTCCGGTATTGTGGAGGTTGGGCCGGATGGTCGTGCTGAGGTGACGTTTGACCTGCCTGATTTCAATGGCACCGTGCGGCTGATGGCCATGGCCTGGTCCGCGTCGTCTGTCGGGCGGGCTGAGCAGGATGTTCTGGTCAATGACCCTGTTGTTCTGACGGCTTCAACACCGCGGTTCCTTGCGCCTGGTGACCAGAGCCGGGTGCTGGTGGAACTGGCCAATGTGCGCGGCCCATCCGGTGACTATGCACTGACAATTAACCCCGACCGGCATCTGTCTCTTGATGATCCGGCAGGCCAGTTTACGCTCACCCTTGAAAAGGGAGCCAGGGTTTCTGTGCCTGTAGGTCTGACAGCGCGTGTCTCTGGTGAAGCGGAACTGGCGTTGTCGCTCAAGGGGCCGGATGGTGCGGAACTCACGTCACTTGCCCGGATTTCGGTCCAGTCCCCTGCACAGCCCGTGCGTCAGCGCGAGATTGTCACTCTGGCGGCCAATGGCGGTAAACTGGTTCTTGATGAAGGCTATACGGATGGTTTTCTGATTGAGACGCTCAAGACAACCATATCTGTTACCGGAACCGGTGCTCTGGATGTGCCGGGGCTGGTTGGTGCGCTTGATCGCTATCCTTATGGCTGCGCTGAACAGATTACCAGCCGGGCCCTGCCGCTGGTCTATCTGGATGCGGTCTCCCTGTCGGCTGGTCTTGGAGCGGACGCGGATATTCGCAAACGTGTCCAGACCGCGATTACAGATGTTCTGTCCCGGCAGACCTCGTCAGGCAGTTTCGGGCTGTGGTATCCAACCAGCGGTGATTTCTGGCTCGATTCTTACGTGACAGATTTCCTGACGCGCGCCAGAGAGAAGGGCTATTCAGTCCCTGAGGTGGCCTATGGACTGGCGCTTGATAACCTTGGCAACCGCATTGCGTATGCCCCGGATTTCTCGTCCGGTGGAGAGGATATCGCCTATGCGCTCTATGTTCTGGCACGGGCTGGGAAAGCTTCTCTCGGTGACTTGCGCTATTATGCCGATGTAAAGCTTGCATCTTTCTCATCACCCATGGCCAAGGCTCAGATCGGGGCCGCGCTTGCACTTTATGGAGACAAGGCGCGGTCTGACAAGGCATTTCGTGCATCCGTGAACGGGCTTGGTCAGGACCCTCTGGCCGGTGCTCGAACATTCCGCCGTGATTATGGCTCGGGTATTCGGGATGAGGCTGCAGTGCTGACATTGGCATCGGAAGCCGGATCATCTGTTGTCAATGTGAGCCGTCTTGCCGTTCGCCTTGGTCGGGAACTGGGGCGTGAGGCCCATCACAGCACTCAGGAACAGGCCTGGTCGCTTCTTGCGGCCAATGCCATGTTGCAGCGGGCTGACAGTCTGAAGCTGTCTCTCAATGGTATTGCCTATAGTGGTCCGCTCTACCGCACCTTCAGTGGAGATGCGCTCGGCAGCAAGGCGGTGACGCTGGAGAACCAGTCAGATGAGTCGATCAGTGTGGCTCTTGAAACAGTCGGTAGACCCGTGGACCCGCAGCCCGCCAGGGTGGAAGGGTACAGCCTGTCGCGGACCTATTACACCATTGAAGGCGACCGTATTTCACCGGAACAGGTCAATCAGAATGACCGGATGGTGGTTGTTCTGTCCGTCAGTGCGGAGGACCGCTCGGGTGGCAGGCTTATGGTGGTTGACCCTCTGCCCGCCGGGTTTGAAATTGAAAACCCGAATGTGCGTCCCAATGGAGACCCCAAACAGTTTCCGTGGATTGGAGCACTTGCCAATACGGAGATGACTGAAGCGCGTGCTGACCGGTTTGCGGCTGCGGTGACGCGCAGCAGTCAGGATACGCCCGGGTTCAAGCTTGCCTATATGGTGCGGGCCGTCACTCCGGGTGTCTATCATCATCCGGCTGCGCTGGTGGAAGATATGTATCGGCCAACCCTGCGCGGCACCACGGGTGAAGGACAGGTGGAGGTGATCGGCCTGAGACGTTGAGCCTTGTGAGGTTGATTGATCCGTGATGGTTCGTTTTCTGAAAATCCTTGTGGGACTTGGTGGCAGCATAACCCTTGTGGTTATGCTGGCGCTGGTTTCGCCCGGGCTGGGTTTTCTCAAAGAGCTGAAGGCCTCGCTGCCTGCGGTGCCTGACCCTGGGAGGCTGGCTCTGTCGCGCGAGGTCGTGGATCGGGATAGCCATTTGCTTCGAGCTTTCCAGACGCCTGACGGGTTCTGGCGACTGGCTGTCGACAAGGACAAGGTTGACCCGGTCTACCTGTCCTATCTGATGGCTTATGAGGATGCAGATTTCTACAGGCATTCCGGCGTTGATTATCCGGCACTGTTGCGGGCCGCCCTTCAATATGCCTGGCATGGTCGGCCAGTGTCTGGTGGCTCGACATTGACCATGCAGGTGGCGCGGTTGCTGATGAAATCCTCAACCCGGTCACTGACAGGCAAAGCGCAGCAGATCCTGTTTGCGTGGAAGCTTGAAGCGGCACTGTCCAAAGAAGAGATCCTGGCGCTCTATCTGCACCTGGCACCATTCGGCGGCAATGTGGAAGGGATACGGGCGGCTTCTCTTGCGTATCTGGGCAAGGAACCGGGCCGATTGACGCCCGCAGAAGCCGCATTGCTTGTGGCTTTGCCCCAGTCGCCTGAGCAGCGTCGCCCGGATCGGTTTTCGGATCGGCTGAAGGTTGCCCGCGACAGGGTTCTCCACCAGGTCAGGGATTATGGAGCACTTGGTGACGATGACCTGCTGGCAGCTCTGAAGGCGCGCGCCATACGTGGACGGAAGGCTTTCCCTGCCTATGCTCCCCATCTGACTGAACGTGTTGCGCAGCAGGCTGGTGTCAGCCATCGTGCGCCAATCCGCCTTCATCTGGAGAGAGAGCTGCAAAAGAGGCTTGAGGTTTATCTGTCTGATGTCCTGCCGGAGCGGGAAGGGCTTTCCGGTGCTGTTCTGGTCGCGGACATCAGAACCGGTGCGATCAGGGCATCTGTCGGCTCTGCTGATTATCTGGATGCGGAGCGGCTTGGCTTTGTTGACATGACGCGCGCTATCCGGTCTCCGGGATCTGCTTTAAAGCCGTTGATCTACGGTCTTGCTTTTGATGAAGGGCTGGCTCACCCGGCCAGTCTGATTGAGGATCGACCGACAGGTTTCGGCTCTTACCAGCCCGTCAATTTCGATGGACGCTACCGGGGAACCGTGACTGTTCGTGATGCGTTGACCCTGTCGCTCAATATTCCTGCTGTGTCTGTGCTGGATGCGGTTGGGCCAGCCCGCATGATGACCCATATGCGGAAGGCGGGTATGACGCCAGTCCTGCCCAGGGGAACGCATACGGGGCTTGCCATTGGTCTTGGCGGGGTGGGGGTGACCCTTAGGGATCTGGTTCAGCTTTATGCGGCAATTGGCAATGGTGGGGAAACGATTGTCCTGAAGGATGCCCCAGACGGACAACAGGAGGGGCTGTCTCAGAATAGTGTGGCTCCTGTTGCTGTTCTGTCTGAGAATGCCGCCTGGTATCTGTCTGATATTCTGAAAGACAGTCCGCCGCCGCGAGGGCGTAAGGGCGGGCGGATCGCTTTCAAGACCGGCACGTCCTACGGTTACCGGGATGCCTGGGCGATTGGCTTTGACGGCCGGACAGTAATTGGCGTCTGGGTCGGCCGGGTGGATGGTGCTGCTGTGCCGTCCCTTTCCGGATTGGAAACGGCCGCTCCGATCCTTTTTGGTGCTTTCGATCGCCTTGGGGCAGACCTGGAGCCGTTGCCTGGAGCGCCCGCAAGTGTTTTGATTTCAGCGACTGATACCCTGCCGCAACCGTTGAGGCATGTGCGTGTCCGGCATGGGGCAAGTGCGGAGGCTGAGCCTGATCCAAGCTTTGCTTTCCCGCCGGAAGGTGCGCGGCTGGATATTTCCGGCCAGAGAGCCATATCCCTGCGCGTGCGTGATGGTCGTCCTCCTTTCTTCTGGTTTGCGGATGGAAAGCCGATTGGCAAGACCGAGTTTCGGCGTTCGTTCAGATGGCAGGCTGACAAGGGTGGTTTCGCTGAGTTGTCGGTGATCGACAGTCGTGGTCGCTCAGCGCAAATCTCGGTGGTGCTCCAGTAGTTTCTACGTATTTCCACCATTGTTATCATCCCGAACCGGGGTAGGATGTCAATCGGGAGAAAGACAAAGGAGGATGTAATGGCGATTGATGACCGGTCGGATAGGGAGGATCTGGCGGTTGATGCCAAGCCTGCACCGCCTGTGGTGCGTCAGATTACGGCTGATGATCTGATAGAGGCTGTTGGTGCCGGGCTCAGGGATTTTCGCAAGGCACCATTTATTGGGCTGTTCTTCGGCGGCCTTTATGCCGTTGGTGGCTGGTTTTTGCTTTACTTTCTGTATGCCTTCGACCTGCCATTTATGGTCTACCCGCTGGCTGCCGGGTTTGCCCTCGTGGCACCCTTTGTGGCTGCCGGAGTTTATGATGTGAGCCGACAGATAGAGCAAGGGGGAAGCCTGTCCTTGTCGAATGCCATCAGTGCGGTCTGGCGTCGAGCCGGTCGCGATCTGGGGTGGATGGCTCTGGTGTCCACATTCGCCTTTCTGATATGGGTGGATATGGCCGGTATTCTTTATCTCAGCTTCTTCGGCCTCAATGCGCTTGAGCTGCGTGTGTTCCTGCATGAGGTGTTCAATACATCACACGGGCTGAGTTTCCTGTTTCTTGGAAATCTTGTCGGTGCGGTGATTGCGGTCATCGTTTTTTCGGTGACGGTGATCTCATTCCCGATCCTGGTGGACAGGGATATCGACTTTGTCACTGCTATGGTCACCAGCGTGCGATCTGTGGTTCGTAACCCGGTGCCAATGCTGATTTGGTGTGCCGTTATCGGCCTTCTGCTGATGATGTCGCTGCTGTCTGCATTTGTTGGTCTGTGGGTCGTGTTGCCAGTTCTGGGACATGCATCCTGGCATCTTTACAGACGGGTGATTGAACCGGTGCAGGAGTCATAGACAGGCGTTACAGTGTGCGTCAGATAAGGGAAAGGCGGAAAGTTTTCTGAGACTTTCCGCCTTTGTTTTAAAACAAGCACTTACAGGTGTTTTCTTCTAAATTGAATCCGGAATTTAATTTTGAGATTCAGATTCATATTTTAGATGTAAGAGTTTGATTCTGAAGGGTTATGCTGCATTCATATAGCGATCTACGACCCGTTGCAGAACCGGAGCGTAATAATCAAAATCGGGTGTGGTTCTGCCTTTGACTTTTCCCTCTTCATCCCAGAAACGGACCTGAATAATGTCCTTCAGATTAGGGGACTTCTCAAATTCCGTGACCTCGTCCTCGGACATCGGGCCACCCTGCAGATTGAGTGTGTGGACCGATGCGTCAGACAGGCGATCGAAATAGGTCGGGTCGGTGGCGCAGAGATAGCGCTTGGCTGCCACATGATGCAGAACGCAGTCTGTCACCACAGACGGGAAGAAAGGCATCAGGACAGCGGCACCAGCCGTGTCATGGTGATTGTTAATGCCCTTCTCAAGCGCGTCTTCCGGAAACTCGTTGGTGTAGTGGCCAATGTCGTGGAGCAGGGCTGCGGCGATCAGTTCGTCTGATGCACCTGCTTCTTCTGCAAGCAGAGCGCCCTGGAGCATATGCTCTGACATGGTGACCTCTTCGCCGAGATAGGAATCGGCACCACGGCGTTTGAAGATGTCGCCGATAAAATCGACGATGTTGGATCTGTCCAGCTTGATATCGGTCATTCTGCTGCTTCCGGCATTTGAGAAGAAAGAGAGGCGAGGGTGGAGAGAAGGCCATCTTTATCGGCGTAGCATCCTTGCAGCCAGCGGGTGCCGTGGCTGGAGAAGGCCGTGCGCGCATGAAGGACGCGGGTGTTGTCGACAATGAACATCTCACCAGCATTCATCTTGAATGAGACCTCCATTTCGGGTCGCTCGATGATATCGCCGAGCAGGCGGTAGGCCTTGTAGTAGGTCTCCATAAGGTCGAACGGCACATCAACAATCGGCGCGGAGGAGCGGTTGTTGAACCGGAAACCGACGAGTTCGCCATCGGGGCCCAATTCGATCATCGGCTTTTTCGAGTGAAGCGCGACCCCGGATGATCCCTCATAGGCAAAGCGGGCCGGATAGCGGCTGAGAACATCGAACCCTTCAGGCATTTCGGCCTTCAGAATTTCGATGGCCCGGAAACCGTCAACGACGATGGATTCACCGCCATCCACTGTGTTTTCCAGGCAGGACAGCAGCTGAAGTGTGGGAACCGGATCACGATAGGGGTTGTCAGTGTGGGCCTGAAGTCCGAGGCCTGTATAGGCCAGATTGACCGGATTGACTTCGGTGCGGACCTCGAAAAACCGGCCATAATTGGTCTCACGTACGTAACCGAACAGCTCTGCGGCATCGCAAAGCGTACCGCTGTCTTTCGGCATGCCCGTTATTGTGCCGAAGCCGTAGCGGGCGACACCTGCAAGCCAGTCCCGTAGTGCAGAACCCTTCTGACAGGCGCTTGACCAGTCAACCGTGGGAATGGACTGTTGCAGGGAAGAATCCCAGCGGGAAATGCCGTCGCCGATCCAGCCGGGTTCACTTGTGACCTGGCGGTCATAGGCGTGGCGGGACAGCCAGTCCGCATCATAGTCGAGGCTCTTTCCCTCAGGGGCAAAGTGCAGGCGCAGAGTATGTGCTGCGGGGTGCTCGACACTGGTAATATGGCAGCCTTCAGGAATATCCTGCAGTGTGATAAGCCGCTGGCCATTGCCCGGCGCACGGGTGGTTTCGTCCTGTGCGTTATCGCGTAGCCAGATGGCGTGGAAACGCAGTCTGGTTCCGTCATTCATGGTCACGGTGAGAATGTCACCGTCGGCAGACAGCGAATGGTCGGTAAAGGAAGGCATCTCTCTCAATCCCGGTTTCGAGGGCAGTTTAGAAAAATTCTATTGGGAGTCTTACGGGATCCTGACATAATGACAAATGACCGTTTTTCGGTCTTAGGCATTGTTTTTGTTATCACGGGTTTTCATGCAATCTGATCTTCCACCTTTGGCCTGGCTTCGCGCATTTGAAGCTGCCGCGCGTCATGAGAATTTTACAGAAGCGGGGGCCCAGCTTGGCCTGACACAGGCTGCCATCAGTCAGCAGATCCGCAAGCTGGAGGGTGTTCTGGGCGTTTCGCTGTTCCGCCGTTTGCCACGGGGGGTGGAACTGACGGCTGATGGGGCCGCCTATCTGCCACATGTGCGAGCCGCCTTTGACCAGCTTGAGCGGTCGACCCGTGACCTGTTTGTCAGACGCAGAAAGCGACGGGTTGTCCGGCTGGCTGCGCCTGCATCGTTCACATCACTCTGGCTGGCTCCGCATCTGCCGGATTTCAGCCGGGCCCATCCCGAGATTGAGCTGACCATTGCGTCCATCCATAGACCGGCGGACTATGACAGTGAGCGATCAGATTTGGAAGTCCGGCTGGGGGCTGGCCCCTGGCCCGGTCGTGAGGCTCTCTTTCTTTATCCGGAGGTGATGATTCCCGCCTGCGCTCCAACCCTTCTGGACCAGTGCGACAAGAAGCAATGGCAGGACTTGCCGAAGCTTGCTGTCATCGGTCACCGTGGAGGATGGGCTGAGTGGTGTCGGGCCGCATCCTGCCCGCCACCTGCGGAGCCGGTTCATCGGTTTGACAGTTTTATGCCAGCGTTACAGGCCGCGATGGCGGGGGCTGGTGTGCTTCTGGTGTCTGATGTCCTCACCCGGGATGCACTCAGGCGGGGACATCTTGTGCGTCTGTCTGAAACGTCTCTTGTCTCTGCAGCATCCAGCTGGTTGTTGCGACCGTCAAACCAGGCGGTTTCGCCGGAGGTTATGACGGTCTGGCACTGGCTGGGTGACCGGACCAAGAACAGTGTCAGTTCCTGATTGCAGCATCGGTCAATGCATCAAGCACGCCTGAAATCTTGGCGATTGCCGGATGGTCTGCATCAAGTCCGTGGCTGGCAGCCATGTCGGACGGGTTATGCCAGACGAGACGGACCGTGCCAGTCTCATCCTCATAACAGAGAACGCGGAGAGGCAGATCCAGACCTGCTTCCTGGGCATCCAGCATAACAGGGGTTCCAACCGCTGGATTGCCGAAAACCAGCAACTCCGTTGGTCTCAATTCGGAGCCGATCTTTGCAGCGCCTGCGGTGTGATTGATGCGAGCAAAGACTGTCGCACCTTTCTCTTCCACAATAGCAGCAAGACGTGTGAGTGTTTCGTCAACACTTAACGGACTGATTTTACGGATCATTCTGCTCTCCCCATTGCTTTGCCCATTCCTCTGATAGCTTTGAGGGAGATAGGACGGAAACCGGTCTGGAGAAGAGTGCCTGAGTGCACAAAGTCGTGAAGGCGACGATTGCATAGGGTCAGGGCCCTAGCTTCTTGTCCAGACATTGGGGGAGCTGGTAATTCGGCCCCGACGGAGGTCTCTTGGTGCTGTCTTAAAGTGCTTTGAGAAGGCGCGTGTGAATGTGGAGGCTGAAGAAAAGCCGCAACGGTCAGCAATTTCTGCAACTGAAAGATTGGTTTCATTCACCAGCCGCCGTGCATGACTGAGGCGAAGGTGCAGATAATAGCGAATGGGTGAGAGCTTGAAGTTCCGGTTGAACGCCCGCTCCAGCCCGCGGGCGGAAAAGCCGGCGCGGCCTGCAATATCTGTGATAGCCAACGGCGTTGCGATATTGTTTTCCATCTCACTAATCGCCTTGACCAGATTTTCCTCTCTGGCCACGAAAGGCGCAGATATGACGCCGCGCTGATCTCCTTCTGATGCCCGTTCTGCGTCATAGATGAAGTGACGCATGACATCCAGTGACAGTGCATCGCCATGGGTCTCCCGGATAAGACGCAGCATCAGATCAAGCGCAGTTGTGGCACCTCCGGCTGTAATGCGATTGCGATCAATGACGTAGCGCTCTACGCTGACATCCACTTCCAGGAAGGCTTCTTCAAACTGTTCAAGTTCCTGCCAGTGAATGGTTGCCTTATAGCCATTGAGAAGACCGGCCTTTGCGAGAAGCCAGCTTGCCCCGTCAAACCCGGCGACGATTTCGGCATACCGAGCAGCTGCCTGCAAATGAGCCGACAGCGAAGAGGTGGCGTATTGTGCGTAATTGTCACTGGCGATGATGATGAAAACATCGGCCTGCTTGTCCGCGTCTTTCAGCGGAACTGTGTTGATTTCAATGCCGCTCGAACTGCTGACGGATTGAGTGTCCAGGGACAGAAGCTTGAAATCATAGAGATTCCTGTGGCTGATCTGATTTGCGGCCCGCAACGGCTCAATGGCATTGGCCAGACAGAGATTGCTGAAGCGTGGCAAAAGCAGGATCTGCAGGATTAACGGACGGTCTGTCGGAACTGGCAATAACATGGTCGAGAAACGCAATGCTGTTGTTTGATTGGCTTTCTACTCTTTGACAAACAGGCCTTCAAGGGGAAGCACGATGAATTTTGAAGTTTTTGTAACCTGCGCCGTCACCGGTTCTGGCCAGTCACACACCAAGAGCGATAAGGTTCCGGTCACACCGGAAGAGATCGCCAACGCGTCAATTGAAGCTGCAAAGGCTGGCGCGGCTATTGCTCATATCCATGTGCGCGATCCGGAAACCGGCGCACCATCCCGTGATCCGAAGCTCTATAAGGAAGTCGTCGACCGGGTTCGTGATTCCGGTACGGATGTGGTGCTCAACCTTACAGCAGGGATGGGGGGCGATATAGTAACCGGCCCGTCTTCTGCGCCACTGCCGCTGAATATGGAGCAGACGGACATGATCAGCGCCGAGGAGCGGCTGGCTCATGTGGCTGAGTGTCTGCCGGAAATCTGTACCCTTGATTGCGGTACGATGAATTTTGCCGAAGCTGACTATGTGATGACCAACACACCGGGCATGCTTCGCGATATGGCTGCACGGATCAAGGATCTCGGTGTTCGTCCCGAGATTGAGGTGTTTGATGCCGGTCATCTGGTTCTCGCAAAGGATCTCGTTAAGGAAGGCCTGATTGAAGATCCGGTTATGGTTCAGCTCTGCATGGGTATTCCTTATGGTGCTGGCAATGATCCTCTGACCCTGATGTCTCTGGTTCACAACATGCCGCAGGACTGGACATTCTCTGCGTTCTCCATCGGTCGTGACCAGTTGCCTTATGTGGCCATGGCTGCTCTGGCTGGCGGCAATGTCCGCGTAGGTCTGGAAGACAACATCTATCTCGAGCGCGGTGTTCTGGCTGATAACCGTGATCTGGTCGAGCGGGCCGTGACCATTCTGAAAGCGATGAATGTTCGCCTTCTCGGCCCGCAAGAGGTGCGTGAGAAACTCCAGCTGAAGAAGCGGGGCTAAGCCTCTCGGTCAAATGAAGCTGTCTTGCCGGATATCCGATGATATCCGGCGGGATCGCATCTTTTTTCGGTTTTGTTTTCTGGGAGATCATCATGGAACTGCGTAAGGCAGCGTGTATCGGCGGCGGGGTTATCGGAGGCGGCTGGATCGCGCGTCTGGTCTTGAATGGTATTGATGTTGCGGTGTTTGACCCCGATCCGGAGGCGGAGCGCAAGGTCAGTGAAGTTCTTGCCAACGCAGAGCATGCCTATGCGAAGATGACGATGGCGCCGCCGGTTCCAAAAGGCACCATCACTTATGCCAAAACGTTGGAAGAAGCGGTTCGTGATGCCGATTTCATTCAGGAAAGCGCGCCGGAACGGGTTGATCTGAAGCAGAAGATCCATGCCGAGATTGATCAGTATGCGCGCCCGGACGCCCTGATCGGGTCTTCCACGTCCGGTATTCTGCCGACCGATATCCAGAAGGACATGCAGCGGCCTGAACGGCTGTTTGTGGCTCATCCGTTCAACCCGGTTTATCTGTTGCCTCTGGTGGAAGTTGTCGGCGGTGAGAAAACATCGCAGGATGCCATTGATCGGGCCATGGGGATGTTCCAGTCAATTGGCATGAAGCCGCTTCACGTCAAGAAAGAGATTGAGGCCTTCATTGCTGATCGTTTCCTTGAAGCCGTCTGGCGCGAAGGGCTATGGCTGATCAATGACGGAATTGCCACCACCCAGGAAATCGATGATGCCATCCGCTACGGGTTTGGTCTGCGCTGGGCACAGATGGGACTGTTTGAGACCTATCGTGTTGCCGGTGGTGAAGCGGGTATGAAACATTTCATCGCCCAGTTCGGTCCGTGCCTGAAATGGCCTTGGACCAAACTGATGGATGTGCCGGAGCTGACTGACGAGCTGGTCGACAAGATTGCCAGCCAGTCAGATGAGCAGTCCGGCATGTATTCCATCCGTGAACTTGAGCGGATCAGAGATGACAATCTGGTTGCCATCATGCAGGCCTTGCGGGGCAATCGCTGGGGTGCTGGTCAGGTTCTGGCGGATTATGAAGAGCGGCTCTATGAGCGCGCGCATGGTGTCGCGGCCGAAACTGCCGAGGAAGCTGATTACTCCAAACCGCTGAAAGTGGTTGAGACATCCGTTCAGCCGGAATGGGTCGACTACAACAATCACATGACGGAAAGCCGTTATCTGCAGGTGTTCGGTGATATGTCGGATGCCTTCTACAAGGTTCTTGGCATTGACCAGGCCTATCATGATGCGGGAGGAAGCTATTACACCGTCGAGACCCACATCATGCATATTCTTGAAGTGGCTGGCATGGAGCCGATTTATGGCACGACCCAGCTCGTGGATGCGGATGACAAGCGCCTTCACCTGTTCCACAGGCTTTATCATGGCCGGACCAATGAGCTTCTGGCCAGTGCGGAACAGATGATGCTGCATGTGAATACAAAGGAAAGCCGGGCATCGGTGGCTGAGCCACACATTCTTGAGAAAGTCTATGCCATCAAGGCAGCCCATGACAGTCTGGAGAAGCCGGAAGCGGCTGGACGGTCCATCGGGATCAAGCGTAAGGGCTGAGGGTACGACCCAGGGTACAGCTCTGCGGTCAGACCGATAAATACTGAAACCGGCCCTGAACCAAACGGGGCCGGTTTTTGTTTGACGGTTTTGTACTCGAACTGTCGGTTTCCTGTCTTTACCTCTCTCCTTCATCATGTCATTGCGGATAGGGGAGAATTCTGGTTTTGGTCCATGGGAGGAGCATGCCATGTCTGCACAGGCTGGTGCTGGAACCGGTGAAGGAATGTCGACCGCTCGCGGTATAACGCTCATCTGTATTTCGATGTTCCTGTATGCGGTGATGGACGCGTCGTCAAAATGGCTGACTGCAGGGTATCATCCGACACAGATTCTGATGGTGCGGAGCCTGATCGCTCTCGGGATTGTTGTTGCCCTCGCGCGCTCAAGAGGGGGCTTTGCCGTCTTTCGCTCCGGGCAGTACGGAACCCAGTTTATGCGGGGTTTCTTTGGCAGCATGTCTATGCTTCTGGGCATCTTTGCCTATGCGTCCATGCCTCTGGGTGAAGCAATTTCTATCATTTACGCTGCGCCGATTGCTGTGACGGTCTTGTCCATCCCGATGCTTGGCGAGAAAGTCGGTGTCCGCCGTCTGTCCGCCTGTCTTGTTGGTTTTATCGGACTGTTGCTGATTGTTCGGCCTGGCGCTGATACCCTCAACACGGCAGCGGTTCTGGCCATTCTTTCCATGCTGATGTACGCGGTATCGAATGTGCTGACGCGGAAATTGGGTCGGACAGACCGCGGTCTTACAACATTGCTCTATACCCAGTTTGCCTTTCTCGCCTTTTGCATTCCAGCTCAGTTCTTCTATTGGACGACGCCGGTTGGCATTGATATCCTTTTGTTTGCTGTTGTGGGTATTTCCGGAGCAGTGGCACAGTACTTCCTGACAATTGCCTATCAGTCGACGTCGCCATCGATCCTGGCCCCCTTTGATTTTACGATTATCTTGTGGGCTACCCTGTCAGGTTTCCTCATCTGGGGTGAGCTGCCGGACCTCATCAGCTGGCTTGGAATGGCTGTCATTATCGGAGCAGGGCTCTATATTGCCTTGCGAGAGCTGCGTGTCAGCCCACCGAAAAACCGCGGCTCGGTTTATCTCTGGGTCCGCAAACGCCCGACCTGATTGGGTTTGGTCCTGAATTCAAAGGATGGAACTTATGGCTGGCTCCATGCCGAGTGACCCGGAAATTCTGGCTTTTATCGACCGGACCGAAGCGTTTTATCCGGCCGATGCCGCATCCCAGCCGGTTGAGAAGCAACGGGAATTCTATAATGCGCTCTGTGCGGACTTTCGAGGAGTACGCCCCGATGACATCTCTGTCACGGATGATACGGTTCAGAGCAATGATCCAGACTGGGCCATTCCCGTGCGGATCTACCAGCATAAGGACAGGGCGGTTTCAGGCACAGCGCTTCTCTATATCCATGGAGGTGGTTTTGTCGTTGGCGGGCTTGAAAGCCATGATGACCTCTGCGGGCTGCTGTGCCATGAAACCGGAGTAACAATTGTTGCAGTCGATTATCGTCTGGCGCCGGAGCATGTGTATCCGGCTCAGCTTGATGATGTGGCATGTGTCTATGATGCTCTCCGGGAGACGTATGAGAGGGTCCTTGCAGGGGGAGACAGTGCTGGTGGATGTCTGGCAGCTGCTCTTTG